>NZ_JACHYG010000004.1:0-616096 GCF_014192635.1 Pseudomonas sp. Tn43
TGTTGACTATCAGTCTGACTCCACAAGCACCCACACGAATTGCTTGATTCAGTTGTTAAAGAGCGGTTGGTTAAGATCTTTCGTCTCAACCGAGGCGCGCATTCTACAGCAGCCTCTGTTGCTGTCAAGCGGTTATTTTCAGAAGTTTTCAAAGTTTCGCTTGGGAATCTTCAACAACTTCAACCACTTGCGCTTCCGATCTCTCGTTAGCGGGAGGCGAATTCTACAGCGTTACTCGCTGCTGTCAACACCTCTTTTTCTCCGCTTTCGACCGAGAAGATCGAACCGTTAAAAGAGCTTAACATCACCGCTCTTTCAACTCCTTCTGGCTTCGATGAACTGAAGCGTAACCGCTGCCGAAAACCGCGTAACTCATTGTTTACCAAGGAGTTTTCCGTTTCGACTGCGCCGGAAGTGGGGCGAATTATAGGCCTTCAAAATCTGCCGTCAACCCCTGATTGCGCTTTTCTATCAATAACTTGCAGAAAGCCTGAAAACCATACATTCCCCTCTATATAGAGAGATCACATTAGCCCCGCTATATATAGAAGGAATGCTCATAGCACCCCAGACGCTTTTAACCCTGCAACGACATCAGCATCCAGACCCAATACCCGCTGCAGAATTTCCAGCGTGTGCTCCCCCAACAAGGGAGGCGCATGACGATACTCCACCGGAGTCTCGGACAGACGAATCGGGCTTGCAACCTGCGGGACCTTCCCAGCCAAAGCATGAGGCAGCTCAATGGCCAGGCCCCGCGCTTTAACCTGAGGATCGGCAAACATCTGCGCCAGATCATTGATCGGCCCGCATGGCACGCCAGCCTGCTCCAGCTGCGCCACCCATTCGGCAGTAGTCTTGAACACGGTCGCCTGGCGTATCAGCGGAATTAACACTGCTCGGTTAGCTACCCGCAATTTGTTAGTCGCAAAACGCGGGTCATCTGCCCACTGTGGCTGACCAGCCACCTGCGCAAACTTGCGGAACTGCCCATCGTTACCCACGGTGAGGATGAAATCGCCATCGGCCGTAGGAAAGTCCTGATAAGGCACGATATTCGGATGAGCATTGCCCAGGCGTTTAGGCGCAACGCCGGTAGTCAGGTAATTCATCGCCTGATTGGCCAGACAAGCCACCTGAACATCCAGCAACGCCATGTCTACATGCTGACCGCCACCGCCTTGATCCCGATGAGCCAAGGCCGCCAGGATCGCTACCGTGGAATAGAGACCGGTCAAGATATCTGTCAGCGCTACACCGACTTTCACCGGACCCGCGCCTTCATCTCCTTCGGGACGACCGGTCAAACTCATCAGACCGCCCAAGCCCTGGATCATGAAATCGTAACCCGCACGCTTGGCATACGGACCTGTCTGCCCGAATCCAGTGATCGAGCAATAGATCAGCTTCGGATTAATCGCCTTGAGCGACTCATAGTCCAGCCCATAAGCCGCCAGACCACCGACCTTGAAGTTTTCAATGAGAATGTCTGACTTCGCCGCCAGCTCACGCACCAACTGTTGACCCTCTGGCCGCGTGAAGTCGATGGTCACTGATTGCTTGTTGCGGTTGGCGGACAAGTAATAGGCCGCCTCGCTGGTGTTCTCGCCATAGGCGTCTTTAAGGAACGGAGGGCCCCAGGCGCGCGTGTCATCGCCATTGCCCGGGCGCTCGACCTTGATGACTTCGGCGCCAAGGTCCGCCAGGATCTGCCCGGCCCAAGGCCCGGCAAGCACCCGCGATAAATCCAGTACCCGTAGATGCGAAAGCGCGCCCATGACCGTTCTCCTATTAATAGAACGCCTGAATGCCGGTCTGCGCGCGACCCAGGATCAGCGCGTGGACGTCATGCGTACCTTCATAGGTATTCACCACCTCCAGATTGACCAGGTGCCGAGCGACACCGAACTCATCGGAGATACCGTTGCCGCCGAGCATGTCGCGCGCCATGCGAGCGATGTCCAGGGACTTGCCGCAGGAGTTGCGCTTCATCATCGAAGTAATTTCGACCGCAGCAATACCTTCATCCTTCATACGCCCCAGTCGCAGGCAGCCTTGCAGCGCCATGGTGATTTCGGTCTGCATGTCGGCCAGTTTTTTCTGGATCAACTGTGTAGCTGCCAATGGACGACCAAACTGCTTGCGATCCAGGGTGTACTGGCGCGCGGTATGCCAGCAGAACTCAGCCGCACCCAATGCTCCCCAGGAGATGCCATAGCGTGCGGAGTTGAGGCAGGTGAACGGACCTTTCAAACCACGGACATCCGGGAAGATGTTCTCTTCAGGGACAAATACGTTGTCCATGACGATCTCACCGGTGATGGATGCGCGCAGGCCAACCTTGCCGTGAATCGCCGGAGCGCTAAGGCCTTTCCAGCCCTTCTCCAGAACGAACCCACGAATGTCGCCCGCGTCATCCTTACCCCAAACCACGAACACATCGGCGATCGGGCTGTTGGTGATCCACATTTTGCTGCCGGTGAGGCTGTAGCCGCCTTCCACTTTACGTGCACGAGTAATCATCGCGCCCGGGTCGGAACCATGGTCAGGCTCGGTCAGACCGAAGCAACCGATCCATTCACCCGAAGCCAGTTTCGGCAGGTATTTCTGCTTCTGTGCTTCGGTACCGAATTCGTTGATTGGCACCATGACCAGCGAGGATTGCACGCTCATCATCGAGCGATAGCCGGAGTCGACACGTTCGACCTCACGGGCAATCAGACCGTAGCTGACGTAGTTAAGGCCGCTGCCACCGTATTGCTCAGGAATGGTCGCACCCAACAGACCCACTTCACCCATCTCGCGGAAAATCGCCGGGTCGGTCTTCTCATGACGGAAAGCCTCGAGAACGCGGGGCGCGAGCTTCTGCTGAGCGAATTGCTGAGCCGTGTCGCGAATCATGCGCTCTTCTTCAGTGAGCTGTTGATCCAGCAGCAGGGGATCGATCCAGTTGAAGCTAGCTTTACCGCCCATGAGTGAGTCCTCTCGAATCGGGTCAAATAACGTGGAGTGATCCTAGGCCCGGTTCGGCTTCACGACAAACGAGGATTTTGCATACTGTTGTGCTAATTTCTCACTTCGAAACATCGCAAAATAGCTTATTGGCGATGTATTAGTGAGGTTGACGTACATGCGCAGGAAGATCCCCAGCACAACCGCCCTGATCAGCTTTGAAGCTGCAGCGCGCCACGAGAGCTTTACCAAGGCCGCCCAGGAACTTTCCCTCACGCAGGGAGCGATTTGCCGACAGATCGCCAGCCTTGAGGAGTTCCTCAGCGTCGAACTGTTCCGCCGCTCGCGGCGCGGAGTGAAGCTGACGGAGGCCGGGCTTTCCTACAGTCGCCGAGTGGCGACCCAACTCGATGCAGTTGAACGAGACACCTTGTCAGTGATGGGCCAGCAGGGCACCAACGTGATCGAGCTGGCGGTGGTCCCTACTTTCGGCACTCAATGGCTGTTGCCGCGACTCAAGGACTTTCAGCACAAACACCCCGAAGTGACGGTCAACCTCACCAACCGCACCCGCCCCTTCCTGTTCGCCGATACCGATTTCGATGCCGCGATCTATTTCGGCGATGCCGACTGGTCGGGTACCGAATCCCACAGGCTGATGGGCGAAAATCCGATGCCGGTGTGCAGCCCCACGTTACTGGGCAAAAAAAACAATCTGAGCGCCGGTGAAATAGCCGAATTGCCCTTGCTTCAGCAGACCACTCGCCCGTATGCCTGGCGCCAATGGTTCAACTCTCAAAACCTGAATATCCCGCGTGACATGACAGGACCGCGTTACGAGCTATTCTCCATGCTTGCTCAAGCCGCGATGCACGATATGGGGATCGCGCTGATTCCACCGTTTCTGATTCAACGCGAATTGGCTGAGAAACGTTTAGTGATTGCCAACGCTCAGGCACTTTCGAGCATCAAGGCTTACTACCTGATGATTCCGGAGCGAAAGGTCGAATCAGCATCTTTAAGGGCCTTTCGCGATTGGCTGGTGAATCAGGCACAAAGCTACAACCTAGAAGGATAAAGGCTTACACCTGTTAGTTGATTACGTAGTCAGAAATACGGAAGCACTACAGATATAAGTATTTGTCGCATTTCTGCAGACTGTACTGAGGAGCAGTACAAACGTCCCACAAAGGCCTGAATACGTGGCTTTGAGCCTCTATCGGCCAGCGATGACTCCTCATTCATCATGCAGATATAACAAATTATTAAAATTTTAACGAAACCCTTACAAGGCACGGCCTGCAAGGGACTGAACCGGTAGGTTGCGACATTCGGTCACAGGGTGACTTGTAGTTAATTTTCCGTCACCCGTCATAATCCCTTGAAGGGCACAAAGTTCGCCTGCAAAATGCCGCGCCCCGCCCTGATTTGGCGGGATCGTGCTGATCGGCCGCCCCAGCCGCACCACCCGAAGTGCCTGGGTTTACTCAATAAGATCACGCAGGAGATTTGACGTGCACATTGGTGTTCCTCTCGAAACCCAGACGGGTGAAACACGGGTTGCTGCAACCCCGGAAACCATCAAAAAGCTGATCGGCCAAGGTCATAAGGTCACTGTGCAAAGCGGCGCCGGCATTAATGCCAGCGTTGTCGACAGTGCTTATGCAGCGGCAGGCGCAACCATTGGCAGCGCCAACGATGCGTTTGGTGCCGAGCTGATTCTCAAGGTGGTCGCCCCCAGCGACAGCGAGCTGACGCTGATAAAGAGCGGCACCGTTGTGGTGGGCATGCTCAACCCGTTCAGCAATGAAACCATTGCCAAGCTGGCTGAATGCGGTATTACCGCATTTGCGCTAGAGGCTGCGCCGCGTACCTCACGCGCTCAGAGCCTGGATGTGCTGTCTTCTCAGGCGAACATTGCCGGCTATAAAGCCGTGTTGTTGGCCGCTCACTACTATCCTCGCTTCATGCCGATGCTGATGACTGCTGCGGGTACCGTGAAAGCGGCACGCGTGCTGATTCTCGGTGCTGGCGTGGCCGGTTTACAGGCGATTGCTACAGCAAAACGTCTGGGTGCCGTGATCGAAGCGTCTGACGTACGTCCTGCGGTAAAAGAGCAGATCGAATCCCTCGGCGCCAAGTTCGTCGACGTGCCTTACGAAACCGATGAAGAGCGCGAATGCGCCGTCGGTGTCGGTGGTTACGCGCGCCCCATGCCTGCCAGCTGGATGCAGCGCCAGGCCTTGGCCGTGCATGAACGCGCCAAGCAGGCTGACATTGTCATTACTACGGCGCTGATCCCGGGCCGCAAGGCACCGACGCTATTGAGCGCGGAAACCGTGGCGCAGATGAAGCCAGGCTCCGTGGTCATCGACCTCGCGGCAGCCCAGGGCGGCAACTGCCCGCTGACCGTGGCCGATCAGGTGGTCGTCGAGAATGGCGTGACCATTTGCGGCCCGACCAACCTGGCCGGTGCCGTCGCGGCCGATGCTTCGGCCCTGTACGCGCGCAACCTGCTGGACTTCCTGAAGCTGGTCTTCAACAAAGAAGGCCAGTTTGAAGTGAACCTCGAAGACGACATCGTCGCCGCGTGCCTGATGTGCCGCGATGGCCAAGTCATCCGCAAAAACGCCTAAGCAGGGATTCAGACGATGGAAGAGCTTATCTCCCCCGGTATCTACAACCTGATCATCTTCGTGTTGGCGATTTATGTCGGTTATCACGTGGTCTGGAACGTTACACCTGCATTGCACACGCCGTTAATGGCGGTGACCAATGCCATTTCCGCGATTGTGATCGTCGGCGCCATGTTGGCCGCCGCTTTGACCGTAACCCCACTGGGCAAGACCATGGGCACCCTGGCGGTGGCTTTGGCGGCAGTGAACGTGTTCGGCGGCTTCCTCGTAACGCGCAGAATGCTTGAGATGTTCAAGAAAAAAGCCCCGAAAGCCGTAAAAGAAGAGGCGCCCCAGTAATGAGCATGAATCTGGTAACGACGCTCTACCTGATCGCGTCGATCTGCTTCATCCAGGCCCTCAAAGGCCTGTCGCACCCAACCACATCGCGGCGCGGCAATGTCTACGGCATGCTTGGCATGGCGTTGGCAATCGTCACCACGGTCGGCCTTATTTATAAGCTGGGCGCTGAACTTGCTACTGCCGGCATCGGTTACGTCATCGTCGGCCTGCTGGTCGGCGGCACCGCTGGCTCGATCATGGCCAAGCGCGTTGAAATGACCAAAATGCCGGAACTGGTCGCCTTCATGCACAGCATGATCGGTATGGCTGCAGTATTCATCGCCATCGCTGCTGTTGTTGAGCCGCAATCACT
Organism: Pseudomonas sp. Tn43; assembly: GCF_014192635.1. Classification (NCBI taxonomy): domain Bacteria; kingdom Pseudomonadati; phylum Pseudomonadota; class Gammaproteobacteria; order Pseudomonadales; family Pseudomonadaceae; genus Pseudomonas; species Pseudomonas sp. Tn43. Next base: position 6,283 of record NZ_JACHYG010000004.1, read on the forward strand.
GGGCATCGTCAAGGAACTGGGGGATTCGATTCCTGCCGGTAACCGCCTGGAACTGTTCCTCGGTGCCGCCATCGGTGCAATCACCTTCTCTGGTTCGGTAATCGCGTTTGGCAAGTTGTCGGGCAAGTACAAGTTCCGCCTGTTCCAGGGCGCACCCGTACAGTTCAGCGGTCAGCACAAGTTGAACCTGCTGCTGGGCCTGGCGACACTGGCACTGGGCATCACCTTCATGCTGACCGGCAGTCTAAGCGCTTTCGCACTGATGCTGGCCCTGGCCTTCGTGATGGGTGTGTTGATCATCATCCCGATCGGTGGCGCAGACATGCCCGTCGTGGTGTCGATGCTCAACAGCTACTCCGGCTGGGCAGCAGCGGGTATCGGCTTCTCGCTGAACAACTCGATGCTGATCATTGCCGGCTCGCTGGTGGGCTCAAGCGGTGCGATCCTCTCGTACATCATGTGCAAGGCGATGAACCGTTCGTTTTTCAACGTGCTGCTCGGCGGTTTCGGCAATACCGCTGACGCAGGTCCGGCAGGCGCCCAGGAAGCCCGCCCGGTGAAATCCGGTTCGGCTGACGATGCGACCTTCCTGCTGACTAACGCCGACACCATTATCATCGTTCCAGGTTACGGCCTGGCAGTGGCTCGGGCGCAGCATGCCTTGAAAGAGCTGACCGAGAAGCTGACCCACCGCGGCGTGACCGTGAAGTATGCAATTCACCCGGTGGCGGGTCGGATGCCTGGCCACATGAACGTATTGCTGGCCGAGGCCGAAGTGCCTTACGACCAGGTGTTCGAGATGGAAGACATCAACTCCGAGTTCGGTCAGGCTGACGTGGTGCTGGTGCTCGGCGCCAACGACGTGGTTAACCCGGCGGCCAAGAACGATCCGAAATCGCCGATTGCCGGCATGCCGATTCTCGAAGCGTTCAAAGCCAAGACCATCATCGTCAACAAGCGCTCGATGGCCAGCGGCTACGCCGGTCTGGACAACGAACTGTTCTACCTGGACAAGACCATGATGGTTTTCGGCGACGCCAAGAAAGTCATCGAAGACATGGTCAAAGCCGTCGAGTAACCCTTCGATAACCTGAACGCCCCGACTCGTCGGGGCGTTTTTGTTTGTGGCTGTTACCGATCCTGTAACGGTGTTTTGTCTGAAAGGCCCAGAATAGAAGCCTCGAATGCGACCTTGGTAGCGGGACGGACGCTGATCAAATTCACTAGACTGCGCACCTGCTTCCGTTGCCCCGAGAAAACAACTATGTACCGTGACCGTATTCGCTTGCCTTCATTGTTGGACAAGGTGATGAGCGCCGCCGACGCTGCCGCTCTGATTCAGGATGGCATGACCGTCGGCATGAGCGGCTTTACCCGAGCCGGCGAAGCCAAGGCCGTGCCTCATGCCCTGGCCGAGCGCGCCAAGGTAGCGCCGCTGAAAATCACCCTGATGACCGGTGCCAGCCTGGGCAACGACCTCGACAAACAACTGACTGAAGCCGGCGTACTGTCGCGACGCATGCCGTTCCAGGTGGACAGCACTTTGCGTAAAGCGATCAATGCCGGCGAAGTCATGTTTATTGACCAGCATCTATCGGAAACCGTAGAGCAACTGCGTAACCAACAACTCAAGCTACCGGACATCGCGGTGATCGAAGCCGTGGCAATCACCGAGCAGGGTCATATCGTGCCGACCACGTCGGTAGGCAATTCGGCCAGCTTCGCGATTTTCGCCAAACACGTGATCGTTGAGATCAACCTGGCTCACAACCCGAATCTGGAAGGTCTGCACGACATTTATATCCCGACCTACCGGCCGACCCGCACCCCGATTCCATTGGTGAAAGTCGACGACCGCATCGGCAGCACCGCCATCCCGATACCGCCAGAGAAAATTGTCGCGATCGTGATCACCAACCAGTCCGACTCGCCATCCACTGTCCTGCCGCCAGACACCGACACCCAGGCCATCGCTGACCATCTGATCGATTTCTTCAAACAAGAAGTGGCTGCCGGGCGCATGACCAACCAACTCGGCCCGCTGCAAGCCGGTATCGGCACAATCGCCAACTCGGTGATGTGCGGCTTGATCGACTCGCCGTTCGAAGGCTTGACCATGTACTCCGAAGTGCTGCAGGACTCGACTTTCGATCTGATCGACGCTGGCAAGCTGAGCTTTGCTTCGGGCAGTTCGATCACCTTGTCGAGCCGGCGCAATGCCGATGTATTCGGGAATCTGGAGCACTATAAGGACAAGCTGGTGCTGCGCCCCCAGGAAATCTCGAACCATCCCGAAGTGGTACGGCGCCTGGGCATCATTGGTATCAACACGGCGCTGGAGTTCGACTTGTACGGCAACGTCAATTCCACCCACGTCTGCGGCACCCGGATGATGAATGGGATCGGCGGCTCCGGCGATTTTGCGCGCAATGCGCACCTGGCGATCTTTGTCACCAAGTCGATTGCCAAGGGCGGCGCGATTTCCAGCGTGGTCCCCATGGTCAGCCACGTCGACCACACAGAACATGATGTCGACATTCTCGTGACCGAGATTGGCCTGGCCGACCTCCGTGGCCTGGCACCGCGTGAACGCGCCCGGGCCATCATCGACAACTGCGTTCATCCGGACTATCGCCAAGCCTTGAATGACTACTTCACTGCCGCCTGCGCAGTCGGCGGGCATACCCCGCACATTCTTCGCGACGCCCTGAGTTGGCACATAAACCTGGAAGAAACCGGGCGTATGCTGGCGATGTAATTGATACAGATTGGAGCTGGCGCAAACACAGTTTCGTCAGCTCCCTGTGAAAACCCTCGATACCGTCAAAAACTGTACTGCTGTATGGGTCTTTTCCTACCGTAATTGCCTACCTTTTCAAACCAAACGATCAAAAATGCACCACAACGGTGCAGATAGGTACAGTTGCCTCAATTTTGACCAGTACACCACCCTTTAACAGTTAACTGGTCTCTCACAATACAGGTGAACTGTATCTACAGAGACTGGCCAAACGAGAGGATCATTGGCATCAGTTAAACCACTACCTAATCCCGCCATAAGCGGAAGGATGTCAACCATGGAACGTACACTCAGTTCCGAGCTGTTTTTCGAAGATACTGCTGCAAAAACCCAGGCTTCCCTGCCTCTGCGCGTTATCGCCAACCTGATGCTGTGGCAGCGCCGCATCTCCAGCCGCCATCAACTGGCTCGCCTGGATTCGCGTCTGCTGGCTGACGCAGGGATTAGCGAAGCACAACGCTACGAAGAGCTGAGCAAGCCGTTCTGGCGCTAAGTTAGCGTCGCTGGCTCTGATCCTCCGGATCCACCGCCAGCAACCCGAATCGAACAAACAAAACCCGTCGTGGGAAACCACGACGGGTTTTGTCGTTTTGGAGCTGATATTTGACCGACAGAACAAAAGCCACCAACAGGTACAGTTTATAGTTCAGATGAGTTAAACCAGTACAGTTTCGGCATTAACATCCTCTCTTGGCAGACAGGGGCTGTTCTAACCGATAGGCACAGGCCTAATATCCAGATAGAACGTGGCGATCGCTTTAAAACAGGCATCTGATCCCGAGCCACTTCTAAATCGGTCTATCCAAAGGAGCTACCCCATGTCCCGTCTTCGCCTGCTCAGTGCTGCCGCTCTGCTTGCCGTTGCTGCCAATTCCCACGCCACCAGCTTTATCGTGACCACCGATTCCATTGTTGGTGGACTGAAGGCGTCCTCTGACGCAACGTCGGATGTATCGTCTTCTTTTCGCGACGACAAAATCGTCCGTGCAGCCCGTGACGATGCCGCTAGCTTCGTCGCCAGTGAAGGCGCCATTCGTGGCGTGAAACTGGAAAGCGCTCTCGACCATATCCGCCAACAAGCTCCACAACTGAATGCAACTGACGCACAGCTGGCCCAGGCCATCCTGACGATCTAAGCGACAGCTCAGAAGCGGGGGCACGCCCGTCGTGTCCCCATGTTTCGGCGCTGGCTCTAGCCCGGGCATTGCGCTAGCCTTGGGACTCGCTTTCAGCCATCGAGTCTCATGCGTTTTCTTCCAAGCCTTTCGATCACTGCGGTTTTTCTTGCGGCTTGCTGGTCGGGTTCGGCCCACGCCTTCGATGCTTTCAATCTGTCTACACAAGGCACTGTGGCCAGTGGTTACGCCTCCAGCATGGTGACCTCCGCGCCCTTCGACCATAAACTGCTGATCGCCGCCCGGGATGACGCTGCCGCGTTCATTGCCAGTGACGGTCAGCTGCGAGGATCACACTTGGAGGCCGCGTTGATTTACCTGCGCCGGACCCAGCCAAAACTTCATGCCAGCGACCTTGAACTGGCGCAAGCAATTCTCGTCCAATAGTTATCCATTGTTCCTCCGGAGTCGTTCCATGCGTAGCCCGCTGATTGCTGCCACCCTTGGCCTGCTGTTGTTGGCCAATGTGGCCCAGGCGCAAACCCTGGTAGCCACCAGTAACATCATCATTCGTGCTTCCGAACGCACGCTTGATTTCACTTCCGACACCACCACTTCCATTCGCGATTCGAAGATCGTTCGTGAAGCCCACGACGATGCGGCCAGTTTCGTCGCCAGCGACGGTGAAATACGTGGTGCGCACCTGGAAGCGGCCTTCGACACCTTGCGCACTCGCGTACCGCAAGCCCGCGACGCCAGTGATCAGGTTCTCGCCGAAGCCATCCTCGCACTGTGAAGTCCCTAGGCGCCTGGCTGCTGGCCGGGGTTGTGTTGCTGCTTGGCAACACAGCTCAGGCCGGCCTGCAACTACGACTCAAGACCGACGGTCTGAGCCCAGCGCAACAGCAGGCCACTCAGGCGCTGATTGATGAAGCCATGCAGGCGTTACCGCCGCGTTTCATCGAGCAACTGGACCGGCGCATTGACGTTGGCTGGACCGACAACATGCCAAGTGATGCTTACGGCCAGGCGTCACTGGTGCCTGAGCTCGACCTGAATCGCAATCTGCTCGCCAGCCTCACCAACGGCAGCGCCGCAACCCAAAAGACGTATCGCCCCCACGGCACCGTCCGCCGGGAAATGCTCGCCACGGTGCTACACGAACTCACCCATATTTATGACCGGGCGCGTCTGTGGCCAGACGCCGAGCGCACGCTGATCCAGCGCTGCAAACAACGTAACAACAGCTCCGGGCTGATCGGCATCCCCGACCAATGCCGTGGGCAGACAGAGCGACGCTGGACCCTCAGCGATGACCCTCGCCTGCTAGATTTGGCCGGCTGGCCGCAATACGTCGGTCGGCGCGGCGAGCGTGAACAGCACAACCGGCAGATTGCGCGCAGCCCGGACATCTACGAGACGAGCAGCCCCAAAGAGTTCGTCGCGGTCAACATGGAGTATTTCCTTCTCGACCCAAGCTATGCCTGCCGTCGTCCTGCGCTGTATCGCTACTACAAGGAACATTTCGGCTGGGCGCCAGCCGCCAAAGACACATGCGCCCAATCATTCGCCTTCCTTAATGCGGGTAACGACTTTGCCAAGCTGCCCTTGGGCCAGGTCGATCCGAAACGGGTTTATGCCGTTGACTATCTTTTGGCCGAAGCCAACCAGAACTGGGTCAGCCGCTGGGGCCACAGCATGTTGCGACTGGTGATCTGTGCGCCGGGTCGGCCTCGTGGGCCGGATTGTCGACTGGATCTGGATCAACATCTGGTGTTGTCCTACCGCGCCTTCGTCGGGGACGTACAGCTGTCGAGCTGGGACGGGCTGGTGGGTAAATACCCCTCGCGCCTGTTTGTCTTGCCGCTGGCCCAGGTGATCGACGAATACACCAAGACCGAACTGCGCAGCCTGGCTTCCGTGCCGCTGAACCTGTCGCCCAGTGAGGTCGAAGACGTGGTGGAACACGCTGCGGAAATGCACTGGAGTTACGACGGCAACTATTTTTTCCTGTCCAACAACTGCGCGGTAGAGGGCCTGAAATTGCTGCGCAGCAGCACCAACAATGCGCAATTGGTCGGCCTCGACAGCATCATGCCCAACGGTTTGCTGGAAGTGCTCAAGGGCCGCGGGCTGGCAGATACCAGCGTATTGGATGATCCCCGCGAAGCGTTGCGTCTGGGCTATCGTTTCGACTCCTTCCGCGATCGTTATCAAGCGATGTTCGAAGTGCTGAAAAAGCATTTGCCGATCAAGCAGGACAAGGTCGAGGACTGGCTGTCCTTGAAAGCTGAGGAACGCCGCAAATGGATTGATCAGGCTGACTTACGCACCAGCGCGGCATTGCTGCTGCTGGAGCAGGCCAGTTTCCGTCAGCAGATGGTGCTGGCCCAGGACGAAGTGAAGCAACGTTATCTGGGTGCTCGAGAATTGAAGAATGGGAGCATGGACAAGGCCAATGCGACCTTGCAGCAGATTCTCGCCAGCAGCGGTTTCCTTAGCCGTCCGGCCGAACTGCTCGGCAGCGGTGGCTATGGTTTGCCGCAACCGAATGAGTGGACGCGCCTTGAGTCGCAAAGCAGTCTGCGCCAGAAGCAGCTACAAGCGCTGACCGGCGATCTGGACAAAGAAGTCAGAGCACTGCTCGATCCAGGTCGCGCCGCTGAAATGGCCGCCAACGAAGCCAATCTGAAGCAGGTTGGCGAGCATTTGCGCAAGCTGCACAAGGCTGCAGGTGGGTTGGAGTTGCCCTGAAAGCAAAAGATCGCAGCCTTCGGCAGCTCCTACAGAGGTATCGCATTCCACTGTAGGAGCTGCCGAAGGCTGCGATCTTTTTGAGGGTTTCAGAACGTAGCCCTGAAGCCCCCGGTCTTGCTGTTCAGTCTGTGCTGCGAGGCTCTAATTCCTTTGCATCAGCAGCTTTACCTTCAGCTGACCCGCGCTTTACGCACACCTTCGGACAAGGCTGCGCACAAGCTGAGTACGCCCTCCACAGCCTGATCCGGTGTCGAGGCATTGGCGATGTGATCGATCAGCGCCGAGCCCACCACCACACCGTCGGCCAGACGAGCGATGGACGCCGCTTGCTCCGGTGTGCGGATACCAAAACCGATGCTGATCGGCAGATCGGTATGCCGACGCAGACGGGTGACGGCTTCTTCGACATGTTCCAGAGTCGCTGCGCCCGCACCGGTCACACCTGCTACTGACACGTAATAAACAAAGCCGGAGCTGCCGTTCAATACAGTCGGCAGGCGCACGTCATCCGTCGTCGGCGTGGTCAGGCGAATGAAGTCCAGGCCCGCTGCCTGTGCCGGCTCGCACAGCTCGGCGTTATGCTCGGGCGGCAAGTCGACCACGATCAGGCCATCGACACCCGCCTCTTTGGCTTCAGCGATGAAACGCGGCACACCGTACATGTGAATCGGGTTGAAGTAACCCATCAGCACCAGCGGCGTGTCGCTATTGCCTTCGCGGAACTCGCGCACCATTTGCAGGGTTTTCGCCAGGTTCTGTTTGGCGCCCAAGGCACGAATGTTGGCCAGTTGAATCGCCGGGCCATCGGCCATCGGATCGGTGAAAGGCATGCCCAACTCGATCACGTCGGCCCCCGCTCCCGGCAAGCCTTTGAGGATCGCCAGAGACGTGTCGTAGCCCGGATCGCCGGCGGTCACGAAGGTCACCAGGGCGGCGCGGTTCTGTTCCTTGAGTTCGGCAAAACGCGTTTGCAGGCGGCTCATCAGTGTTTCTCCTGCTTGGATTGCTCTTGTTGAGACTGTTCCATGTGATGCATCACGGTCTGCATGTCTTTGTCGCCACGACCGGACAGGTTGACCACCATCAGGTGATCTTTCGGCAGGGTCGGTGCGCGTTTGAACACTTCGGCCAGGGCATGGGCGCTTTCCAGTGCAGGAATAATCCCTTCCAGGCGGCAGCATTTGTGGAACGCATCGAGGGCTTCGTCGTCGGTCACCGAGGTGTACTGGACGCGGCCGATGTCATGCAACCAGGCGTGTTCCGGGCCGATGCCCGGATAATCGAGGCCAGCGGAGATCGAATGAGCGTCGATGATCTGGCCGTCATCGTCCTGCAACAGGAAAGTACGATTGCCGTGCAGCACGCCCGGTACGCCGCCGTTCAGGCTGGCCGCATGCTTGCCGGTTTCGATGCCATAACCGGCGGCTTCAACGCCGATGATCTCGACGCTCTTGTCATCGAGGAACGGGTGGAACAGGCCCATGGCATTGGAACCTCCACCGATGCACGCCACCAGGCTGTCGGGCAGACGGCCTTCCTGGGCTTGCAACTGCTCACGGGTTTCCTTGCCGATCACAGCCTGGAAATCACGAACCATGGCGGGATATGGATGCGGGCCCGCGACGGTGCCGATCAGGTAGAAGGTGCTGTCGACGTTGGTCACCCAGTCACGCAGGGCTTCGTTCATCGCATCTTTAAGGGTGCCGGTGCCGGCGACCACCGGGATCACTTCAGCGCCCAGCAGCTTCATGCGAAACACGTTGGCTTGCTGACGTTCAATGTCGGTGGTGCCCATGTAGATCACACAATCGAGGCCGAAACGCGCAGCCACGGTGGCGGTCGCCACGCCGTGCATGCCAGCGCCGGTCTCGGCGATGATGCGCTTCTTGCCCATGCGCCGCGCCAGCAGGATCTGGCCGATGCAGTTGTTGATCTTGTGCGCGCCGGTGTGGTTCAGCTCTTCGCGCTTGAGGTAAATCTTCGCACCGCCGCAGAACTCTGTCAGACGCTCTGCGAAATACAGTGGGCTTGGACGTCCGACGTAATCACGCTGAAAGTAAGCCAATTCTTCTTTGAACGCCGGATCATCCTTGGCCGCTTCGTATTCGCGGGCCAGATCGAGGATCAACGGCATCAGGGTTTCGGCAACGTAACGGCCACCGAACGCGCCGAACAGGCCGTTGGCGTCGGGGCCATTGCGCAGGTTAGTCTGGGTCATGGGTCGCTCCAGTGGTATTTGAGAGGTGACGATGGGGTTCACTCTACCTCTGACATCCCGCACTGAAAACCGATAAGATCGCCACAACCTGTCAGGAAAACTCACAGATACCATGAGCCACGACCTTCCTCCGCTGAACGCTCTTCGCGCCTTCGAAGCCACTGCCCGTCTGAACAGCGTCAGTCACGCTGCCGAACAGCTGCACGTGACTCATGGCGCGGTCAGCCGACAACTCAAGGTGCTGGAAGAACACCTCGGCGTGAGCCTGTTCATCAAGGATGGACGTGGCCTTAAACTCACAGATGCGGGCGTTCGTTTACGCGATGTCAGCAGCGATGCCTTCGAGCGTTTGCGCAGCGTTTGCGCCGAATTGACCCAAAGCACCGCCGATGCGCCGTTCGTGCTCGGCTGCTCGGGCAGCCTGCTGGCGCGCTGGTTCATTCCGCGTTTGGGGCGGCTCAATGCGGACCTGCCGGATCTGCGTTTGCACCTGTCGGCCGGCGAAGGCGATCTCGATCCACGGCGGCCTGGCCTGGATGCCTTGCTGGTGTTTGCCGAGCCACCATGGCCGGCGGACATGCAAGTTTATGAATTGGCCAGTGAACGCATTGGTCCGGTCATGAGCCCACGATTCGTCGGTTACGAAAGACTGCGCAGCGCACCGGCCAACGTCCTGCTGACCGAGCCTTTGCTGCACACCACCTCACGGCCGCAAGCCTGGCCGAGTTGGGCGCAGCAAAGTGGCCTCGACGCCAAGGCGTTGAAGTACGGACAGGGTTTCGAGCATTTGTATTATTTGCTGGAGGCCGCAGTGGCCGGACTGGGCGTGGCCATCGCGCCTGAGCCGCTGGTGGCAGAAGATTTGAAGGCCGGCCGCCTGGTTGCGCCATGGGGTTTCTGTGAAACCCCGGCGCAACTGGCATTGTGGCTACCCAAGCGCGCCGCAGACGGACGCGCTCGGCAATTGGCGCAGTGGCTTAAAAACGAACTGCGTCAGGCACCTTAGTTACCGCGCTTGCACAGCAGATAGGCGGCCAAAAGACCCAGCGCACCGACTGCGACACCGGCTGTAGTCCAAGGGTGTTGCTGGGCGTAGTCACGTGTCGCGATCCCGGTTTCACGGGTTTTGACCTTGACCTCTTCATAGGCATCGGAGAGCAGATGGCGCGAATGCTTCAGCGCGTTCTCGGCGTTGATTTTCAGCGTTTTAAGGGTTTTACGCGATTCGTCCGAGGCGTCGTCCTTCAGGCTTTCCAACGATTTCAGCAGACTCTCGATCTCGGCTTCCATGCTTTGCAATGAGGCTTTACGTAACGAGGTGTTGGCCATGGTGAATCTCCTGCATTGTTGAGTTGCGTGTGTTGGTTGGGACTTCAGGGGTTCCAGAAAGTGCAGTAAATCTGAATTTCGCCTCGGATTGGTCGACGGAAGAAATAAGAAAAATCACTGCTAGGCTGTATTTCACATCCTTAGGAGAACGCCATGACTGACCATCACACCTACAAGAAAGTCGAGCTGGTCGGCTCATCCACCACCAGCATTGAAGATGCCATCAATAATGCACTGGCCGAAGCCAACAAAAGTCTGAAATACATGGAATGGTTCGAAGTGACCGAAACCCGGGGGCACATAAAAGACGGCAAAGCGGCACACTTTCAAGTGACGCTCAAGGTCGGATTCCGGATTGCCAGTAGCTGAGTTTGAAGTCCGCCTTCTGAACTTGCGCGCCGGCCGAATGCCATAGGGAATGGCAAAGCTACGTGGTGAGTGCCTCCGGCCGATCGCTGGATGCGCTCCCTCTATTGATCCGACCAGGGGGTGCAACCCATGAAGAAGTTTATTCTGGCGATAGGTTTGTTGAGCCTTGCGGGAACAGCCTTTGCCCAGGGCAAATCGTGCGACGAGCTGAAAGCCGAGATCTCGGCGAAACTGGATGCCAAGGGGGTTTCCGATTACACACTGGAGATCGTCGACAAAGGTGCTGCTGCTGACGGAAAAGTTGTTGGCACCTGCGAAAAAGGCGCCAGGCAAATCGTCTACAAACAGGGCTGACGCCTTCGAAAATGAAAAAGCCGACGCAATGGCGTCGGCTTTTTTGTAGGCGCTGTTTGCGTCTCAGCCCTTCATGACCTGGGCCAGCAACTCGTAGGAATGCAGGCGATCGGCATGTTCGTACAGGTCACAGGTAAAAATCAGCTCATCGGCCTGTGTCTGTTCGATCAGCACTTCCAGTTTGGCGCGAATTTTCTGCGGGCTGCCGACCATGGCAAGACCCAGGAAATCACCGACCGCTTCTTTCTCATGAGGCAGCCACAGACCGTCCATGGTCTTCACGGGCGGGCGTTGCACCAGGCTCTGGCCACGCATCAATGCGAGAATCCGCTGGTAGACCGAAGTGGCCAGATAATCGGCTTGCTCATCGGTGTCCGCGGCCACCAGTGGCACGCCGAGCATCACGTAAGGCTGATCCAATACCGCTGAAGGCTTGAAGTGGTTGCGGTAGACGCGAATCGCCTCATGCATGAAGCGCGGTGCGAAATGTGAGGCGAACGCGTAGGGCAAACCGCGCTCACCCGCCAACTGCGCACTGAACAGGCTCGAACCCAACAACCAGATCGGGACATTCGTGCCGGTACCCGGCATGGCAATTATCCGCTGGCCTGGCGTACGTGGGCCAAGGTAGCTCATCAGTTCGGTTACATCCTGCGGAAAATCATCGGCGCTGCCGGAGCGTTCACGGCGCAGGGCACGGGCGGTCATTTGATCGGAGCCAGGCGCGCGTCCCAGGCCCAGATCGATCCGCCCCGGATACAGGCTTTCAAGGGTGCCGAACTGTTCGGCGATCACCAGTGGCGCGTGGTTGGGCAGCATCACGCCACCTGAACCGACACGAATGGTCGAAGTGCCGCCAGCCAGATAACCCAGCAGGACCGAGGTCGCCGAACTGGCGATCCCGTCCATGTTGTGGTGCTCGGCGACCCAAAAGCGGTTGTAGCCGAATTTTTCCACATGCTGCGCCAGGTCCAGGGAATTGTGCAGGGACTGGGCCGCACTGCCGTTTTCCCGCACGGGCACCAGATCAAGGGCCGAGAACTTGATATCGGATAGTCGTTTCATAAACCTGCTTCTCCAAATGGGGTAAGCAGGTTTTGTCACGAACGAAAACCTGCCGAGTCTATAAGCGTGTTCCATGCAATGAGGGCATATACCCGAGTTTCAATAGGAGGGACAAAATTCCTGCGCCATTAGAAGACTGATCAGATGAGATGAACTTTGCCTGACGGTCTATCCTCAGAACCCTGGCAACCGAAAACCACGAAGGCGCGACGTTGCGCGCCGAATCTTGAGGAGGCAGATATGGCTATCACGAAGAAAGCATCGGCTCATTGGGAAGGTGATCTGAAAACCGGTATTGGCTCGATTTCCACTGAAACCGGCGTTCTCAGGGATGCGCCCTACGGTTTCAAGGCTCGTTTCGAGGGCGGTAAAGGCACCAATCCGGAAGAACTGATCGGCGCGGCTCACGCGGGCTGTTTTTCCATGGCGTTTTCAATGATTCTCGGCGAGGCGGGCCTCAAGGCTGACAGCATCGACACCAATGCCGAGGTCACCCTGGACCAGGTAGAAGGCGGCTTTGCGATCACGGCGGTAAAACTGATTCTCAAGGCGAAAATCCCCGGGGCGAATCAGGCGCAATTCGAGGAGCTGAGCAACAAAGCCAAAGAAGGCTGCCCGGTATCCAAAGTACTGAATGCAAAAATCAGCCTGGATGCGACCTTGGTCAGCTGATCATGGGTTGATACGGGGTAAAAGATCGCGGCCTTCGCGGGCTCCCTTGCGCAGGTTGCGGTCTTTTTTTGCCCTGAAACATAATCTGACAGACAAAACTGTGGTCGAATAAACGACAGCAGCTTGAGCGCATTACCGTGCGCGCTGCCTCAAGGGAGCTTCAACCATGAAACGTTTTGCCTTCGCGATTATCTGTTGCACGCTGGCCACATCGGCCCTCGCGGCACCGAAATCCTGTGAGGAACTCAAGGCCGAGATCGAAGCCAAGATTCAAGCCAACAACGTCTCGTCCTATACCCTGGAAATCGTCACCAATGACGAAGTCCACGATCAGAACATGGTCGTGGGTTCATGCGAATACGGCACCAAGAAAATCATTTATCAAAAAAATGATCGCTGATTCGCCTCATATGACGCAGTTGGCCAGCCGATCTTCGGCGACAATTTCCCGCTTGGCATTGTAGAGCCGGGCGCTGGGGGTGAACGCTATAGAACGGGCTTCCAGCAGATAACGCTGGCCGGCCTCGAAATGGTCGTAGTTGATGGTCAGGTAGCACAGCCGCTCCAGCGGAGCATTCATCAGGCCCGAGCCTCCACCAAACACTTCAAAATCGAAACGCACTCTCAGTTCATGGCTACCCGGGGTGACCTGGAAGTATCTCCCGTCACTCAGCCGCTGGTTATCGAGCCGGTCGGCCATCAGCAGTTTCCCGCCGGGGCTCGGCGTGGCGAAGTCGACCCAGGCCATTTGCGGATTGACCGCCGGTAACGGGCTCGTACAACCGACGAAAACGCCTGCTGCGAGCAACAGCAACAACCTGCGCATGATGAATATCCCAAGGACTGATTATTCAGCATAGCCTCGATCAGGTACGTTGGCAGCCTGCCGGTGTGCCCTGTCCAATCACTTTTCGCTGCTGATCGTAGAGCTTCGCCCATGGCCGAAAGCCGATATTCCCGGCTTGCAGCTGATACCGCTGACCGGCGTTGAAGTCCTTGAATTTCACATTCAGCTGGCAGTCGCGCCACAGCGGTTGCGCGTTGGGGCCAATGTTGGTTGGCTGGACTGCGAACAAGTAGCGAACCGTCAGCTTATGGCTACCGGGTTGTACCTCGAAATAGCGCTTGTCGATGGAAGCCTTGTCATCGACTTCTATCGCTTGCAGCGCGGTGTCTTCCTGTCGTGTATCCAGATCGATCCATGCCTGTGAAGGATCAGGAGTAGGCAATCCAGCACAACCGGCCAGCATCAGCAGGCCTCCCGTCAGCATCAACTTGCGCATAGCGGAGCTCCAATAGGCGGGATAGTCTTGCGGGCAGACTTTCCAGGGATGATTTATTTTGATCAGGCCGCGTAAAAGCCTTGGGTTACTTGATCGCGTTTTACGCATTTTGTTTCCGGGGTTATGTCTTTTGTTATTTAACGGCTGCGCCAGCATCAGCTATTACGGCCAACTGGCCAGTGGTCAGTTGCAATTGCTGCGAGCCCGAGAGCCGGTTTCCAGTGTGATCGCCGATCCAGGCCGCGATCAGCAATTGCGCGCGCATCTGGCCGAATCACAAAAGGCCCGGACATTTGCCAGCCAGCACCTGCATTTGCCGGACAATCAGAGCTACCGCCTGTACGCCGACATTGGCCGACCGTTTGTAGTCTGGAACGTCTTTGCCACGCCGGAATTTTCGCTGAAGCCGCAGAACCATTGCTTCCCCATCGCTGGCTGCGTCGCCTATCGCGGTTATTACAGCCAGAGTGCTGCCCGCGGTGAGGCCGCGTTGCAGCGTCTGCAAGGTATGGACGTGTCGATTGGCGGCGTCGAGGCCTATTCGACGCTCGGTTGGTTCAACGACCCGATCATGAGCTCGATGATGGGTTGGGGCGACGAACGGTTAGCCACGCTGATATTTCACGAACTCGCCCATCAACGTTTTTATGTGAAGGACGACACCGAGTTCAACGAGTCCTTCGCGACCTTCGTCGAGCAGGAGGGCACTCGCCAATGGCGCGCATCCCGGGGCCTGCCACCGGATAACCGAGCGTTGGTGAAGCAACGCGACCAGTTCATCCAATTGGTTTTGAACGCCCGCAAGCGACTGGAACAGCTTTACGCCTTGCCGCTTCCTGCCGAGCAAATGCGTGAGCGAAAAGCAGCAGAGTTCGAACAATTGCGCCGTGATTACCGGACGCTACGCGACGCTCAATGGGGCGGGAACAAACGCTTCGACGCCTGGATCAACAGCCCAATGAACAATGCCCGGCTGTTGCCGTTTGGTTTGTATGACCAATGGGTGCCGGCGTTTGCCGCGTTGTTCAAACAGGTCGATGGAGATTGGCTGAGGTTTTATGCGGCGGTGGAGAAATTGGGCGCTTTACCGCTTGAGGAGCGTAAGGCGGCGTTGAAAGTGTTGGCAGGATCAAAAAGTGGCGATGGCTGAAAGGGCCTCTTCGCGGGCAAGCCTCGCTCCTACAGTCGGGCGACGACGGTGCAGGCGACGTACATTCTGTAGGAGCGAGGCTTGCCCGCGAAGGCAATGCAACTAACGCTGCAAAAACGCCTGATGCATCTCCTCTAGCGTCTCAAAATGGTAAGCCGGGGCTTCAGCGCTCAGTTCTTCCCGACTGCCAAATCCATAACCCACCGCCGCCGCGTCCAGCCCATTACTACGTGCACCGATCAGATCGTGTTTACGGTCGCCAATCATCAGGGTATTGGCCGGGTCCAGGCCTTCTTCGCTCATCAAGTGCGCAATCAGCTCGACCTTGTCGGTTCGCGTACCATCCAGCTCGCTGCCGTAAATCACTTTGAAATGCCTGGCGAAGTCGAAATGCCGGGCGATTTCCCGGGCGAAAACCCATGGCTTGGACGTTGCGATGTACAGCTGTCGTCCTTGCCCACCGAGGGTTTCCAGCAACGGCGTGACGCCATCGAACACGCGGTTTTCATACAGACCGGTGACTTTGAAGCGCTCGCGATAGAAATTCACCGCTTCCCAGGCCTTGGGCTCGTCAAAGTCGTAGAACTTCATGAACGCCTGCAACAATGGCGGGCCGATGAAGTGCTCGAGCCTGGTCAAGTCCGGTTCATCGATCCCCAGTTTGCTCAGGGCGAACTGAATGGAGCGGGTGATGCCTTCGCGCGGGTCGGTCAACGTGCCATCGAGGTCGAACAGTACGGTTTGGTAATGCATGAAAATTCCTGAGCAGTAGAGAGGCACTTTCCTTTATCAAGCGGTCTAGAGCTGGTCGTAGCCTTCGGCCAGATGCAGGTCCTTGAGCTTCACGTAGTTCGCTGCGCTGTAGGTGAAAAAGGCTTTTTCCTTGTCAGTCAGCGGTCGGATCTGTTTCACCGGGCTGCCAACGTAGAGGAAACCGCTTGCCAGGCGCTTGCCCGGCGGCACCAGGCTGCCAGCGCCGATGATCACATCGTCCTCGACCACCGCACCGTCCATGACGATGCTGCCCATGCCGATCAGAATCCGGTTGCCCACGGCACAACCATGAAGCATGACTTTATGCGCGATGGTCACATCATCACCGATCAGCAGCGCGAAGCCATCGGGATTGAATGGCCCGGCGTGGGTAATGTGCAATACGCAGCCGTCCTGCACGCTGGTGCGCGCACCGATCCGGATGCGATGCATGTCGCCGCGGATCACTGTCAGTGGCCAGACGGAGCTGTCTTCGCCGATTTCGACGTCGCCGATCACCACCGCCGAGCCGTCGACAAAGGCGCCTTTGCCCAGCAGCGGCGTGTGGTTCTGATACTTGCGAAGGGTCACGATAGGCTCTCTCTCTTTTGCTGATAGCTGCGGTGAGCGTCGATTGTAATTAAGATGGGGCCATGTTTCTTCCCGCATGTTTTCCAGCCAAGGTGCCAACCGTGAGCGTGAACAACCCTCTTCTGCAGTCCTACGACCTGCCGCCGTTTTCGGCGATCCGTGCCGAACACGTGCAACCGGCCATTGAAAAGATCCTGGCTGACAACCGCGCCGCCATTGTCGACATCCTCAAGACCCAGGGTAAACAACCGACCTGGGCCGGCCTGGTGTTGGCGATGGATGAGCTCAACGATCGTCTGGGCGCCGCCTGGAGCCCGGTCAGCCACCTCAATGCCGTGTGCAACAGCGCCGAGTTGCGCCAAGCCTACGAGGCTTGCCTGCCGGCCCTGAGCGCCTACGCCACCGAGCTGGGCCAGAACCGTGAACTGTTTCAAGCCTATGAAGCGCTGGCCAACAGCCCTGAAGCGGCCCGTTTCGATGTGGCGCAGAAAACGATCCTGGAACACGCTTTGCGCGACTTCCGTCTGTCGGGTATCGACCTGCCTGAAGCCGAACAAAAGCGCTATGCCGATGTGCAGAGCAAGCTATCGGAGCTGGGCAGTCGCTTTTCCAACCAGTTGCTCGACGCTACGCAGGCATGGACCAAGCACGTCACCGACGAAGCCGCCCTCGCCGGCCTGACCGATTCGGCCAAGGCGCAAATGGCCGCCGCCGCGCAAGCCAAGGACCTGAACGGCTGGCTGATCACCCTGGAATTCCCGAGTTACTACGCGGTGATGACCTATGCCCAGGACCGCGCCCTGCGTGAAGAAGTCTATGCCGCCTACTGCACCCGTGCGTCGGACCAAGGCCCGAATGCCGGTCAGAATGACAACGGCCCGGTCATGGAAGAAATTCTCGACCTGCGTCAGGAACTGGCAAAACTGCTGGGCTTCGCCAGCTTCTCAGAGCTGAGCCTGGCCACCAAAATGGCCGAGTCCAGCGATCAGGTGCTGAGTTTTCTGCGCGACCTGGCCAAACGCAGCAAGCCGTTCGCCGCAAAGGATCTGCAACAGCTCAAGGCCTACGCCGCCGAACAAGGTTGCCCGGACCTGCAAAGCTGGGACAGCGGTTTCTACGGTGAAAAACTTCGCGAACAACGCTACAGCGTCGCCCAGGAAACCCTTCGCGCTTACTTCCCGATCGACAAGGTTCTGGTTGGGTTGTTCAGCATCGTTCAGCGCCTGTACGGCATCGAGATCGCTGAGCTGAAGGGCTTCGACACTTGGCACCCGGATGTCCGCCTGTTCGAAATCAAGGAAAAGGGCCAGCATGTCGGTCGTTTCTTCTTCGACCTGTATGCCCGCGCCAACAAGCGCGGCGGGGCCTGGATGGACGGCGCCCGCGATCATCGCCGTACGATCAATGGCGTGCTGCAAACCCCGGTGGCGAATCTGGTATGCAATTTTACCCCGGCCGACAGCGGTAAGCCGGCCCTGCTGACCCACGATGAAGTGACCACCCTGTTCCACGAATTCGGTCATGGCCTGCATCACTTGCTGACCCGCGTCGAGCATGCAGGCGTGTCTGGCATCAACGGCGTGGCCTGGGATGCGGTCGAACTGCCAAGTCAGTTCATGGAAAACTGGTGCTGGGAGCCGGAAGGTCTGGCGTTGATTTCCGGCCACTACGAAACCGGCGAGCCGTTGCCTCAGGATCTGCTGGAGAAAATGCTCGCGGCGAAAAACTTCCAGTCCGGCCTGATGATGGTTCGCCAGCTGGAGTTCTCGTTGTTCGACTTCGAACTCCATGCCACCCATGGCGATGGCCGTAGTGTGCTGCAAGTGCTCGAAAGCGTGCGCGACGAAGTCTCGGTCATGCGTCCGCCGGCCTACAACCGCTTCCCCAACAGCTTCGCCCACATCTTTGCCGGTGGTTATGCGGCGGGCTACTACAGCTATAAGTGGGCAGAAGTATTGTCGGCTGATGCTTTCTCGAAGTTTGAAGAAGAGGGTGTGCTCAATGCCGAGACCGGTCGCGCCTTCCGTGAAGCGATTCTGGCGCGAGGCGGCTCCCAGGAGCCAATGGTGCTGTTCGTCGACTTCCGTGGCCGTGCGCCATCGATTGACGCACTCTTGCGCCATAGCGGCCTGAGTGAGGACGCGGCAGCATGAGTGAGGAATCTGTGATCACCAAAAAACGCTTTATCGCCGGCGCGGTCTGCCCGGCCTGCAGCGAGCCGGACAAGTTGATGATGTGGAGCGAAGACGCCGTTCCGCATCGCGAGTGTGTGGCTTGCGGTTATTCCGACACGCTGAATGAACAAGGGCTGTCGGTGCCCAAGGAGTTGGGCACGCGGGTCAATACTTCGGCATTGAAAGTGCCCGATGCAAAGGTTCAGGCGGTGCAGTTCTTCCCGAACCCGAAGCTGAAGAAAAAGCCTGACGAGCAGCATTAAATAGCAAAAAAGCCTGCCATTGCGCGCCGCAATGGAAGGCTTTGCTACTGCAGATGCGAGTCAAGAAGTAGTGTCCACATAACAACGTCACTTTATCAGTCTGCTGCGTCTGGGGTCCCCAAGCGCAGCAGACTTTTTACATTTTAATATCGAAGCTCAGCAATTATGGATTGGCGATACTCGCATAAGCTTTGGCCAGGGCCAGCAACTTTTCCTTATCGTCGGCATCGATATCACCGTCACCATCAACATCTTTATTGACATCTTCAAGACTAAAGGACATACCTCCATCATATGAGGATGCGATGATTATTTTGGAATCCAGCAATGCATGAGTGAGCTTGGAATTTTTAGCATCCCAACCCTCTTCCTTCAATGCGAACTGCATAGAGACGAGTACTTCATCCGGGTCAACGATAGTAGGACCAAGTTTCTGTAGAAAGATACCGCGATTATTAAAAAACGACATAGTTAATTCCTTTTAGTAAATATCCTGGGTTTATGTTTGCAGCGGATAAATATTACCGATACTTCCCATGTAACAACCACTCCTTATATGTGTCTCCCAGTTTCATAACTAAAGTTAGAATCACAGCCAACAAAAAAATGCCGAACGGCACTGGTCGAGCGAGCGTTAGCGCGATACTGTACATGCATACAGCCAACAGGATTCTCTCATGCACATGCCATTGCCACCTCGCGGCCGCGGCACCGCGACCAATCCGCACAACCGTTTTGCACCGAACCGCTCGGTGGCCGAGGATGATGGCTGGTATCAGGAAGCGCCAATCACCCAAGGCACTGAAGTGCGTATCGAGAAGGCTAAAACCATCATCACCCGCAACAACTCGCCCGACTTGCCCTTCGACCGCTCGATCAATCCGTACCGCGGCTGCGAGCATGGCTGTATTTATTGCTACGCCCGGCCCAGCCACGCCTATTGGGACATGTCGCCGGGACTGGATTTCGAAACCAGACTGATCGCCAAGACCAACGCCGCCGATGTGCTGGAAGAACAACTGTCCAAACGCGGCTATCAATGCGCGCCGATCAACCTTGGCTCAAATACCGATCCTTATCAGCCGATCGAGCGCGAACACAAAATCACCCGTAAAACCCTCGAAGTGCTGCTGCGTTACCGCCATCCGGTGACCATCATCACTAAAGGCTCGCTGATTCTGCGCGATCTGGACCTGCTGGCTGAACTTGCCGAGCAAAGGCTGGTGGCGGTAATGATCAGCCTGACCACGCTGGATGATGAACTCAAACGTATCCTCGAACCGCGCGCCGCAGCGCCCAAGGCACGGCTTCGGGCGATCCGGGTGATGCGCGAAGCGGGAATTCCGGTAGGCGTTTTGTGCTCCCCCATGATTCCGATGATCAACGACAGCGAACTCGAAAATCTGTTGACCGAAGCCCATGCGGCCGGCGCGCAAAGCGCGGCCTACATGATGTTGCGCCTGCCGCTGGAAGTGGCGCCGCTGTTCGAAGAGTGGCTGGCGGCCCACTATCCTCAGCGTGCAGCCCATGTGTTGAGCCTGATTCGGCAAAGCCGTGGGGGTGAGCTCTACGACAGCCGGTTCGGTGTCAGGATGCGCGGCGAAGGTCCGTTTGCCGACCTGCTCGCGCAACGCTTTGCCAAAACCATCAAACGCCTGGGACTCAATCGGCGGGAAGGTTTCAATCTGGATTGCGACCCCTTTTGTCCGCCGGGCCGCCAAATGTCGTTGATTTAAAGATAATTGGCCCTATGGTTGAGTAGTGAACACCACACCGCGTTCCACGTCGGTCACGTTTTTATGACCTGGAACACTCGTTCTAGAGCGCTTTATTCAGTTTGAGTTAAGTTTCAACGGCTACCTTGTTCATCGAGTGACTGACGGGTCTGGATTCTTGACCTGGATGTTTTTTAAACAGCCACTGGCTTCACACCGGACAAAACGGGAAAATTCCCCTGAATCCGCCAAAGAGGATGAATCATGAGTGACAAGGATAAACAGCCGATGGCTGTGTCGGCTTCAGCCCAACCCGAGGCGGAAACCGCCGATGCAGCGCTGCAGCATATCGTTGACGGCTTTTTGCACTTTCATCACGAGATCTTTCCGCAGCAGGAAGAACTCTTCAAAAAACTCGCCACGGCCCAACGGCCCCGGGCGATGTTCATCGCTTGCGCCGACTCGCGCATCGTTCCAGAACTGATTACCCAAAGCGCCCCCGGCGACCTGTTCGTGACCCGCAACGTCGGCAATGTCGTGCCACCTTATGGGCAAATGAATGGCGGTGTTTCCACGGCCATCGAATATGCGGTGCTGGCCCTCGGCGTTCAGCACATCATCATCTGTGGGCATTCCGACTGCGGTGCCATGCGCGCGGTGCTCAACCCGCAGAGCCTGGAAAAGATGCCGACGGTCAAAGCCTGGCTGCGTCATGCCGAAGTGGCGAAAACCATGGTCCAGGACAACTGCCATTGCAGGGATGAAAACGAGAGCATGCACATCCTCACCGAAGAGAATGTGATTGCTCAGTTGCAACATTTACGCACGCACCCATCAGTAGCTTCGCGCATGGCAAACGGTCAATTGTTTATCCATGGCTGGGTCTACAACATCGAAACCAGCGAAATCCAGGCTTACGATGCGGATCAGGGTTGTTTCCTGCCGCTCGATGGCAGCCATCCCATTCCGATGGCGACGCCCAAAGCGCGCTTCTAAATCCTCCTAAGTATGGTTTAGCCGAGGCTGCCGATCTGGCGGCACGGCTTTGCCACGCCTGAAAAAAACTCCGGGAGAGCCACAATGCGTGCCGCTCAATTAAAAGCTGTTCTGCCACGGGAGCTGCTGGCTTCGGTGGTTGTATTTCTGGTCGCCCTGCCCTTGTGCATGGGCATCGCCATCGCCTCGGGGCTACCGCCGGCCAAAGGCCTGATCACGGGCATCATCGGTGGGCTGGTAGTGGGCTGGCTGGCCGGTTCGCCGCTGCAAGTCAGCGGCCCGGCAGCGGGTCTGGCGGTATTGGTGTTCGAACTGGTGCGCCAGCACGGTATCGCGATGCTTGGGCCGATCCTGCTGTTGGCGGGTTTTCTGCAACTGGTGGCCGGGCGTTTGAAGCTCGGTTGCTGGTTTCGGGTCACCGCCCCCGCGGTGGTGTATGGCATGCTCGCCGGGATCGGGGTGTTGATCGTGCTGTCACAGGTGCATGTGATGCTCGATGCCGTGCCCAAGCCTTCGGGGCTGGATAATCTGGCAGCCTTCCCTGCTGCGGTGATTCAGGCTTTGCCGTCGTTTGGCTGGCAAGCGGGTTTGCTCGGGTTGTCGACCATTGCCGTGATGTGGCTGTGGGAAAAGTTTCGCCCGCACGCTCTGCGTTTCGTTCCGGGAGCATTACTGGGGGTCGGTCTGGCAACGATTGCCAGCCTGATGCTCGCATTGCAGGTCAAACGCGTGGAAGTCCCCGCTAACCTGGCGCAAGCCATCGACTGGCTACGCCCGGCAGACTTGCTCAATCTCGCAGACCCGGCCGTGCTGATCGCGGCCTTCGCCGTGGCCTTTATCGCCAGCGCCGAAACCCTGCTCTCGGCCGCTGCCGTGGACCGTATGCACAATGGCCAACGCTCGGATTTCGACCGTGAATTGTCGGCGCAAGGTGTGGGCAACATGCTCTGCGGGTTGCTCGGTGCGCTGCCGATGACCGGGGTGATCGTGCGCAGCTCGGCCAACGTTCAGGCCGGCGCCACTACCCGACTGTCGACGGTGTTTCATGGCCTGTGGTTGCTGGCGTTCGTGCTGCTGCTGTCGAGCGTGCTGCAAAGCATTCCGGTGGCAAGCCTGGCAGGCGTCCTGGTTTACACCGGCTTCAAACTGGTGGACCTCAAGGCTTTTCGCGGTCTGGGTCGTTATGGCCGGATGCCGATGTTCACCTACGCGGCGACCGCACTGGCAATCATCTTCACCGACCTGCTGACTGGTGTACTGATTGGCTTCGGCCTGACGCTGGCCAAATTGGCCTGGAAGGCTTCGCGCTTGAAAATCAGCCTGATCGATCTGCCGACGGACGGCGAGATGGAGCTGCGGCTGGTGGGGGCAGCGACCTTCCTCAAGGTACCGGCGCTGACCCAAGTGCTGGGAAGCATTCCGGCTGGCGCGACGGTGCATGTGCCGCTCAATAACCTGAGTTACATCGATCATTCGTGTCTTGAGTTGTTGGAAGAGTGGGGCCGGGCCAATGCGGCCAAGGGCTCGAAGCTGCTGATTGAAGCGCGGGGGTTGAAGCGCAGATTGGAAGGGCGTTTGCGTACCACCGCTGGCATTGGCTCAACGGCGGGTTGAAGCAAACCTCTGTAGGAGCGAGGCTTGCCCGCGAAGCTTTTGGCGTACTCGAGGACGCCTTCGCGGGCAAGCCTCGCTCCTACAGAGGGCAAGTCTCGTTCGTACAAGGGTTACACAGTCAGTTACGCCGCTGGCTGATCCAGTTCCAGGCCCACGCCCAATTGGCGCGACAGGCATGGCCAGCGCTTCCACGCGGCGCCGGTGTCCGGGCTGTTGAGTTTCTCGCGGTAGGCTTCTACCGACTCCAGCGCAAAACTTTCATCGTTTAGCATCTCGTCCACAGCGTGATGCACCGCCTCATCCAGTTGATTGGCAAATTCTTCGCCGATCAGTTGGTGGGCAATCAGATTGGCAACCGTCATGTCCAACGGGATCAAAGGCTGGCCAAAATGCTTGATATACAGATCGTTGACCTCTTCGACCAACCGATGCGCCAGATAGGCTTCGTCCAGCAGGCTGTCCAGGCCGATGTGACCGGCCATGATTGCCGGTGGCTGGACGAAGAACTGCTCAGCGATTTTCAGCACCGGCTTGATCTGCGATTCGATGCCCGCTTCCCTGGCGACTTCATTGGCTGCGTCCAGCAGGTCCGGTACTTGTTCTATATACGCGGCTACAAAACGGGTCATCACGCCCTTGGCATCGACCTCCGGCAATTGGATGGCGGAGTGAAGGTGCGGCAATTGGGTTTCCAGTTGTCGAGTTAACAGGCCAGTCTCGGCCTCGTGTTGTTGGGCTTTTTGGATCTGCTCGCGCAATGCGGCGGTGTTCATGAAAACTCCAGGAAACAAGGCAATGAAATAGGGAAGACATAACTTAGCTGGCTTATTAAAAAGCCTAAGACGCATTTGTCATAATTATTTCATCCTTGAGACGTCTACGTTATATCGATTTGCCACCATTCGTCTGCATCCTTCTCCATTCGTGACATGGAGCGCAAGTCCAACCTGTTTCAGACGAATTACGTCATCGCATTGCGAGGTCGCAGTCGCTGTCTATACTCGGATCTGAATGGAGTTAGCTGATGACGCCCGACTGCATATGCAGCAAGGCTTGGCGATTCAAGTTCGTAGTCTGAAAAAGCCGCTCCCTTGCCGCAGGTGAAAGCCGGCGGGATAAAAAGAACTATAAGGGGAACCCGCAATGATGCGACATCCACATGTCTGGATGGGCCTCCTGTTGTGGTCGATTTTCAGTCAGGCGCAAGCGGCCTGGACTGTGAATATGGCGCCTGGAGCGACTGAAATCAGTCACGCAGTATTCGACCTGCACATGATCATTTTCTGGATCTGTGTGGTAATCGGCATCATCGTCTTCGGCGTCATGTTCTGGTCGATGATGGTCCATCGTCGCTCGACCGGGCAGGTGGCCGCCAAATTTCATGAAAACACTACCGTTGAAGTTATATGGACCATCGTGCCCCTGCTCATTCTGGTGGCCATGGCGGTTCCCGCGACCGCCACGCTGATCCAGATGTATGACAACACGGAGCCGGATATCGATATCCAGGTCACCGGTTATCAGTGGAAGTGGCACTACAAATACCTGGGGCAGGACGTCGAATTCTTCAGCAACCTGACCACTCCCGCCGAGCAGATCCAGAACAAGGAAACCAAGGGCGAGCATTACCTGCTGGAAGTCGACAAGCCACTGGTGCTGCCGATCGGCGCCAAGGTGCGCTTTCTGGTGACTTCGGCCGACGTCATCCACTCCTGGTGGGTGCCGGCTTTCGCGGTCAAGCGCGATGCTATCCCGGGATTCGTCAATGAATCCTGGACCCGTGTCGAAAAGCCCGGCATCTACCGTGGCCAATGCGCCGAACTGTGCGGCAAGGATCACGGCTTCATGCCGATCGTGGTCGAGGTCAAGGAAAAGGCCGATTACGAAACCTGGCTGGGCGAGCGCAAGGCGGAAGCTGCGCAACTCAAAGAGTTGACCAGCAAGGAATGGACCCTGGACGAACTCAAGGAGCGCGGTGACAAGGTCTATCACACCAGCTGTGTGGCCTGTCACCAGGCTGAAGGCCAGGGCCTGCCGCCGATGTTCCCGGCACTCAAGGGCTCGAAAATCGCCACCGGGCCGATCAAGGATCACCTGAACATTGTCTTCCACGGCAAGCCCGGCACCTCCATGGCGGCGTTCGGCAAGCAGCTGTCGGAAGTCGATATCGCAGCGGTCGTGACCTACGAACGTAACGCCTGGGGCAACAACAAAGGCGACATGGTCACCCCTAAAGAAGTGCTGGAGCTGAAACAGGCGGAAAGCAAATGATCCGGTCTATTGCGTGCGTAAGGAACCGCTCGGGGCATGACGCCCCGTTCCGCCCAGCCCATCCGTTTGCAGGAGACAGGACATGACAGTTGTAGTCGATGACCATGTTCATACCGGCACCGCCCACGCCCACGGCCCCGCCAAAGGCCTGATGCGCTGGGTGCTGACCACCAACCACAAGGATATCGGCACGCTGTACCTGTGGTTTGCATTCTCCATGTTCCTGCTGGGCGGCTCGTTCGCCATGGTAATCCGTGCCGAACTGTTCCAGCCGGGGCTGCAAATCGTCCAGCCGGAATTCTTCAACCAGATGACCACCATGCACGGTCTGGTGATGGTATTCGGTGCGGTGATGCCGGCATTCGTCGGCCTCGCCAACTGGATGATCCCGTTGATGGTCGGTGCGCCGGACATGGCGTTGCCGCGAATGAACAACTTCAGTTTCTGGTTGTTGCCGGCAGCATTCCTGCTACTGGTATCGACCCTCTTCACCCCCGGCGGCGGGCCGAACTTCGGCTGGACCTTCTATGCCCCGTTGTCGACGACCTACGCGCCGGAAAGCGTGACGTTTTTCATCTTCGCCATCCACTTGATGGGGATCAGTTCGATCATGGGGGCGATCAACGTGATCGCGACCATCCTCAACCTGCGCGCCCCCGGCATGACATTGATGAAAATGCCGTTGTTCGTCTGGACCTGGCTGATCACCGCATTCCTGCTGATTGCAGTGATGCCCGTGCTGGCCGGTTGCGTGACCATGATGCTGATGGACATCCACTTCGGCACCAGTTTCTTCAGTGCCGCCGGTGGCGGAGACCCGGTGTTGTTCCAGCATGTGTTCTGGTTCTTCGGTCACCCCGAGGTGTACATCATGATCCTGCCGGCCTTCGGTGCCGTCAGCTCGATCATTCCGGCCTTTTCGCGCAAGCCATTGTTCGGCTACACCTCGATGGTCTATGCCACGGCGAGTATTGCGTTCCTGTCGTTCATCGTCTGGGCGCACCACATGTTCGTGGTCGGCATTCCGCTGGTGGGCGAGTTGTTCTTCATGTACGCCACGCTGCTGATCGCGGTGCCCACCGGAGTCAAGGTGTTCAACTGGGCCAGCACTATGTGGCAAGGCTCGCTGACCTTTGAAACGCCGATGCTGTTCGCCGTGGCGTTCGTCATCCTGTTCTCCATCGGCGGGTTCTCCGGGTTGATGCTGGCCATCGCCCCGGCGGACTTCCAGTACCAGGACACCTATTTCGTGGTCGCGCACTTCCATTATGTGCTGGTGCCGGGGGCCATCTTCGGGATCTTCGCCTCGGCCTACTACTGGCTGCCAAAATGGACCGGCCATATGTACGACGAAACCCTCGGCAAGCTGCACTTCTGGCTCTCGTTCATCGGCATGAACCTGGCGTTCTTCCCGATGCACTTCGTGGGCCTGGCGGGCATGCCGCGGCGGATTCCGGACTACAACCTGCAATTCGCCGACTTCAACATGGTGTCGTCGGTCGGTGCGTTCATGTTTGGGGCCACGCAGATCTTCTTCCTGTTCATCGTGATCAAGACCATCCGTGGCGGTGAGCCGGCACCGGCCAAACCGTGGGATGGCGCCGAAGGCCTGGAGTGGAGCATTCCGTCGCCGGCGCCGTATCACACCTTCACCACGCCGCCGGAAGTGAAATGAAACGCTTCGGCCTTGTGGGCGCTTGCCCGTGGCGAGGGGGCTTGCCCCCGTTTGAGTGCGTAGCACTCACAAAATCCTGGAACATCAGAGATGTTGGGGCTGCTTCGCAGCCCAACGGGGGCAAGCCCCCTCGCCACAGGCCCGCTCCCACAGAGATCCCGGTAGAGGTTGAGCGCCATGGCTGATTCGATTTCGACGAAGAAACTGGTCACCCGCCTGTTGCTGGTGGTGGTAGCGATGTTTGTCTTCGGTTTTGCCCTGGTGCCGATCTACGACGTGATGTGCCAGGCGTTCGGCATCAATGGCAAAACTTCCGGGCAGTATGAAGGCGAGCAAACGGTCGACGTTTCGCGGCAGGTTCGCGTGCAGTTTCTGTCGACCAACGCCGCCGACATGGCCTGGGACTTCTACCCCAAGGGCGATGAACTGGTCGCGCACCCCGGGGCGGTGAACGAGATGATTTTTATCGCCCATAACCCCACTGATCGCCCGATGAGCGCTCAGGCAGTACCGAGCATCGCGCCCAGCAACGCAGCGGCGTACTTCCACAAAACCGAATGTTTCTGCTTTACCCAGCAAGTGCTGCAGCCCGGTCAGCGAATCGAGATGCCAGTACGGTTCATTGTTGACCGCGACATGCCCAAGGAAGTGAAGCACCTGACGCTGTCTTACACGCTGTTCGATATCACCGCACGTCATCCGCCCGAGGCTGTTGCAGCAAGCACCGGCGGCTAGACGTTAAAGCGTGCCCGATAAGGAGAACAATAAATGGCA
The DNA here is from genome assembly GCF_014192635.1 of Pseudomonas sp. Tn43. Taxonomy (NCBI): domain Bacteria; kingdom Pseudomonadati; phylum Pseudomonadota; class Gammaproteobacteria; order Pseudomonadales; family Pseudomonadaceae; genus Pseudomonas; species Pseudomonas sp. Tn43. Next base: position 34,221 of record NZ_JACHYG010000004.1, read on the forward strand.
ACTCATGAACATTATTACGTTCCGGCCCAGAGCAAATGGCCGATTATCGCCACGGTCGGTATGTTCGTTACGGTGTTCGGCCTGGGCACCTGGTTCAACGACCTGAAGGCTGCGCGGCCGGAATCCAACGGCCCGCTGATCTTTTTCGTCGGCAGCCTGCTGCTGGCCTACATGCTGTTCGGCTGGTTCGGTACGGTAATCAAGGAAAGTCGCGCAGGGTTGTACAGCGCACAGATGGACCGCTCGTTCCGCTGGGGCATGAGCTGGTTCATTTTCTCGGAGGTAATGTTCTTCATCGCCTTTTTCGGTGCGCTGTTTTATGTGCGCAACATCACGGGCCCGGCACTGGGCGGTGAAGGCACCAAAGGCCTTGCTCACATGCTGTGGCCGACGTTTGAATTCACCTGGCCGCTGCTGAACAACCCGGACCCGAAACTTTTTCCACCCCCCAAGGAAGTCATCAGCCCCTGGGGCCTGCCGCTACTCAATACCGTGCTGCTGGTGAGTTCCAGCGTCACCGTGACCATTGCCCACCACGCCTTGAAAAAAGGCCACCGCGGCGCACTGAAAATCTGGCTCGCGCTGACCGTGCTGCTCGGCTGCGCGTTCCTCGGCTTCCAGGCCGAAGAATACCTGCACGCCTACCATGAGCTGGGCCTGACTCTGGGTTCGGGCATCTATGGCGCGACCTTCTTCATGCTCACCGGTTTCCACGGCGCCCACGTGACCATCGGCACGATCATTCTGTTCGTGATGCTGATGCGGATCATGCGCGGGCACTTCGATGCCGACCATCAATTCGCCTTCGAGGCGGCGAGCTGGTACTGGCACTTCGTGGACGTGGTGTGGATCGGTCTGTTCGTTTTCGTCTATGTGCTTTAAGGCAGCTACAAGCCTTGAAGCTGCACGCTTCGTGCACCTTACCAAGGCACGTGAGACACCAACTGGCCACTGAAAAACCCCCAGGCGATCAAGCCAATAGTGGTGGCGGCCAGCGCAACACGAATACTCAAGGCGATGACCAGGCGATTGGAGTGGCTGTCGTCCTTGACCAGAAAAAACAGGCCGCTGAACAGGCTGACAACCGTGGCAATCAGCATCAGGACGATGGCTGCTTTGAGCATGGTGACACTCCGGGGGACAGGCGATGCATTTGAGTATAGCTATCGCGATGACCGACTTTCTGGCGACGCCATGAAACGCTTCCGGCCGGGCCTCGTGCCGACCCTGGTGGTCGCGATGCTGCTGCCTTTGCTGGTGTCACTGGGGTTCTGGCAGTTGAGCCGGGGCGCGGAGAAAAGTGCGTTGCTGCAAAATTACACCGAGCGCCGGGCAGCCGAACCGATGGCCAGCACTGACCTGCAACACACCGAAGATCCTGCCTTCCGTCGGGTTCGCCTGCACGGCCAGTTCGATGCCGAACACAGCCTGTTGCTGGACAACCGTCAGCGCGATGGCAAGGTCGGGGTCGAGCTGCTGCAACCGTTTCAGGACCGGGCAACCGGGCTCTGGCTGCTGGTCAATCGCGGCTGGTTGCCGTGGCCGGATCGACGCATACCGCCGCAATTTACGACTCCGACTCAGGCATTGAGCCTCGACGCCTGGGTCTACGTCCCCCCCGGCGCAACGTTCCAGTTGCACGCCGACCCAGACACCACGGCCTGGCCACAACTGGTCACCGCCATTGAACCGGCCAGGCTCTGGGCGGCGCTTGACCGTGACGGCTACGCCTACGAATTACGCGCGCAAAGCGGTCCAGCGACCTACCAGGCCGATTGGCCGGTGGTGGCCATGGGGCCGGAAAAACACTTGGCTTATGCCGTGCAGTGGTTCGCCCTGTCGATAGCCCTGCTCGGCCTTTACCTCTATCTCGGCTGGCACAACGCAAAGGAGAACAATAATGGGAGCGGCCATGAATCCACCCGGCATGTCTGAGGCGAAAGCACCGGTTAATCGGCGGCGCGGGCGTTTGCAGTTGTTACTGATCCTGTTGGGCGTGGTGGGTCCGATGATCCTCGCCACCGGCATGTACAAATTGCAGTTCTGGGTGCCGGAGGGCCGCAGTTATCACGGCGAACTGATCGGCAACGGCCAGACCCGCGCCGACATCGGCGTAACGGCCCAAGAAAACCGCTGGCAATTACTGGTAACAGCGCCCAAGGACTGTTCGGTGGACTGCCAGCAACTGGTGTATCTGGCACGCCAGATCCAGATCGGCCTCGGTCGCGATGCCTCCCGCGCCAGCCATGCGCTGGCTATCGCACAGCCGCTGAACAGCGATTACGAGACTAAACTTCAACGTGAGTACCCACAGCTGCAACGGTATTCCCTGGACCCGCCGACCTACATCAAAGGCGCTCGCAGCAATGACATGCCGCACCTGTGGATCATCGACCCTCACGGCAACCTGGTGCTGCGCTACGACCCGACGGTGAAGGGCAAGGACCTGCTCAACGACCTGCGCCATTTGCTGAAACTGTCGAACATCGGATAAGGGCATCGTCATGGCCAAACCTGGATTTCGCCTCGCGCTGTTTGCCACCTTGCTGGCACTGATTGTGGTGTTGCTCGGTGCCTACACCCGCCTGACTCACGCTGGCCTTGGCTGTCCGGACTGGCCCGGCTGCTACAGCTTTATCAGCGTGCCGAACAGCGAAGCCCAACTGGCCCATGCCGAACTGCATTTTCCCGACGCGCCGGTGGAAGCCGACAAAGGCTGGAACGAGATGCTTCATCGCTACTTCGCCGGCACATTGGGGCTGCTGATCGCGGTGCTGGCGGGCCGCGCCTGGACCCATCGTCATCACCCGGGGCAGCCAGTGAAATTACCGTTGTTTGTGCTGGCGGTGGTGTTGGCCCAAGCGGCGTTCGGCATGTGGACAGTGACGCTCAAGCTCTGGCCGCAAGTCGTCACCGTGCATTTGCTCGGCGGCTTTGCAACCCTGAGCCTGTTGTTTCTGCTGACCTTGCGCCTGTCCGGCGTGTTGCCGGCGCTGACCGTGCCTCGACGTTTGCAGCACTGGGCAACCGCCGGCTTGTTGCTGGTGATTCTGCAAATTGCCCTTGGCGGCTGGGTCAGCTCCAATTACGCGGCAGTGGCCTGCATCGATTTTCCGACTTGCCACGGGCAATGGCTACCACCGACAGATTTCGCCAACGGCTTTCACCTGACCCAACACATCGGCCCCAATTACCTGGGCGGGCAACTGGACAGCGATGCCCGCACCGCGATTCACCTGACGCACCGCATCGGCGCATTGCTGGTCACTCTCGTGCTGCTCGGCCTGGCCTGGCAACTGAAGGTCGTCGGCATGACACGCCTGGCCGCCATGGTGCTGATCGCCCTGGCCGCACAAATCACCCTGGGCATCAGCAATGTGGTGTTCCACTTGCCGCTGCCGGTGGCCGTCGCCCACAACGCCGGCGGTGCAGCGCTGTTGCTGACGATGGTGCTGGTCAATTATCACGCGCGAACCAGCCTGGTTCGGGTCAAGCATCAGCCCCCAGTACGCTGGCGTCTCAGCCTGCGTAAACACTCGGCCGGGCCCATAACAATAAAAGGAGAGATGCCATGGCGACTCTGATCGGCGAACGTCACCGTCAGGCAATCTGGCGCGATTACCTGGAGCTGACCAAGCCGAAAGTAGTGGTGCTGATGCTCATCACTTCGCTGGTCGGCATGTTTCTCGCAACCCGTGCCGGGGTGCCTTGGACGGTGCTGGTGTTCGGCAATCTGGGGATTGCCTTGTGTGCCGGCGGTGCGGCGGCGGTCAACCATGTAGTGGACCGGCGCATCGACGCCGTCATGGCCCGGACCCACAAGCGGCCCTTGGCCGAAGGCCGGGTTTCTCCAACCGCTGCGCTGACGTTCGCGCTGGTGCTGGCAGTGCTCGGCCAAGCTCTGCTGCTGACTTTCACCAACCCGTTGACGGCATGGCTGACCCTCGCCTCCTTACTCGGTTATGCCGTGGTGTACACCGGCTTCCTGAAACGCGCGACGCCGCAAAACATCGTTATTGGCGGCCTCGCTGGTGCCGCCCCGCCGCTGCTCGGCTGGACCGCCGCCACCGGTCATGTCACTGCCGAACCGTTGTTGCTGGTGTTGATTATCTTCGCCTGGACTCCGCCGCATTTCTGGGCGCTGGCGATTCACCGCAAAGAGGAATACGCCAAGGCTGACATTCCGATGCTGCCGGTGACCCATGGCGAGCACTACACCAAAGTCCACATCCTGCTTTATACCTTTGCGCTGCTAGCCGTCAGCCTGATGCCCTACGTGATCCACATGAGCGGCGTGCTCTACCTGATTTGCGCCCTCCTGTTGGGCGCGAGGTTTCTGCAATGGGCCGTGGTGCTGTACCGTGGCACTCAGCCGCACGCGGCGATCAACACGTTCAAGTACTCTATTTACTACTTGTTCCTGCTGTTTATCGCGCTGCTCATAGACCACTACTTACTGTTGAACCTATGACTCGAACCCAGAAAACCGTCTTCATTCTCGTCGCCTTGATCGCGCTGATCCTGGGCCTGACCATCAACAAAGTACTGACCGGAAAAAACCAGGGAGACCCGACGGCACTGATCGATGCAGGGATCATCCTGTTGCCCCAAAGCCGTAACCTGCCGGACGTGAAGATGACCGATCAGGACGGTCAGCCGGTGGCGGTCAACGAGCTGAAAGGCAAGTGGAGTGTGCTGTTCTTCGGCTACACCTTCTGCCCGGACATCTGCCCGACTACGCTCGCCCAACTGCGGCAGATCAAGAGCGAACTGCCGGCAGATGCTGTGGACAAGTTGCAGGTCGTTTTGGTCAGCGTCGACCCGAATCGCGATACGCCCAAGCAACTCAAGCAATACCTGGGCTACTTCGATCCACAGTTCATCGGGCTGACCGCATCCTCGGTCGAAGACCTTCAGAAGCTGGCCAATGCGGTGAGCATTCCGTTCATTCCGGCGGACACCAGTAAGCCGAACTACACCGTCGACCACAGCGGCAACCTGGCGGTGATCGGGCCGGACGGGACTCAACGCGGGTTCATTCGTGCACCGTTGAACAACCAGAAACTGGTGACGCAGTTGCCGGTGATGCTTAAGCGCGAATAACCAACACCACCCTCTCCAGGAGCCAGGCTTGGTGTTTCAGGCATAAAAAAACGGGGACGCAATCAATGCATCCCCGTTTTTGATCGTTCCCACGCTCCGCGTGGGAATGCAGCCAGGGACGCTCTGCGTCCCCTTCAACATCAGAACGCCGGCACTACCGCGCCTTTGTACTTCTCGAGAATGAAGGCTTTCACTTCCGGGCTGCGCAGGGCCGCAACCAGTTTATGCATCGCCGCGCTGTCCTTGTCGTCCGCACGGGCAACGAGGATGTTCACGTACGGCGAGTCGCTGCCTTCGATGACCAGCGCGTCCTTGGACGGATCAAGCTTGGCTTCCAGCGCGTAGTTGGTGTTGATCAGCGCCAGGTCGACCTGGGTCAGCACGCGCGGGATGGTCGCGGCTTCCAGTTCACGGAATTTCAGGTCCTTGGCGTTCTCGGTGATGTCCTTCACGGTCGACAGGATGTTGTTCGAATCCTTCAACTTGATCAGGCCAGCCTTCGCCAGCAGCAACAGCGCACGCCCGCCGTTGGTGGCGTCGTTCGGGATCACCACGTTGGCGCCGCCCGGCAGCTCGGTCAGCGCTTTGTATTTGCTGGAGTAAGCGCCCAGCGGTTCCAGGTGCACACCGGCAACGCTGACAAGGTTAGTGCCCTTAGCCTTGTTGAACTCATCCAGGTACGGCTGGTGCTGGAAGAAGTTGGCGTCCAGACGCTTCTCGGCCACCTGCACGTTCGGCTGGATGTAGTCGGTGAAGACTTTGACCTTCAGGTCCACGCCTTCCTTGGCCAGGGCCGGTTTAACGAACTCGAGGATTTCCGCGTGAGGCACCGGGGTAGCCGCGACGGTCAAGGTGTCGGCAGCGTGTGCGGAAAAGGCTGCAACGGCAGCGAACGCGACGAGTAGTTTTTTCATTCAGCTAACTCCTTGTGAGGCGCCCGTTTTGGCGCCTGCCAGCGAATGGCCGGCTCATGCTTTTATTTAGAAAAGCTTATTTACGAGAAAAGTGGACAACCAATTTGTCGCCAACGGTTTGCAACACTTGAACCAGCATCAGCAGCAACACGACCGTCACAACCATCACATCGGTCTGGAAACGCTGGTAACCAAAACGGATCGCCAGGTCGCCCAGGCCGCCAGCGCCGACCACACCGGCCATTGCCGTGTAGGACACCAGTGTAATCGCTGTCACCGTAATCGCCGCGAAGATGCCCGGCCGGGCTTCCGGCAGCAAGGCATTGATGATGATCTGACGGGTCGTTGCGCCCATGGCCTGGGTCGCCTCGATGATGCCGCGATCCACTTCGCGCAGGGCGGTTTCCACCAGTCGCGCGAAGAATGGCGTGGCACCCACCACCAGCGGTGGAATCGCACCGGCGACGCCCAGAGAGGTGCCCGTGATCAATACAGTGAACGGAATCATCACGATCAACAGAATGATGAAAGGCAGCGAACGCAAAATGTTCACCAGCAGCGACAACATCGCGTAGACGCCTTTGGCTTCCAGCAACTGGCGCGGGCTGCACAGGAACAACAGCACGCCCAGCGGCAAGCCCAACAGCACGGTGAATAGCAGCGAACCGCCAAGCATCAGGAGGGTGTCGCAGGTAGCCAGCCAGATTTCGTACCAGTCGATATTGGAAAAGAAACTCATCAGGACGTCCATCAGCGCAGCACCTCCATGTGGACATCAGCTGCGGTGAAACGGGCAAACGCCGCTTCCATGTCGCCGCCGGTGACGGCCAGGGTCAATTGCCCGTAAGGGACGTCCTTGATGCGATCGATACGACCGGCCAGGATGCTGTAGTCCACGCCCGTTTCCCGGGCGACGGTCCCCAGCAACGGCGCGTAGGTCGCTTCGCCCTGGAAAGTCAGACGCACGATGCGCCCTGGTACGTGAGCGAAGTCATCGCGCTGTTCGCTTTCGTCAATCTGTTCGTCTTCCTGCACGAAGCGCTTGGTGGTCGGGTGCTTGGGATGCAGGAACACCTCGGCCACCGAACCTTGCTCGACGATTTTGCCGGCGTCCATTACCGCCACCTGATCGCAGACCCGACGGATCACATCCATTTCGTGGGTGATCAGGACGATGGTCAGTTTCAGTTCGCGGTTGATCTCGGCCAGCAGTTGCAGGACCGACGCCGTGGTTTGCGGGTCCAGGGCACTGGTGGCTTCATCGCACAACAGGATTTTCGGTTTGGTCGCCAGAGCGCGGGCGATGCCGACACGCTGCTTCTGCCCACCGGACAATTGCGCCGGGTACTTTTTCGCATGGTCAGCCAGGCCAACCCGCGCCAGCAGCTCCGCCACACGCCGGTCAATTTCGCTACGGGACAGTTCCCCGGCGAGAGTCAGCGGCAGCGCGACATTGTCGGCCACGGTTTTGGAGGCCAGCAGGTTGAAGTGCTGGAAAATCATCCCGACCTGCTGACGGAAACGCCGCAGGCTATTGGCATCCAGCGCAGTGACTTCTTCGCCATCGACGATGATCTTGCCGCCACTGGAGTTTTCCAGGCGATTGATCAGACGCAGCAGGGTACTTTTTCCCGCGCCGGAATGGCCAATCAGGCCAAAGACCTGACCATTCTCAATCGTCAGACTGGTCGGATGCAGGGCGGGAATTTCCTTACCGGCGACGCGGTAGGTTTTGTGGACGTTTTGAAACTCGATCACGTAGCGAACCTTGTGGGGCGCGTTAGAAAAGGATCAGCGGTTAGCCGGGCGCGCATTTTAGCCTGTCCGTATAGAGGCTCTTAGCATTTATTTCGCATTCAACCGAAGATTTGGCAATAACGCGATCAAAGGTCAGAAAAAAGGAACGGCGCCAACATGCCATCGGTCACTGATTAAGCAACTCGAGAATGCCTGGATGCCGTGTCTGCGCAATGGCTCATAAGCCTTGGCCACGACGGGAATCGCAACGAGGAGTTTACGTCTGATGAGTACTAAAAAGCCTGCCGCCCCCAAAAGCGCACTCGCCGGGACCGCTACCCTGGACCGCAGTAACACCAATGCCAAGCTCGACAGCCTGGAAAAATTTCGCTCCGATGCCACCGAACAGGCCTTGCGCACCAACCAGGGTGTGAAGGTCGCAGACAATCAGAACACGTTAAAGGCCGGCGCTCGCGGACCTTCATTGCTGGAAGACTTCATCATGCGTGAAAAGATCACGCATTTTGACCATGAGCGCATTCCCGAGCGCATCGTCCATGCCCGCGGAACCGGTGCCCACGGTTACTTCCAGCCATACGAAGCCCATTCCTCGCTGACCAAGGCCGGGTTCCTGCAAGACCCCAACCAAAAAACGCCAGTGTTTGTGCGATTTTCCACGGTGCAGGGTCCGCGTGGGTCAGGCGATACCGTACGGGACGTACGAGGTTTCGCGGTGAAGTTTTTTACCGAGGAGGGCAACTTCGATCTGGTGGGCAACAATATACCGGTGTTTTTCATTCAGGATGCGGTCAAGTTTCCTGACTTCGTACATGCTGTAAAACCCGAACCCCACAACGATATTCCTACCGGAGGTTCGGCCCACGATACGTTCTGGGACTTTGTTTCTCTGGTGCCGGAATCCGCGCACATGGTGTTGTGGACCATGTCCGACCGGGCGATTCCCAAAAGCCTGCGCACCATGCAGGGCTTCGGCGTGCACACGTTTCGCATGATCAATGCCGAAGGCAAGATGCGCTTCGTCAAATTCCACTGGCACCCCGCTGCCGGCACTTGCTCGCTGGTGTGGGACGAGGCGCAGAAGCTCGCCGGTAAAGACACTGATTTCCACCGTCGCGACCTCTGGGAGTCCATCGAAATAGGGGACTACCCGGAATGGGAACTGGGCGTACAGGTTATCGAGGAGGAAAAAGAACATGACTTCGATTTCGACCTGCTCGACCCCACCAAGATCATTCCCGAAGAAATCGTGCCGATCACTGCGCTGGGCAAGATGGTGCTCAACCGTAACCCGGACAACTTCTTCGCCGAGACCGAGCAGGTTGCCTTCTGCCCGGGGCATATCGTGCCGGGGATCGATTTCTCCAATGACCCGTTGCTGCAAGGCCGGTTGTTTTCCTACACCGATACGCAGATCAGCCGACTGGGTGGGCCAAATTTTCATGAAATCCCGATCAACCGCCCGGTGGCACCGTTCCATAACGGTCAACGGGATGCCCAACATCGCAACACCATCGACAAGGGACGCGCTTCCTACGAGCCAAACTCCATCGACAGCGGCTGGCCCAAAGAATCCCCACCGGCCGCGCAGAACGGCGGCTTCGAGACTTATCCAGAACGCGTCGAGGCGGCGAAAATCCGTCAGCGCAGCGAGTCGTTCGCCGACCACTTCTCTCAGGCGCGGTTGTTTTTTCACAGCATGAGCAAGCACGAGCAGGAACACATCATCGCGGCCTACAGCTTCGAGCTGGGCAAAGTCGAACGCGAATTTATTCGCGCGCGGCAGGTGAATGAGATCCTGGCCAATATTGATCTGGAATTGGCCAAACGTGTGGCGCAGAACCTGGGCTTGCCAGTACCGAACGCCGGAACGGTCGAGGTGCGCAAGATGTCACTCGACCAGTCCCCCGCCCTGAGCCAGGCCAATCTGCTGTCAGGGGATATCAAAACCCGAAAAGTGGCCATTCTGGCGGCCAACGGGGTGGATGGCGCGGCGATTGATGGGATGAAGAGGGCTCTGATGGCCAAAGGCGCACACGCCAAATTGCTCGGTCCGACCTCGGCTCCCGTGACAACCGCCAATGGCAAAGCGCTGCCGGTGGATGCGTCGATGGAAGGGCTGCCTTCTGTAGCGTTCGACGCCGTGTTCGTGCCGGGTGGCGCGGCGTCGATCAAGGCACTGAGCACGGATGGTGTAGCGCTGCATTACCTGCTGGAAGCCTATAAGCACTTGAAAGCGATTGCGCTGCAGGGCGAGGCCAGGCAGTTGTTGGATGTGTTGAAGCTGGAAGTGGATGCGGGGGTCATCGTGGGTAACGATGCCAAGCTGTTCGAGGCGTTTTTTGCCGCGATCGGGCAGCATCGGATTTGGGAGAGGGAGCCTAAGGCCAAGGCGGTTCCGGCTTAAAGGATTTGTATCGAATAGTAGGACGCCTTCGCGGGCAAGCCTTGCTCCTACAGGTTTAGTGCCGTTCGTTGATTATGGAAACGATACCAACCTGTAGAAGCGAGGCTTGCCCGCGAAGCTTTTAAGGCTTGCGCGGACTCAACACCATCTGCGCGGGAATGTGGCGCAAGATCTGCTTCTGCAACTTCAGATCAAACTCCGAATCCAGTTTCTTCACCCGTTTGGTCAGCAATGTGGCCAGCCATGGGTAATCCTGAGTGCGTGGCGCCTGAATGCTCACCTCGCACTGATAATTCACCACATCGGCGGCGATGGCATCCAGTTGCCGACGAAGCTTGCTCATATCGGTGAGGTTCAACGCCACCGTAGTACTTTCAGCCGTCGGGTCGATGACTTTGGCCTGAGGTTTGGCTTCGGCAGCCTTGAGAGCGGCTTCGGCTTTATCCAGTTCAGCCTTGCGCGCATGAACAATGGCGCTGTTGACGCCACCGGTCAGCGCCGGGGCCTTGGGCATCAATACCCGGGCACGGCTCAGCGCCGTGGCCGCTGCATTCACATCACCTTTTTGCAGCACGATCTGGCTACGTAGCAAATAAGCTTCGGCCAGTTGCCGCTGGTATTGCTCGAGGGATTGATCGTTGGGCGACTCGGCCTGCAAAGCCGCCAATTGTCCTTCGGCGGTGGCCAGTTCGCTGCTGGCCAGGCTTTGTTCCAGCTGTGCGATCGCCGAGGCTCGCGCATCGGGGGCCTCGGTGGCCGCCGGTGGCGTGCTTTGGCAAGCACCCAGTAACAGCGAAAACGCGACAAGGAGCAGATAACGGGAGGCGAACGGCTTCATTCCTGCGACTCTCTATTTGCGCAAAAAACGAGCAAGTCTACACCCCTCGACGGGGCAGGACAAAACTCAGCAGAAACAGCGCGGCGGCCGTCACCACAATCGACGGGCCGGCCGGGGTGTCCTTGAACCAGGACAACGCCAGCCCGCCACACACCGCGAGCATGCCCAGCAGGCTCGCGCCCAGTGCCATCTGCTCCGGCGAGCGGGCGTGACGTTGTGCCGCAGCCGCCGGAATAATCAGTAACGAAGTAATCAACAACACGCCGACGATTTTCATCGCCACCGCAATCACCACCGCGATCAGCAACATCAACGCCAGGCGCAACCCCGTTACTGGCAAACCTTCGACTTTGGCCAGTTCTTCGTGCACCGTAATCGCCAGCAAAGGCCGCCACAGCGTGACCAGCAAGACCAGCACCGCCGCGCTACCGCCGAGAATCCACGCCAGATCGGTCGCACTGATCGCCAACAAGTCGCCGAACAGATAGGCCATCAGGTCGATCCGCACTTCATGCATGAAGCTTAGTACCACCAGGCCAAGAGAAAGCGTGCTGGGTGCGAGAATTCCCAAAAGCGTGTCAGATGCCAGAGGCTGCCGTTGCTGCAACGTCACCAGCAATACTGCCAGCAACAAACAGCCTACCGTGACGGCAACGGTCGGGCTGACATCCAGCAGAAAACCCAGCGCCACGCCGAGTAGCGCCGCGTGGGACAGGGTGTCGCCGAAATAGGCCATGCGCCGCCAGACCACGAACGAACCCAACGGCCCCGCGACCAGCGCCAGGGCCAGACCTGCAAGCAGGGCAAAGAGCAGAAAATCAGCCATGCTTGCAGCTATCTCCATGAACGTGAGTGGACGGGACCGCGCTGACCACCGAGCCATGCAGGTCGTGGGCGTGGTCGTGATGGTGATGATAAATCGCCAGGCTTTGGGCGTTTTTTCCGAACAGCTCGACGAATGCCGGATCGCCGCTGACCTGCTCGGGATGCCCGGAACAGCAGACGTGGCGGTTCAGGCACACCACTTGGTCGGTAGTGCTCATCACCAGATGCAAATCGTGAGAAACCATCAAAACGCCACAACCATGACGGTCACGCAAGCGCGTGATGAGGCTGTAGAGCTCGGCTTGACCGGCCACATCGACGCCTTGCACCGGTTCATCGAGCACCAGCAATTCCGGCTCGCGCAACAATGCCCGCGCCAGCAGCACCCGCTGCATTTCGCCACCGGAAACACTTTGCACCGGGCTGTCGATGACCTGTTCGGCACCGACTTCCTTGAGGGCGGCCAACGCTCGAGCCCGGTCCACGCCCGGCACCAGACGCAAGAAGCGCAGCACCGACAGCGGCAGGGTCGAGTCGACATGGAGTTTTTGCGGCATGTAGCCGACGCGCAGCTTTGGCTTGCGCCAGACGCTGCCGCTGTCCGGCTTCAACAGGCCGAGCACCGCGCGCACCAGTGTGGTTTTGCCGGCACCATTGGGGCCGATCAAGGTCACGATCTGCCCCGGTTCGACACTCAGCTCGATGTTGTCCAGCACGTTTTGCCCGGCGAAGGTGACCGCTACCTGCTCGAGTCGAATCAGCGCGTTGCTCATCAAGCCCCCTGGCAACCCGAGCAGAGACCGATCACTTCAACGGTCTGGGCTTCGACGATAAATCCGACATCTTTGGCGCTTTCGATAATCGCGTCGCTGATGGATTTCTGTTCGAGTTCGATGGCGGCGTGGCATTCGCGGCAAATCAGGAACTGCCCTTGGTGGGCGTGTTCCGGGTGATTGCAGCCGACAAAGGCGTTCAACGAGGAGATGCGATGGACCAAGCCGTTTTCCAGCAGGAAATCCAGCGCGCGGTAGACGGTAGGAGGCGCCGCGCGACGTCCGTCCTGCTCGCTGAGCACCGCCAGAATGTCATAGGCACCCAACGGTTTGTGGCTTTGCCATACCAGTTCCAGCACTCGCCGGCGCAAAGCAGTCAGACGCAGTCCCTGACGTGCGCACAAGACATCGGCCTCAGACAATGCGCTATGCACACAATGAGAGTGGTCGTGGGGACGGCTGGCAATCGGTGTTTTAGGCATGAGCGGCGACGAGTTTTGTGAGAGACGTTATTATGTTACCCGTTCTCGCCTCTTCGAGTGGTCATCGTGTCCCGACTTTTTTCTATCTTTGTCGCATTTGTCGCAACTTTTCTGCTGATCGGCTCAGCTCAAGCCGAGGTCAAAGTCCTCACCAGCGTCAAGCCTCTGCAGCTGATAGCCGCGGCAGTACAGGACGGCATAGCGGTTCCGGAAGCCTTGCTGCCGCCCGGCGCCTCGCCCCATAACTACGCCTTGCGCCCTTCCGACGTACGGAAAGTGCAATCGGTGGATCTGCTGTACTGGATCGGCCCCGACATGGAAGGTTTCCTGCCTCGCGTGCTGAAAGGTCGTACGCTGCCCAGCGTTGCAGTGCAGCACTTGCCTGGTCTGAAACTGCGACATTTCGCCGAAGATAACGACTCCCATGCTGAAGAAGCCGACGAGCATGATCACGATCATCGCCCCGGCAACCTGGATGCGCATTTGTGGTTGTCATCGATCAACGCCCGCGTGATCGCTACCAGAATGGCTGCCGATCTGAGTGCCGCCGATCCGGCCAACGCAACGCGCTACCAGAGCAACCTCAAGGCATTCAATGAGCGTCTGGATGCTTTGGACCTGCGCCTGAAGGCTCGTCTGGCGGGTATCGCGGGCAAACCTTATTTCGTGTTTCACGAAGCCTTCGACTACTTCGAAGAAGCTTACGGCCTCAAGCATACTGGTGTATTCAGTGTCGCAGCCGAAGTACAACCCGGCGCCCAGCACGTCGCGGCGATGCGCACGCGGTTGCAGGAAGTCGGCAAGACCTGCGTGTTCAGCGAACCACCGCTGCGCCCGCGTCTGGCAGAAACCCTGGTGGCCGGGCTGCCGGTGAAACTGGCGGAGCTGGATGCACTGGGCGGCTACACCCCAGCGACCGCACAAGGGTATGAGCAGTTGCTGGAAAAGCTGGGGAATGATTTGGCGGGGTGTTTGGAGTCGCTGTAATCGTCCCGCAGAACTGTGGCGAGGGGGCTTGCCCCCGTCGGGCTGCGAAGCAGCCCCAAATGGGCCATTCAATAAATTGCTGGGGGGAGCGCTACGCGCTCCAACGGGGGGCAAGCCCCCTCACCACAATTTAAAGGGCGAAAGGCAGCGGTGTGTGGACCTTCTGCCGTTGTGCCAGGCGCAACTGAAATTCCATCGGATCGTGAATCAACACGTCCTGCCCGGCAAACGACTCCGCGGCGATCAACCGCGACAACCAGAACCGTACGCACGCCACGCGCAGCATGGTCGGCCATAGCTCGGCTTCGGCTGCGGTAAACGGTCTTAGCGCAGCATAAGCGCCCAGCAATGCCCGCGCCCGAGCGCCATCAAGCTGCCCTTGCTCGTCCGAACACCAATCGTTCAGGGCAATCGCCACGTCATAGAGCATCGGCCCGGAACAGGCATTGTAGAAGTCGATCAACCCGGTCAGGTGAGTGCCTTCGAACATCGCGTTATCACGGAACAGGTCCGCGTGGATGTTAGCCCGCGGCAGCGCCAGAATTTTCGTCTTCTGCAGTGTGATTTCATCCAGTGCCCGTTGCAGCAAATCGCTTTGCTCGGCATTCAGGTGCGAAAGCAACTGCGTGCCCTCTTCCAGCATCCAGTCCAGGCCGCGATCGGTTTTGCGTTTGATCATGTTGGCCTGGGTCGCCAGGTGCAGATGCGCCAGCAGCTCACCGACCTGAGCGCAATGCTGGGCGTTGGCATCCTTGATGTGCTTGCCCGCCAGACGGGGCTGCAACAGCGCGGGTTTACCGGCGAGTTCGCGCAAGGCGACGCCGTCGGTGGTGCGCAGGGCATAAGGCACCGGCAGGTTGGCGTCGTGCAGTACATCGAGCAACTCGATGAAAAACGGCATCTCCTGCACCGGGCCGCGCTCGACCAGGGTCAAGACAAACTCGCCCTGCTCCAGGCTGATAAAGAAATTGGTGTTTTCGCTACCGGCGGCAATCCCCTGGAAATCAAGCAGGCGGCCGAGCCCGTAAGGGGCGAGAAAAGTTTCCAGCTCGGGCCGAGCCAGGGGAGTGAACACAGACATGGTTAAAACTGCCAGTACGGGCGCCGCGACTGCCGGCGCCGATTGAAGTTAGGAGCGGTTTACCACTCGAATATTTTCCACGACGGAATCAGCATATCCGGCTGATCCGAGCGGATGAAGTTACCGTCGGAGCCATCAGCGCGCACCAGGAAATACGGTTTGCCGACTTTCGGGGTCACCTTGATGGCATACAAAAAACCGTTTTGCCGATACTCCTGAATGGTTTTATCGCCTTCCGTGCGAATGGTTACATCCGGGTCTGCCGAAGGCGCATCGTCCGCCGCCATGACAGCCAATGGAGTGATTGCAAACAAGCCAGCCAGCAACAAGCGATTTAGTGTGCGCATGATAACCTTGTCCCTTTGTCGTCAACGGTCCCGCTATTCTAGCGCCGGACCCGCCGAAAAGGTTGATCCTGCTCATGAGCCAAGCCCCCCTCGTCCTGGTGGACGGTTCTTCTTATCTATACCGCGCCTTTCATGCGCTGCCACCGCTGACCACGTCCAAAGGCCTGCCGACCGGTGCGGTCAAAGGCGTCTTGAACATGCTCAAGAGTCTGCGCAAGCAGTACCCGGACAGCCCGTTCGCCGTGGTGTTCGATGCCAAGGGCGGGACGTTCCGCGACGCGATGTTCGCCGAGTACAAAGCCAATCGCCCAAGCATGCCTGATGACATGCGGGTCCAGATCGAGCCCTTGCACGCCAGCGTCAAGGCCTTGGGCTTTCCATTGCTGTGCGTGGACAACGTCGAAGCGGACGATGTGATCGGCACCCTGGCCCGCAGCAGTGCAGCGGCTGACCGTCCGGTGATTATCTCCACGGGCGACAAGGACATGGCGCAGTTGGTCGACGGCCACATTACCTTGGTCAATACGATGACCGGTAGCACACTGGACGTTGAGGGCGTGAAGGAGAAATTCGGCGTCGCTCCCGAGCAGATCATCGATTATCTGGCGCTGATGGGCGATTCGTCCGACAACATTCCAGGCGTTCCGGGTATTGGCCCGAAAACCGCTTCCGGCCTACTGGTCGGCGTGAACGGTGGTCTGACCGAGCTCTATGCGCAGCTCGACATCGTCCCGACCCTGCCGATTCGTGGCGCCAAGACGCTGCCGGCCAAGCTTGAAGAACATAAGGAAATGGCCTTTCTTTCTTATCGCTTGGCAACCATCAAGATCGACGTACCGCTGGACTTCGGCCTCGATGACCTGCATATGGGGGCACCGGATCACGACAAACTCGCCGAGCTGTATTCCCTGCTGGAATTCAAGAGCTGGTTCGAAGAGAACCAGCGCGATGCCAAGCGCGCAGGCCAGGACATTGTCGAGGCCATCCAGGAACAGCCAGGCGCCGCCGAAGCGAAGTACGAAACCATCCTTGACCAGAAGCACTTCGAGGCCTGGCTGGACAAGCTCGACAAGGCGCCGTTGATTGCCTTCGTCACCGAAACCAACGGCAGCGATGCCCAGCATGCACAATTGGTGGGCCTGTCGTTTTCCGTCGCAGCCAACGAAGCGGCCTACATTCCGCTGACCCATTCCTACATGGGCGTGCCGGAGCAACTGGACCGCGATACCGTACTGTTGGCGTTGAAGCCGCTGCTGGAAAACCCGAATAAGCTGAAAGTCGGCCAACACGCCAAGTTCGAAACCAACATTCTCGCCAACTGCGCCATCGGTGGCGATCAAAGCAACGGGATTATTGTCCAGGGCATTGCCTACGACACCATGCTCGAGTCTTACGTCCTCGACTCGACGGCCACCCGCCACGACATGGACAGCCTGGCGCTCAAGTACCTGGGTCAAAGCAAGAGCGACATTCAAGGGATCGCGGGCAAAGGCGTCAAACAGCTGACTTTCGACCAGATCTCTCTTGAATTGGCAGGCCCCTATGCTGCCGAAGATGCCGACGTCACCTTCCGTTTGCACCTGGCATTGCAGGAAAAACTGGCGGCAACGCCAACCCTGGGCAAAGTGCTCAACGAGATTGAAATGCCGCTGATGCCGGTTCTGGCTCGAATCGAACGCCAGGGCGCGCTCGTGGATGCCAACCTGTTGGGCGTCCAGAGCGTCGAGCTGGGCGAGAAACTGGTCGCCCTTGAGCGTGAAGCGTTCGCCATCGCCGGCGAAGAATTCAACCTCGGTTCGCCCAAACAATTGGGTGTGATCCTCTACGAAAAGCTCGGTTTGCCTGTACTCAGCAAAACCGCCAAAGGCCAGGCCTCGACTGCCGAAGCGGTGCTGGCCGAGCTGGCCGAACAGGACTACCCGCTGCCCAAGGTGCTGATGCAGTACCGCTCGCTGAGCAAGCTCAAAAGCACCTACACCGACCGTTTGCCAGAGCAGATCAACACTCGCACCGGGCGCATTCATACGTCTTACCAGCAAGCCGTTGCCGCCACCGGACGTTTGTCATCGATCGATCCGAACTTGCAGAACATTCCGATTCGCACCGCCGAAGGTCGCCGCATTCGTCAGGCGTTCGTCGCCCCGAAAGGCTACAAGCTGCTGGCCGCGGACTATTCGCAAATCGAACTGCGGATCATGGCGCATCTGGCCAAGGACGAAGGCTTGCTGCATGCCTTCCGCAACAACCTCGATGTACACCGCGCCACGGCCGCAGAGGTGTTTGGCGTCGAACTGGACGCCGTCACCAACGATCAACGTCGTAGCGCGAAAGCCATCAACTTCGGTCTGATCTACGGCATGAGCGCGTTTGGCCTGGCCAAGCAGATCGGCGTTGACCGCAAACAATCCCAAGCCTACATCGACCGTTACTTCGCCCGTTATCCCGGCGTGCTGCAATACATGGAGCGCACTCGTACCCAGGCCGCGGAGCAAGGTTTCGTCGAAACCATCTTCGGTCGTCGTCTGTACCTGCCGGAAATCAATTCGAAAAACCAGGCCTTGCGCAAAGCAGCCGAACGCACGGCAATCAACGCCCCGATGCAAGGCACCGCGGCGGACATCATCAAGAAAGCCATGGTAGCGGTGGACCAGTGGCTGACATCGTCAGGCCTGGACGCCAAAGTCATCTTGCAGGTGCACGATGAACTGGTGCTTGAGGTGCGTGAGGACCTGATCGACCAGGTGCGCGAGGACATTCGCCTGCACATGAGCAGCGCCGCCCAACTGGATGTACCGCTTTTGGTGGAGGTGGGCGTAGGCAATAACTGGGATGAGGCGCACTGAGTTGCCTGCAACGATGTCACTGCTGCGGCCTTATGCCGCAGCACAAAATAACCAAGGGCTTTAGTGCGGAAAATGATCTCGATTATTTCCAATGGTTTTTGAAAATAGTCTGAACTAAATCCGTGAACCGCCACTCAGAGATACTGAATGGCTGGTGAAGCCCTTCGATGCTCCTATGTTGTGTTAAGTGTTGGCAGATATCTGGACCCCGCCCTAGCGGTCCGGAACTTGAACCCCGGAACTTCTCCCTCCCCATATGAAGTCCGGGGTTTTTTTTGCCTGGCTTTTCATCTCGACAGCTTTACTCGGCAGCCTCGCTGCCCTTGTCCGCCAATTCCATCCAGCCCGCCAGTACAGTGTAGGCGTCTTCCAGCCCCATGCGTTTGGGTGCCGAAAACAGCTGGATTGTGATCGTATCGCCCCAGCCCTTACGGATTTGCGCCTGAACCTTGAGCAGCGCATTTTTCGCCGCGCCGTAGGTCAGCTTGTCTGCCTTGGTCAGCAAAATATGCATCGGCATGCCGCTGGCGACAGCCCAATCGAGCATCAACAGGTCGAAATCGGTCATTGGATGACGGATGTCCATCATCAGAATCAACCCTTTCAAACTTTCGCGACCGCCCAGATAGGCTTCCAGGTGACGCTGCCAGTGCTGCTTCAACGGGATCGGCACTTTCGCGTAACCGTAACCCGGCAGGTCGACCAGACGGCGTTCATCGTCTAGCTTGAAGAAGTTCAACAGCTGCGTGCGACCCGGCGTTTTCGAGGTCCGCGCCAGGCTAGCGTGTGTCAGGGTGTTCAATGCGCTGGACTTGCCGGCGTTGGAACGCCCGGCGAAGGCCACTTCAAAGCCTTCGTCGTCGGGGCATTGATCGACTTTGGCGGCGCTGAGCATGAAGGTGGACTGTTGGCACAGACCGAGGATGGGGTTCTTGAGTTGCATGGGATTTCCGATGTGGGCGGCGCCGGGAATGGACGCGGCAAGCAGTGTCGTTTCCGTTTCAGTGACGCCAGTATATAATGCCGCAGATTTTGTGTGCGCTTTGTCCCAGCGTAGGATGAAGTTCACGAGAGCGATTAACCTTGATTGCGCATTAGAACGCAGCACGCTCTCAACCCTGAAAAGGTCGTTTTATGACGAAATGGCTGCTAGCTGCCGGTGTCTTGATGCCGCTTTACAGCGCTCAGGCTACACAGGATCCGGAAGCTGTGTACAACCGTGTTTGTGGTGCCTGTCATTCCGGCCAACTACCCATGGCGCCCCGCAAGGGCGATCAGGAAGCTTGGACGCCGAGGTTGGCGAAAGGTATGGAGACGCTGGTGCAACACGTGACCCAGGGTTTCAAGGCGATGCCGCCGCGTGGTTTGTGCATGGACTGCAGTGCCGAGGATTACCGAGCCATCATCCACTGGATGAGCGAGTAAACCCGGTCCATAACTCTTCAACCCTTAGCCGTAGTTGGATTAGCTGATGAACAAACTGATCGTGAGTCTGCTGTTGACCGTGGGGATCTCCGGCATTGCCCATGCTGCTGGTGATGCTGCCGCCGGCCAGGCGAAAGCCGCCGTATGCGGTGCTTGCCACGGCCCGGATGGCAATAGCATGGCGCCTAACTTTCCGAAACTGGCAGGCCAGGGCGAGCGTTACCTGAACAAACAGCTGCACGACATCAAGTCCGGCAAGCGCACAGTGCTGGAAATGACCGGCCTGCTGACCAACCTGAGCGATCAGGACCTGGCCGATATCTCCGCCTACTTCGCCAGCCAGAAAGGCAGCATCGGTGCCGCCGATCCGAAACTCGTGGCGCGCGGTGAAGCGTTGTTCCGAGGCGGCAACCTGGACAAGGGCCTGCCAGCCTGCACCGGCTGCCATTCTCCGGACGGCAAGGGCAACGCGGCTGCGGGCTTCCCGCATCTGGGTGGGCAGCATGCTCAGTACGTCGTCAAGCAACTGACTGATTTCCGCAAGGAAGAAGGCGGCCGCACCAACGACGGCGATACCAAACCGATGCAGAGCATCGCTAAAAAGCTGAGCGACGAAGAAATCGCGGCAGTCTCCAGCTATATTCAAGGCTTGCACTAAGGCCTGTGATGGAGCGTTGTGAGAGGTACAGGCCTCTTGCAACGTTAACACTCGATTAATCCGTCGATGCAAACATAAAAAGGGTGGCTTAGGCCGCCCTTTTTTGTGGCCGCTGCCGTTACACTACAAACTCAAGCCCGCCAGGATCTGTCTGAAAACAGGTTGCGCGAGGCGACCCAATTGTCCAGGAGTAAAGCATGCGTAATCTGATCATCAGCGCCGCGCTCGTCGCTGCCAGCCTGTTCGGCATGACCGCCCAAGCCGCCGAAAAACCTGTAGCGCCCTATGTCGAATTGAGCAACCCGGTCCCGGTGGCCGTGCCTGGCAAGATCGAAGTCGTGGAGCTGTTCTGGTATGGCTGTCCGCATTGCTATGACTTCGAACCCGTTATTAACCCATGGGTTGAAAAACTGCCTGCCGATGTGAACTTCGTACGCATTCCGGCCATGTTTGGCGGCCCTTGGGACGCACACGGCCAGATGTTCCTGACACTTGAAGCCATGGGCGTCGAAAGCAAGGTTCACGCAGCAGTTTTTGAAGCGATTCAGAAAGAACGCAAAAAACTTACCGACAAAGAAGACATGGCCGACTTCCTGGCGACCCAAGGTGTAGACAAGGACAAGTTCCTGGCCACCTTCGATTCCTTCGCCATCAAGGGCCAGATCAACAAAGCCAAAGAACTTGCAAAGAAATATGAAATCTCTGGCGTGCCGACCATGGTTGTCAACGGCAAGTACCGCTTTGACATCGGCTCTGCCGGCGGTGCCGAACAAGCGCTGCAACTGGCCGACCAACTGGTCGCCAAAGAGCGAGCGGCAACCAAGGCTGTCGCCAACTAAGCGCGGCACCTGCCATGCGCCGCTGGGGAACTGAACGCATCGTTGGCCTGCATGATCCGCAGGTCAATGAGCATCACCTGGAATCGACGGGGTTGCCCGTGGACAGCCGTCTGCGTCTGCTCAGTTTCAATATCCAGGTCGGTATCAGTACCGAGCGCTATCGGCACTATCTGACCCGAGGCTGGCAGCATCTGTTGCCGCACAATGGGCGCGCCGACAATCTGCAAAAAATCGGCAATCTGCTGGGCGACTTCGATCTGGTCGCCTTGCAGGAAGCCGATGGCGGCAGCCTGCGATCAGGCTACGTCAATCAGGTCGAACACCTGGCGCAGCTCGGCGCCTTCCCCTACTGGTATCAACAACTCAATCGCAACCTCGGTCATCTCGGCCAGCACAGCAATGGCGTGCTCAGCCGCCTGCGCCCGTGGGCGATTGAAGATCATCCGCTGCCGGGGCCCAAAGGTCGCGGGGCCATTCTGGTGCGCTTCGGCGAAGGTCCGGAGGCGCTCGTGGTGGTGATGATGCATCTGGCGCTGGGCGCTCGAGCCCGCAGCCTGCAACTGGCCTACATCCGTGAGTTGATTGGCGGTTATAAACACCAGGTGCTGATGGGTGACATGAATACCCATGCCAGCGACTTGCTGCAAAATTCCCCGTTACGTGATCTGGGCCTGCTCGCGCCGCAACTGGAAGCGACCTTTCCCAGCTGGCGCCCGCAACGTTGCCTGGACCATATTCTGCTCAGCCCTACCCTGACCCTTGAAAAGGTCGAAGTGCTGGCACAGCCCATTTCCGATCACCTGCCGGTCGCGGTAGAGATTCGTCTGCCGGGTTCGCTCACGGCCGATGCATTGCCCGCGTTGAGTCCTGCCTGAATGAGCGATGAAGCACAGCGCTGGAAAGAGAAATACCTCAAAAGCATCGAACAACAAGAAAAACTGGAACGTCGATGGGACGCCCGGCTTGATCTGCTGCGTCGTGGGCTGGTGCGCAGCACCCTTGCCGCAGAAGGTACCGATCGCGCCGTTGATCAATGCATGAAGGAAATGCGTGAGGTCGTACGCACCGATGACATGGACGCCGGCCTGGCTGCCCTGCTGCCGCGCCTGGAAAAAGCCGTGCTCGACTCCGAGCAGCGCCGGGAAACCCGGGCCAATCAAGTCAGCGCCGCCCTGACAGCGCTGGTCTCGCAGTTGCAAGCGTTACCGCTGCCCCGGGAAGTGAGCCGGCCACTGAAGCATTTCGCCAAGCAACTGGATGGACGGGTAAGCCAGGCTCGCGAAATCCCGTTGCTACTTAGCGAGCTGAGTGGCCTGCAAGGCAAAGCCTTGAACCTGCTGGAAAACCCTGCCGAACCTGATCGCCCGGGTTTTCTGCAACGGTTGTTCAGTCGGGAAACGGAAGAGACCGCACCACCGCTCATCCTCCCCGAATCGCCAATACCCGCTCCGAAACTCGTCGAAGCGGTTGGAGCCTCGCCGATCAAGCCCCCACAAACGACGGTTCATCTCGCGCCAGCCGCCGATAAACCAAAAGGGGTATTGCCAACCGTCGCAGCCACGACATCCGCCGCTGCGCTCACCGAGCCAGCACAAATTGAGGCGCCAGCAGCCATGGCACCTGCGGCTGAAGTCGTCGCATTCGAGCCGCCGGTCCTTGAGCCGCAAACCACGAGCAGCCCGGTCCCGCAGCTACAACCCCGAGCCGATCTCGAGCAACCACAAGAGCCGGTTCCGGCGATCGCCCTGCCGGCCACTCAGATTCTGTCGGCAGGCAATCCCGATGAGCTCTGTGCGGGGCCCATCGATCCAGAGCCGTCCGCGCACGATATTTTGTATGCCCTGCCGGACTCGCCGGAGCCGTCCTATAGCTCTGTTGCCAAACATATCGAAGACACCCTGCTGGGCCTTCTCGATGACCTGGCGCTGCCTGAGCGCCATCGCCCGCAAGCCGAGGCAATGCGCGATCGTCTTCAAAATGGCTTGAACTGGTACGAATTGCTACCCATCCTCGATGACCTGGCTACCTTGATGCTGGCAATTACCGACAGCGGCCAGCACGAATTCGAAGCCTATCTGAAGCAACTCAACGAACGCCTCGAGTCATTCCAGAGCAACCTGCAAGCCGCGAGTGAAGGCCACGCCGACAACCGCTCGGCCGCGCGGGATATGGACACGCAGATTCGTGAGCAAGTCGATGGCTTGCAAAGCAGCATGCAGGAAGCGGCGGACCTCGATGATCTCAAGCATGTGCTGGAAAACCATCTCGAAGGCCTGCTCGGCACCATGGACCAACACCAGAAGCAACGCGATGAGCGTGAGCAGGAAGTCGCGGCCCGCCTGCAAAGCCTGGCCGAAAGGGTTGCCCACATGGAGCAGGAAGCCCTGGGTTACCGTGAGCATCTTGAAGAACAGCGTCAGAAGGCGCTGATCGATCCATTGACGGGTCTACCGAATCGAGCAGCCTGGAGCGAACGCCTGGAGCATGAAATCGGTCAATGGCAACAACAGGGCAATACGTTGTTGCTGGCAATGCTCGACCTCGACCACTTCAAACGCATCAACGATAACTATGGTCATCTAGCGGGCGACAAGGTACTGAAAATCATCGCCAACGTGCTGAGCAAGCGTCTGCGTGGCACTGATTTCATTGCCCGGTTTGGCGGTGAGGAGTTTGTGCTATTGATGCCCGCCACACTGCCTATGGTCGGCGCGAAACTGCTGGAAACCTTGCGCGCATCGATCGAAGCCTGCCCGTTCCACTTCAAGGGCGAGCGAGTCACCATCACTATTTCCATGGGGCTGACCGCCTTCAGACCGGGCGAACATAGCGATCTGGTACTTAAAAGAGCCGATCAGGCGCTGTATAGGGCGAAAAACAATGGCCGGAATCGAGTTGAAGCGGGCTGATAGCTAATTGTTCCATTTTGTTTAAAACAGTATTTTTTGCGATCTGCGCGCAAGGCAATACCGTTACACTGTTGCATTATTGTCTTGCGTGTACTGCCCCCCACCATGAAATTTCTTGCCCTTATTACTTCGCTGCTTCTATTGGCTGGTTGTGCCAGCGGCCCCCGAATCGATACCAGCCACCGTTCAGCCAATTACGATAATCGTATTCAATTCGTGGTGATGCATTACACCTCCGCATCCCTGGAAACCTCGCTTCAATTGCTGACCCAGGGCGAGGTCAGCAGTCATTACCTGATTGGCGACGACAAACGCGCCACTATTTATAAGCTGATAGATGAAAATTTCCGGGCCTGGCACGCAGGCGAAAGCGAATGGCAAGGCCGGACCTGGCTGAACTCCAGTTCCATTGGTATCGAGATCGTCAATCAGGGCTTTGAGGACACCCCGAACGGGCGTCTTTGGTATCCCTACAGCGAAGCCCAGATCCAATCGATGATTTTCCTGCTCAAAGACATCAGCAAGCGCCAAGGCATCAACCCCCGCCATATCATTGGCCATAGCGACATCGCCCCGATGCGCAAACTCGACCCCGGCCCTCTGTTTCCCTGGAAGCGCCTGGCTGCCGAAGGCCTGGGAATATGGCCGAACGAGCAGGCT
The DNA here is from genome assembly GCF_014192635.1 of Pseudomonas sp. Tn43. Classification (NCBI taxonomy): domain Bacteria; kingdom Pseudomonadati; phylum Pseudomonadota; class Gammaproteobacteria; order Pseudomonadales; family Pseudomonadaceae; genus Pseudomonas; species Pseudomonas sp. Tn43. Next base: position 59,067 of record NZ_JACHYG010000004.1, read on the forward strand.
GTGGCGCGGCAGCAAGCGCAGTTCACCGTGCAATTACCCAGCATCAGTTGGTTCCAGGCACAGCTTGCCCGCGTAGGCTATGCCACGCCGCAAACCGGCGAACTGGATGTCGCGACACGCAATGTGCTGGCGGCCTTCCAGCTGCATTTTCGCCCTTCCCGTTTCGACGGCACACCGGACGCCCAGACCGCGGCGATTCTTCAGGTGTTGAATCAGACAAAATAATGACGCCCGCCCGACGGTCAGCGCTTTTTCCAAATCAGCAGCTATAACTCATTGGTAATTCTTCGGATATTCCATGATGCCTGCTGCTCGGGAGAGACTGCATAGCTGGTTCTATCGCCCCTGGTTTTTGGCGATGCTGGCTACTGCCTTGAGCGCAACACTTTTAACGGTCGGCAGTTTGTTCGTGGCAATGCATCAGGTCGAGCAAAACGAAAGCCGGGAAATGAATGCCCAGGGAGAACGCTTTCTGGTCCGGCTGGAGCAGCTGTTCGGGCAATTGCGCGAAAGCCTCGATGACCTGGAAGCCCAACCGCTGCGAGGTTGCGATGACGAAATGATCGCCACCCTGCAGCAGGTCAGCTTCAATTACCGCTTCGTTTATGAAGCCGTTTATATGGACACTTCGCGAACCTGCTCCAACCGCCCCCGCCAGGAAGGGGTATCGCTGATCCGGCCGCCGGACATCAAGGGCCCCACTTACAGCTATTGGCTGAACACCACCACCGAACCCGATGAGAACCGCGCCGCACTGATGCTTGGTCGTGGCAATTTCCGGGTTGCAACGTCGCGCGGGCATTTGACCGATATGGTCGATCTGTCTGCGGGCAGCAGCCTGTTGGTGGTGCTCGACCACGGCACCCGGGCCATTCCGGTGCTCGGTGTCGCGCAGCCTTGGCCCCCTGCGGAGCCCTGGCCCCCGAAAAGCCCCCATGCGCTGCAAGTCACCCCTACCCGCCTGATTTACCGAATGCCCACTAACACCCGCGAATACCAGCTGGTACTGATCACCCCACGTACCGCAATGCATGTACCGGCGGTATGGTGGTGGCTACTGCCGGCTAGCCTGGCGCTGAGTGCCTGCGTAGGCATTCTGGTGTTTTTGCTGGTACGCCAGCGTCAATCGCTGGATGCCGAACTGCAAGGCGCCATGCGGCGAGGTGAGTTACAGGTTCTGTATCAACCGATCTTCGACCTCGACAGCCGCAACTGCGTCGGCGCTGAAGCCCTGCTGCGCTGGCGCAGGCCGGACGGCACGCTGACCAGTCCCGACCTGTTCATTCCGATGGCGGAGAATACCGGCCAGATTCGTCAGATGACCGACTTCGTGTTACAGCGCCTATTGGAACAGCTCGGGCAGCTGTTGCGGTCAAATCCGCAGCTATATATCTCGGTCAACCTGGCGGCCTGCGATGTCATGGTGCCGCGTATCGGTCAGGTGATAGCGCGTCTGCTGAGCATGCACCGGGTGGCGGCCAGGCAAATTGCCTTTGAAGTGACCGAGCGTGGATTGGTGGACGTGATGGTGGCCAGGGAAAACCTGCAAGCCCTGCGGGATGTCGGGCATCAAGTGCTGATCGACGATTTTGGTACCGGTTATTGCAGCCTCGCCTACCTGCAAACCCTACCGGTGGACTGCCTGAAAATCGACAAGGCGTTTATCGACGCGCTGGGCCATGACGCCGCCAGCAGCGGCGTGGCACCGCACATCATTCGCATGGCTCAGGCCCTGCAACTCAAGGTGATTGCCGAAGGCATCGAACATGAAGCCCAAGCGGTGTTTCTGAGCAGCGAAGGAGTGAAATTCGGTCAGGGCTGGCTGTTCGCCCACGCCCTGAGCGCCGTACAGTTCATTGAACTGATTACCCGTGGCCGCCGACTGACTGCACGACGCCAGGACGACGAAGCCTGAGAGGACACCGGTTTATATTGCCAGCGCCATGTAGAACTGCGTCCCCTGCCCCGGCCGCGAATAGACACCCATCCGCCCGCCGTGCAACTGCACGATTTCCTTGCACAGCGCCAGACCCAGCCCGGCACCGCCCTTTTTGCGACCCACCTGAACGAAGGGCTCGAAGATCCGTCCCTGTTGGCCGTAGGCAATGCCTTCGCCGTTGTCCTCGACACTGATAATCATCCGTTCACCATGGCGCCGGGCCTGCAAACGTATCTGTCCGTCGTGGGAGGTATGGCGCAAGGCGTTGTCGATCAGGTTGTCGAGCACCCGTTCCAGTTGCGCCTGATCGGCTTGCAAGCGCGGCAATGGCCCCTGCACTTCCACCAGCAGCTCGATTCCTTTTTCCTGCGCCGAGCGGGCAAAACGTGTCTGGGCCTGATCCAGCAAGTCTTCGATGGAACAAGGGGCCAGGGTGAGTTTTTGCAGGCCGTTCTGATAACGAGAGAAATTCAGCAAGTCATTGATCAACTGCATCAGGCGCTGCATTTCTTCGTTGACGGTGTCCAGCAGGTCAGCTTCGCGGGAGTCTGCGGCAAAATGCGTGCGTTCGCGGAACAAGCCGAATGCCATGTGCATCCCGGTAACCGGTGTGCGCAACTCATGGGAGGCGCGCAAGACGAATTCACTGCGTACCCGTTCGAAGGCACGCTGTTCGGTGACGTCATGCAACACCATCACGGCGCCGAGAATATGACCCTGGGTATGGCTGACCGGCGTCAGGCTATAGGTCAGCAATCGCGACTCGCCATCGACCTCGATGCTCAGGTCGTCCGGCGCTCGTTCCAGGGTGCCACCGCGCAATACCAGTTGCAGTTCTTCATCCAGCTCGGGACGCTCAAGCGCCGTGCCCAAACCTTGGCCGAGACGATCAGTGTTCCAGCCTAACTGACGCTGAGCCACCGGATTGAGGTGCTCGAGATGACCTTGGCGATCGATGATCAGCAAACCGTCGTCGATGCTGTCGAGCACCGCTTGCAAGCGTTGCTGGCCGGCGAGCAGTTCGTCGATATTGGTAGCCTGGTGCTCACGCAAGGCCTCGGCCATGATGCCGAAACGCCGGGTCAGTTGGTTCATCTCCACCGCCGAAGAAATCGGCAGGGTCACTTCAAAATTACCTTGGCCGATATTGTCAGCTGCTGCGGCCAAGGCCTCGATCGGAGCCCCGAACCGCCGGGCGATCGCATGAGCGGTAATGAAGCCGATGAACAGCACCGCCACCCCCACCAACCCAAGCAGGCCGGCAATCAACAGTGCTCGTTTCCGGGCCTTGCGTTCGATCTCAGCGATGTCATCCAGTGTGCGTTTTTGTTCAGCAATCAAACCGTTACGCAACGCGTTGAATTTTTCCGTGAGACCCACGTCACCACTGACGACTTGTATGGGAGCACTGGAAAGATCGAGGGACTGCAGCAGGTCCTGATAATCAGCCTTGGCCTTTTTGAAACCGTATTGGCCCCCCCTTCTGGACGGTTGGCGAGCAATGCCTTCGTCGAACAGTTCAAGGGAATGCTGCTTGGATGCCTCGAACGCCGCAGCATCCGGGTGCTCGTCGAGCATGATGATCAATTGATCACCCAGGGTCTGACGCAGCTTCAATCCCAGGTCCAGCGTGATGAAGTTGTCACGGATCAGGGCTTCCTGAGTCCCTGCCATCTGCATCACGCTGACCAGCCCGAGCAAGAGCCCCAGCAGTGCCACAGTAATCAGTGCGGAAATACTCAGAAACAGCCGGGTGCGCAACGTCATCGCCAGTTTCATCGGTTACCACTCACAAGTTGTACTGCTTGCGTTTGCGGTACAGGGTCGAGGCATCGATACCCAAGGTTTTGGCCGCCTGATCCAGCGTGTCGGCAGTGGCGAGAACCGCGCCAATGTGAGCTTTCTCCAATTCATCCAGGCTCAGCGCAGCACCAATGCGCGGCGTGTGGTTGGTCGCAGTTTCGGCCATACCCAAGTGGCTGAGCTCTACCCGCTCCTGCGGACAAATAATGCTCGCGCGCTCCACCACGTTGCGCAGCTCGCGAATGTTGCCCGGCCAGCGATAGCTGAGCAGCGCTTCGCGCGCCTCGTCGCTGAAACACCGGGCTGGACGCGAGTATTCCTTGACGAAGCGCGCCAGAAAGCGATCAGCCAGGTTCAAAATATCTTCCCTGCGCTCGCGAAGCGGCGGCAGGTGCAAGGTGATGACGTTCAGACGATAGAGCAAGTCTTCACGAAAGCGACCATCGCGAACCATGTCTTCCAGATTGAGGTTCGTGGCGGCGAGGATCCGCACATCGGCGCGACGGGTCACCGGGTCGCCCACGCGCTCATATTCCTTGTCCTGAATGAAACGCAGCAATTTTGGCTGCAAGGTCAGGGGAAAATCGCCTATCTCATCGAGAAACAATGTTCCGCCGTCGGCCTGATTGACCCGCCCCAAGGTACTTTCGCTGGCTCCGGTGAACGCCCCGCGGCTGTGGCCGAAAAGCTCGCTGTCCATCAATTCGGCAGTCAGGGACGGGCAATTGATGGTGACGCAGGATTTCTTCTGGCGTTTGCTCCAGCCGTGAATGGCCCGCGACAGTTCGCCTTTACCGGTACCGGACTCGCCCAGAATCAGGATATTGGCATCGGTACTGGCGACCTGGCGTGCGGTTTCGAGCACCACTTTCATCGCCGGACTGTGGGAATCCAGGCCCTCCTTGGGTTTACGCACTTCACCTTCGAGGGCTTCCAGGCGCGCCGAGAGTTGCCGTACTTCCAGCTGTTTGGCAGTGGCCAGACGCAACTGATCAGGGCTGCAAGGTTTGACCAGATAGTCGGCGGCACCGGCCTGAATCGCATCCACGGCAGTGTCCACGGCCGAATGAGCAGTGACGATCACCACCCGCATCCAGGGCGCCTGGATGCGCATCTGGGCCAGCACATCCAGGCCGTTATCTTCGCCCAGACGCAAATCCAGGAAGCACAAATCAAAAACCTGGCGCTGCAACAAGGCTTCAGCCTGAGCCGCGCTGGTCGCCGTAGCCACGCTATAGCCTTCATCTTCGAGGCAATAGCGAAAGGTTCGAAGGATGGCGGACTCGTCGTCCACCAGCAGAATGCGGCCTTGATGCTCAGTGGCTGATTCCATGTTCCTACGCTCCTTTAATTGTTGAAATTGGGTTAGGCCCGGAAAATCGGGCAAGTTGCATGATTCATTGTGGCCGATTTCAGCCAAGACAGTAGGGCTACCGACTTCATAACAAGATAACCAGCTGATTTACCTGGCTTTTTATTAATGAATCGCCCTTCGGCAATTGCCTGCGTCCCTTTCTGACATCCGCGCCCTTCCTTCAATTCCAAAAATATTGAAAGTTTTGGCGAGCCCATCGTGCATAACGCACGGTCTGGAATGGGCCATCGTGCAGGATGCGTCCAAGCCCATTTTCAAAAGCCATTTAACCCATTGATTCAAATGGGATTAATCCTGAGGAAAAGGTGGCATGCAGGCTGCAGGTACCTGGGTAATCAGGGCATTTAAATCACTGCCCGCCAACCTACCCAGAGGGAGGAACTTCAGGATGAATCGCCAAGGAGCCGCCCGATTGCGTATTTCGCCACTGCATATCCAGCAAGGTTTGCTTGCCCTGCTGGCCTTGTTGATCACCCTGATTGGCGGCCAGCAGTTCTTGCGCTGGGAACAGAGCCAGCAGCCAGAGACGCCACACCTGTCGATTCCACACGCACCCCAAACCCATTTCAGCGCGGCCAGCAGCAACCTGGCTGACAGCGACTCGATGCGAATGATGGACGTCGACCAGGCCCGGCCTGTGGATGAGACGCCTCAGGAACGTTGGGTGTTTTAAGCAAACGAACTTGGCGCGCTCAACGCGCCGGGATAAGCACCACAGGCAACACTTTTAATAGAAGCCGTAAGGAGAATCACCATGTTGAGCTGGGCAATCACATTCCTGATCATTGCCATCATCGCTGCAGTATTGGGCTTCGGTGGTATCGCGGGCACCGCCACGGGTATCGCCAAGATTCTCTTTGTCGTATTCCTGGTGATGTTCATTGCTTCCTTCTTCTTTGGCCGCCGCGGTCGAGGCTAAGCATGAGTATTTGATTGGCCGCCCTGCTGCTGGGTGCGAAGCCCATTAAAAAGAGCCGGACGGCTATTGAGTTTCGAAACACGAAAGAGGCCTCAGCGCCTTTTTCCACTGCGCTACCCGAGGACGGTAAGCGCATGACCAAGGGGCCGGGACGTTCTGACTGTTTCAGGGTCGGAGTGACCTACGGGTACAGGGAGTACCCGCGCAAGGGCCGGGTCAGGCAAGCTGCGCCGCAAGTTCGTCGAGGCCGGAGCGGCTCGACGAACCTGCGGAGAGCTTCAACGTGCAAAACGTTGATCTAGAGCATTCGGCTCATCTGTTCTTGGTGCATATTCCCCGCAAAACCGTTTCGCGGTGTTTCTTCGTGACCGTATATCGAGAAAGCTCCGACTTTCCCGATAAGAGAATTCGCAGCCAAACGTAGGCTTTTTCCTAAATTTCCGCTTATTTAAAAACCTTCGCCCTGCGCTGAAATGGCCGGCACACGGCACTTATGCCCGCCTGAATGTCGTATTCAAACCGGTTGGGACGCGGGTTTCAGTTGGAAAATCTCATGCCGATTCGGCATAGGGTAGGCGTTTACGGCATTAGACGGCGCTTCGCTGCATCGGAATAGTTGCGCCTTTTTCGCTGCCTGAGAGCTGTAATTGCTCGGTCGCGGGGACCTTATACGGGGGCCGATGCAAGATTTGTTCGCCATTGCGCGTTTCAGTTCATGCATCAGCCTGAGTCAAACGCAAGTAAGGGTAAAGATATGAAGAAGGCAAAGCTTAGCCTCGCCTGGCAGATCCTCATCGGTCTGGTTCTGGGGATAGCAATTGGTGCACTGCTCAACCATTTCAGTGCCGAAAAAGCCTGGTGGATCAGCAACGTACTGCAACCGGCAGGCGATATCTTTATCCGTCTGATCAAGATGATCGTGATCCCGATCGTGATCTCCTCGCTGATCGTCGGCATTGCTGGCGTGGGTGACGCGAAGAAACTCGGTCGCATCGGTCTGAAGACCATCATTTACTTCGAGATCGTCACCACCATCGCCATTCTGGTCGGTCTGGTGCTGGCCAACGTGGTCCACCCGGGCAGCGGCATCGACATGAGCACCCTGGGGACGGTGGATATTTCCAAGTACCAGGCCACTGCCGCCGAAGTTCAGCATGAACATGCGTTCATCCAGACCATCCTCAACCTGATCCCGTCGAACATTTTCGCGGCCATGGCCCGCGGCGAGATGCTGCCGATCATCTTCTTCTCCGTGTTGTTCGGTCTCGGTCTGTCGAGCCTGCAATCGGACCTGCGCGAGCCGCTGGTGAAGATGTTCCAGGGCGTATCGGAAAGCATGTTCAAGGTCACCCACATGATCATGAACTACGCCCCGATCGGCGTGTTCGCATTGATCGCGGTGACCGTGGCCAACTTCGGCTTCGCCTCTTTGCTGCCGCTGGCCAAACTGGTGGTTCTGGTTTACTTCGCCGTTGCCTTCTTCGCCTTCGTTGTATTGGGCCTGATCGCTCGCCTGTTCGGCTTCTCGGTGATCAAGCTGATGCGCATCTTCAAGGATGAGCTGGTGCTGGCCTACTCCACCGCCAGTTCCGAAACCGTGCTGCCGCGCGTGATCGAGAAGATGGAAGCCTACGGCGCGCCGAAAGCCATTTGCAGTTTCGTGGTGCCGACCGGCTACTCCTTCAACCTCGACGGTTCGACCCTGTACCAGAGCATCGCGGCAATCTTCATTGCCCAGCTCTACGGCATCGACCTGTCGATCAGCCAACAGTTGCTGCTGGTGCTGACACTGATGGTCACCTCCAAAGGCATCGCCGGCGTACCGGGCGTGTCCTTCGTGGTATTGCTGGCCACCTTGGGCAGCGTCGGTATTCCATTGGAAGGCCTGGCGTTCATTGCCGGTGTCGACCGCATCATGGACATGGCCCGTACCGCGCTGAACGTGATCGGTAATGCCTTGGCCGTGCTGGTCATCGCACGTTGGGAAGGTATGTACGACGACGCCAAGGGCGAGCGCTACTGGAACTCCCTGCCGCACTGGCGCAGCAAGGAAAAGCTGCCGGTTGGCGAAGTTTCCAGCAACTAACGCATAACCCTTTGTAGGGGCATGGCTATGTGGCGAGGGGGCTTGCCCCCGTTCGAGTGCGCAGCGCTCGCAAATGCGGGTCCGCTGCGCGGCCCAACGGGGGCAAGCCCCCTCGCCACATAGCCCCCACAGGGACCACAGACAAACCCCGGAGAAATCCGGGGTTTGTCGTTTCTGGCTACCCCGCTATCATTCGCCGCATCTTCCGGGGGATTTGACTGATGCTTAATGGCCTGTGGCTTGGCTTCTTCATCGTGGCGGCCGTATCGGCGCTCGCGCAATGGCTGATCGGCGGCAACGCCGGGATCTTTGCGGCGATGGTGGAGAGCATTTTCGCCATGGCCAAATTGTCGGTCGAAGTCATGGTCCTGCTGTTCGGCACCCTCACCCTCTGGTTGGGTTTTTTGCGGATCGCGGAAAAAGCCGGAATCGTCGAATGGCTGGCCAAGGCGTTGGGGCCGCTGTTCCTGCGCCTGATGCCGGAGGTGCCGCCCGGGCATCCGGCCATCGGCCTGATCACCCTCAACTTCGCCGCCAATGGCCTGGGCCTGGACAACGCCGCCACACCGATCGGCCTCAAAGCCATGAAGGCGTTGCAAGAGCTCAACCCCAGCGACACCATCGCCAGCAACGCGCAAATCCTCTTTCTGGTGCTCAACGCTTCGTCCCTGACTCTGCTGCCGGTGACAATCTTCATGTACCGCGCCCAGCAAGGCGCGCCCGATCCGACCCTGGTGTTCCTGCCCATCCTGCTGGCCACCAGCTGTTCGACCCTGGTGGGCTTGTTGTCGGTGGCGTTCATGCAACGTCTTCGGCTGTGGGACCCGGTGGTGCTCGCCTACTTCATTCCCGGTGCCTTGGCACTCGGTGCGTTCATGGCGTTGCTGGCGACGCTCTCGGCGACCGCGCTGGCGAGCCTGTCATCGATCCTCGGTAACCTGACGCTGTTCGGGCTGATCATGCTGTTTCTGGTGATCGGCGCATTACGCAAAGTGAAGGTCTACGAGACGTTCATCGAAGGCGCCAAAGAAGGCTTCGACGTGGCCAGGAACCTGCTGCCGTATCTGGTGGCGATGCTCTGCGCCGTGGGTGTGCTGCGAGCATCCGGGGCACTGGATTTCGGTCTGGACGGGATTCGTCATCTGGTGGAATGGGCCGGTTGGGACACCCGCTTCGTCGACGCGCTGCCAACGGCCATGGTCAAACCCTTCTCCGGCAGCGCCGCTCGGGCGATGCTGATCGAAACCATGAAAACCTCCGGAGTCGACAGCTTCCCGGCGCTGGTGGCGGCGACGGTCCAGGGCAGTACCGAAACGACCTTCTATGTGTTGGCGGTGTACTTCGGCGCGGTGGGCATACAGCGCGCGCGGCATGCGGTGGGGTGTGCGTTGCTGGCGGAATTGGCGGGGGTGTTGGGGGCCATCGGGGTTTGCTACTGGTTCTTCGGTTGACCGAAAATCCTGTGGGAGCGGGCTTGCCCGCGATGGCGGTCTAACCGTTAACAGAAATGTTGAATGCTCCGGCCTCATCGCGGGCAAGCCCGCTCCCACAGGGGTTCAGCGGTGGCCTCAAGGCCTCAGCGGCGGCACAACCTTCTGACCTTGCTCCACCGTCCAAGCCACCACCTGCGCCGTCAATTGATCGCTGGCCTGACCAAAACCGGTCACCACCGCCGGCACCTTCACATCGCTCAACGGCTGACGCACTTCAAAGCGTCGGCTGGCGAGGATTCGCTGGTCATACCCACGCACCAACAATGCATCCAGGCGCACGACCACGCTCGCCGCCGTGCCTTGGTACTCGGTCTGGAACGCTTGCAGGTTGCCGCCCAGTTCCAGGTCTGCCTGGAAATTACTGTCATCGGTGCTGAGCAACGGCACTCGACCGTCACGCTGGAAACCATCGAGCAGACGATTGCGCAACAGCACCGGTGCCGGATCGCTCCAGCGTGAAGCCTTGTAGCTGCTGATCAGATCACCCTGAGGGATTACGGCGATTTTCGGGTTGTTCAAGGCTTCGCTGGTTTGAGGCTTGGCCAGCCGCAACGACCAGCGCTGCGGCGTGCCGTGATGGGCCGATGCGTCGCGCTGTGCCGACGGCAGTCGATAGACATCGGACGGCTCGGTCTTGGGGAAAATCGAACAGGAAGCGACCAACGCAAAGCCGGCGAGGAGGGCGAGATGAGCCAGCTTCATGGTGTGAACTCCTTGTTTTTGTCGCTGCCCAGCAGGTAACCGCTGGGGTTGGCCTCAAGCCGCTGGGAAATGGTCCGCAACGAACTCAAGGTATCGCGCAGCTCACGCACCGCCGGCGCCAGGCCATTGAGGCCCTGCATGCCGCTGTTGAGGGAATCCTGATTGGCGGAGAGCAACGTGTTGATGGTCGCGCTGCTTTGTTCCAGGGACTTCATGGCTTGCTCGGCACTGCCGAACATGTGCTTGCCCTGGTCGTTGAGCAGGCCGTTGGCGTTGCGCATCAATGCGGTGGTCTGTTCCAGGGTGGCGCTGGCCTGCTTGCCAACCGAAGCCAGTTGCTGCATCGCCTGACGAATATCGCCGCGCTGATCGGCAATGGTGCCGGTGGTTTGCTCCAAGTGCTCCAGGGTGCTGCTGATACGCGCGACGTTCTGCGAGGAAAACAACTGATTGGCGTTGTGCATCAACACGTTCACGCCCGCCATCAGATCGTTGCTGTCATTCATCAACCGGGCAATGGGCGAGGGCGATGCAACGATTGTCGGCAAATTGCCGTCCTTACCCTTGAGCGTCGGACTTTGTGGCGTGCCGCCGCTGAGCTGGATGATCGAGGTCCCGGTGATCCCGGTCAGCGCCAGCTTGGCCTGAGTGTCTTCTTTGATCGGAGTCTCTCCGCCCAGGCGAATCCGCGCCAAAACCCGGCGCGGATCGTTCGGGTCCAGACGCAGCATCACCACGTCGCCGACCTTGATCCCGCTGTACTGCACGGCGCTGCCCTTGGACAGGCCGCTGACCGCCTCGTTGAAGACGATTTCGTAATCCTTGAATTCGGTATCGACGCTGGATTTGGCCAGCCACAGACCGAAGAGCAGGGCGCCTGCCACCACTATGACGGTGAACAGGCCAATCAATACGTGATGCGCTCGGGTTTCCATGTCAGACCTCGTTGAGCTGGTTAGCGGCCGTCAGCGCCGCGCGGCCGCGAGGGCCATGGAAGTATTCGTGAATCCACGCATCATCGGTTTCCGAGACCTTGTCGATGGCGTCCGCCACCAGCACTTTCTTCTGCGCCAGCACTGCCACCCGGTCGGTGATGGTGTAGAGCGTGTCGAGGTCGTGGGTCACCAGAAACACACTCAGGCCCAAGGCATCGCGCAAGGTCAGGATCAGTTGATCAAAGCCTGCGGCGCCAATCGGATCGAGGCCGGCAGTGGGTTCGTCGAGAAACAGGATGTCCGGGTCCAGCGCCAGTGCTCGGGCCAGGGCTGCGCGTTTGATCATGCCGCCAGACAGTGAAGCAGGGTATTTGTCGGCCGCCGACAACGGCAACCCGGCCAACGCCAGTTTCACCGCCGCCAGGTGCTCGGCGTCGGCACGGCTCAGGCCGGCGTGTTCAATCAGGGGCAGGGCGACGTTCTCGGTCACGGTGAGCGAAGAAAACAAGGCGCCTTTCTGGAACAACACACCGAATCGCCGTTCGACCAGCGAGCGCTCGTATTCCGACAGGCTCGGCAAGTTCTTGCCGAAGACCTTCACCAGCCCTTCGCTGGGCTGACGCAGGCCGACAATGCTGCGCAGCAGCACCGATTTTCCGCTGCCGGAACCGCCGACCACCGCCAGAATCTCGCCTTTGTACAAGTCCAGGTCGAGGTTCTCGTGCACGCTCTGGCGGCCGAAGCGATTGCACAGCCCACGGACTTCGATTACTGCCTCTGAAGGCGCTCGGGGTAAACGACTCACCAGTCCATCTCCATGAAAAACAACGCAGCCACGGCGTCGAGCACGATCACCACGAAAATCGACTGCACCACACTGGACGTGGTGTGCGCGCCGACGGACTCGGCGCTGCCGCTGACCTTGAAGCCCTCGAGGCAGCCGATGGCGGCAATCAGGAATGCAAAAATCGGCGCTTTGACGATCCCCACCAGAAAGTGCTGAACGCCGATGTCCGATTGCAGCAGTGACAGGAACATCGCCGGCGAGATATCCAGCGACAGCGCGCAGACTACGCCACCGCCGACAATCCCGGACAACATCGCCAGAAAGGTCAACATCGGCAGCGCCACCAGCAACGCCAGGACGCGGGGTACTACCAGCAACTCCATCGGGTCGAGGCCGAGGGTGCGGATCGCGTCGATTTCTTCGTTGGCCTTCATCGAACCGATCTGCGCGGTGAACGCGCTGGCGGTGCGACCCGCCATCAGGATCGCCGTGAGCAACACGCCGAACTCCCGCAGAAAAGAGAACGCCACCAGGTCCACGGTGAAAATACTCGCGCCAAAACTCGCCAGCACCGTCGCCCCGAGAAACGCCACCACAGCACCCACCAGAAAGGTCAGCAAGGCGACGATGGGGGCAGCGTCGAGGCCGGTCTGTTCGATGTGGGCGACCATCGGCGTGAGGCGCCAGCGTTTGGGCCGAAACAACCCGCGGGCGATGGTTTCCAGGATCAGACCGACGAAACCCAACAATTGCAACGTGTCCTGCCAGACCGCATCGACCGCGCGGCCGATGCGGGTCAGCAGTTGAATGCCGACGCTGATTTCCGGTTCTTTGATCGGCACGCAAAAATCAGTCAGCGAGCAGTACACCGTCTGCAATAAGGCGCGATCCGCAGAGGAAAGGGTGCAATCGGGGTGTTCGGCAGATTTGCCCAGACGCTCGGCCCCCAGTAGCTCCACCAATAATGACGCACCCGCCGTATCGAGCGCGCCGAGGCCATTGAGATCGATGCGGGTGTTGTTGTCGTATTGGCCACGGAGCTTTTCACTCAGGCGGCTGAGATCGGCGTAATGGGCGAGCGTCCAGTCACCCGTGACCCGCAACAGGGCAGGGCTGTGCGAGGTGTCCAGTCGGGCACTGCCAGGCATTGTGCTGCTAGTCATAAGCTCCGTGCTTGTTCGGCTGTTACGCAGATCTGACTAATAACACGAACCGCGTTACTTTTCTTTGACGGGTGTGCTGTCCATGATCTTGAAGCGCAACACGCCAATTAACTGACCGTCTTCAGTCAGCACCCGAACCTGCCATTTGCCAGCGGGGTTGCCGGGGAAGTTCTGCTTGTGGGTCCAGGCGCGGTAGCCTTCCTTGCGCCCGCCGTGGATGTCCAGGGGAATACGGTCGACCTCTTTACCGTTGAATATCCAGACGTGATAAATCCGCTCGGCCAGCCCCCGCGGAGCGTTGATCGCCGTGTATGCATACAGCCCACCTCCGCGAATCTGTTCGGCGCTGACTTCTTCCAGGCTCTTGCCGGGTGTTCGATCCTGCATTTGCGTGCTGATCGCCACATCGGTCATCCACAGCGTCGCCGGTGGCACCCAGGAGCGCAGCACCCAACCGGCGGCGCCGATGCCGACGGTGATGCTGAGGATCGCCAGCGCATTGCGCACAGTGCGAATCGGGAAGATCGAGGCCAGGCTGGGGAATGACATCAACATGGCTATGCCCAGCGCCAGTTTGAAGCTCTGGGCGGTGGTCAGGTGCAAGATGACGGGCAGGGCGGTCAGCAAGGCCGCGAACAGGGTCAGGGTGTGCAGCGCCAGGAACGCCCAGCGGCGCGGAGCCAGCCATTTGTAGTAGAGCGGGTCGATGATCGAAATCAGCGCCGCCATGCTCAGTAATCCCGTGAAAAACAACTGGCCGCTGTTCCAGGTGGTGGTGATCAAAAAGAATGGCAGGACGAAGAACAGGCTTTCCTGATGGATCATCTGCGTCGCATAACGCAGCAGTGGCTGAGGTATTTCGCGCTTGAAAACCCTGGCAAACAGCTTGGTGAGGCTGTTTTCCAGCATCAACCACACCCAGCTGATCAGCATGATGGCAGTGATCCATGTCGCCAAACCTTGTTGGCGATCCACCAGCATGAAGCTGCCGACCCCTGAAATGAAACCACCGAGCGCAATGACCCCGGGATAGCGCTTCATCAATTCCAGAAGGCGCTGTACGTACAGGGTCAGGTTCGGCATTCGGCGATTCACAATGGTCGTGGGGAAAATCCTCGACAGGGTACCGCCCGCAAGGCCCTGTGGCGAGGGGGCTTGCCCCCGTTGGGCTGCGAAGCGGCCCTAAAAAATGGCACCCCGGTTTTTCGGGCAAACCGCGTCCACCGATATTGCGACTGCTACGCAGCCGAACGGGGGCAAGCCCCCTCGCCACAGAGCCCCCTCGCCACAGGAAAATCATTTCTTTCTGCGATGGACGCGCCAACCCGATATTCCAAGCACCATCAGTGCAAATCCCCCGACAATCGTCCACATCAGCTGGTCATAACTCATCAGCGGCTTCTCGATCCGCACATACCCCGGTTGCAGCAGCAATTCGCGCATCGCCTTGTTCGCCTCGGCCAGTGTCACCTCTTGCAGCGCCTCGGCCGGGTTGCCGAAATGGCCATCCTCGTAATCGCCAAGAGCCCTCCAGTAATAGTCCGCCAGGGCGCTGTTGCCTTGCACCGCCCAGGCCTGGCGAGCGATGGCGGCTTGCTTGAGACGGGCAAAGGTGGCGGCATCGAGGCCGTTCTTGAGCAGATCGGCTTTAAGCTCATCCAGTATTTGTTTCGCTGTCGGCACGGCGTCGCGATCGAGGTCGGCGTTCAGGCTCATGAAACCCACTGCGCCAAATACCTCGCGCTCGGCCGAGGGACCGTAGGACAACCCATGGGCCAGGCGCAATTGGCGATAGAGCGCCCAGTCCAGATAGTCCTTGAGCAGGTCGAAGGTTTCGTCATGCCGGTCTTCGAGCACCGGTTCCGGCACCAGCCAATGCAATTTGGCATCGCCGCCGACGAAACCGTTACTCACATTGCGCTCGTGGGCCGCACTGGCCTGAATGTCTGGCAATGGCGGGTGAGCGCTAGGTTCTACTGCCTCGAGTGCGCCATAGGCCCGTTCCAGATAGGCCGGCAGCAGGCGGTCGAGGTCGCCGACCACGATCAGGGTCATGTTGTTGGGCGCGTACCAGGCCTTGCGCACCGTTTCCAATTGCTCGCGGGTCAGGTGATCGACTTGCGCGCGCTCGGGGCATTTGAGGCCCAGTTCCACTGCCAACTGATTACTCGCGGTGTGGCCCAGGTCCTGGCGATCCAGCCAGCGTTGCAGGTGCGAGTAATGCCCACCGTCTTCGCGCTCGACCACTTGCTTGGCGACGTTGATCGCCGACTCGTCGATACGGGTCTGAGTCAACAGCGCCAACAGCAGGTCGAGGACCTTGCGCTGGTTTTTCGCCGGAGCTTCGATGACGAAGGTCGTGTCCGCATTGTTCGTGTAAGCATTCCACTCGCCGCCCAGGGCCTGCATGCGCTCCTCCAGACCGCCTTCGCCGGTGGCGTCGATGCCGCTGAACAGCAAGTGTTCGAGCAGATGGGGCAGTTCCTTGTCGGCACAGCTGAAATCATCCCGGCCTATGCCAACCACCAACCGGATCGCTACATGCCCGCGCTCCGTGCCCGGTTTGAGGACCAATTGCAGGCCGTTGCGCAACGTGTAGCCCTCGACCTGAAAGCGATCCAGGGCAATTGAAGGCAGTGAACAGAGCAACAGACAAGCGAACAGCAGACAACGCATAACGAATTTCCGTACGACCCGCGTAAGTTCAACAGACTTCAGCCAACTATGGACGTTCAGGGTGAATGAGTGATGTCAGTCATATCGTCGACCGCCAGCGCGCCAGTGTCCGAGGTGCCCAATACGGCATAGGCGCTGCTGCAGAACAGCGAATTCAAGCGTCTCATGTCAGCAATCAATTCCAGATGCAGCGAACTGGTCTCGATACTTTGCACGATCTTACGGTGCAAACGGCTGACATGAGCGTGGGCCAGGCGGCGTTCCTGTGCGCGGAAGCGACGTTTCTCACGCAGTAACTGACGGGCACTTTGCGGGTCGGAACTGAGGAACACCGACAAGCCCAGACGCAAGTTGGCAATCAACTGACTGTGCAGCCCCGCCAGCTCTTCCAGACCGACCTCGGAAAACGATCGGCGCTGCGCGGTTTTCTGTTGCTGAACCTTGCGCAGCATGCGCTCGATCAAGTCGCTGGCCAGTTTCAGGTTGATCGCCAGCTCGATGGTTTCCGCCCAGCGCCGACTGTCCTGCTCGCTGAGGTCTTCACGGGGCATTTGTGCCAGATAAAGTTTGATGGCGCTGTAGAGCACTTCAACATCATCGGTCAGGCGACGAATTTCCTGGGTGAGAGCGCTTTGATTGCCGCGTAGCACGGCGAGCATGGCTTCGAGCATGCTGTCCACCAGATCGCCGATGCGCAGGGTTTCCCGGGCAGCATTGGCCAGCGCCAGACTCGGGGTGACCAATGCCGTCGGGTCAAGATGCCGCGGTTTGGCCGTGCCGTTGAAGTCTGGCCGCTCGGGCAGCAACCACGCACAGAGCTTGGCCATCGGCCCGACACTGGGCAACAGGACCAGGCAACGCGCGGTGTTGTAGAGCAGGTGGAAGCCGATGACCATTTCCTGAGGGCTGAAGTCGAGGCTGTCGATCCAGTGCACCAGCGGATCGAGTACCGGAATGATCAGCAGCAGGCCAATCAGTTTGTACAGCAGACTGCCAAGCGCCACCTGACGGCCAGCCGCGTTCTGCATGCTGGTGCTGAGAAAGGCGAGAATGCCGCTGCCGATGTTGGCGCCGATCACCAGGCCGATGGCCACCGGCAGGCTGATCACGTTGGCACCGGCGAGGGTCGCGGTCAGCAAAACGGCCGCCAGGCTGGAATAGGAAACCATCGCGAACAGCGCGCCGACCAAGGCATCGAGCAGAATGTCGCCGGTCAGGGAGGCAAAGATGACCTTCACCCCTTGCGCCTGAGTGATCGGCGCGGCGGCCTCGACGATCAGTTGCAGCGCCAGGATGATCAGCCCCAGTCCGATACTGACCCGGCCCATTTGTCCGACCCGGGTCTGCTTGCGCGACAAAAAGAAAATCACCCCAAGGAAAATCAGCAGCGGCGACAGCCACGACAAGTCGAGGGTCAGTACCCGCGCCATCAGGGCGGTACCGACGTCGGCACCGAGCATGGTCGCCAACGCCGGCGTCAACGCCATCAGGCCCTGACCGACAAAGGAGGTCACGAGCATGGCAGTGGCATTACTGCTCTGGACCATGGCGGTCACCATGATCCCGGCGAGAAACGCCAGCCAGCGCCTGGACATGTTATGAGCGATCACATGGCGCAAATTGGAGCCATAAACCCGCAAAATGCCGGTTCGAACGATGTGCGTGCCCCAGATCAAAAGGGCCACGGCGGATAGCAGATTGAGCAGGGTGAGCATACAGGCCCCCTGTGGTGGTAGCCGCCCCAGTGGGGCAAGTCGATGGTGCCGCGCGTTCTTCTACGTTCTGTACATAAGCTGTAGTTGGCTAACGGTCTGGACGCCAGCATCGCATAGCTAAAGAGACGATTGAAACAAAACTGTCATGAAAACAGTTAGAGAAAGGGGGGCGTACAGATAGCACATTGAGCAAACAAATGTGGGAGCGAACCGGCCCGTAGGAGCGAGGCTTGCCCGCGAAGGCGGTGTGTCAGTTAACAACAATGTCGACTGACACACTGCCTTCGCGGGCAAGCCTCGCTCCTACAGGCCGGCTAGCTCCCACAGGTTTTGTGCACTGACTGACATTCGTCAGTGCACAGAGTCGGGTTACTGCCCCGGAACATCCTTGCGCAGTTTCACCGGCTCTTGCTGTTTGCGCTTTCTCGCCATGGCGGTGCGCATCTTGATGTTGATCGCTTCCACCGCCAGCGAGAACGCCATGGCGAAGTAGACGTAGCCTTTTGGCAAGTGCACGTCCAGCGATTCGGCAATCAGCACGGTGCCCACCAGCAACAGGAACGCCAGCGCCAGCATCTTCAGCGACGGGTGCTTGTCGATGAACGCGCTGATGGTGCCCGAGGCCATCATCATCACCAGTACGGCAACAACGATCGCCGCGACCATCACCGGTACGTGGGACACCATGCCCACCGCGGTGATCACCGAGTCCAGCGAGAACACGATGTCGATGATCGCGATCTGGATGATGGTGTACAGGAAATTGCCGCCCTTGCCTGCAGGCTCGTCGCCGCTTTCGTCTTCACCTTCCAGCGCGTGGTACATCTCTTGCGAGCTTTTCCACAGCAGGAACAGACCACCGAAGAACAGGATCAGGTCACGTCCGGAAATACCCTGGCCGAATACTTCGAACAGATCGGTTGTGAGGCGCATGACCCAAGTGATCGACAGCAGCAACAGGATCCGCGTGATCATGGCCAGCGCCAGGCCGAAAATCCGGGTGCGCGCCTGCATATGTTTGGGCATGCGGCTGACCAGGATCGAGATCATGATGATGTTATCGATGCCCAGGACAATCTCCAGGGCAGTCAGGGTGAAGAAGGCAACCCAGATTTCAGGGTTGGTCAGCCATTCCATGTGTATTCCTTTGAGCGAGTGTTTAAACCACAAAGGGCCCAGGCTTCAAACAACAAAGCCTGGACCCGTTATGGTAAGTCTTGGGCTTATAGAGTGCTGAACAGCGGGAAAATCCCCATCAGCAATGCAGCGACCAGTATGCACAGGCAAACCAGCACTGCCCACTTCAAGGTGAACCGCTGATGATCACCGAATTCGATACCGGCCAGGGCCACCAACAGGTAAGTCGATGGTACCAGCGGGCTCAGCAAGTGGACGGGCTGACCGACGATCGAGGCACGTGCCATTTCCACCGCGGTTATACCGTAATGACTGGCGGCTTCGGCAAGCACCGGTAATACGCCGTAATAAAATGCATCGTTCGACATGAAGAACGTGAACGGCATGCTCACCAGCGCGGTAATCACAGCCAGGTACGGCCCGAGGAAATCCGGGATAACCGCCAGCAGGCTTTTCGACATGGCATCGACCATGCCGGTGCCCGACAGGATACCGGTGAAGATACCCGCGGCAAAGATCAACCCGACCACCGCCAGCACGCTACCGGCATGGGCTGCAACGCGATCTTTCTGCATTTGCAGGCAAGGGTAGTTGACGATCATCGCGATACTGAACGCCACCATGAACAGCACTGGCAGCGGCAACAGGCCGGCGACCAGCGTGCACATCAGTGCCAGGGTCAAGGCGCCGTTGAACCAGATCAGCTTTGGACGGCGGGCATCCGGGAACTGCGAAACGCTGATTTCGCTATGATCGACTTCATCACCGACCAGGTGCAGTTCACCCAGACGGGCACGCTCGCGTTTACCGTAGAAGTAGGCGATCGCCAGAATCGCCACCACGCCGGCCAGCATCGCCGGGATCATTGGCACAAAGATGTCGGACGGATCGACATGCAGCGCGCTGGCCGCACGAGCCGTCGGGCCGCCCCAAGGGGTCATGTTCATCACGCCGCCAGCGAGAATGATCAGACCGGCCATGATCCGTGGGCTCATGCCAATGCGGCTGTAGAGCGGCAGCATGGCGGCCACGCAGATCATATAAGTGGTCGCGCCGTCACCATCAAGGGAAACGACGAGCGCCAGAACGGCGGTGCCGACCGAAACTTTCAACGGGTCGCCCTTGACCAGTTTGAGGATCTTGCGCACGGCCGGGTCGAACAGGCCGGAGTCGATCATCAGAGCGAAGTAGAGAATGGCGAACATCAGCATCACGCCGGTTGGCGCGAGTTTGGTGATGCCTTCGAGCATCATCGGGCCGATCTTGGGCGAGAAGCCGCCGAACAGGGCGAAGATGATCGGGATAATGATCAGGGCGATCAGCGCGGACAGGCGCTTGGTCATGATCAGGAACATGAACGTGATGACCATGGCGAAGCCAAGGAAAGTCAGCATAGGAATACTCCAGGCGTAGCGCGACTAGGAAATGGCGAACCGGATGGGGTCAGCGCAGAACGGGAAGCACGAGACGTACGGGCGGAGTGACAGCGAAGAGGCGGATAGTAGCGGACATCAGAATCACCATTGTTGTTGTTTAATGGACCGGGCGGGCGATAAAACACTCGCATTGGCCAACCGGTCTGTTGCCGGCAGTGAGGGCGATCCTAATCGGGGAAGCTTTCAGCCAGCTTTCGCGAGTAAAAGCATTGACCGAATGTACAACCGGTCGTCGGCCGGGTTGAGAGTCCGTAACCACGGGATCGGGAGCAAGAGACATGGGCAAATTTCACACCGGCGGCTGCCACTGCGGACAAATGCGCTATCGATTCAGCGGGCCATTGCATGACATCGCTCACTGCCATTGCTCGATTTGCCGACGGGTCAGCGGAGGAATCGTGACCACTTGGATCACCGTGCCCGCGTCGGCATTTACCTGGTTGAAAGGTACGCCATCGCGGTATGAATCCTCGTCCACCTGCGTGCGTTATTTCTGCCCGAACTGTGGGGCACAACTGGCGCTGGTGACGCAGCTGAGTCCCGAGAGCATCGACGTGACCATCGCCACCCTCGACCATCCCGAGCAGGCACCGGCCAAGCGGCATATCTGGACCGACAGTCGTTTGCCGTGGCTGCATCTGGACGAACATTTGCCCGGCGAAGCAGAGGAACAACTCTGATCAGGACAAACGGGCGTGGTAACCCTTGATCGTTTGCACCTGGCCCCCCTCTGAACCTTGTCGAACCGTCGCCGCTTCCCGCAGGTCACACACCATATAGGCAGGAATGTAGGGAGCACGGCCATGAAAAATGCCGAAACCCCGGTGGTGAAGGTAGTGCTTTATGGAGCCATGAGTAGCCTGGGCAGTGCGCTGATGGCTGAAATGCTACGGCGCCAGCATGAAGTCATCGCGATTCTCGATGACCTGACCGCGCTCGCACCGCGCCCGGGTTTACGTACCAAGACCGGGGATCTGTTTGATGCCAATCGAGTCAAGCAGAGCGTGGCCGGCTGTTCGGCGGTGATTTGCCTGCTCGATGCGCCAGGGTTGCCCATGAACAGCAAGCACATCGAAAAGAACTTTGTGCCCGGCCCGGTCGAGGAGGTACTGGCAATCGATGCACTGATCGACGGCATGCAGGCCGCAGGCATTGCCCGCCTGTTTGTGGTGGGCGACTTCGAGGTGCTGGATGACCCGGAAATAGACGACCCGTTGCAACGCCACGCCGCCGAGGAAATTCGCGAGGCGCTGCAAAGCAGCGCTTTGCAATGGACCCTGGTGAATGCACCCCGGCGCGTGCCCGGGCTGACCATCGAGCATTTCAGTCACGTCAGCAGTAGCCTGGAACCTGGCATGGCCGCAGCGCTGGAACAATTGAACAGGGTTGCCACAGGGATTGCCGATGAGCTGCACCTGAACCTGCACGTGGGTGAACATGTGAGTTTTATTGCGACGTCGGAATAATAGAAATCGCCCGAACCCGTCTACACCGCAATCGAAGGTAAAGGGAGACCATTGAGCGATTGCGCACTGCTGGCCTGTTCGGCCATCAACCAATCCACAAACAGCTGAATCAACGCCCCACGCCGTTTGCGCTGGGGCAGGACCACGTAATACCCCAGCCGGGAAATCACCGTCTCGGCGATCGGGCGACATAACAGACCTTGCGCCAACAAGTTATCCACAAGGTGTCGCCAACCGATCGCAACGCCCTGACCGCCAATCGCCGCCTGAATCAGCAAGGTGTAATTGTCGAAGCGCAGCTGGCCCGGGGCCGGGGCCGAGGTGATTCCCAACTCACGAAACACGCCGCTCCAGTCGAACCAGTTGCTGCTGTGTTCGCCTCGCAGGTGCAGCAGCGGGAATTCCAGCAATGCCTGAGCCGGCAAGGGCAGGGGACGGTCCTTCAACAGCAGCGGGCTGCACACCGGAAACACCTCTTCGCTGAACAGCCAATGGCTTTCGCCTTGCTTGAACCGGCCATCGCCGAACAGCACCGCCACATCAATATCGGTTCGCAGCATGTTGTGACTGCGTTCACTGGTGACCAGGCTGACGTCCACTTGCGGATTGGCGGTATGGAAGCGGTGCAGACGCGGCATCAGCCAGTACGCCGCGAAGGCAAAATCGGTGGCCACTTGCAGCACTTCGTGCTGTTGCTGTGCGCTGATTGCGCTTAATCCTGCCTCTATATTCTGTAAACCGAGCTGAACTTGCTCAAAGAGGATGGCGCCGGCCTCGGTCAGTTCGATCCCACGATAGATGCGGTCGAATAACCGTGTAGCCAGTTGTTCTTCCAGTCGTTTGATCTGCTGGCTGATGGCCGGTTGCGTGGTGCCGAGCTCCACCGCAGCGGCGGTAAAACTGTGGTGCCGGGCAGCGGCTTCAAAGGCACGCAACAGGTCCAGAGACAAATCACCGAGGGCGTCATACATAAGCTGTGCTTATCCTAGTCATTGCCTGGCATGGGCTTTACCACAAAGATGATGGAATCCATGCTCGATCACAGCACTCTCGCATAAATATCCACTATGGAATGCCGCGATCACATGAAGCGCAAAAATATTCTTTTCATCATGGCCGATCAAATGGCCGCGCCAATGTTGCCGTTCTACGGTCCTTCGCCGATTAAACTGCCGAATCTCAGCCGCCTCGCCGCCGAAGGCGTGGTGTTCGACGCCGCTTATTGCAACAGTCCGCTTTGCGCGCCGTCGCGTTTTACGCTGGTCAGTGGTCAGTTACCGAGCAAGATCGGCGCCTACGATAATGCGGCCGATTTCCCCGCCGACGTACCGACCTATGCCCATTACCTGCGTCGCCTGGGTTATCGCACCGCGCTGTCGGGCAAGATGCATTTCTGTGGCCCGGACCAGTTGCACGGCTATGAAGAACGCCTCACCAGCGACATCTACCCGGCCGATTATGGGTGGGCAGTGAATTGGGATGAGCCGGACGTACGTCCGAGCTGGTACCACAATATGTCGTCGGTGCTGCAAGCCGGACCGTGTGTACGCACCAATCAACTGGATTTCGACGAAGAGGTGGTGTTCAAGGCCCAGCAATACCTGTTCGATCACATTCGCGAGGAAGGCGATCAGCCGTTCTGCCTGACCGTGTCGATGACTCACCCACACGACCCGTACACAATTCCCAAGGCTTTTTGGGATATGTACGACGACGCTGACATCCCTTTGCCCGAAACACCTGCACAGGATCAACTTGATCCTCATTCCCAGCGTTTGCTCAAGGTCTATGACCTGTGGGACAAGCCGCTGCCTGTGGACAAGATTCGCGATGCGCGCCGTGCCTATTTCGGTGCATGCAGCTATATCGATAGCAACGTCGGCAAACTTCTGCAAACACTTGAGGAAACCGGGCTGATCGATGACACCATCATCGTCTTCTCCGGTGACCACGGCGACATGCTCGGCGAGCGTGGCCTCTGGTACAAAATGCATTGGTATGAAATGGCGGCCCGGGTTCCATTGCTGATCCATGCGCCCGGGCAATTCGGGGCTGGGCGCGTCAGCACGGCGGTGTCCACTGCCGACCTGCTGCCGACCTTTGTCGAATTGGCCGGCGGCTCGCTGGAACCCGGTCTGCCGCTGGACGGCCGCTCGCTGGTTTCGCATCTGCAAGGGCAGGGCGGTCATGACGAAGTGTTCGGTGAGTACATGGCCGAAGGCACTATCAGCCCGTTGATGATGATTCGCCGCGGCGCTTACAAATTCATCTACAGCGAAGACGACCCTTGCCTACTCTTCGATGTACATAACGATCCGAAGGAACAGGAAGAACTCAGCCAGTCGCCGCAATATCGGCAGCTTTTCGAGGAGTTTCTCGCCGAAGCGCGGGCCAGATGGGACATCCCGGCGATCCACCGACAGGTGCTCGCCAGTCAACGCCGTCGGCGTTTCGTCGCCGATGCCCTGACCATCGGCAAGCTGAAGAGCTGGGATCACCAGCCACTGGTGGACGCCAGCCAGCAGTACATGCGCAACCACATCGACCTCGACGATCTGGAACGCAAAGCACGTTATCCACAACCCTGCCAAAACCAATAACGTAAGGGGAAGTCCATGCAAAGGTTATCCACAGTACTGA
Source organism: Pseudomonas sp. Tn43 (assembly GCF_014192635.1). Classification (NCBI taxonomy): domain Bacteria; kingdom Pseudomonadati; phylum Pseudomonadota; class Gammaproteobacteria; order Pseudomonadales; family Pseudomonadaceae; genus Pseudomonas; species Pseudomonas sp. Tn43. The sequence continues at coordinate 83,339 of NZ_JACHYG010000004.1, forward strand.
CGGTCGGGCTTCTGGCTCTGGGCAGTGCCTCGGCCTATGCCGAGCAAAGCTGCGAGACGGTGAAAATGGCCGACCCTGGCTGGAGCGACATCGCTGCCACCAATGCCATCACCGGGTTTCTGCTGGACGGCATGGGCTATAAGGCCAAGGTCGACACGCTGGCGGTGCCGATCACTTTTGGCGGTCTGAAGGATGGCCAGGTGGACGTGTTCCTGGGTAACTGGATGCCCGCACAGCAGGGCTTCTATGACAAATTCGTGGCCAATGGCGACGTTACGCAACTGGCGAAAAACCTCGACGGCACCGAGTTCACGCTGGCGGTTCCGGATTATGTTTGGAACGCGGGTGTGCATAACTTCAATGACTTGAACAAGTACGCGGACAAGTTTGACAAGAAGATCTATGGCATCGGCTCCGGTGCTCCGGCGAACATTTCGCTGCAAGAGATCATCAAGAAGAACGACTTCGATCTGGGTCAGTGGAAACTGATCGAGTCCAGTGAACAGGCAATGCTGGCCGAAGTGTCTCGGGCGGTGAAGAAACAGAAGTTCGTGACCTTCCTCGGCTGGACGCCGCACCCGATGAACGTGCAGCTGAAAATGCATTACCTGAAGGGCGGCGAGAAATACTTTGGTGACACTGGCAGCGTTTATACACTGACCCGCAAAGGTTATGCACAGGCCTGCCCGAACGTCGGCAAACTGCTCACCAACCTGAGTTTTACCCAGGAAATGGAGAACAGCATCATGGCCGAGGTGATGAACAAAAAGATCAGCAATGCCGAGGCGGCCAAGGCGTGGATCAAGGCCAATCCGGCGGTGCTGGATAAGTGGCTGGACGGCGTGAAGACCGTGGACGGGAAGGATGCGTTGCCGGCGGTGAAAGCCAAGCTCTAACTCCCTGCGCCGATCATTCCCACGCTCTGCGTGGGAACGATCAGCGATCGGTGTCTCGTCCTGCTACCCTTGCGCAAACTCCCACCCGAGAGGACCCATGGCCTTCCCCAGCCGCCATTCACTCTTTCCCTTCCTGACCTGGTTGCCCCGGCAAACCCGCGCCAGCGTCGGCCGTGACCTGATTGTCGGCCTGAGTGGTGCGATTCTCGCGTTGCCACAATCCATTGCCTACGCACTGATTGCCGGTCTCCCACCGGAATACGGCTTGTACGCCGCCATCATCCCGGTGCTGATCGCCTGCCTCTGGGGTTCGTCGTGGCATTTGATCTGCGGCCCTACGGCGGCCATTTCCATTGTCCTGTACGCCAGCGTCAGTCCTCTGGCCGTTCCCGGATCGCAGGACTACGTCACGCTGATCCTGCTTCTGACACTCCTTGCGGGGATTTTCCAGTGGCTGCTGGGTTTGCTGCGTTTCGGCGCCCTGGTGAATTTCGTCTCTCACTCGGTGGTGCTGGGCTTCACCCTGGGTGCAGCGGTGGTGATTGCCATCGGGCAACTGCCGAACTTGCTGGGGCTGGATGTGCCCAACCAGGCTACAGCGCTGAACAGCCTGATGCTGCTGTTCAGTCATCTCGGTGAGGTAGACAAACCCTCGCTGGTACTGGGCCTGGCCACGGTCGGCCTGGGCATCGTGCTGAAACTGCTGGTGCCGCGCTGGCCGACGCTGTTGATCGCTCTGGCCTTGAGCGGGTTGCTGGTATGGCTGTGGCCGTCGATGTTCGGTCATGTGCGGTTGGTCAGCGCCTTTGTCGGACGGCTGCCGCCCTTCAGCCCGCTGCCGCTGGATCTGGACCTGGTGTTGCGCTTGCTGCCCAGCGCGGTGGCGGTCGGGATGCTCGGGCTGGTGACGAGCCTGTCGATTGCCCGCTCCTTGTCGGCGCGCTCGCAGCAGTTGCTCGACGCCAATCAAGAAGTCCGCGCCCAGGGTTTTTCGAACATGGTCGGTGCGTTTTTCTCCGGCTCGCTGTCCGCCGGTTCCTTCACCCGCTCGGCCTTGAGCTATGACGCCGGTGCCTGCTCACCGTTGGCAGGCGTTTTTTCCGCGGTGTGGGTAGCCTTGTTCGCTATCTTCGGTGCGGTATTGATCGCGCACATTCCAATCCCGGCCATGGCCGGCAGCATTTTGCTGATCGCTTGGGGATTGGTCGACCATCGCGGCATTCGCGCCTTGTTGCGGGTCAGCCGTGCCGAGTTTCTGGTCATGGCGCTGACCTGTGTCGCGACGTTGTTGCTGGAATTGCAAACGGCGATCTACGCCGGCGTGCTGGCGTCGCTGTTCTTCTACCTCAAACGCACTTCGCAACCTCGGGTGCAGCATTGGCGTGAAGGCGACGAAGACATTCTGCGAGTCGGCGGTTCAATCTTTTTCGGCGCCAGCCATTACCTGCAAGTGCGCTTGCAACGGATGCACGGCGCACGGGTCGTGATCGAGGCGCAGCAGATTAACTTCATCGACTATTCGGGCGTGGAAATGCTGCACCAGGAAGCGCGACGGCTGCTGCGCCAGGATCGCAGCCTGACCCTGCGGCGGGCGCGGCCGCAGGTGGTGGAAGAATTGAGAAAACTCGAAGGCGCGGAGAAATGCCCGATTCGCTTCGAGGATTGAAACATTCACCCTGGAATAAACCCACCTGTGGCGAGGGGGCTTGCCCCCGTTGGACGGCGAAGCCGTCCCAAAACTGCCACGACCGCTGCGCGGCCGAACGGGGGCAAGCCCCCTCGCCACAAAAGCCTAGAGCGCCAATTGCCGACGGAGTTCGGCCAGCACCGGTGCCGTATCCGGCCGCACGCCGCGCCACAGGTAAAAAGCTTCCGCCGCCTGCTCGGCCAACATTCCCAAGCCATCCATCGCCACCGCCGCGCCGTGTTCGCTGGCCCAGCGGCAAAACGATGTCGGGTCTTTGCCGTACATCATGTCGTAGCAAACTGTCTTGCCCGGCTCGATCAAGCTGCTGGCAATCGGCGGAACATCGCCTGACAGACTGGCGGACGTAGCGTTGATGATCAGGTCCACCGGTTCCTTCAACCAATCGAAACCACTGGCCGACACCGGCCCCAGATCCGCGAACAATTCGGCCAGCAATTCGGCTTTTTCCACGGTGCGGTTGGCAATGATCACCGACGCCGGTTGCTCCGCCAGCAGCGGCTCCAGCGCCCCGCGCACCGCACCGCCGGCCCCGAGCAGCAGGATGCGTTTGCCCTTGAGACTGAAACCGGCATTGACCGTCAGGTCCCGCACCAGCCCGGCGCCATCAGTGTTGTCGCCCAGCAAACTGCCATCGGCCAGTTTGCTCAGGGTATTCACCGCACCCGCCCGCTGCGCTCGCTTGGTCAGGCTGTTTGCCAAACGATAGGCATCTTCCTTGAACGGCACCGTCACATTCGCCCCACGCCCTTCGCGGAAAAATGTGCGGGCACAGCCGGAAAAATCATCGAGGGGCGCCAGCAAAGTGCTGTAGTCGAGCTTTTGTCCCGTCTGCTCGGCGAACAAACGGTGGATCAGCGGCGACTTGCTGTGGCCAATCGGGTTACCGAATACGACGTAACGATCCATCTACATTCCTCAACCGTAGCTGCCGAAGGCTGCGATCTTGACGGCAGCCCCGACGATGCAAAACTCAAACCCTGGAATCAGGCCTTGGCCAACCAATCGCGATCTTGCAGGAAGTACTCGGTCAGGCGTGCTTCTTCACTGCCCGGCTCGGCTTTCCAGTCGTAGGCCCAGCGCACTTGCGGCGGCAGCGACATCAGGATCGACTCGGTACGCCCGCCTGATTGCAGGCCGAACAGCGTGCCGCGGTCATAGACCAGGTTGAACTCGACGTAACGACCACGGCGGAACTCCTGGAATTCACGCTGTTTGGCCGTGAACGCATCGTTCTTGCGGCGCTGCACGATTGGCAGGTACGCGTCGATAAACGCATCGCCGATGGCACGCATGAAGGCGAAGCTGGTGTCGAAGTCCCACTCGTTCAAGTCATCGAAAAACAGGCCGCCGATGCCACGCGGCTCGTGGCGATGCTTGATGTGGAAGTAACTGTCGCACCAGGCTTTGTAGCGCGGGTAGACGTCTGGGCCGAACGGTGCGCAGGCCTGTTCGGCAACGCGGTGCCAGTGCACGCAATCTTCTTCGTTGCCGTAGTAAGGGGTCAGGTCGAAGCCGCCACCGAACCACCAGACCGGCTCTTCACCTTCTTTTTCCGCGATGAAAAAGCGCACGTTGGCGTGGGACGTCGGTACATGGGGGTTGTGCGGGTGGATGACCAAAGACACACCCAAGGCTTCGAAACCTCGGCCGGCCAGTTCTGGCCGATGAGCGCTGGCGGAGGGTGGGAGACCGCTGCCAAAGACGTGGGAAAAGTTGACGCCGCCCTTTTCGATGACCGCGCCGTTTTCGATCACCCGGGTACGACCGCCACCGCCGGCAGGGCGGGTCCAGGCGTCTTCGACGAAACGTGTGCCGCCGTCTTCAGCTTCCAAAGCAGCGCAAATGCGGTCTTGCAGGTCGAGCAGGTAGGCTTTTACGGCCTCGGTGCGGGTAGTCATGGCATCACCTTGAATCGGGCAAAGCTACGCGGCGCTCATACAGGCCGGCGGCAAATTGCTGCGTAGGATAACACTGCACCTTGTGCCGTCGCAGTTGACGAAGGTCAAGCTTAAGCGTCCGATAGGGCGCTTGGAAAAATGATCTTAGGAGAGTGCAGATGGCAAAGCGTATCCAGTTCCGCGCCCATGGCGGCCCCGAAGTCCTCGAGCATGTCGATTACCAGCCCGCCGAACCCGGCCCGCTGCAGGTGCGCGTGACCAACAAAGCCATCGGCCTGAACTTCATTGATACCTATTACCGCGGTGGCCTTTATGCGCCACCCGCCTTGCCATCGGGCCTGGGCGCTGAAGGCGCGGGCGTGGTCGAAGCCGTCGGCAGCGAAGTCAGCCGCTTCAAGATCGGCGATCGCGTGGCGTACGGCAGCGGCCCATTGGGTGCTTATAGCGACGTTCATGTATTGCCGGAAGCCAATCTGGTACATCTGCCGGACGCCATCAGCTTCGAGCAAGCCGCCGGCGTGATGCTCAAAGGCCTGACCGTGCAGTACTTGCTGCGTCAGACGTATGAACTCAAGGGTGGCGAAACCATCCTGTTCCACGCTGCGGCCGGAGGTGTCGGTTCCCTGGCCTGCCAATGGGCCAAAGCCTTGGGCGTGAAATTGATTGGCACGGTCAGCTCAACGGAGAAAGCCGCCCTGGCAAAAGCCAACGGAGCCTGGGCGACCATCGATTACAGCCATGAAAACGTCGCACAACGCGTGCTGGAATTGACTGACGGTAAAAAGGTGCCGGTGGTGTACGACGGTGTAGGCAAAGATACCTGGCTGACGTCACTCGACAGCGTCGCACCTCGGGGGCTGGTGGTGAGTTTCGGTAATGCTTCAGGTGCAGTGGATGGCGTGAACCTGGGGATTCTCGCGGGGAAAGGTTCGCTGTACGTGACCCGACCGACCCTGGCGACCTATGCCAACAACGCTGAAAACCTGCAAAGCATGGCCGATGAACTGTTCGAGATGATCATCAGCGGCAAGCTTACGGTGGACATCAGCCAGCGCTATCCATTGGCTGAAGCGGCCAAAGCGCAGACCGAATTGTCGGCGCGGCGCACGACTGGCTCGACCGTTTTGTTGCCTTGATGTGGTAAGGGGGCTTGCCCCCGTTGGACTGCGCAGCAGTCCCCCCAACTGACGATGCGGTCTGTCATTTAAAACACATCGCTCAAATGGCGGGTGCTTCGCACCCGAACGGGGGCAAGCCCCCTCACCACATTAATCCGGGCGCACCACGTGGCCGGTGGCCAAGTCGCGGATCACGCTCGGATTCTTCCGCCCGCCCAGATTGCCGCCCAGCACCCAATCAAGCTGCCCACGGAAATATTGCTCTATGCGAATCCGCGTCCGTGCCGCTGGCCGCCCCTGAGGGTTGGCCGAAGTCGACACCAGCGGCCCGACCAACGCACACAAATCCCGTACCAGTGGGTGATCGCTAACCCGCAATGCCACGGTTTCGTGCACACCGGTAATCCACTGGGGCAACATGTTTTGATGCGGCACCAGCCAGGTGTTGGGCCCCGGCCAAGTGCTGGCCATGCGGTCCATCCACAATTCTGGGAAGTCTTCGAAGAGGAAGTCGAACTGACGAATATTATCGGCCACCAGAATCAGGCCTTTATCCACAGATCGCCCCTTGATCAGCAGCAGACGATCCACCGCCTCTTCGTTCCACGGGTCGCAACCCAGGCCCCAGACAGCTTCGGTTGGATAGGCAATGACCGCCCCAGCGCGAATTTCTCGTGCGGCTTGTTGCACACGCCAACTGTTAACCATGAATGACTCTCCGGAATAGGGCTCTGCGCAGTTTACCGATCTTCCATGCAAAACCTAGCGTCCCCGCGCAAGCCAGCGGCCACTTTCACAGACCGCGCGGCCGTCCATTTCCAGTTCCGTCAGCGCTGCCAACACTTTCGACAACGCCCAGCCGCTGGTGATCGCCAAGGCTTCGCTGGTATGGGGCGCCGCGTGGAGCAATACGAGCAGCGGATGAGTCTCTGTCGTTTGCGCCGTTGCTGAGGATAATGGCAGCCGTTGCCAGCCGCGCAACGCTTCGAGGATGTGCTCGATGGTTTCCACCAGCACCGCACCGTCGCGGATCAACTGATGGCAACCCCTTGCGCCGGGGTGATGGATCGACCCGGGTATCGCATACACCTCTCGTCCCTGTTCCGCCGCCAGCCTGGCGGTGATCAACGAACCACTGGCCACACTCGCCTCGACTACTAGCACGCCAAGGGACAAACCGCTGATGATTCGATTGCGTCGGGGGAAGTTGCCGGGGGAAGGGCCGGCGTCCAGCGGGAACTCCGAAAGTACTGCGCTTCCCGAAGCGATCATCGCGTCCGCCAGTCGTCGATTGCGCTGTGGATAAAAATTTTCCAGCCCCGTGCCCAACACGCCCACCGTTTGCCCGCCAACGTCCAGAGCCGCCTGGTGCGCGGCAGCATCGATGCCCAGGGCCAGACCGCTGGTGATGACAAAACCGGCACCGGCCAGTGTGCGAGAAAACGCGGCGGCAGTGTCCATGCCCGGTCGCGAAGCACGACGGCTGCCGACCATCGCCAGCTGTGGTTTTTCCAGAATGCCCGGATCGCCCGCCACAAATAACAGCGGCGGCGCATCACTGATTTGCGCCAGCAGCGCAGGGTAGTCAGGTTGGTCCCACATCAGTAAATGCTGGCCCGGGCGCTCTAACCAGGCTAATGCATGACTGGCCCCGTCACGAATTTCGCTGCAGCGCCGGGCTTGCGCGCAGGTGTGAGGCAGGCCCAATGCACGCCACGCGCTGGCCGGTGCGCTGATGGCTTTGGAGGCAGAACCAAAGGCCTCAAGCAATTTCTTGAAACGTGCAGGGCCGAGTTCCGGCAAACGGTGCAGACGTAAACGGGCTTCCAGTTCCGCGGGGGAAACGGACGTACAGGCAGGCAGCGACATGGATCATCCTTGATCGTTATAAGGTCCCGTCGAATCGGGAATAAGCTGTGGATAACTCTGTTGGTAACTTGTGAGCAGGCTTAAGGATTTCGCACCTTGTCCATCACCGCCAGGGAGCGCGATGCGTTAAGGACAAGCCCGTAGCTGAGCTTGTCGTAAGTGCGGAATACCATCAGCAAACCGGCCCGCTCGTCGGGAATTTTCAAGGGCTGGCCGGTGATCCGGTCGCGCACGGTTTCACCGGTTTTCATCACCACCAGCACATTGCCTTCAGCCAGGCCATCGCGCTGGCCCTTGTTCAGCGTGACGACATCCAGCGCGCCGATCTGGGTGACCCCACGCGGCACATCGATGATCAAACCGTTGATTTCGGTTGTCGGGGCACTGGGCATGAAAGTCGAATTGATCGAGCGCTCCTCGCCGCCGAACAACCGGTCGCCGAGTCGTACTTCCTGAGTGGTGCGTTGCAAGGCGAGGGTGGCGACGTCGCCTTCAGTGGCAATGATCTCGCCGCCACCGACATCGTCGGCATTGATTCCCAGAAACTCCTTGCTCTGCGGATCGGTATAGACCTTGCCTTGACGGAAGATGCCGTACACCGGTTGTGCCGGATCGAAGTGGCCGCGCGCGAATATTCGATCACCGGTGCCGCTAAGTACCCGTTCGGCATCGCCAGCAACGATATAGGGCGCCTTGTCGAAATCCTCAGCCTTGTCGACGATGCGATTGCTCAGCAGAAAGCTGTTGATCGATTTCAGCGGAATGCTCGGAATGGCATCGGCCACCGGCGAGCTGCGGACTCGTGGCGAAAGCTTGATGGTGCCCCGGGAAGCGCCGCGATTGAGGGTCAGGCGTGGCTGACCGTTGACGTAGACCAGCGACAGCGTATCGCCGGGATAGATGAGATTGGGGTTTTCGATCTGTGGATTGGCCTGCCAAAGCTGCGGCCACTCCCACGGTTCACGCAGGTATCTGGCGGAAATGTCCCAGAGTGTGTCCCCTGCCATTACAGTGTATTGCTGTGGAAAACCTTCCCTGAGTTGCACTTGCCCATGCGCAAAACCGGCCGAGGCCAGAAGGAGCAAGGCGAGTAGTGATTTCCTCATGCGGTGAATCCCTTTATTATGTACGTTCGCGTGAAACGCCAGAGCCCTCGTGGCTCGCTTCCGGCTCATTATTGAAAAGCGGGAAGCTACGTTCACAACGGTAGCCTGCATCCTCGGACTCGCCAGGCCATCGACCCGACTTTACCTCACACGTGCAGCAATTGAGCTTATGGCCATTTTAGACATCCTCGAATTCCCCGACTCGCGCCTGCGCACTATCGCCAAACCCGTGGCTGTAGTGGACGACGAAGTGCGTCGGTTGGTCGATGACATGTTTGAAACAATGTATGAAGCGCCAGGCATCGGCCTCGCCGCGACCCAGGTCAACGTGCACAAACGTATCGTCGTAATGGACCTCTCCGAAGACCGCAGCGAACCGCGGGTGTTCATCAACCCCGAGTTCGAAGTCCTCACCGACGAGGTGGACCAGTATCAGGAAGGCTGCCTTTCGGTGCCGGGTTTCTACGAAAACGTCGATCGCCCGCAAAAGGTCAGGATCAAGGCCCAGGACCGCGACGGCCAACCGTACGAACTGGTCGCCGAAGGCTTGCTCGCGGTCTGCATCCAGCATGAATGCGACCACCTCAACGGCAAATTGTTCGTTGATTACCTGTCCACGCTCAAACGCGACCGGATCAAGAAGAAACTGGAGAAGCTCCATCGCCAGAACGCTTGATGCCCTTCTTTCAAAGGCTTGCTGCGGCAAGCCTTTTTCTTTTCAAGACGCTTTGTAATCGAGAGTTCTCATGACTGAGCCATTGCGCATTGTCTTTGCCGGTACCCCGGAATTCGCCGCCGAACACCTCAAGGCCCTGCTCGACAGTCCTTACGAAATCATTGCGGTTTATACCCAACCGGACCGTCCGGCGGGTCGTGGGCAGAAGCTCATGCCCAGCCCGGTCAAGCAGTTGGCACTGGAAAACAACATCCCGGTGTTGCAGCCGCCAACCCTGCGCAACGAAGACGCTCAGGCTGAACTCGCCGCCCTGAAACCGGACTTGCTGGTGGTGGTCGCCTACGGCCTGATCCTGCCGCAAGCGGTGCTGGATATTCCGCGTCTGGGCTGCATCAACAGCCACGCTTCGTTGCTGCCACGCTGGCGCGGTGCGGCGCCGATCCAGCGCGCTGTGGAAGCGGGCGACAGCGAAAGTGGCGTGACTGTGATGCGCATGGAACTGGGTCTGGATACCGGGCCGATGCTGCTGAAAGTCACCACGCCGATCAGCGCCCAAGACACTGGCGGCAGCCTCCACGATCGTCTTGCAGAGATCGGCCCGCCGGCCGTGGTGCAGGCGATTGCCGGCCTGGCGGCAGGTACTCTGGAAGGCGAAGTGCAGGACGACAGCCTCGCCACCTATGCGCATAAACTGAACAAGGACGAAGCACGCATCGACTGGAGCCGCCCGGCGGTTGAGCTGGAGCGCCTGGTTCGCGCTTTCAATCCTTGGCCGATCACCCACAGCACACTGAACGGCGAAGCGCTGAAAGTGCTGGCTGCGAGCCTGGCCGAAGGGCAGGGCGCACCGGGTGAAATCCTCAGTGCCAGCAAGGACGGCTTGGTCGTCGCCTGCGGTGAACAGGCGCTGTGCCTGACCCGTCTGCAATTGCCCGGCGGCAAGGCGCTGAACTTCAGCGATTTGTACAACAGCCGTCGTGAGAAATTCGCCGTCGGTACCGTGCTTGGTCAAACGGCGGACGCTCAATGAATCCACGTCTGGCTGCCGCCAAGGCATTGGCCGCTGTTCTTAACGGAAAAGCCTCGCTCAACAGTTCTCTGCCGACGCAAATGGACAAGGTCGAAGATCGCGATCGCGGCTTCACCCAGGACCTGGCATTCGGCACGGCGCGCTGGCAGCCACGTTTGTCGGCGCTAGCGGCCAAGTTGCTGCAAAAGCCGTTCAAGGCGGCTGATGCCGATGTCGAGGCGCTGTTGCTGGTCGGTCTCTATCAACTGCTCTACACCCGGGTTCCGGCCCACGCGGCCATCGGTGAAACCGTGGGTTGCGCCGACAAACTGAAAAAACCGTGGGCCAAAGCCTTGCTCAACGCCGTTTTGCGCCGTGCCCAACGGGAAAGCGAAGCGCTGCTGTCTGAGCTGGAACACGACCCGGTGGTGCGCACCGCTCACCCGCGCTGGCTGCAAAAATCCCTCAAAGCCTTCTGGCCTGAACAATGGGAGGCCATTTGCGCGGCGAACAACGCTCACCCGCCAATGATTTTGCGAGTCAACCGTCGCCACCACACCCGCGACGCTTATCTCGGGTTGCTGACTGAAGCGGGCATCGCGGCCACGCCGTGCATTTACAGTCGGGATGGCATCATCCTCGACGCAGCGGCGGACGTGCGTAGCCTGCCAGGTTTCGCCGAAGGCTGGATCAGCGTGCAGGACGAAGCCGCGCAACTGGCCGCCGATCTGCTGGAGCTGGCGCCTGGCCAGCGGGTGCTGGACGCCTGCTGCGCACCGGGGGGGAAAACCTGCCACATCCTTGAAGCCGAGCCCCAACTGGCTGGCGTGGTGGCGGTGGATCTGGAAGCCAAGCGCCTGGTTCGAGTGCGGGAAAATCTTGCACGCCTGGGCCTGAGCGCCGAACTGATCGCCGCCGACGGCCGCGACACCGCGAGCTGGTGGGACGGCAAGCCATTCCAACGCATTCTGCTGGATGCGCCGTGCTCGGCCACCGGGGTGATTCGTCGTCACCCGGATATCAAGCTGACCCGCCAACCCGACGACATCGCCGCGTTGGCGGTGCTTCAGGGCGAGCTACTCGACGCCCTGTGGATAACGTTGGAGGTGGGCGGCATTGTGCTTTACGCCACCTGCTCCACGCTGCCGACCGAGAACACCGAGGTCATCGAAGCATTCCTCGCTCGCACGCCGGGTGCCCGTGAACTCGATATCGCCAGTCAGGCCGGCATCAAACAGCCCCATGGTCGCCAATTGCTGGCCCAGGAAGGTGGCCACGACGGGTTCTATTACGCCAAGCTGATCAAGATTGCCGCCGCAGGCGGTTAACCGGTTTTAAGGAGTGAATGGATGAAAATCATCATCCTCGGCGCAGGGCAAGTCGGCGGTTCGCTGGCAGAACATCTGGCCAGTGAAGCCAATGACATCACCGTGGTCGACACCGATGGCGAACGCCTGCGCGATCTGGGCGATCGCCTGGACATCCGCACCGTGCAAGGTCGCGGTTCGCTGCCGACCATCCTGCGTCAGGCCGGCGCGGATGACGCCGACATGCTGGTGGCCGTGACGAACAGTGACGAAACCAACATGGTGGCCTGTCAGGTCGCTCACACCTTGTTCCACACACCGACCAAAATCGCCCGGGTCCGCGAAGCCGCGTACCTGACCCGTGCCGAACTGTTCGATAACGAAGCGATTCCAGTCGACGTGCTGATCAGCCCGGAGCAAGTCGTTACCAACTACATCAAGCGCCTGATCCAGCATCCGGGTGCGTTGCAAGTAATCGACTTCGCCGAAGGCAAGGCGCAACTGGTGGCAGTGAAAGCCTATTACGGCGGTCCGCTGGTGGGTCAGCAATTGCGCCAGTTGCGTGAACACATGCCGAACGTCGAAACCCGCGTTGCGGCGATTTTCCGTCGTGACCGGCCGATCCTGCCCCAGGGCGATACGGTGATCGAGGCTGACGATGAAGTATTTTTCATCGCCGCCAAAGCGAACATTCGCGCGGTGATGAGCGAAATGCGCCGCCTCGATGAGAGCTACAAACGTATCGTCATCGCTGGTGGCGGGCAGATTGGCGAGCGTTTGGCGGAGGCCATCGAAAGTCGCTATCAGGTGAAGATCATCGAGATGAGTCCGACCCGCTGCCGCCATCTCTCGGACACCCTCGATAGCACCGTGGTGTTGCAGGGCAGTGCCTCCGACCGTGACCTGCTGATCGAGGAAAACATCGCCGACGCCGATATCTTCCTGGCGCTGACCAACGACGACGAAGCCAACATCATGTCGTCGCTACTGGCCAAGCGCCTGGGTGCGAAGAAGGTGATGACGATCATCAACAACCCGGCCTACGTCGACCTGATCCAGGGTGGCGACATCGACATCGCCATCAGCCCGCAATTGGCGACCATCGGCACCTTGCTGGCTCACGTGCGGCGTGGCGATATCGTCAGCGTGCACTCATTGCGTCGAGGTGCGGCAGAAGCCATCGAGGCCATCGCCCACGGTGATGAAAAGTCGAGCAAGGTGATTGGCAAGGCCATTGAAAACATCGGCCTGCCGCCAGGGACCACCATCGGCGCGATCATCCGCGACGAAGAAGTGATCATCGCCCACGACGACACGGTGATCGAAGCCGGCGACCATGTGATTCTGTTCCTTGTGGATAAAAAGCATATTCGGGATGTGGAAAAGCTGTTCCATGTGGGGTTGAGCTTCTTCTGATCCGGCACTTGCAGTGGCTGGACGGCCCTCTTCGCGGGCAAGCCTCGCTCCTACGGGTCATGCGTGATCCACTGTAGGAGCGAGGCTTGCCCGCGAAAGCGATTTCGAATTCACCCAAAAACCAAAGGTGTCATCAATGATCGAATCCCTGGAAAAGATGCTCGCCAAGGGTGTGGATAACTCCCTGCTGCGCTTTGGTCTGGGCAAGGGTTATCTGGATCTGGGTGAAAATGCCAAGGCCGCAGAGCATTTCCAGCGCTGCGTCGAGATCGACCCGAAGTATTCGGCAGCCTGGAAACTATTGGGCAAGGCGCATCTGGCACTGGCGAATTACGCAGCGGCGCGTCAGGCCTGGGAACAGGGCCTGGAAGCGGCCCGCAACCATGGCGACAAGCAGGCCGAGAAGGAAATGACGGTGTTTCTTAAAAAGCTTGAGCGTCAGGCGCACTGATCAGAGGCAACTCAGGCCAAAGATCAAAAAAATCGCAGCCTTCGCCAGCTCCTACGGGGTGTACACCGCGCCTTTTGCAGGAGCTGGCGAAGCCTGCGATCTTTTGATTTTTACCGGGGGTTATCCACAGCGGCATCAATACCAGCGTTCTTCGCCCGGCGGACGCTTCTTGAAGCGTTTCATGCTCCACATGTACTGGCTCGGATAAGCCCGCACATAGCGCTCGACCACCTGGCTCATCGCCGCGCAGGAGGTTTCGGTATCGGTGCTGTACATGGCCTCGGGCGCGGCTTCGAGGATTACTTTGTAACCCGAACCGTCCGGTAGCCGCAGGGCATGCAGGAACACGCCGACCGCTTTGCCGCCGGCCAGCATGTTCGGCACGAATTTACTGGTCAGGGCCTGGGTGGCGAAGAACGGCACGAAAATTCCGGCGGATTCGGCCGGCTCCGGATCAGCCGGAATGCCCACGGCCCCCCCTTTGCGCACTTCCTTGATCACGCTGAGGATGCCTTCCTTGGTGGAAGCGGCCACCCGGTTGCCCAATTGCACCCGCTGCTTGCGCAGCAATTCATCCACCGCCTTGAGCTTGGGCGGACGGTAGAAAATGATCGGTTTGCATTGGTTGCAATAGAAATGGTTCAACACTTCCCAGTTGCCCAGGTGACTGGTGATGCCGACCACGCCTTTGCCGGAGGCGAGGGCGTCTTTAAGCACATCCAGACCTTCGACTTCGCGCACCAGATCAATGGAGCGCTGGGCCGGCCAGATCCATGCGCAGGCGCTCTCGGTCAAGGACTTGCCGATGTCTTTCAGGCTCTGTCCGACTAAACGCTCGCGTTCGGCGGGGTCCATTTGCGGAAAGCACTTGGCGAGGTTGATCCGTACCACTTCACGGGAACGGTTGGGGGTTTTCCACATGATCCAGCCAATGGCCGAACCTGCCGCCTGCACTGCCCGCCATGGCAGCAACGCAAACAACCGCAGAGCGCCTACCAGCAAGGCGCCTTTCAACTTATCCACAGGTCACTCCTGATCTTGTGCTGTGCGCGAGGCGGTTATTCTAACCGCCGTTCGCCAAGGTGGCGTAGCGATCGCAATCGCGAGTGTGGTCCATGGCCATGCCGGAAGCTTGCATCAGCGCGTAACAAATGGTCGGGCCGACGAACGTGAATCCGGCTTTTTTCAGGCCTTTGCTCATCTCGACGGCGACCGGCGTCACGGCCGGCACTTCACTGCGATCCTTGAAATGATTGATCACCGGCGTGCCGCCGACGAACGACCAGAGAAACGCCACCGGATCTTCCAGCGCCAGCCAGGCTTGAGCATTGCGTCGGGCGGCATTGAGTTTGAGACGATTGCGGATGATCCCCGGATCGAGCATCAATTCATCGATTTCCGCATCGCTCATCTGTGCCACCCGCTGTACGTCGAAGCCAAACATCACTTCGCGATAACGCTCTCGTTTGCGCAACACGGTGATCCAGGAAAGCCCGGCCTGGAACCCTTCGAGCAAAAGCAACTCGAACAAACCCTGCGCATCGCGCAACGGCGTCCCCCACTCCTGATCGTGATAAGCCATGTACAGCGGATCTTCGGTACACCAAAAGCAGCGTGGCATAAGGCTCCAGGGGGCGTGCGCAGGTTCGAATCGGGTATACTCCCGCTCTTTAAATCGCAGCCCAAGAAACAGGTGAATTTCGTGAGCCAGCCTACGCCAGCCGTGCGTACCTTCCAAGACTTGATCCTCGCCCTCCAGCAATACTGGGCCGAGCAAGGTTGTGTGGTACTTCAGCCCTACGATATGGAAGTAGGCGCCGGCACTTTCCACACTGCCACGTTCCTGCGCGCCATTGGCCCGGAAACCTGGAACGCCGCTTATGTGCAGCCCAGTCGTCGCCCGACTGACGGCCGCTACGGCGAAAACCCGAACCGTCTGCAGCATTACTACCAGTTCCAGGTAGTCCTGAAGCCGAACCCGGACAACTTCCAGGAACTGTACCTGGGCTCCCTCAAGCACGTGGGCCTCGACCCGCTGGTGCACGACATCCGTTTCGTCGAAGACAACTGGGAATCGCCGACGCTGGGCGCCTGGGGTCTGGGCTGGGAAGTCTGGCTCAACGGCATGGAAGTGACGCAGTTCACTTACTTCCAGCAAGCGGGCGGCATCGAGTGCTACCCGGTGACCGGCGAGATCACTTACGGTCTGGAACGTCTGGCGATGTACCTGCAAGGCGTCGACTCGGTCTATGACCTGGTCTGGGCTGACGGTCCGTTCGGCAAAGTGACTTACGGCGATGTGTTCCACCAGAACGAAGTGGAGCAGTCGACCTACAACTTCGAACACGCCAACGTCGAGAAGCTGTTCGAGTTGTTCGACTTCTACGAAAGCGAAGCCAAGCGCCTGATCGAACTCGATCAGCCATTGCCGTTGCCGAGCTACGAAATGGTGTTGAAGGCTTCCCACACCTTCAACCTGCTGGATGCGCGCCGGGCGATCTCGGTGACCGCGCGTCAGCAATACATCCTGCGGGTCCGCACCCTGGCGCGTTCCGTTGCGCAAGCCTACCTGCTGGCTCGCGCCAAGCTGGGCTTCCCGATGGCGACCCCGGACCTGCGTGATGAAGTATTGGCCAAGCTGGAGGCTGCACAATGAGTGCTCAAGATTTTCTGGTTGAATTGGGCACCGAAGAACTGCCACCCAAAGCCCTGAATACCCTGGCCGAAGCGTTTATGGCCGGTATCGACAAAGGCCTGCAAGCTGCCGGCCTGAACTACGAAACCAAAACCGTCTACGCCGCGCCACGTCGTCTGGCCGTGCTGATCACCGCACTGGCGACCCAGCAGCCGGATCGCAGCATCAACCTCGACGGCCCGCCACGCCAGGCCGCGTTCGATGCCGAAGGCAACCCGACTCAAGCTGCCCTGGGCTTTGCCAAGAAGTGCGGCGTCGACCTGAGCGAGATCGATCAGAGCGGTCCAAAGCTGCGCTACAGCCAAAGCATCGCCGGCAAGCCGACCGCGAACCTGATGCCGACCATCGTGGAAGACTCCCTCAACGACCTGCCTATTCCCAAGCGCATGCGCTGGGGTGCTCGCAAGGAAGAATTCGTTCGCCCGACCCAATGGCTGGTGATGCTGCTCGGTGACCATGTCATCGACTGCACCATCCTCGCCCAGAAGTCCGGTCGCGATTCCCGTGGTCACCGCTTCCACCACCCTGAAAGCGTGCGCATCACCTCGCCGGCCAACTACCTGAACGATCTGCGTGCCGCTTACGTGGTGGCCGACGCCAACGAGCGTCGCGAGCTGATCAGCAAGCGCACCGAAGAGCTGGCGACGCAGCAGGAAGGTACGGCCATCGTGCCGCCGAACCTGCTCGATGAAGTGACCGCGCTGGTCGAATGGCCGGTGCCGCTGGTGTGCTCGTTCGAAGAACGTTTCCTCGACGTGCCGCAAGAAGCGCTGATTACCACCATGCAGGACAACCAGAAGTATTTCTGCCTGCTGGATGCCGACGGCAAGTTGCTGCCTCGTTTCATTACCGTGGCCAACATCGAAAGCAAAGACCCGCAGCAGATCATCGCCGGTAACGAGAAAGTGGTTCGCCCACGCCTGACCGACGCCGAGTTCTTCTTCAAGCAAGACAAGAAGCAAAAACTCGAAGCGTTCAATCTGCGCCTGCAGAATGTGGTGTTCCAGGAAAAACTCGGCAGCGTCTTCGACAAGGCCGAACGTGTTTCCAGACTCGCTGCATTCATTGCTCAACGCATTGGCGGCAACGCTGCATGGGCTTCCCGTGCCGGCCTGCTGTCCAAGTGCGACCTGGCGACCGAAATGGTTGGCGAGTTCCCGGAGATGCAAGGTGTCGCCGGTTACTACTACGCCCTTAACGACGGCGAGCCAGAAGAAGTTGCACTGGCGCTGAACGAGCAGTACATGCCGCGCGGTGCCGGCGCTGAATTGCCGACCACCCTCACCGGTGCGGCCGTGGCCATCGCCGACAAGCTCGATACGTTGGTGGGTATTTTCGGTATCGGCATGTTGCCAACCGGGAGCAAAGACCCGTACGCCCTGCGCCGTGCTGCGCTGGGTGTATTGCGCATCCTGATCGACAAGAAGCTCGACCTCGACCTGAACGACGCCGTGGCGTTCGCCGTGAATGCGTTCGGTACCAAGGTCAAGGCTGCCGGCCTTAATGACTCGGTGCTGGAATTCATCTTCGATCGTCTGCGTGCCCGTTATGAAGACGAAGGCGTTGATGTCGGGACTTACCTGTCGGTCCGTGCCCTGAAGCCGGGTTCGGCGCTGGACTTCGATCAGCGTGTCCAAGCGGTAGAAGCGTTCCGCAAATTGCCGGAAGCCGCTGCGCTGGCCGCCGTGAACAAGCGCGTTTCCAACCTGTTGAGCAAGATCGAAGGCTCCGTGCCGACGGTCGTTGAAGCCAAATACTTCGACAACGCCAACGAGTTTTCGCTGTATTCGGCGATCCAGCAGGCTGACCAGGCTGTCCAGCCGATGGCCGCTGCTCGTCAGTACAGCGAATCGCTGGCACGTCTGGCCGCCTTGCGCGAGCCGGTGGACGCGTTCTTCGAAGCAGTGATGGTCAACGCCGAAGATGCCAAGGTACGAGCCAACCGCTATGCACTGCTGGCGCGCCTGCGTGGGCTGTTCCTCGGCGTCGCCGACATTTCGTTGCTGGGCTGAGGGGCTGCTGTTGAAACTGCTGATTCTCGATCGGGATGGAGTGATCAATTACGACTCCGACGCGTACATCAAGTCGGTGGAGGAGTGGATTCCGCTGCCCGGTTCGATCGAAGCGATCGCGCAGTTGAGCAAGGCCGGCTGGACGGTGGCGGTCGCTACTAACCAGTCGGGCATCGCTCGCGGCTATTACGACATCACCACCCTGGAGGCCATGCACGCTCGCTTGCGCGAACTGGTGGCGGAGCAGGGTGGTGAAGTCGGGCTGATCGTTTATTGCCCGCATGGGCCCGACGATGGCTGCGATTGCCGCAAGCCAAAACCCGGGATGTTGAAAGCCATCGCCGCGCATTACAACGTTTCGCTGACGAATCTATGGTTCGTCGGCGATACTCTCGGTGACCTGGAAGCCGCCAAAGCCGTCGACTGTCAGCCAGTTTTGGTAAAGACCGGGAAAGGCGAAAAGACTCAGGGCAAGACCCTACCGGCAGGCACCTTGATTTTTGACGATCTGGCGGCGATTGCCGCGGAACTTATCCACAACTAAGGCTCTTCTGACATCCTGGCCAAGGACTGATCGGGAGTGCGTTTGAATAGGCGGGCAATGCCCGCAACGGTAAATGTCGCCATGTCGATACTGCAGGCCATCAGAACTTTCCTCTTTTACCTGCTGCTGGGCACCAGTTCCTTACTCTGGTGCACCCTGAGCTTTTTTATCGCGCCGTTTCTGCCATTCAAGGCGCGCTATCGCTTTATCAACGTGTACTGGTGCCGCTGTGCCTTATGGCTGAGCAAAGTCTTTCTGGGTATCCGTTACGAAGTGAAGGGTGCCGAGAATGTACCTGACCAGCCCTGCGTGATTCAGGCGAACCATCAGAGCACCTGGGAGACCTTTTTTCTCTCGGCCTACTTCGAGCCGCTGAGCCAGGTGCTCAAGCGCGAACTGCTCTACGTTCCGTTCTTCGGCTGGGCCATGGCGATGCTGCGACCGATCGCCATCGACCGTGGCAACCCGAAAGCTGCACTCAAGCATGTGGCGAAGAAGGGCGATGAGCTGCTCAAGGACAAGGTCTGGGTACTGATCTTCCCGGAAGGGACTCGCGTTCCCTATGGCACCATCGGCAAGTTTTCCCGGGGTGGCACCGCGTTGGCTGTCAATGCGTCATTGCCGGTACTGCCGATTGCGCACAATGCCGGCAAGTTCTGGCCAAAAACCGGTTGGGCAAAAAAGCAGGGCGTGATCACGGTGATCATTGGCGCGCCGATGTACGCCGAGGGCAGTGGGCCGCGAGCGATCGCCGACCTCAATGATCGGGTCCAAGCCTGGAACGAACAGATGCAGCGCGAAATGGGCTCGCTGCCAGCAGCCCCGGCGGCGCCAAGTGCGACCGATCAAGTGGCTGTCTGAGATTCTGTGGATAACCTGTGTGTCGTTTTGTTGAAAAGCGCTTCAATTAGCTATTAAGTTTTTGATTTACATACATATTTCTTGGGAAAGAAAAAAATCCGAAAAGGTGCATAAGTTTATTTCTGACCTAAAAAAACCGGCTGATATAGCCGGTTTTTTATGCGCGCTGAAAACATCTGGATCACTCGCTCAATAGCGGTAACTGAATGCTGAACGTCGAGCCTTGCCCCACCACGCTACGACAGGAAATCCTTCCGCCATGACGATCCACCACCGCCTTGACCATGGACAAACCCAGTCCCAGGCCATCGGTGCCCTGAGCTGAAGTAAAACGCCGATACTGGCTGAACAACTCAGGAAGTTCTTCGACGGCAATCCCTCGGCCCTGATCGACGATCTCGCACAGCAACCAGCCTTCGGCATAACTCACCCGCACCGATATCCGCGACCCCGCCGGGCTGTACTTGATGGCGTTTTCCAACAGGTTGAACAGTGCCCGTGTCAGTAGTGATTGATCCGCCAGGACCTGCGCTTCAGCGTTTTCGTCGAGGTCATGCAGCAACTGAATGTTTTTCAGGTAAGCGATACTCAAGGCTTGGTCGAAAGAATCGAGCAACAACATCGCGAACATGCTCGGCTGAAACTGATAGGCCTCGGACTCGGCCTTTGCCAACTGCACAAAAGCCTCGGTCAGGTTCAACGCCTTGCGCACTTGTAACTCGATCTGGCTGAACACTTGAGTATCACCGGGCACCTGATGCCGCTGAACGTCGAGCAAGGCGAGTATCGCCGAATGGGGAGCCCGCAGGTCATGGGACAAAAAGCGCAGCAATACGGCTCGCTGTTCTTCGGTGTCGCGCTCCACGCTCAAGTCAGTGAGACTCAGCAGCCAGCCAATCACGGAGTCACCCTCGGCCGGTAACAGCGGTGCCAGGTCCAGACGCAGGCTGCGTGCCTGGGTGTCACGAAACTCCAAGGGTTCCAGGGTCGACAACGCAGATGACGCTCCATCGGACGGCACCGGGTACCCCAGGTCATTCAGTTGCTCGAGCACGTCCTCACCCACCAGACCACGACCAAATACCTCTCGAGCCTTACGGTTGGCCAGCAGAATACGCCCGTGCGGATCGCTGATCAGCGTCGCCACGGGCAGGTATTCAAGCCCGTCGGCAATGAATCGCCGGGTATCGCGGGTTCGGCTCATGGCCTGCTCCAGCGCGACGATTTGCCCTTGCAACACATCACCGGCCGGGGCCTGGGTGCGACGACGTTCAGGAAAGACTTTTGGCTCGCTGTCCAGGCGCGCCAGTTCCCAGCCGAAATAGGCGAGCACCGCGTTCAGCCTTCGCCAATTCCAGATCAGGTAGCCCAGCATCATCCCCAACAGGCTTGCGGCCGGTGACCACCACCAGCCAAGCCGCAACAGTACAGCCGAGCCCAGCAGAGCGGCTGCCATTGCACCCAGGGTCAGCCATAAGGCACGACGCGGACGTACCAGTAACAGGCCCAGTAACTCACCAACGATCATCATCGACAGCAATGCCGCCAAGCGTTGATCAAGCTCCACGATGTTGCGCTGTTGAAGCAGCCCGTTGAGGATATTCGCTTGAATCTCAACACCCGGTGTAGTGCCGATGCTGGCCGATTGCGGGGTCACGTAGCGATCCCCCAGGCCGGCAGCGGTCGAGCCGATCAGAATCAAGCGATCACGCAGCAATTCGGGCGGAACTTCGCC
The DNA here is from genome assembly GCF_014192635.1 of Pseudomonas sp. Tn43. Lineage (NCBI taxonomy): Bacteria > Pseudomonadati > Pseudomonadota > Gammaproteobacteria > Pseudomonadales > Pseudomonadaceae > Pseudomonas > Pseudomonas sp. Tn43. The sequence goes on from NZ_JACHYG010000004.1 coordinate 104,640, forward strand.
GCGCAATACGCTGACGTAGGGCACCGTAGGAAAGCCTGCGTCGGAATGGATGAAAGGAATCCGTATTTCATGGGCTCGCTGCCAGCCTTGCTCCAATGGCGAGGCCGGGGTGCCGGGCATCGGTGCATTTCCCTTGTCGGAAAGCGTTTCTTCGTACAGCAGCCAGGCCAGTTGCGGGCGTGCTTTTTGCGCCGGGCCTTCGCTTAAATACACGCTGCGCACGACCCCATCAGCGTCCGCTTCGGCATTGATGTGCCCGACACCTTTAGCGCAATGGCTCAGCGCAGCCACCGGTTCGATTTCCCCCAAGGGTTGCCCATAACGGGCGACGCCTTCGCGCAGCAACGGCACAAATACATTTGCGGCCCGACAGGTCGCCTGGGCTAAAAGCTGATCGTTGGCGGGCTGGCTATCGGGCTCGCTGAAAATAACGTCGAATAGAACACCTTTAACGTTCGCTGCGCTGAGCCGATCCAGCAGTTGCGCGTGCATGGCTCGCGACCACGGCCATCGGCCAAGCTGCTGCAAGCTGTAGTCATCGATCGTAACAATGAGTATTCGCCGGTCCACTGGCAGCGGACTCAGGCGGCGCAGGTTGTCATACAGCAGATTGCTCAGGGCCAAGCCCTGATACATGGACAGCATCGCCGTCAGCGGCAGCAGGATCAGACAGACCCACAGCCACTCACGGACTATCCGCCGAAACAGCCGCTGAGCCTGGGTCGGCTCGCGGCCATCCTTCCTTGGCCGGCCCTTCATCGGCCGTCGACCGAGATGCTATTGAACACGTGGGGTCCTGGGGTGATAGAAAATGTCATACACCCCGGTCTCACCCTCTAACCCCTGAGCGTCAAAGGCCGACAGGCGAACATGGTAAAAAAACGCTTTCAGCCCGCTGAACTTGACCTCTGGCGTGCTGGAAAACTGCTCTTGCTTGATGTCCAGAAAGGCTGCGTCGGTGGCTACTTGAGCCCGATAACGCGTTGCCCCTTCGATGGGTTTCATGATCAATTGCCAGACAGGCACATTCCCCCTCTGACCGGCCTGCCCCAACAAACGTGGAGCGGGTAACAAGTCGGTTGGCGTCAGCACGCCTTGTTTCTGAATTCGCAACCCCTGGCGGGCCATGACCTGGACTTCGTCAGCTTCAACGCCCTTGGGGCGTTTGGCAACGGGCCGGGCAGGGCGGGGCCCCGACGTTTGTTCATCACGATTGACCGCCACTTGTCCATTCAGAACCTCAAGCAATGACTGACCAGTGTCATCGTTGCGCACCCGAAAATGCGTACCCCGTACGCCCAGGACACCGACCGGAGTGACAATCTGAAAGCGATCATGGTCGCTGGCACGTTTGATCACATACGACTCAACCTGGCCCTGCTCAAGAATGACCTGAGGGATCGAATGTTCTTCATTGAGGTGCAGGGTGATGTGGGAACTGGAGGGCAACACCACCCGCGCCCCATCGCCCAGGGACAGGCTGACAAATGCCGAAGGCGAGGTTTTGACGCCTTCCTGCTCGTCGATCGACATACCTTCCTGCAACGGCGTCTGCTTGCCTTTGACATCCAGTTTCCAGGCTTCGCCGGTCAGATGTTCGACCGTTGCCGGCAGCGGTTGACCACGGCATTGTTGGTTCTGATCGATATAAGGCAGACGTTTTGCCGAGGCGACAGCGGCTGATGCACTGTGGGCGAACAATCCCGCCAGGCCAGCCATTAGTAAAAGACAGACGCCAGAACGGCGTGGGAGCAATAAGGTCATGGGGTTCATGGATTGGCTTTTATGCTCTGATGAAAATCACGCCGGATAACGCACACGCGTATTCGACGCACGATACCTGAGCGGATGCTCTGGCAGATAGCCATGAAGCAAAGGATATCGAAGATGACACATCCTTGTGTCGGCACCGAGCAGGCACTCCGTGTATTTCCCCTGAACAGGGTACCGCCGAAAACCGGCAATCGACGGTCCTGTAAAGTTGACTTGGCGCTCCCTGCGCCGGAGCACATCCCAATGCCCCTGTGCCGCTCAGCGACAACGAATTTACCGATATAAGTGACCTTTGCAGCAATTCGCCACAATTGTTCAGATTCCATCAATCAGCCTAAACTCCCGCAGGATTTTTACTTTGCACCACGAGATGAAGGAACTACTCGGCATGCGTGTCGCAATACTGGATGACGAGCCCGCTGAACTGCGCCGGGTTGAACAGACACTGCGACAGATCTCCGTCACGGGTGAACAAGCGTGGACGCTGCATTGTTTCGAGCGGGGAGAGGACTTGCGACGCCAACTTCGGCGGGAGACCTTCGATCTGCTGATCCTCGATTGGCAACTGCCCGATATCAGCGGCCTCGCTTTGTTGCGCTGGACCCGCGAACACATGGACGTGCCACCCGCCGCGATCATGCTCACCAGTCGCGATACCGAAAGCGATATCGTCCAGGCGTTGAACGCCGGGGCCGATGATTACGTGAGCAAACCGTTTCGTCCTAACGAGCTGATGGCGCGGGTCAGCGCGGTGCTTCGCCGGCATGGGCTGCAACGCGCCGCGGCTACCGAAATACTGACCTTCAATGACCTCGAATTCGACGACGCCGAACTCACCGTCACCCGCGCCGCCATCCCCATCAGCCTGACCGAACGGGAATACCGTCTCGCTCGCTGCCTGTTCGCCAATCTGGGCCGACCTTTGTCCCGTGAATACTTATATGAACGCTTTTGGACCCACGAAGAAATAACATCTTCCCGCCCACTGGATACGCATATCTATCGCCTGCGCAACAAGCTGGGCCTGACGGCTGATCGCGGTTGGCAACTGCTGACGATTTACGGGTATGGGTATCGGCTTGAGAGGGTCGCCAACGCTAACGCCTGATGTCTTTTCGGCGATCACAAAAAAGGCCAGCGCTAAGCGTTGGCCTTTTTTGTTGGAGCAGTCCTGCCGGATCAGAAGTCCAGGTTGGAAACCGCCAGAGCGTTACTTTCGATGAAGTCACGACGAGGTTCGACCGCATCACCCATCAGGGTGTTGAAGATCTGGTCGGCGCCAATGGCGTCTTCGATGGTCACTTTGAGCATCCGTCGCTGGCTAGGGTCCATGGTGGTTTCCCATAGCTGATCCGGGTTCATTTCGCCCAGACCTTTGTAGCGCTGGATGGTATGACGCTTGGTGCTTTCCGCCATCAGCCATTCAAGTGCTTCCTTGAATTCGGTAACCGGCTTCTTGCGCTCGCCGCGCTGGATGTACGCGCCGTCGTCCAGCAAGGTGCTCAATTGAGCGCCCAACGACACGACCGTCTTGTAATCGTTACTGCCGAAGAAATCGCGGTTGAAGGTGATGTAGTTCGAGAGGCCGTGGGAGATCAGCTCGACCTCAGGCAACCAGACGTTACGTTCACGGTCTTCACGCAGGCTGGCTTTGTAAACCAGGCCGGATTTCTCGACGGTGCGCAGGCGAACTTCGAACTGAGCCATCCAATCCTGCATCGCTGCATGATCCGACAGTTGCTCCATGCTCACCGCTGGCAGGTAGATGAAGTGCTCGGTCAGTTCCTGTGGGTACAGGCGCGACAGACGCTTGAGGGTCTTCATTACCAGACGGAAGTCATTGACCAGACGCTCGAGGGCTTCGCCGGAGATACCCGGGGCTTCTTCGTTCAGGTGCAGGCTCGCGTCTTCCAGGGCCGACTGCGTCATGTACTCTTCCATGGCGTCGTCGTCTTTGATGTATTGCTCCTGCTTGCCTTTCTTGACCTTGTACAGCGGCGGCTGAGCGATGTAGATGTAACCGCGCTCGATCAACTCCGGCAACTGACGGAAGAAGAAGGTCAGCAAGAGGGTACGGATGTGCGAACCGTCGACGTCAGCATCGGTCATGATGATGATGTTGTGATAACGCAACTTGTCGATGTTGTACTCGTCGCGGCCAATGCCGCAGCCCAGCGCGGTGATCAAGGTGCCCACTTCCTGCGAAGAGATCATCTTGTCGAAGCGTGCCTTTTCGACGTTCAGAATCTTGCCCTTGAGCGGCAGGATGGCTTGGGTGCGACGGTTGCGTCCCTGCTTGGCGGAGCCGCCAGCAGAGTCACCTTCCACGAGGTACAGCTCGGAGAGGGCAGGGTCTTTTTCCTGGCAGTCCGCCAGTTTGCCCGGCAGACCGGCGATGTCCAGCGCGCCTTTACGGCGAGTCATCTCACGGGCCTTGCGCGCCGCTTCACGCGCACGCGCCGCGTCGATCATCTTACCGACGACCAGCTTCGCTTCGTTCGGGTTCTCCAACAGGAAATCAGAGAAGTACTTGCCCATTTCCTGTTCGACCGCGGTCTTCACTTCGGAAGACACCAGCTTGTCCTTGGTCTGGGAGCTGAACTTCGGATCCGGCACCTTCACCGAAATGATCGCGGTCAGGCCTTCACGGGCATCGTCACCGGTAGTCGCAACCTTGTGCTTCTTCGCCAGGCCTTCAGCTTCGATGTAGGTGTTCAGGTTACGCGTCAGTGCGGAACGGAAACCCACCAGGTGAGTACCGCCATCACGCTGTGGAATGTTGTTGGTGAAGCACAACAGGTTCTCGTTGAAGCTGTCGTTCCACTGCAAGGCGATTTCTACGCCGATGCCGTCTTCACGCTGGATATTGAAATGGAACACCTGGTTGACCGGAGTCTTGTTGGTGTTCAGGTATTCAACGAACGCACGCAGACCGCCTTCGTACTTGAACAGTTCTTCCTTGCCGCTACGCTCATCCTTGAGGACGATGCCGACACCGGAGTTGAGGAAAGACAGTTCACGGATCCGCTTGGCCAGGATGTCCCAGCTGAAGTGGATGTTCTTGAAGGTTTCGCTGGAAGCCTTGAAATGAATCTGGGTGCCGGTAGTTTCGCTGTCGCCGACGATCTTCATCGGTTCTTGCGGAACGCCGTGAACGTAGGTTTGCTCCCAGATCTTGCCGCTGCGGCGAACGGTCAGTACCAGTTGTTCAGACAGGGCATTCACTACCGATACACCTACGCCGTGCAGACCGCCGGATACCTTGTAGGAGTTATCGTCGAACTTACCGCCAGCGTGCAGAACGGTCATGATGACCTCGGCTGCGGAAACGCCTTCTTCTTTATGCACGTCTACCGGGATGCCACGGCCGTTGTCGCGAACGGTGATGGATTCATCCGGGTGGATAATGATGCTGATGTCGTCGCAATGGCCGGCCAAAGCTTCGTCGATCGAGTTATCGACCACCTCGAACACCATGTGGTGCAGACCACTGCCATCGTCGGTGTCACCAATGTACATACCGGGACGTTTGCGTACGGCATCCAGGCCTTTCAGCACTTTAATGCTCGTTGAGTCGTACGTATTTTCTTCGCTCAATGCCTTCACTCCCGATGGTCGTGGGTCTGGGTGATACGGCCCTGTTCCACGTGGAACAGAGCGACTGGCGTTTCCGTCTGCCAGCCTTCCCTCAATAATTCGTGATCTACACAGGTGATAAAGACCTGGCAGCGTAAGTCTTCCAGCAAGCGGCAAAGCGCGCGACGGTGGTGCTCGTCCAGTTCAGACGGCAGGTCATCCACCAGATAAATACACTGGCCGCGACGGGCCTGGCTAACCAAGTGCCCTTGGGCGATCCGCAATGCACAGACCACCAACTTTTGCTGACCACGAGACAAGATGTCCGCAGCATTATGTGCGCCCAGTCTAAGACGCAAATCAGCACGTTGTGGTCCCGCTTGGGTATGACCCATTTGCTGATCCCGTTGAAGGGACCCGGCGAGCACTGCACTCAACTCACGGTCTTTGTCCCAACCTCGGTAATAGCTGAGCGTTAAGCCTTCGAGCTCAACCAGTTCGCTCAAGGTCTGTTCAAAGACTGGTTTCAAGGCTTTGATGTAAGCGCGGCGGTATTCATCTATTTCAGCGCTGGCCTGACACAGTTCCCTGTCCCAAACCGCTTGCGAAACGGCGTCAAGTGTACCATGTCGCAGCCAAGAGTTTCTCTGGCGCAAGGCCTTCTGCAAGCGCTGCCACGTAGACATGAATCGGGGTTCCACGTGGAACACACCCCAGTCGAGAAACTGTCGGCGAATTTTCGGAGCCCCTTCCAGCAGGCGGAAGCTGTCCGGGTTGATCAGCTGCAACGGCAGGATTTCTGCAAGTTGCGCAGCACTGCGGGCGTTCTGCCCGTCGATCCGGATCTGGAACTCACCCTGCCGGTCACGAGATATCCCCAACGCGCTCTGTCCACCCTCGGCCAGTTCAACCTGGCCAAACACCGTACACGCCAATTGCTCGTATTGGATGACGGGTAACAGACGGCTACTGCGAAACGAACGGGCAAGCCCCAGCAGATGAATGGCTTCCAGGACACTGGTTTTGCCGCTGCCGTTGGCGCCGTAAAGAATGTTGATTCGGGGAGAGGGGGAGAAGGTCACCGGGTGCAGATTGCGCACCGCGGTGACCGAGACGCGACTTAAGGACATCTAGGTTCTGCTGAGCATGATTACAGACGCATCGGCATGACAACATAGGCCGAGTCGTCGTTGTCGGACTCTTGTACCAGCGCACTGCTGTTGGAGTCGGACAGGATCAACCGAACCTGCTCGGTGGTCATCACGCCCAGTACGTCGAGCAGGTAGCTCACGTTAAAGCCGATTTCCACAGAGCCGCCGTTGTACTCAACACCCACTTCTTCTTCCGCTTCCTCCTGTTCCGGGTTGTTCGCCTGGATCTTCAACTGACCATTGGCCAACTGCAGGCGGATACCCCGGTATTTTTCGTTGGAAAGGATCGCGGTACGGCTAAACGCTTCACGCAAGGCCTGGCGATCGCCCAGTACCAGCTTGTCGCCACCTTTTGGCAGAACACGCTCGTAGTCAGGGAATTTGCCGTCGACCAGTTTCGAGGTGAAGGTGAATTCGCCGGTGGTCGCGCGGATGTGGTGTTGGCCCAAGACGATGCTGACATTACCGTCCGGCTCGGTCAGCAAACGCGCCAATTCCAGAATACCTTTGCGCGGTACGATCACCTGATGACGATCCGGTTGGCCGATATCGGCCTGCATCGAGCACATCGCCAAACGGTGACCGTCAGTAGCCACGGCGCGGATGACGCCAGCGGAGACTTCCAGCAGCATGCCGTTGAGGTAGTAGCGTACGTCTTGCTGCGCCATGGCGAAGCTGGTGCGTTCGATCAAACGACGCAATTTGCTTTGCTCAAGGCTGCAAGTCAGCGAGCCTGGGCCTTCTTCCACCGTCGGGAAGTCATTGGCCGGCAGGGTCGACAGGGTAAAGCGACTACGGCCGGCCTTCACCACGAGCTTCTGCTCATCGACCTTGATGTCGATCAGCGTATCGTTCGGCAAGCTCTTGCAGATGTCCATCAGCTTGCGCGCAGGCACAGTGATGGAACCCGGGTCCGCAGGCTCTTCGAGTTGTACACGACCGACCAGCTCGACTTCCAGGTCGGTACCGGTCAGCGACAGTTGCTGGCCTTCGACAACCAGCAGCACGTTGGAAAGCACCGGCAAGGTCTGTCGGCGCTCGACGACGCCTGCGACCAGTTGCAGGGGTTTCAACAGGGCTTCGCGTTGAATGGTGAAATGCATGGTCTAGTCCCTTGCCTTAATAAGCTGCGCTGGTGTTCATCAAGTAGTCAATGTACGCAGCAGGTTCTTATAGTCCTCGCGGATGTCCGCGTCGGATTCCTTAAGCTCGTTGATCTTGCGGCAGGCGTGCAAAACAGTCGTGTGATCGCGGCCGCCAAACACATCGCCGATTTCCGGCAGGCTGTGGTTGGTCAGTTCCTTGGACAACGCCATGGCGACCTGACGCGGACGTGCCACCGAGCGTGAACGACGCTTGGACAGCAAGTCGGAGATCTTGATCTTGTAATACTCGGCGACGGTGCGTTGGATGTTATCCACAGACACCAGTTTGTCTTGCAGCGCCAACAAATCTTTCAGGGATTCGCGAATCAGCTCAATGGTGATATCGCGGCCCATGAAGTGCGAGTGGGCGATCACGCGTTTGAGCGCGCCTTCCAGTTCGCGAACGTTGGAGCGAATACGCTGGGCAATGAAGAACGCTGCATCATGGGGCAGCTCGACTTTGGCCTGGTCGGCCTTTTTCATCAGGATCGCCACGCGGGTTTCCAGCTCTGGCGGCTCGACGGCAACCGTCAGGCCCCAGCCGAAACGTGACTTCAGGCGTTCTTCAAGACCTTCGATTTCTTTTGGATAGCGGTCACTGGTAAGAATGACCTGCTGGCCACCTTCAAGCAGCGCATTGAAGGTGTGGAAAAATTCTTCCTGGGAACGCTCCTTGCGAGCGAAGAATTGAATGTCATCGATCAGCAATGCATCCACCGAGCGGTAGAAACGCTTGAACTCGTTGATCGCATTCAGCTGCAAGGCCTTGACCATGTCCGCCACGAAACGCTCGGAATGCAGGTACACAACCTTGGCATTCGGATTCTTCTTTAACAGGTGGTTACCCACCGCGTGCATCAAGTGGGTTTTACCCAAGCCGACACCGCCGTAAAGAAAAAGCGGGTTATAGCCGTGCTTGGGGTTGTCCGCCACTTGCCAGGCCGCAGCCCGGGCAAGTTGGTTGGACTTGCCTTCGACGAAGTTCTCGAAGGTAAAGGTGCGGTTCAGGTAGCTGGTGTGCTTGAGCGCGCCTTCGACCTGCACCGTGCGCTGTTCGGCGCGAACCGGAGCCTGCTGCGAACTGGCGCCGGCCATTGGATCGAAGCTGTCGCGGGACGGCTCTTCACTGACCTCAGCTACTTTTTGGGTCGCACGCTTGGTCGAGGCGGGTGCCGGGGCTGGCGCCGGAGCACTGACAGGCGCCTGAGCGGCCTGAGCCTGGGACGCCGCGGCGGCCAACGGTGCGTTCGGTGCCGCACGCGGTGCCGAACTGCGTTTGCTGCCTATTAATAAGGAAAGCGCCGGCGCCAGGCCATTGCCATGCTCATCGAGCAGTTCAAGGACGCGGCCCAGGTACTTTTCATTGACCCAGTCGAGAACAAAACGATTCGGCGCGTAGACACGCAGCTCGTCGCCTTCGGCTTCGACCTGTAGTGGACGGATCCAAGTGTTGAATTGTTGGGCAGGCAGCTCATCGCGCAAAAGCTCTACGCACTGCTGCCAAAGTTCCACTGACACGGATATCCCCTAAGTTGAAAGCCGGTGAGGCAAAAACAAGCGGTCATTGTAGCGACCAGACGTCCACTTATCCACATGCAGGTTGCGCACAGCACATGATTTATCAACGCGTTAACCCTCGAAAAGAAGACCAACGGTATGTGCATAAGCTCTGTGGATAACCGCCCTTGAGGACACTGGACAAGTGGGGGCGAAACTCGGTGGATAACCTGCCTGTGGATAACTGACCTTTCCACCCACAGCTTTTCCGACAGCGCAGCACAGGCTGATCACCGTTTTCCACTGTAGTTGTCATTCTCTGTACATCACGGTTTATAAGGGCTAAATGAAGTTATCCACAGATGATCGTGCCTCTAGCTTTTATAAGCTTTACAGAAAAGCTTTAAATAATTCCCTTCTTTATTTTTATATTTGGCGAACGACCTTGGCCGAGCAAATCGTCTGGAGATCTATTTATAAGGAAACGCTGGTTGGAAATTGACCTAGAGGCTTGCTTTCTCTAGAATCCCCGGTCTCTTAAAACGGGGGCCATTCCGGCCCGTTGTGGACGAACCAGGTAACACGACAATGAAACGTACTTTCCAACCAAGCACTATCAAACGCGCTCGTACCCACGGTTTCCGTGCTCGCATGGCTACCAAGAACGGTCGTGCCGTCCTGTCGCGTCGTCGCGCCAAAGGTCGTGCGCGTCTGGCAGTTTGATAATCCGGCACTGGAGGTGAGTCAGGACTTCAGTCGGGAAAAGCGTCTGCTGACCCCCCGGCATTTCAAGGCAGTCTTTGACTCCCCTACCGGCAAGGTTCCGGGGAAAAATCTCCTGCTCCTTGCGCGCAATAACGATCTTGATCACCCCCGTCTCGGGCTGGTTATCGGGAAAAAGAGCGTAAAGCTCTCCGTCGAGCGCAATCGCCTCAAACGTCTGATGCGCGAATCGTTTCGCCTGAACCAGGATTTACTGGTCGGTTGGGACATCGTTATCGTCGCGCGCAAAGGTTTGGGTGACGTAGAAAGCCCCGAATTGATTCAGCATTTCGACAAACTCTGGAAACGTCTGGCACGCAGCAAGCCGGTACCAGCAGTCAAAACCGAAACTGCAGGGGTAGACAGCACCGATGCGTAAACTGGCACTCGTTCCGATCCAGTTTTATCGCTATGCCATCAGTCCCCTGATGGCCAGTCACTGTCGTTTCTACCCCAGTTGTTCCTGCTACGCGTATGAAGCCATAGAAAATCATGGCCTTCTGCGCGGTGGCTGGCTGACCTTTCGTCGTTTAGGTCGCTGTCATCCGTGGAATCCCGGTGGTTATGACCCGGTTCCATCTATCCCTACCTCCCGTTCTTCTTCGATGGCCGAGTAATCATGGATATCAAACGCACGATCCTGATCGTCGCCCTGGCAATCGTGTCCTACGTTATGGTTCTTAAATGGAACCAGGACTATGGCCAGGCTGCCCTGCCGACTCAGAATGTTGCTTCCAGTACTACCGCACCGGGTCTACCGGATACGGCGACTGGCAATAATGCTTCTGTCAGTGACGACATTCCACGCGCCACAAGCGATACCAGTGCAACTGCACCTGCTGAAACACCAGTAGCTGCAAGCAAAGACCTCATCCAGATCAAAACGGATGTGCTCAACCTGGCAATCGATCCACAAGGTGGTGATGTTGCCCAGTTGACGTTGCCGCTGTATCCACGTCGCCAGGATCATCCGGATATTCCATTCCAGCTGTTTGATAATGGCAACGAGCGGACGTATCTGGCTCAGAGCGGGCTGATTGGCACCAACGGTCCGGACGCAAGTCCTGCCGGTCGTCCGGTTTATTCCTCCGAGAAGAAGGTTTATCAACTGGCTGACGGTCAGGACCAATTGGTCGTAGACCTGAAGTTCAGCAAGGACGGCGTCAACTACATCAAGCGTTTCACGCTCAAACGTGGCCTGTACGACGTAACCGTTTCCTACTTGATCGACAACCAGAGCGCTCAGCCCTGGTCCGGTGCCATGTTCGCGCAATTGAAGCGTGATGCCAGCTCCGATCCTTCTTCCAGCACCGCCACCGGCACCGCGACTTACCTGGGCGCCGCCCTGTGGACAAGTAACGAGCCGTACAAGAAAGTGTCGATGAGCGACATGGACAAGGCTCAGCTGAAAGAAACCGTTACAGGTGGTTGGGTTGCCTGGTTGCAACACTACTTTGTGACTGCATGGATTCCGGTCAAGGGCGAAAACAACATCGTCCAGACCCGTAAAGACAGCAAAGGCAACTACATCATCGGCTACACCGCCCCGGCAATGACTGTCGCGCCAGGTGCAAAAGCCGAAACCAGCGCCGTTCTGTACGCAGGTCCGAAAAGCCAGGCTGTCCTGAAAGAGTTGTCCCCAGGTCTGGAACTGACCGTCGATTACGGCATTCTGTGGTTCATTGCCCAGCCAATCTTCTGGTTGCTGCAACATATCCACGCGCTGGTCGGTAACTGGGGCTGGTCGATCATCTTCCTGACCATGCTGATCAAGGGGATTTTCTTCCCTCTGTCGGCTGCCAGCTACAAATCCATGGCGCGCATGCGTGCAGTGGCACCGAAACTGGCTGCGCTGAAAGAGCAACATGGCGACGACCGGCAGAAAATGTCGCAAGCCATGATGGAGCTGTACAAGAAAGAGAAGATCAATCCGCTGGGTGGCTGCTTGCCAATCCTGGTGCAGATGCCGGTTTTCCTTTCGCTGTACTGGGTTCTGCTGGAAAGCGTGGAAATGCGCCAGGCGCCGTTCATGCTGTGGATTACTGACCTGTCGATCAAGGATCCGTTCTTCATTCTGCCGATCATCATGGGCGCAACCATGTTCATCCAGCAGCAGTTGAACCCGACTCCTCCGGATCCGATGCAGGCGAAGGTCATGAAAATGATGCCAATCATCTTCACTTTCTTCTTCCTGTGGTTCCCGGCAGGTCTGGTGCTGTACTGGGTAGTGAACAACGTATTGTCGATCGCCCAACAGTGGTACATCACGCGTAAGATCGAAGCGGCTACCAAAAAAGCCGAGGCGTAACTTACTCTGTGGATAACCACTCAAAACGCCCCCTAGTGGGGCGTTTTGCTATCTGTCACTTTTGTCTGGATACCGGTTTATGAGCGTTCCTCGCGAAACCATCGCCGCCGTCGCCACCGCTCAAGGTCGCGGGGGTGTGGGCATTGTCCGTATTTCCGGGCCGCTGGCGAGTCTGGCGGCCAAGGCCATCAGCGGTCGCGAACTGAAACCGCGGTTTGCCCATTACGGCCCATTTTTCAGTGCAAACGAAGAGGTGCTGGACGAAGGCATCGCGCTTTATTTTCCGGGGCCAAACTCGTTCACCGGCGAAGATGTGCTTGAACTGCAGGGTCACGGCGGGCCGATCGTTCTGGATATGTTGCTCAAGCGTTGCCTGGAACTGGGCTGTCGCCTGGCCCGGCCGGGGGAATTCAGCGAGCGCGCGTTCCTTAACGACAAGCTCGATCTGGCTCAGGCCGAAGCCATTGCCGACCTGATCGAGGCAAGTTCCGCGCAGGCGGCACGAAACGCCCTGCGTTCGTTGCAAGGTGCGTTTTCCCAGCGTGTGCATAACCTCACTGAGCAACTGATAGGCCTGCGTATTTACGTCGAAGCAGCCATCGACTTCCCGGAAGAAGAAATCGACTTCCTCGCCGATGGCCATGTCCTGAGCATGCTCGACAAAGTGCGCGACGAATTATCCACAGTGCTGCGTGAGGCCGGGCAGGGGGCCTTGTTGCGTGACGGCATGACCGTGGTGATCGCCGGCCGGCCGAATGCCGGCAAGTCCAGCCTGCTGAATGCCTTGGCCGGGCGTGAAGCCGCAATCGTGACTGAGATTGCCGGTACGACCCGGGATATTCTTCGCGAACATATCCACATCGATGGCATGCCGTTGCACGTGGTCGACACTGCCGGCTTGCGCGATACCGATGATCAGGTGGAAAAAATTGGCGTCGAACGGGCATTGAAAGCCATCGGTGAGGCCGATCGGGTCTTGCTGGTGGTCGATGCCACGGCTCCCGAGGCTCTTGATCCCTTTGCCTTGTGGCCTGAATTTCTCGAAACCCGCCCGGACCCGGCAAAAGTTACCCTTATCCGCAACAAGGCTGATCTGACAGGGGAAGCCATCGCTCTGGAAGTCAGTGGCGATGGCCACGTCACCATCAGTCTCAGTGCCAAATCTGCCGGCATGGGATTGGAACTGTTACGCGAACATCTCAAGGCCTGCATGGGTTACGAGCAGACCTCCGAAAGCAGCTTCAGTGCTCGCAGGCGTCACCTTGAGGCACTGCGTCATGCGAGCGCGTCGCTTGAGCACGGTCGTGCGCAACTGACATTAGCGGGTGCCGGTGAACTGCTGGCCGAAGATTTACGGCAGGCGCAGCACTCTTTGGGCGAAATCACCGGCGCATTCAGCTCCGATGATCTGCTGGGAAGGATCTTTTCCAGCTTCTGTATCGGTAAATAGCTCCTTCAGCTGTTCACAGACAGGCCATTGAGGCCTGTCTGTCCTCTCCTTTTCTGAAATTTTCCTTCAGTGCCGAGCAGATTCTTTGCTTGAGCGGATTTCCCTTGCCCGGAATTTGCCCGTTCGGCGGCTTTCCTGTGGATTAAGCCCTGTGAATAAGTGTCGCTAAGGGCAGTTGATAACAGGGCCTCAAAACTGAAGATAACCGCCTCTGTGGATAACCACCCCTTTCATCCACAGGCTTACACCGGTTATCCAAGGGCCTCATTGACACATGACCACAGGGTTTTGAATCTCTGTACATATTGAAAATAAAGGGCTGTATCAATCTATCCACAGAAAGGTGGTTCAGTAGAAATAAACATAAAAACAAAGATTTAATAAATTTCTCTCTTTTTAATTTCTATAACCTCGACTTCTCCACAGCTGGTTAAATTTTGTGCAAAGGGTTCTTTAGGAAGGGCGAAGTCCCTATACTTGCCGACCAGGTCCAAAAACCTGAGATCAAACTATTTCCGGATTACCTGACTGAAGCAGGCACGAGGTGCGTGGTGGATTTCCCTTCCCGTTTTGAAGTGATCGTCATCGGCGGCGGTCATGCCGGTACCGAGGCAGCACTTGCATCAGCACGTATGGGGGCAAAAACCCTGTTGCTGACGCATAACGTGGAAACCCTCGGTGCCATGAGTTGCAACCCCGCCATTGGCGGGATCGGCAAAAGCCATCTGGTTAAAGAAATCGATGCCCTCGGCGGCGCGATGGCCATGGCTACCGATAAAGGTGGTATTCAGTTTCGCGTATTGAACAGCCGCAAAGGCCCTGCCGTGCGTGCAACCCGCGCTCAGGCCGATCGGGTTTTGTACAAGGCCGCTGTCCGCGAAGCTCTGGAAAACCAGCCGAACCTGTGGATATTTCAACAAGCTGCGGATGATCTGATTGTCGAGCAGGAACAAGTACGCGGTGTTGTCACCCAAATGGGCCTGCGTTTCTTCGCCGATTCCGTGGTCTTGACCACCGGCACCTTCCTCGGTGGACTTATCCACATCGGCATGCAGAATTATTCCGGCGGTCGCGCCGGTGATCCGCCATCGATTGCCCTCGCGCATCGTCTGCGTGAACTGCCATTGCGTGTCGGTCGCCTGAAAACCGGTACACCGCCACGTATCGACGGTCGCACTGTGGATTTCTCGGTGATGACCGAGCAAGCGGGGGATACGCCGATTCCGGTGATGTCGTTCATGGGCTCCAAAGAGCAGCATCCGCAACAGGTCAGCTGCTGGATTACCCACACCAACGCCCGTACCCACGAAATCATTGCTTCGAACCTTGATCGTTCGCCGATGTATTCCGATGCGGGGTTGATCGAAGGCATCGGTCCGCGTTATTGCCCATCGATCGAAGACAAGATCCACCGTTTTGCTGACAAGGAAAGTCACCAGGTCTTCATCGAGCCGGAAGGTTTGACCACCCATGAGCTGTACCCGAACGGGATATCCACATCCCTGCCGTTCGACGTGCAATTGCAGATCGTGCAATCGATCCGCGGCATGGAAAACGCACACATCGTTCGTCCGGGCTACGCCATCGAATACGACTACTTCGACCCGCGTGACCTGAAGTACAGCCTGGAAACCAAAGTGATTGGCGGTCTGTTCTTCGCCGGGCAAATCAACGGCACCACCGGTTACGAAGAAGCTGGCGCCCAAGGTTTGCTGGCCGGAGCCAACGCCGCCCTGCGTGCTCAGGGCAAAGATGCCTGGTGCCCGCGTCGCGACGAAGCGTACATCGGCGTTCTGGTCGATGACCTGATTACCCTGGGAACCCAGGAACCGTACCGGATGTTCACGTCCCGCGCCGAATACCGTTTGATCCTGCGCGAAGACAACGCCGACCTGCGCCTGACCGAAAAAGGTCGCGAATTGGGTCTGGTGGATGACGTGCGTTGGGCTGCGTTCTGCAAGAAACGCGAAAGCATCGATCTGGAAGAGCAACGCCTGAAAAGTACCTGGGTTCGCCCGGGCACCGAGCAGGGCGATGCGATTTCCGAGAAGTTCGGCACGCCGCTGACCCACGAATACAATTTGCTCAACCTGCTGAGCCGTCCGGAAATCGACTACGCTGGTCTGATCGCCGTGACCGGTGGGGGCGCAGAAGATCCACAAGTCGCCGAACAGGTCGAAATCAAGACCAAATACGCCGGTTACATTGATCGTCAACAGGATGAAATCGCGCGCCTGCGGGCCAGCGAAGACACCAAATTGCCTGTGGATATCGATTACACGAACATCTCCGGTCTCTCGAAAGAGATCCAGAGCAAGCTCGGCGCGACCCGTCCAGAGACCCTGGGCCAGGCGTCGCGTATTCCGGGCGTGACCCCGGCAGCGATTTCGCTGTTGATGATTCATTTGAAAAAACGCGGCGCGGGCCGTCAGTTGGAGCAAAGCGCTTGAGTTCGTTGGTCACCTCGCAACACGCCGAAGAGTTATCCACAGGTGCTCGCCAGCTCGGTGTCAACCTGACGGACGCCCAGCATGCACAGCTGCTGGGTTATCTGGCCCTGTTGATAAAATGGAACAAGGCCTACAACCTCACGGCCGTGCGTGATCCGGACGAAATGGTTTCCCGGCATTTGCTCGATAGCCTGAGCGTTATGTCCTTCATCGAAAACGGCCGCTGGCTGGATGTGGGCAGTGGCGGCGGCATGCCCGGGATTCCCCTGGCGATCCTGTTTCCCGAGTCGCAAGTGACCTGCCTGGACAGTAACGGCAAGAAAACCCGCTTCCTGACCCAGGTCAAACTCGAACTCAAACTGGATAACCTGCAAGTTATCCACAGTCGCGTTGAAGCCTTCCAGCCTGAACAGCCATTCAACGGGATTATTTCCCGTGCGTTCAGCAGCATGGAGAACTTCAGCAACTGGACACGCCATTTGGGCGATACCGAAACACGTTGGCTGGCAATGAAGGGCGTTCATCCTGCTGATGAGCTGGTAGCATTGCCGGCAGACTTCCACCTCGATAGCGAACACGCCCTGGCCGTACCCGGTTGCCAAGGCCAACGCCATCTGCTGATACTGCGCCGCAGGGCATGATTGGGAACACAAGCAAGAATGGCTAAGGTATTCGCGATAGCGAACCAGAAGGGTGGTGTGGGCAAGACCACCACCTGCATCAACCTCGCAGCTTCCCTGGTCGCTACCAAGCGTCGGGTGCTGTTGATCGATCTTGATCCACAGGGCAACGCCACCATGGGTAGCGGTGTGGATAAACACGGCCTGGAAAATTCGGTCTACGACCTGCTGATCGGAGAATGCGATCTGGCCCAGGCCATGCACTATTCCGAACACGGTGGTTACCAGTTGCTGCCGGCCAACCGCGACCTGACGGCGGCCGAAGTGGTTCTGCTGGAAATGCAGATGAAGGAAAGCCGTCTGCGCAGTGCGTTGGCGCCGATCCGGGAAAACTACGATTACATTTTGATCGACTGCCCGCCGTCGCTGTCGATGTTGACGCTCAATGCGCTGGTTGCCGCCGACGGGGTGATTATCCCCATGCAGTGCGAGTACTTCGCGCTCGAAGGGTTGAGCGACCTTGTGGATAACATCAAGCGCATCGCCGAACTGCTAAACCCGAACCTGAAAGTCGAAGGCCTGTTGCGGACCATGTACGACCCGCGCCTGAGCCTGATGAACGACGTATCGGCGCAGCTCAAGGAACACTTCGGCGATCAGCTCTACGACACCGTCATTCCACGCAACATCCGTCTGGCCGAAGCGCCCAGCTATGGCATGCCGGCGCTGGCGTATGACAAATCATCGCGGGGCGCGATTGCCTATCTGGCATTGGCGGGCGAGATGGTTCGCCGTCAGCGCAAAAACTCACGCACCGCCGCTGCTCAGGCAACTTAAGGAATCCCCATGGCCGTCAAGAAACGAGGTCTCGGACGTGGACTGGATGCACTGCTGAGTGGTCCGACCGTCAGCTCGCTGGAAGAGCAAGCGGTACAAGCCGACCAGCGTGAGCTGCAGCACCTGCCCCTGGACCTGATCCAGCGTGGCAAGTACCAGCCGCGTCGGGACATGGATCCGCAAGCGCTGGAGGAGCTGGCGCAGTCGATCAGGGCCCAGGGCGTGATGCAGCCGATCGTGGTTCGCCCGATCGGCAGCGGGCGCTTCGAAATCATCGCCGGCGAACGCCGCTGGCGCGCCAGCCAGCAGGCTGGCCAGGAAACCATCCCGGCGATGGTTCGCGATGTGCCGGATGAAACCGCCATCGCCATGGCGCTGATCGAAAACATCCAGCGCGAAGACCTCAATCCGATCGAAGAAGCGGTGGCCTTGCAGCGTTTGCAGCAGGAATTCCAGCTGACTCAACAACAAGTGGCCGAGGCTGTGGGTAAATCCCGCGTCACCGTCGCCAATCTGTTGCGTCTGATTACGCTGCCGGAAGTCATCAAAACCATGCTGTCTCATGGCGATCTGGAAATGGGTCATGCCCGAGCCTTGCTTGGTTTGCCGGAAAATCAACAAGTTGAAGGGGCGCGACACGTTGTCGCACGGGGGCTGACCGTACGCCAGACTGAAGCACTGGTTCGCCAGTGGTTGAGTGACAAACCGGAGCCTGTTGAACCTGCAAAACCGGACCCGGATATCGCCCGGCTCGAGCAGCGTCTGGCCGAGCGCCTAGGCTCTGCGGTGCAGATCCGCCATGGAAAGAAGGGTAAGGGGCAGCTGGTGATCGGCTACAACTCTCTTGATGAACTTCAAGGTGTGCTCGCACACATCCGCTGAAACAATTCCTCATGTAGCGTGAAGTCGGAAATCACTACCTGACAGTTGAATAGGGGCAGAACCGCCCCTATACTCTGCGCGCATTTTGTCGGCACAAATTATGCCAAGTTATTGAATTCTGGCAGCCGACCATTGGGGAGCAAAAGAGATGGAAAACCGCACGCCAGACCGCTTGCCGTTCCATCGCCTGGCAGTTTTTCCGGTGTTAATGGCTCAATTTGTCGTTTTGCTGATCGCTGCTTTGGCGCTCTGGCAATGGCATGGAGTCGTTGCCGGGTACTCGGGACTCTGCGGAGGCCTGATAGCCTTGCTTCCCAATATTTATTTCGCTCACAGGGCATTCCGGTTTTCCGGTGCCCGAGCAGCTCAAGCCATCGTCCGGTCTTTTTATGCCGGCGAGGCGGGCAAACTGATTTTGACGGCAGTGCTGTTTGCATTGACGTTCGCAGGTGTGAAGCCATTGGCGCCGTTAGCAGTATTCGGCGTCTTCGTGCTGACCCAACTGGTTAGCTGGTTCGCTCCCCTGCTAATGAGAACAAGACTTTCGAGACCTTAGGGCGTTTGAGGCAACCATGGCAGAGACAACCGCTTCGGGCTATATCCAGCACCACTTGCAGAACCTGACCTTCGGTCAGCACCCAACCGGCGGGTGGGGTTTTGCCCACACCGCAGCAGAAGCCAAAGAAATGGGCTTCTGGGCTTTCCACGTCGATACACTCGGCTGGTCGGTCGCATTGGGTCTGATTTTCGTTTTTCTTTTCCGCATGGCGGCAAAGAAGGCGACTTCCGGTCAGCCTGGTGCTTTGCAGAACTTCGTTGAAGTATTGGTCGAATTCGTCGATGGCAGCGTGAAAGACAGCTTCCATGGCCGTAGCCCGGTGATTGCACCGTTGGCGCTGACCATCTTCGTCTGGGTCTTCCTGATGAACGCCGTCGACCTGATTCCGGTTGACTGGATTCCTCAAGTGGCCATGTTGATCTCCGGCGATTCGCACATTCCGTTCCGCGCCGTATCGACCACCGACCCGAACGCTACCCTGGGCATGGCCCTGTCGGTATTCGCGTTGATCATTTTCTACAGCATCAAGGTCAAGGGCATCGGCGGTTTCATCGGCGAACTGACCCTGCACCCGTTCGGCAGCAAGAACATCTTCGTTCAAGCCCTGCTGATTCCGGTGAACTTCCTGCTTGAATTCGTGACTCTGATTGCCAAGCCGATCTCGTTGGCACTGCGTCTGTTCGGCAACATGTATGCCGGTGAACTGGTCTTCATTCTGATTGCTGTGATGTTCGGCAGCGGTCTGCTCTGGCTCAGCGGCCTGGGCGTAGTTCTGCAGTGGGCGTGGGCTGTGTTCCACATCCTGATCATCACCCTGCAGGCGTTTATCTTCATGATGCTGACCATCGTTTACCTGTCGATGGCGCACGAACAGAACCATTAAGACCAGTCTCAGACTGGTCTGATGTCCCACCCGGTAACACGGGTGGGTGCCCGAACAGGGCTATGAAACGATTTGTTTTACCCGCTTTAAAATCTAAAAAACCTAAACCATACGACGTAAAAGTCGGGAGGAAAGATGGAAACTGTAGTTGGTCTAACCGCTATCGCTGTTGCACTGTTGATCGGCCTGGGCGCACTGGGTACCGCAATTGGTTTCGGCCTGTTGGGCGGCAAGTTCCTGGAAGGCGCTGCGCGTCAGCCAGAAATGGTTCCAATGCTGCAAGTCAAAATGTTCATCGTTGCCGGTCTGCTCGACGCCGTAACCATGATCGGTGTTGGTATCGCTCTGTTCTTCACCTTTGCGAACCCGTTCGTTGGTCAGATCGCTGGCTAATTACTCGGATCTTCCGGGTAATTTGGTGTGATGGACAACGTAACTGCGAGGTGTTGGCGTGAACATTAATGCGACCCTGATTGGCCAGTCCGTTGCGTTCCTGATTTTTGTACTGTTCTGCATGAAGTTCGTATGGCCTCCGGTCATTACGGCTCTGCACGAACGTCAAAAGAAGATCGCTGATGGTCTGGACGCTGCCAGCCGTGCAGCTCGCGACCTGGAGTTGGCCCAAGAGAAAGCGGGTCAGCAACTGCGCGAAGCGAAAGCTCAGGCAGCTGAAATCATCGAGCAAGCCAAGAAACGCGGTACCCAGATTGTCGACGAAGCCCGTGAACAGGCTCGCGTCGAAGCTGACCGTGTGAAGGCTCAGGCTCAAGCCGAGATCGAACAGGAACTGAACAGCGTCAAAGACGCGCTGCGCGCCCAAGTGGGTAGCCTGGCCGTTGGCGGTGCTTCGAAGATCCTGGGTGCCACAATCGATCAAAACGCGCACGCAGAGCTGGTTAACCAACTGGCTGCTGAAATCTAAGCGAGGGCGATCATGGCAGAACTGACCACGTTGGCCCGACCTTACGCTAAGGCGGCCTTCGAGCACGCTCAGGCCCACCAGCAACTGGCCAATTGGTCAGCCATGCTCGGCCTGGCTGCAGCGGTGTCGGAAGACGACATCATGCAGCGCGTGCTCAAGGCCCCGCGACTGACGAGCGCAGAAAAGGCCGCCACGTTTATTGACGTGTGCGGCGACAAGTTTGATGTCAAGGCACAGAACTTCATCAACGTCGTTGCCGAAAACGACCGTCTCCCGCTGTTGCCGGAGATCGCCGCTCTGTTCGACCTGTACAAGGCAGAACAAGAGAAATCGGTAGACGTTGAAGTCACCAGTGCTTTCGCATTGAACCAAGAACAGCAAGACAAACTCGCCAAGGTTCTCAGTGCACGACTCAACCGGGAAGTGCGCCTGCAAGTCGAGGAAGACTCATCCCTTATTGGGGGTGTTGTCATCCGCGCCGGCGACCTGGTTATCGATGGCTCGATTCGCGGCAAAATCGCGAAACTTGCCGAAGCATTGAAATCTTGAGTTTGAAGGGGCAGCAGAGCAATGCAGCAACTCAATCCTTCCGAAATAAGTGAAATTATCAAGGGCCGCATCGACAAGCTCGATGTGACCTCCCAAGCCCGTAACGAAGGCACTGTCGTCAGCGTATCTGACGGCATCGTGCGGATTCACGGTCTGGCCGACGTCATGTACGGCGAGATGATCGAGTTTCCGGGCGGCGTCTTCGGCATGGCCCTCAACCTGGAGCAAGACTCTGTAGGTGCCGTAGTATTGGGCGCATACCAGACTCTGGCTGAAGGCATGAGCGCCAAGTGCACCGGCCGCATCCTGGAAGTTCCGGTTGGTAAGGAACTGCTGGGTCGCGTAGTCGACGCACTGGGTAACCCAGTTGACGGCAAGGGTCCGCTGAACAACACCGAGACCGACGCGGTCGAGAAAGTTGCTCCAGGCGTGATCTGGCGTAAATCGGTAGACCAGCCTGTACAGACTGGCTACAAGGCTGTCGATGCCATGATCCCTGTCGGCCGTGGCCAGCGTGAGCTGATCATCGGTGACCGTCAGATCGGTAAAACCGCTCTGGCGATCGACGCGATCATCAACCAGAAAGACAGCGGCATTTTCTGCGTCTACGTAGCCATCGGTCAGAAACAATCGACCATCGCTAACGTGGTTCGCAAGCTGGAAGAAAACGGTGCACTGGCTAACACCATCATCGTAGCGGCGAGCGCTTCGGAATCTGCAGCACTGCAGTTCCTGGCACCGTACTCCGGTTGCACCATGGGCGAATACTTCCGCGACCGCGGTGAAGACGCGCTGATCGTTTATGACGATCTGTCCAAGCAAGCAGTGGCTTACCGCCAGATTTCCCTGCTGCTGCGCCGTCCACCAGGCCGTGAAGCTTACCCAGGCGACGTGTTCTATCTCCACTCCCGTCTGCTGGAGCGCGCATCCCGCGTTTCGGAAGAGTACGTAGAGAAGTTCACCAACGGCGCAGTGACCGGCAAAACCGGTTCCCTGACCGCATTGCCGATCATCGAAACCCAGGCTGGCGACGTTTCCGCGTTCGTTCCGACCAACGTGATTTCCATCACCGACGGTCAGATCTTCCTGGAATCGGCCATGTTCAACTCGGGCATCCGTCCTGCAGTGAACGCCGGTGTTTCGGTATCCCGTGTGGGTGGTGCCGCTCAGACCAAGATCATCAAGAAGCTCTCCGGTGGTATCCGTACCGCTCTGGCTCAGTACCGTGAACTGGCGGCATTCGCCCAGTTCGCTTCTGACCTGGACGAAGCGACCCGTAAGCAACTTGAGCATGGTCAGCGCGTTACCGAGCTGATGAAGCAGAAGCAATACGCGCCAATGTCGATCGCCGACATGTCGCTGTCGCTGTATGCCGCTGAGCGTGGGTTCCTGACCGACGTTGAAATCGCCAAGATCGGCAGCTTCGAACAAGCGCTGATTGCTTACTTCAACCGCGATCACGCCGACTTGATGGCGAAGATCAACGTGAAGGGTGACTTCAATGACGAAATCGATGGCGGCCTGAAAGCCGGTATCGAGAAGTTCAAGGCCACCCAAACCTGGTAAGCCGCAGCGGGAGCCTAGCGGCTCCCGCTTGCTAACCTGATAGGTGTTACATGGCAGGCGCAAAAGAGATTCGCAGTAAGATTGCGAGCATCAAAAGCACGCAAAAAATTACCAGCGCCATGGAAAAAGTGGCGGTCAGCAAAATGCGCAAGGCACAAATGCGCATGGCTGCTAGCCGTCCTTATGCGGAGCGCATCCGCCAGGTTATTGGCCATCTGGCCAACGCTAACCCGGAATATCGCCACCCGTTCATGATCGACCGTGAAGTAAAGCGCGTCGGTTATGTCGTTGTGAGCAGTGACCGTGGTCTGTGTGGTGGCTTGAACACCAACCTGTTCAAGGCTTTGGTCAAGGACATGGCGGTAAACCGCGAAAACGGCGTCGAGATCGATCTGTGTGTCGTTGGTAGCAAGGGTGCGGCTTTCTTCCGCAACTTCGGCGGTAACGTCGTTGCAGCTATCAGCCACCTGGGTGAAGAGCCGTCGATCAATGATCTGATCGGCAGCGTCAAGGTGATGCTGGATGCCTACCTGGACGGCCGGATTGACCGCCTGTCCGTGGTGTCCAACAAGTTCATCAACACCATGACGCAACAGCCTACCGTGGAGCAGTTGATTCCACTGGTGGCAACCCCGGATCAAGAACTCAAGCACCACTGGGACTATCTCTACGAACCGGATGCCAAGGAGCTGCTCGATGGCTTGATGGTCCGTTACGTTGAGTCGCAGGTCTACCAGGCGGTGGTCGAGAACAACGCGGCTGAACAAGCTGCGCGGATGATCGCAATGAAGAACGCTACCGACAACGCCGGTGATTTGATCAGCGATTTGCAGCTGGTCTACAACAAGGCGCGTCAGGCTGCGATCACCCAAGAGATCTCGGAAATCGTCGGCGGCGCTGCCGCGGTTTAACGGTTCAAATATTCAGAGGATCCAGCTATGAGTAGCGGACGTATCGTTCAAATCATCGGCGCCGTTATCGACGTGGAATTTCCACGCGACAGCGTACCGAGCATCTACGACGCCTTGAAAGTTCAAGGTGCCGAAACCACTCTGGAAGTTCAGCAGCAGCTGGGCGACGGCGTGGTTCGTACCATTGCGATGGGCTCCACCGAAGGCTTGAAGCGCGGTCTGGACGTCAACAACACTGGCGCAGCCATTTCCGTACCGGTCGGTAAAGCGACCCTGGGCCGGATCATGGACGTACTGGGCAACCCGATCGACGAAGCTGGCCCGATCGGCGAAGAAGAGCGTTGGGGCATTCACCGCCCTGCGCCAACCTTCGCTGAACAAGCCGGTGGCAACGAGCTGCTGGAAACAGGCATCAAGGTTATCGACCTGGTTTGCCCGTTCGCCAAGGGCGGTAAAGTCGGTCTGTTCGGTGGTGCCGGTGTAGGCAAGACCGTGAACATGATGGAACTGATCCGTAACATCGCCATCGAGCACAGCGGTTATTCCGTGTTCGCCGGTGTGGGTGAGCGTACTCGTGAGGGTAACGACTTCTACCACGAGATGAAGGATTCCAACGTTCTGGACAAAGTGGCACTGGTTTACGGTCAGATGAACGAGCCGCCGGGAAACCGTCTGCGCGTAGCACTGACCGGCCTGACCATGGCCGAGAAGTTCCGTGACGAAGGTAACGACGTTCTGCTGTTCGTCGACAACATCTATCGTTACACCCTGGCCGGTACTGAAGTATCCGCACTGCTGGGCCGTATGCCTTCGGCAGTAGGTTACCAGCCGACCCTGGCTGAAGAGATGGGCGTGCTGCAAGAGCGCATCACTTCGACCAAGCAAGGTTCGATTACTTCGATCCAGGCGGTATACGTACCAGCGGACGACTTGACCGACCCGTCGCCAGCGACCACCTTCGCCCACTTGGACGCCACCGTCGTTCTGTCCCGTGACATCGCTTCCCTGGGTATCTACCCGGCGGTAGATCCACTGGACTCGACTTCGCGTCAGCTGGACCCGAACGTGATCGGCAACGACCACTACGAAACCGCTCGCGGTGTTCAGTACGTGCTGCAGCGTTACAAAGAACTGAAGGACATCATTGCGATCCTGGGTATGGACGAGCTGTCGGAAGCCGACAAGCAGTTGGTAAACCGTGCTCGTAAGATCCAGCGTTTCTTGTCGCAGCCGTTCTTCGTGGCTGAAGTCTTCACCGGTGCTTCGGGTAAATACGTTTCCCTGAAAGACACCATTGCTGGCTTCAAAGGCATCCTCAACGGTGACTACGACCACCTGCCAGAACAAGCGTTCTACATGGTCGGCGGCATCGAAGAAGCGATCGAGAAAGCCAAGAAACTGTAATCCCGGCGCCCGGCAACGGGCGCTAATTTAGGTTGAGGCAATCAGATGGCTATGACAGTCCATTGCGATATCGTCAGCGCGGAAGGGGAAATATTTTCCGGCCTGGTCGAGATGGTGGTTGCGCACGGTGCACTGGGTGATCTTGGTATCGCTCTGGGTCACGCGCCGCTGATCACCAATCTCAAGCCGGGCCCGATCCGACTGATCAAGCAGGGCGGGGAAGAGGAGGTGTATTACATCTCCGGTGGTTTCCTCGAGGTTCAGCCGAACATGGTCAAGGTTCTTGCCGACACCGTGCAACGTGCTGCCGACCTGGATGAAGCCTCCGCTCGGGAAGCAGTTCAGGCTGCCGAGAAGGCCCTGCATGACAAAGGCGCAGAGTTCGATTACGGAGCTGCTGCCGCACGTCTGGCCGAGGCTGCAGCTCAGCTGCGCACCGTCCAGCAGATCCGCAAGAAGTTCGGTCACTAATCGGCCATCGACTTATTGCGCGATTGATTAAAAAGGGTAGCCTCGGCTACCCTTTTTTCTTTTCTGACTTTTATCACCCGGTCGCAGCCGCTGACCCCCAGGATTAGTAGCCTGTCATGTCTCTTGAAATCGTTATCCTCGCTGCCGGCCAAGGCACGCGCATGCGTTCGGCCTTGCCAAAAGTTCTGCACCCGGTTGCCGGTAACTCAATGCTTAGCCATGTTATCCACACCGCCCGGCAACTTGATCCACAACGCATTCATGTGGTGATCGGCCATGGCGCTGAAGTGGTGCGCGAGCGTCTGGGCGCCGATGACCTGAATTTCGTCCTGCAGGATCAACAGCTGGGTACCGGACATGCGGTGGCCCAGGCTGTCCCGTTCATCAAGTCCGACACCGTGCTGATTCTGTACGGTGACGTACCGTTGATTGAAGTGGAAACCCTGCAACGTCTGCTCAAACTGGCTCAACCGCAGCAATTGGGCTTGTTGACTGTCGAGCTGGATGACCCGACGGGTTACGGCCGCATCGTTCGCGATGCCGCCGGTAAGGTTGCCGCCATCGTCGAGCATAAAGACACCAACGAGATTGAACGTGCGATCACCGAAGGCAATACCGGCATTCTGGCGCTGCCTTTCGAACGTTTGGGTGATTGGGTGAGTCGCCTCTCCAATAACAATGCCCAAGGTGAGTACTACCTGACCGACGTGATCGCCATGGCGGTCAGTGATGGTCTGGTGGTGGCCACTGAACACCCTCATGACACCATGGAAGTGCAGGGCGCCAACGATCGCAAGCAGCTAGCCGAACTTGAGCGTCATTATCAGTTGCGCATGGCGCGTCATTTGATGGCTCAAGGCGTGACGTTGCGCGACCCGGCGCGTTTCGATGTGCGTGGCGAAGTTACCATTGGTCGCGATGTGCTGATCGACATCAACGTGATCCTCGAAGGCAAAGTCGTCATCGAGGACGACGTGGTGATTGGTCCGAACTGCGTGATCAAAGACAGCACCCTGCGCAAAGGCGTAGTGATCAAGGCCAACAGCCATATCGAGGGCGCAATATTGGGTGAAGGCAGCGATGCCGGCCCATTCGCTCGTTTGCGTCCCGGCACGGTGCTGGAAGCTCGTGCGCATGTGGGTAACTTCGTTGAACTGAAGAACGCCCACATGGGCGAAGGCGCCAAGGCCGGTCACTTGACGTATCTGGGCGATGCCCAGATTGGTGCGCGCACCAACATCGGCGCAGGCACCATCACCTGTAACTACGATGGGGCGAACAAGTGGAAAACCGTGTTGGGCGAAGATGTATTCATCGGCTCCAACAATTCGTTGGTCGCGCCTGTGGATATCTCAGCGGGTGCAACCACGGCGGCGGGTTCGACCATTACCCAGAATGTGGATAAGGCTCAGTTGGCGGTGGGTCGGGCTCGGCAGAAAAACATCGATGGCTGGAAACGGCCGGAGAAGATCAAGAAGAACTGAGTTACCCACAGCACAACGTGGTGCTCATGAGGTCGCTTTCGCGGGCAAGCCTCGCTCCTACGGAATAATCACCGTCTGTAGGAGCGAGGCTTGCCCGCGAAGCTTTTTATCCACAGATCATTTTTATCGTGTCCCGCTTGACGAAGTTTCGCTAATGGGTTTTGATTGCTTACGTTATCTTTCGAATCGAAACTTACCAGTCCATGTCAAAGCGCAACACGCCCCAACGTCGCCATAACATCCTTGCCCTGCTCAATGAGCAGGGTGAAGTCAGCGTGGATGAGCTGGCCAAGCGCTTCGAAACCTCGGAAGTTACGATTCGCAAGGACTTGGCGGCGCTTGAAAGCAACGGTCTGTTGCTGCGTCGTTACGGCGGGGCGGTCACCATGCCTCAGGAGCTGGTCGCCGATATCGGCCAACCGGTTTCCAAATACAAGCAGGCCATTGCTCGCGCCGCCGTCACGCGGATCCGCGAGCATGCGCGAATCATCATCGACAGCGGCAGCACCACCGCCGCGATGATCCCGGAACTCGGCCAACAACCGGGTTTGGTGGTGATGACCAATTCCCTGTATGTCGCCAACGCTTTAAGCGAACTCGAGCACGAGCCGGTGCTGTTGATGACCGGCGGGACCTGGGACCCGCATTCCGAGTCCTTCCAGGGTCAGGTGGCCGAGCAAGTACTACGCTCATATGACTTTGATCAGCTATTTATCGGTGCCGATGGCATCGATCTGGTGCGCGGGACCACCACCTTCAATGAATTGCTGGGCTTGAGCCGTGTCATGGCCGAGGTTGCCCGCGAAGTGATCGTGATGGTCGAGGCCGACAAGATCGGCCGCAAAATTCCCAATCTGGAGCTGCCATGGAGCAGCGTCCATACCCTCATTACCGATGATCGTCTGCCAGTTGAGGCACGCGATCAGATTCAGGCCCGCGGCATCAATTTGATTTGCGCCGCCGTCAGTCAGGAGAACTAGCATGTGTGGAATTGTCGGTGCAGTCGCAGAACGTAACGTTACCGCCATCCTGCTCGAAGGCCTCAAGCGTCTGGAATACCGTGGGTATGACAGCGCTGGTGTGGCGGTGTACACCAATGATGAAAAACTCTTGCGCACCCGTCGTCCGGGCAAGGTCAGCGAACTGGAACAGGCGCTGATCGAAGAGCCTCTGGTCGGCCGTCTGGGCATTGCCCATACCCGCTGGGCGACCCACGGCGCGCCGTGTGAGCGTAATGCTCACCCGCATTTTTCCGGGGATCTGGCGGTGGTGCACAACGGCATCATCGAGAACCATGACGCCCTGCGCCAGCAACTCCAGGCGTTGGGCCACGTGTTCTCCTCGGACACTGACACTGAAGTCATCGCGCATCTGCTGCACGAAAAACTCAAGCTGCAACCCGACCTGACAATCGCCCTGAAAGCGACCGTGAAAGAGCTGCACGGTGCTTACGGTTTGGCGGTGATCAGCGCCCTGCAACCGGATCGTCTGGTGGCGGCCCGCAGTGGCAGCCCATTGGTGATCGGTCTGGGTATGGGGGAGAATTTCCTGGCTTCCGACCAATTGGCGCTGCGTCAGGTCACCGACCGTTTCATGTACCTGGAAGAAGGCGACATCGCCGAAATTCGCCGCGACAGCGTGCAGATCTGGGACATCGATGGTGCGCTCGTCCAGCGTGAAAGCGTGCAGTACCGCGACGGTGCCGAAGCGGCTGACAAGGGCGAATTCCGCCATTACATGCTCAAGGAAATTCATGAGCAACCGGTCGTGGTACAGCGCACTCTCGAAGGTCGCCTGAGCCAAAACAAGGTGCTGGTCGAAGCATTCGGCCCCGAAGCTACCGAGCTGTTTGCCAAGGTACGCAATGTACAAATCGTCGCCTGCGGCACCAGCTATCACGCCGGCATGGTTGCCCGTTACTGGCTCGAAGAACTGGCGGGTATTCCGTGTCAGGTCGAAGTCGCCAGCGAATTCCGCTACCGCAAGGTAGTGGTGCAGCCAGATACCCTGTTCGTGAGCATCTCCCAGTCCGGTGAAACCGCCGACACCTTGGCCGCGCTGCGCAATGCCAAGGAGCTCGGTTTCCTCGCCAGCCTGGCAATCTGCAACGTCGGCATCAGCTCTCTGGTGCGTGAGTCGGACCTGACGCTGTTGACCCAGGCCGGTCGCGAAATCGGCGTGGCCTCGACCAAAGCCTTCACCACTCAACTGGTTGGCCTGCTGTTGCTGACCCTGTCCCTGGGTCAGGTTCGCGGTACGTTGGCCGAAGGTGTCGAAGCCACACTGGTCGAAGAACTGCGTCGCCTGCCGACCCGTTTGGGCGAAGCCCTGGCGATGGACAGCACCGTGGAAAAAATCGCCGAGCTGTTCGCCGAGAAGAACCACACCCTGTTCCTCGGTCGCGGTGCACAATTCCCGGTCGCGATGGAAGGGGCCCTCAAGCTCAAGGAAATCTCCTACATTCACGCGGAAGCCTATCCGGCGGGCGAACTGAAACATGGCCCGTTGGCGCTTGTGGATAACGACATGCCCGTAGTTACCGTTGCGCCAAACAACGAATTGCTGGAGAAGCTGAAATCCAACCTTCAGGAAGTCCGCGCCCGCGGCGGTGAACTGATCGTCTTCGCCGACGAACAGGCGGGCATGACCAACGGCGAAGGCACTCATGTCGTCCAGATGCCGCACATCCACAACATCCTGTCGCCGATCCTCTACACCATTCCGTTGCAGCTGCTTTCGTACTATGTGGCGGTTTTGAAGGGTACCGACGTCGATCAACCGCGTAACCTGGCGAAGTCGGTGACGGTGGAATAAGTTATCCACAAGCGATGAAATGATGAATGAAAAGACCGCAGCCTTGGCTGCGGTCTTTTTTTGAAAAAGGTCAGCTATTTCAAGTCCACCAATACCGCACAAGATGAAAGAAGATCGGTGCCGCAAAACACACTGAATCCAATCGATCCAGCATCCCGCCGTGGCCTTCGATCATGTGTCCCCAATCCTTCACGCCCCGGTCACGCTTGATTGCCGACATCACGATGCCGCCGGCAAACCCCAGCAGGTTGATCAGCAGCGCAATAAAGAACGACTGCCACGGGTTGAATGGCGTGGTCCACCACAAGGCTGCACCAATCAGCGAGGACAGCAGAACGCCGCCAACAAAGCCCTCAACGGTTTTCGATGGCGACAAAGTAGGCGCGATCTTGTGTTTGCCGAACAACTTGCCGCAGACGTACTGCAGCACGTCTGACAGCTGCACCACGATCACCAGATACGCGATCAGCAGCAGGTTTCGGCCTTCGTAACCGACGATGTCCAGGGTCAGCAGAGCGGGCACGAACGACACGCAGAACACCGCGATCATTAAGCCCCATTGCACTTTCGACGCCCGCTCGAGGAAGTGCGTGCTGTCGCCACCGAGAGACGCAAGAATTGGCAGGAGCAAAAATACGTACACCGGAATAAAGATCGAGAAAAGTCCGTACCAATCGGAATAGATCAGCAGATATTGCAGTGGCAATGCCAGATAAAACGCGGCTACCAGCGCCGGGTAGTCGCTGCGTCGGGTGGGCATGAGGGTGAGGAATTCGCGTAGCGCATAGAACGATACTGCGTAAAACAGCAGGATCACCGCGCCGGTGCCCAGCCAAAAAGCGACGCCGATCACCACCACCATCACCCACCAGGCGTTGATGCGGGCGTTGAGGTTCTCGATGACTGCATTGGGCGTGCCCCGGGTGCGCAGTTTGAGAATCAGGCCAATCAGTGAGGCCAGCACCAGGATCATGCCGATCCCGCCGAACAGCATCAGGGTTTGTCTATCCATGTCAGGAATGCTCCGGGGCGAGGGCCAGCAGTGCGTCGCGGCTGCGTGAAAGGAACTGCTCTTTGCTCTCGCCTTCGGTCAGGTGCAGGGGCGCGCCGAAACTGGTGGTACACAACAGCGGCAGTGGCAGCACTCGTCCCTTGGGCATGACTCGATTGAGGTTGGCGATCCACACCGGAATCACCTGGGCCTGTGGGTAACGTTTTGCCAAGTGGTACAGGCCGCTTTTGAACGGCAGCAAACCCTCTTCCAGATTGCGCGTGCCTTCAGGAAAGATGATCAACGAATAACCGTTCTCCAGGGCATCGAGCATGGGCTGCAAAGGGTTATCCACAGGGTTCTTGCGCTCGCGGTCGATTAGCACGCCGTTGAACACCCGGCTGATGATGTAACGGCGTAAGGCGCTCTTATTCCAATAGTCGCTGCCGGCCACCGGTCGTGTAAGTTTGCGCAGGGTGGAAGGCAGCGAGGCCCAAAGCAGCACGAAGTCGCCGTGGCTGCTGTGGTTGGCAAAATAAATGCGCTGCACGGGATTCGGCGCGCAACCCATCCACAGGCTGCGAGCGCCAGTAACGGTTCGGGCTATGGAGGTGATGAGGAAGGCGACCAAAGGTTCGAACATTAATGATTTCCTTATCCAGCGAAGGGCAGCCAAGGACTGGCCAGAATGACAGCCAAGGGTGCCAGCACTTGGGCGGCCAGCAGGACCGCCTGTTTGCGCAGCAGTTTAAGCCCCCCGCGCTGACGTTCGGTCCAGGGCCGACCGGCACGGCTGGCCGGTTGCAGGCTGAGGTTTTGCAGGGCCTGATCGAGGGCTTGAGTGCGATCTGACAAAGCGTCAGCGTCGCGGGCTATCAGAGTAAACAGGTCAGCGTCGAAGGCCACCCGCAGCGCCCAGTATTTTTGCCATAGCCCGAGGATGATCAGCCAGGCGCTGAGGATCAAGAACGGCGCCGTCGGGGTGATCAGCAGCAGTTGCAGCAGGCCGAACAACACACCCAGCAAGGTCAGCCCTGTGGATAACTGATCTAGGGCGCGGCCCCGGCGCAGCAGGCTGGCGACCACGTGCAGTTCCATATCAACCGGCATAGGCGTTCTCCAGAGCTTGGCGATGGGCCGGATGGAACACCACTTGCGGGCGTGCGGCCTGAATCATCGCCACGGCGGCATCGACAGTGGCCGCTCGACCGCTGTGCAGCAACCAGGCCGCGATAGCGGTGGCGCTGCGTGAATAGCCCAAAGCGCAGCAGACCAGCAAGGGACCTTGCTGGCGCAGGTGTTCAATGGCCTGGGCGGCGGCGAGGCATTGCTCAGCGCTGGGCGCGGTCAGGTCGAGTATCGGAACGCTTTGATAGGCGCGGCCTTTCGGGTTGAGCGGCAGCTCAGCGCATAGATCGACCACAGCTTTGAACGGCGCCAATTGCTCAGCGTCGGGAAGCCTGCCGAGCCAAACGTTATCCACAACCTCATTGGGTTGCGGATGTTTACGGGTCCAAAGCCGTGAGTTGATCCACGCCGCTGCCACGTAGGGTGCAAATAACCAACGGGCGGCCGGGCTAAGGCGGCCGTCAGCGCGTTTCTGAAACCCGGCGGCGTCCAGCAGCGTGTAGTTGAGCGCCACCAACAGCAACGCCACGGAGGGCCAGATCAGCCACAGCCATCCGCCGCGCAGGCCAAAGGCTGGAATGGCGAATATCGCCGCGCCGATGCCATAACGCAGGGCCAGGCGCCAGCGTTTCGGGTCCTTGGCCAACCGCAGGCTACTCAAAGGGCTAGGCCGATCCAGTGGCCACAACCACACGCACAGCCAGCCGGCGAGGGCGCCTGTAGGTAAGTCGATAAAGTGATGTTGATAAGTGGTCAGCACCGAAATCCCGATCAATGCGAACCAGCCGTGTACCAGCCAGCGCCACAGCCCTTGAGAGTGCCGTTGGTACATGACCCACAAAATCACCAGCAGGGCGATGTGCAGCGACGGCGCCTGATTGAACGGCTTGTCGAACCCGGCCAGCACCGCGAACAGCCAGCCGAACACTCCATCCAGTTCAGGCCGTTCGAAGGTGAAGCGCAGCGGCCATAACAGGAAACAACTGATAGAGATCACTTGAGCACTCAGCAGGCGCAAGGCGTGGCGCTTGAGTTCATGGCGACTATCGGGCAGCAGCAGCGAAAAACCGTACAGCAGATCAATCGTCCAGTAGGGGACGATGGTCCAGGCCCAGAAGGGCATGGCGCTTTCCCAATCGAAAACGAAGGTGGCGACATCGCTGCGCTGGGCCGTGACCCACGTGGCAAAGCCGTAGCTGGCGAAAAACAGCGGTGCCAGCACCAGCAACCAGAGCACGGCGGGCTTCAGCAAACCCGGCTCTCTCGGGGCAGCCCCCATCATTGCACCCGTTGCGCGAGGGACACGGTGAAGATCCCCCATTCATCCACTCGCTGGGTGATTTTGCGAAAACCCGCTGCTTCCACCAGTTGATCCATTTCCGCCTGGCTGCGCCGACGCATCACCCACGCCTGGCCTTGACGGTGGCTGGTGAGGACGCGGGCGATCAGTTCCAGTTGCGGGTGCCAGGGTTGACCGGTGTAGACCAGATAGCCACCGGGCTCCACGGCCTCCGCCAGGCCCGCCAGAGAGCCGCCGACCAGTGCATTGTCGGCAAACAGTTCATACAACCCGGACACAACCGCCAGTGTCGGCTTTGGGTCCAGTGCCGCCAGGTCGGCGCGGTCGAACGCGTCGCCTTTCACGAACTGCGCGATGTCTCCAAGGCCCTTATCACGAATCAGCGCACCACCGTCACGCACATTGATGTCGCTGTAATCGCGCAACAGTATCGATTCCGGTAGCGGGCTGACGCCTTGCAAGGCTTCAAGAATGTAGCGGCCGTGACCGGCGGCGATGTCGACGATGCGCACCGGTCGGCCTTCTTCACGCAGCTTGGCCATGGTCAGGCGCAGCAACTCTTCGACGTTGAGTTTGCGCTGGCGAATGCCGCGCCAGCCAATGGAATTCAGGTAATTTTGATCAATCATCCGCCCGAGCCCGCCCTTGCCGGTGGGCTGGTTGCGGTACACGTAATCCAGAGTGCTGCCGGAGTCGAAACCGGTGTCGAAGCCCAGCTTTACCCCGTCGGACAGTCGGCTGCCCAGGCGCATGCTGGCGCGGGTCATGCGCCAGTACAGGTCGCGCATCGAGTTGTGCGGCAGCGGGGCAGCGAGGGATTCGGATTCCGCGCAGGTTAGGCCGATCTTGTCGGCATTGAGCAGCGAGGCGCGGTCCAGCGGGTATTCAAAGTTTTGCAGGATAAAGCGTTTGGCGCTGGCTACGGCCACGGCGCGATCACGTTCCCCAAGCGTGTCGTGGTAGAAACCCGGGAGAATGTGTTTTTCCTTTTTCAGGCTGCCCAAGCGTTCGAAAAACTGTTCCTGGGGTTTGCGGTGGACCACAAAGTCCGAGCCGGAAATCAGCAGTTGGGTCGGCACTTGAATCGCCTGCGCATCGGCCACCACACGGTCGGCGGCTTCATACAAGCCGAGCAGCACATTCACTGAAATCGCCTTGGTGATCAGCGGATCGCTATCGTAAGAGGCGACGCGTTCCGGGTCGTGGCTGAGGAACTTGGCCTTGACGTAGCTGTTGACGAAAAAGTTGCCGCGAAACTTGCGCATCAGCGCCAGGCCCGGACGAGCGAAAGGGACGTATAGCTTGACCTTGAATGCGGGCGACGCGAGCACCAGCGAGCGGATGCGCGGTGCATAGTCGTGGACCCAGGTCGAGGCAATCACCGCGCCGACGCTCTGGGCGATCACGGCCATGTTCTCTTCATCGATCTGGTGGGTCGCGTTCAGGTGATCGCAATAGGTCTGCACGTCCCGCACGCTGGTGGCGAAACTCGGGCTGTCGCCGCGAGCGCCCGGCGATTGACCATGACCGCGGGCGTCCCAGGCAAAGAAGTCGAACGCTGGCAGGTCCAGTTCATCCACCAAGTGAGCGATACGCCCCGAGTGTTCATGGCCGCGATGAAACAGCAGCACTGCCTTGCGCGGTTCGCCCGAATTACCCGCCGTGGCCGGCCAATGGCGGTAGAACAGTTCAACGCCGTCGTGGGTAGTGAAGGTCTTATTCTGAGTTTCACGCATTGCACTTTCCTTATGCTTGAGGAGCCTTACGCTGAGGCTTTATGCCGAGGGAGCGTTTTCCTGCACTTCTTTCAGGCCCAGGCGGACCCGGTTGACCAAGGTGTAAGCCAGCAGGACGGCGACCACCGCAAACACAACGTTAATCCACAACGCGTTGATCCAGCCGATGGCAATGCCGGTGGCCAAGGCGCCCAGTGCAAACGCGCGATCGCTCTTGCCCATCGGGCCGTCATATCGCCGCGATGCGCCGACCATCGGCCCGAGGACGCCGCTGTATTCGCTGAACAATGCCAGCAGCGTGACCAACAGCACAATCAACACGCTCACGTCGGGAATCAGGGCGAAAGGCAGGATCAGCGCGCTGTCGGCAACGATATCGCACAGTTCATTAAGATAGGCGCCGAGGCGCGACTGTTGGCCGAATTCCCGGGCCAGCATGCCGTCGATGGCGTTCAGCGCCATCCGCAGGATCATCCACACGGGAATCAGCAGAAAAACCCACAGGTGATGGGCGAAGCAAGCAATCCCGACGCCCGTCACAACCGAAATGACGCCGGCCAGCACGGTAATTTGATTGGCGGTGGTGCCGTTATCGAACAGTCGCTGAACCAGCGGTCGCAACAGATTCTGGAAGGCAGGTTTAAGTTGGTAGATGGAGGGCATCTGGATACGGTCTCAGCAATTGAAAGCGTGAACGTTCAGGGTTATACGTCACAATAATCAGAATGCCATTAAAACTGCACGGCTCATCCTCTTCCAGCGATATCCAGGTCCAATCGGGAAACATCGGCCTCGCGTTTTTCAGTGCTCAGGAGTTAATCCATGGACCGCTTCCAGGAAATGCAAGTCTTCGCTACCGTCGCCCAGGAACAAGGCTTCTCGACGGCGGCGCGGCGTTTGGGAATGTCGGCGGCCAGTGTCACCCGCGCTGTGGCGGCACTGGAGAAACGCATCGGCACCCAATTGTTGACACGTACCACCCGCAGCGTGCATTTGAGTGAGGCGGGTCAGCGTTATCTGGAGGATTGTCGGAGAATTCTCACCGAGGTGCAGGAAGCGGAGGATTCGGCGGCCGGGAGCCACGCCCAACCCCGTGGGCAATTGACGATCACGGCGCCGGTGTTGTTCGGTGATTTGTTCGTTACGCCGCTCATGGTCGGTTACTTGTCTCAATTTCCTGAAGTCAGCATCAACGCTCTACTGGTCGACCGGGTGGTGAGCATGGTCGAGGAGGGCATTGATGTGGCTGTGCGCATCGGTGAGTTACCGGACAGCAATCAACATGCAATTCGCGTGGGCGAAGTGCGGCGGGTGATCTGCGCCTCCCCTGGATTCCTGGGCGATCATGGTCGGCCCCGGCATCCTGCAGATTTAAGCGCAGGCCCGATCATCGCGACCTCGTCCATCGGTCAGCACAGAAGCTGGCCGTTCATTGACGCGGGAGAGCCAATCAGCATTCGTCTGGAACCGCGCCTTGTGGTCACCGCCAATCAGGCAGCTATTACGGCCGCCGCCATGGGGCTGGGACTGACCCGAGTGCTGTCGTATCAAGTGGCGAGCAAAGTCGCGGCCGGTGAGCTGGAAATCGTTCTGGCTGACTTCGAACTGCCGCCATTGCCCATTCATGTGGTCTACCAGGGTGGGCGCAAAGCCCCGGCGCGGGTCCGTAGTTTTGTGGACTTCGCGGTGAACGTACTGCGCGAACACCCGGCCCTGCTTGGCTGAAGGGTTATTGCACTGGCTGAAATAATGGATTGCGTTTGCTGGTTATTCTGTTGTTTTGGTTGCGGATGGAAGATGGCCCCCTATCGGCGCTGATCTTCCTGGACGGCGCCACCATCCAGCGGAGTCGACCATGCAAGCGATCAAACTCTACAACTTCCCCCGCTCTGGCCACGCTCACCGTGTGGAGCTGATGCTGTCTTTGTTGCAACTGCCGACCGAGCTGATCTTCGTCGATTTGGCCAAGGGCGCCCACAAGCAAGCGGATTTTCTGACGCTCAACCCGTTTGGGCAGGTGCCGGTGATTGATGATCAAGGCGTGGTGCTGGCCGATTCCAACGCGATCCTGGTCTACCTTGCGCTGAAATACGGCAACGGTCGCTGGTTGCCAACCGACCCGGTCGGTGCGGCCAAGGTTCAACGCTGGTTGTCGGTCGCCGCCGGGCCAATTGCTTTCGGGCCGGGCAGGGCAAGGCTGATCACCGTATTTGGTGCGCCTTACAACGCGCAAGAGGTGATCGCTTACGCCCACAGCTGGCTCAAAGTGATCGATCAGGAACTGGGCGCAACGCCCTATCTGGCCAGTGGCGAGCCGACCATCGCCGACATCGCTGCGTACAGCTACATCGCCCATGCCCCGGAAGGCAATGTGTCGCTGGATGACTACCCCAACATTCGGGCCTGGCTGACACGGGTTGAAGCCTTGCCGGGGTTTGTCGGCATGCCACGCACCGTCGCCGGTTTGCAAACAACTGCCTGATGTTCACGGCCCGATTGATTCGGGCTGTTCTTGATGCGCGATCAGCGCAGGGGAGAAGCCGTTATGGAACGTTCACCTTGGCACGCAGGCGAGAAACAGTTGCAGGCTCGTGTGGGTGTCGCCGAGCGCATGGACGAATTAGGTCGTAGGGTGATTCGCAGCGAGATGCCGGATCAGCACCGCACCTTCTATCAGCAACTGCCGTTCATGCTGTACGGCGCGGTGGATGCTGACGGCAACCCTTGGGCCAGTATTCTGGAAGGGGCGCCGGGCTT
Source organism: Pseudomonas sp. Tn43 (assembly GCF_014192635.1). Lineage (NCBI taxonomy): Bacteria > Pseudomonadati > Pseudomonadota > Gammaproteobacteria > Pseudomonadales > Pseudomonadaceae > Pseudomonas > Pseudomonas sp. Tn43. Next base: position 142,566 of record NZ_JACHYG010000004.1, read on the forward strand.
TGCCCATTCACCGGAGCCTGCGCTGTTGCAGTTCGCCAGCCTGCCTGGTCACGACGACCCTGCGCCATTGCAAGACGGAATGGCGATCGGTCTGCTCGGTATTGAGCTGCACACGCGACGTCGCAACCGTCTCAATGGCCGAGTTGGCGCTATGACGGCGAGCGGCTTCGAAGTGACGGTCCAGCAATCTTTCGGCAATTGCCCGAAATACATTCAATTGCGCCAGTTTCACTCGGTGCCCTTGGCGGATCCGTCGGCCCGTGTCGCGCAGCACCTCAACGGGCTGGATGAGGCGGCCAAAGCCATGATCGCCGGCGCTGACACCTTCTTTGTCGCCAGTTATGTGGACGTCGATGGCCAACGCTCGGTGGACGTTTCTCATCGGGGCGGCCAGGCCGGTTTCGTCCAGGTAGAGGGCAATCGACTGACCATCCCGGACTTCGCCGGCAACCTGTTCTTCAATACGTTGGGCAATCTGCTGGTCAATCCTCGAGCCGGATTGCTGTTCATCGATTTCGATTCCGGTGACTTGCTGCACCTCACCGGTCGCACGCAAATCATCCTCGAAGGCCCGCAAGTCGAAGCCTTCCAAGGGGCCGAGCGGTTGTGGACATTCGAGGTGCAGCGCATGGTGCGACGGCCCGCGGCGCTGGCCTTGCGCTGGCGCTTTGACGGCGTGTCACCCACCAGTTTGCTGACCGGGACCTGGGCGCAGGCGAATGCACGCCTGCAAAGCCCAAGCCGGAGCGGTAACCCAGAAAATCCACTGTAGGAGCGACCTGTGGCGAGGGGGCTTGCCCCCGTTTGAGTGCGTAGCACTCACAAAATCTTTGGTACATCAGAGATTTTGGGGCCGCTTCGCAGCCCAACGGGGCGATGCGGCGTTCCGACAAGCCCCCTCCCCACAAAAGCCCGGGCCCGCAGGTTCAGGCGTAGGACAGGGATTTTTCTTCCAGCAGTTCTTCGTACAACGTCGTCCACTTGCGGCCCATTTCTTCCGCCGTGAACAACTGCCGATAACGCGCCTCCGCCTTCACGCCCATCTCGGCCGCAAGCGTCGGGTTTTCCCATAAGGTGCGCATGGCTTCACGGAACGCCTGTGGATGACTCGGCGGCACCACCAGCCCGGTTTCGTTGTGGATGTTGATGTAGCTGGTGCCGGTGCCGATTTCGCTGGAGATCATCGGTTTGCCGTACATCGCACCTTCGAGCAGCGAGATGCCGAACGCTTCGGAGCGCAGGTGCGAGGGAAATACGATGGCGTAACTCAGTTGCAGCAGCGCGACTTTGTCTTCGTCGCCAAGACGCCCCAGAAAGTGAATATTGCGCAAACCCAACGCTGCGGCCTGGGCGTGCAGTTCGGCTTCCAGCGGCCCGGCACCAACGATTACCACCGGGTAATCCACGTCTTTCAAGGCGTCGAGCAGAATGTGCAGGCCTTTGTAATAGCGCATCACGCCCACAAACAGAAAAAACTTATCCCCAAGCGATTGCCGCCAATGGTTCATGCGTTCGTTATCGGCTTGTGGATAACCGGCTTTGTTCAGGCCATAGGGAATGACACGGGTCTTGTCCCGAAACTGCTGCAACACATCACTGGTGTGCAGATAGTTGGGGGATGCGGCGACGATCCGGTCAGCGCTGGCAAGGAAGCGGTTCATCAGAGGCCGGTAAAGTTTGAGCAGGTGCTTTTGACGAATGATGTCCGAGTGGTAGGTGACTACGCTGGGTTTGTTTGTGGCGGCAGAAAAATGCACCAGGTCCATGAACGGCCACGGGAAGTGGTAATTGACCACGTCAGCCTCAGCAGCCATTTCGCGAAATTGTTTGAAGACGCTGTAAGAAAAGCCTGTGGAGGCGAACTGAATGTCGAGTTTGGCCCGATGGACTTCGTGCTGCCCGAGTTGCACCACCGGCGGTGTCGGATCGGCACTGAGGGTCAGCACCTGACTTTCAATGCCATGCTGGGCGCCGCTTTCACACAACTGGAAGATCACTTGCTCGATCCCGCCGACGGAGTCAGGCAGGTACGTCTTGAAAAAATGAAGAACTCGCATTCAACCTCCCATGGCCTGGCGGTAGGCGCGAGCAGTGATCTTCGCGCAACGCTCCCAGGAAAAAAGCCTTGCCTGCTGCAATCCGGCTTTTCGGCATGCCTGCCAATGTGTTTGATCGTCGATCAGCCGGCGCATGGCATCGCGCAGGCCGTCTGGATCGTCGGGTTCAATATAGTTGCCCGCAACGCCTGCGACTTCAGGCATGGCCGAACGTCGGGTCAGGATGACCGGCGTGCCGCTGGCCATGGCCTCCAGCACGGGTAGGCCGAAGCCTTCATAGCGCGACGGGAAAATCAGCGCCCGGGCGCCGGCCAACAGCTGCGCGACCTGCTCGTCGGGCAGGTAACCGAGCAAACACACATGACCATTGGCCAATGCCTGGTGCAGCTCATCGTTGAAGTGTTCGCGCTGCCAGCCAGCCATGCCCACGATCAACAGTGGAAAGCGCTGACGCAATGCTTCCGGAAGTTGGGCGTGGGCGCGCAGGGCCAGCGTCAGGTTCTTGCGGGGTTCCAGGGTGCCTACGCAGAGAAAATAATCCCGCATCTCGACCCCGTGGGCCTTGAGCATCGCATCGATGGCCTCAGGCTCGCGTGGGTGGAAACGTGCCGCCACGCCCAGCGGGGCGACTACAAAACGCTCGGCCGGCAGTGCGAAACAGGCTTGAGCCTCGTCGGCAATGTACTGCGAGTCGGTAAGAATCAGCTGCGCCTGTTGCACGCCATCGGCCAGTCGCCGCTCGATTTCTCGCAGGCGTGCCGGTGGTTGCGTCTCGGGATAGTGCAGGTGCGTCAGGTCATGCAAGGTGATGACCGTCGGGCCGTCGAACGACAACGGCCACAGACTGGGTTCGTGATAAAGGTCGATTGCCTGCGTGCGGCCTTGATCAAAGCGCTTCTGCGCCAGCCAGCGTCGAGCCTGATACGCCCCCGGTATCTGCCGCAGCAATGGCGTCAGTCGCGAGTAGCCCGGCATGGCGGCCTCGGGTAGCGAAGAACTCCAGCCCCAGCCATGGAACAGCGACAACTCGACATCCGGCTCGCCGGCCAGGGCATTCACCAGTTCGGCGACGTAATGGCCAATACCGGTGCGCGGGGCCTGGAGGATTCGGGCATTAAGGGCAATTCGCATGTTGCCTCTCTTGCTCTGCGGGTGTTTCCACCAGGTTGCGCAGGGTTCGCTCGGCCAGTTGCGCACTGGCTTCACGCCAGCCGATCCAGCGCCAGTCCGCCACATCGCGGGCGGCCGGGAATTGTTTGCTGCTCTCGAATCGGACAACCAGATCGGCCAGGTTCTGTGGTTCGGCCAGGTCGAAGTAGGCCATGAATTCGCCGCCTATTTCACGGAAGATCGGAATGTCGCTGCCCATGGCCGGCAAACCGCGTTGCATGGCTTCCACCAGTGGCAAGCCGAAGCCTTCGACGTAGGACGGAAACACCAGCGCGCTGGCGTGGGAATAGGCATGTTCGAGGCTGGTGTCGCTCAGGTCATTAAACATGAACAACCGCCTGTTCAGCTGCGGGTGATTGCGTACCCGGGCGAGCAGGGCATCGCATTTCCAGCCAATGCGCCCGGCGATGCACAGACGGGCAGTGGAGCCTGCGGCCCAGGCGAGTTCGAAGGCGTCCAGCAAGTAGTCGTGGTTCTTGCGCGGCTCGATGGTGCTGACCATCAGGAACACCGGTTGCGGGGTATCGAACAGCCGGGTCAGGCGTGTTTCGACAGCGGCGGTTTCTTCACGCAGGTCCAGTTCGGAGCCCAGGTGGAAGTAGTCGAACCACAAGGTGTCGGCTTTGGCAGGGCCGACGCGACGATGCAATTCATCGCGCACCTGATCGCGCACCGTGGCGGAAATCGCCACGTAGCCGTCGGCGGTTTTGGCGATCCAGTCGAACCACTCGTTGAAAATCTGCACCAGTCGCGTGTCGTAGAACTGCGGGTGGGTCAGGGGAATCAGGTCGTAGATCACCGAGACAATGCCCACGCCTTCGCGTTTGAGTTGTTCGGCCAGCGGGAAGAAATCGGCGTGCCAGGACGAATCCAGCAACACCAGTTGGTCGCCCGGTTGATGCTGCAGTGGCGAGCATCGTTTGGGCAGGTAATAGTGATTGATCCGGTCAATCAGGCGCAGCGGTACGCTGAAACCCGCCAGCGCCGTGAGGCGGTAAGCCGCGTACAGCGCGCGCCGGGTCCATCGCGAGGTGCAGCGTTTGTCGAGACGCTGGTGCAGTTGCCAGAAACGATGGGCCAATCGCTCAAGACGCCCACCGAACTCCATCAGCCCATTGAAAAAGGGGATGCCCGAAGGGCTCAGTTTCAGCACCCGGTAGAGCTTGCCCTTGAGCATCACCACCGGGATGCACTCAACGCCATCGACGCGTTCAGGCAACTGGTTGATGACGTTGCGCACCACTCGCTGAATGCCCGAATTGACCTTGGGGTGCTGGAATACGTACGTGCATTCCACCAGGAGACGGGTCATGGCGTGTTCTCCGAAACAATCGATTCAGCCGCGCGAGTGATGGTGGTTTTCGCCCCCAGCCACGAACAGCCGACGAAGTCTTCGTGTCGGTTGTTGATCACATGGAACACCAGGCCGTAGTCGCGCCACTCGAAATTGCGGTCCAGGTGCGAGTCCAGTCGCGACAGGCTCAGGGCCACGGAATAATTGCCTTTGCCCAGGCCCATGACGAAGGCGAAGCGGTAGGTCAGCCGCTCGCCGGCCTGCAGATCGGTGAGGGCGAGGTCCTGACGATGGGTGTTGATGCCGTACATGGCCTGGCCCAGGCGATCCTTGATCATGAAACCCAGCACCAGGCGTTCGATGTCCTGACGCACTTCGACTTGCACCTCAAGCACGACCGGCTGGCCGACTTCGGCGGCATCGATGGCACGTTCGCGCTCATCGAGCAGGCGCACGCTGAGAATCCCGGCTTCACCGGTGCCGGAAACGGTTTGCACCTGGCCATCCGCGAGCATTTCCTGACGCACCGTCTGGCCTTCGCGCTCGGCGAGCAGGGCGTTGTAGTAGTCCATGACGGCTTCGGGCTTGCCGTGCATGGCCATGCGGCCGTTCTCCAGAAGAATTGCCGAATCGCAGATCGACTGAATCGCCGAGCGGTCGTGGGACACGATCAGCAAGGTGGTGCCGGCCCTGCGAAAACTGCGGATGCGTTCGAAGCTCTTGTGCTGGAAGTAGGCGTCGCCCACCGACAGCGCTTCGTCGACGATCAGGATGTCCGGGCGCCGCGCGGTGGCCACGCTGAACGCCAGGCGCATCTGCATGCCGCTGGAGTAGGTGCGCACCGGGTGGTCGATGGCTTCGCCGATTTCCGCGAAATGTTCGATCTGGGGCATCAAGGCTTCGATTTCTTCGACCTGCATACCCAGCAATTGCCCGGCCATGATCGCGTTTTGCCGACCAGTGAACTCCGGGTGAAACCCCATGCCCAGTTCCAGCAGGGCGGCGACGCGGCCTTCGAGCTGGATCTGCCCACAGGTAGGTTGGGTGGTGCCGGTGATCATCTTCAGCAAGGTACTTTTGCCGGCACCGTTGACCCCGACAATGCCCACCGCTTCACCGGGCGCAATCTCGAACGCTACGTCTTGCAGCACCCAGTGCTGGCGATGGCGGATCGGCGAAAACGGAATCAGCCACTCAGCCAGTCGGCTCCAGCGTGTGGGGTATTGCTTGTAGGCCTTGCCCAGGCCCGTTACGCATATGTGCCCCATCAGAGTTCATCCACCATTTCGCCGACCCGCTGACGAAACAGTCGCAGCCCGATCACGCAGAACAACACACCGATCACGAAAATCGGCAGCAGCGAACTCCAGACCGGCCATTGGCCGTAGAGGAACAGGTTCTGGTAACTGCCCATCAGGTTCGTCAGCGGGTTGAGTTGCAACAGCCGCTGGACCCACTCGGGCAGGATGCTCAAGGGGTACACGATCGGGGTCAGCCAGAACCAGAATTGCAGGCAGATGGCGAACAGTTGCCCGACATCGCGAAAGAACACATTCAGCACGCCAAGGATCATTCCCAGCCCGGCGCAGAACATCACTTGCAATGCCATCAGCGGCAGCAACGCCAGCAGGGCCATGCCCGGCAAGCGTCCGGTGATCAGCAGAAAGCCCAGGAACAGCGCGATGATGATCGCGAAGTTGATGCCAGCATTGAACAGCACGATCACCGGCAGGCAGATTCTGGGGAAGCTGATTTTCTTCAGCAGGTTGGCGTTTTCCAGAAACATGTTCTGGCTGCGCAGGGTGATTTCCGAGAACAGACCCCAGGTCAGCAACCCGGCGCAGAGGTAGATGCTGTAGGCCATGCCATCATCCACACCCGGCAAGCGTGCGCGCATGATGTGGGAAAAAATCACCGTGTAGACGACGATCATCGACAGCGGGTTGAGCACGGTCCACAAGGCACCGAACAGCGAATTGCGATAACGCGCTTGAAACTCTCGCTTGACGCTACCGAGGATGAAACCTCGATAGCTCCACAGCGAGCGATACAGGGAAAGCAACATTCAAACCGTCCTGCCGTATTGGTCTTCGAAGCGAACGATATCGTCCTCCCCCAGGTATTCACCGCTTTGCACTTCGATGATCACCAAGTCGATCACGCCGGGGTTTTCCAGACGGTGCCGGTGCCCGGCGGCAATGAACGTCGATTCGTTCTTGGCTACCAGGTGCGACCCGGAACCGTTGTTGGTGACCTTGGCCATGCCTTCGACCACCACCCAGTGTTCGTTGCGGTGGTGGTGCATCTGCAACGACAACTTGGCCCCGGGTTTGACCACGATACGTTTGATCTTGAAGCGCGGACCTTCCTCGAGCACGGTGTACGTGCCCCACGGTCGGCTGACTGTGCGGTGCAGGCGATAGGCTTCGTGTTTTTTGTCCTTGAGTTGCCGGGCCACCCGCCGCACATCCTGGGCGCGGTCGGCGTGGGCCACCAGCACTGCATCGGCAGTGTCGATGATGATCAGGTTATCCACACCCACGGCGGCGACCAATCGGTCTTCGCTCTGGACGAAGTTGTTGTGGCTGTCGATGAAGATCGCTTCGCCGCTGGCGCGATTGTGCTGTGCATCGGCCGGCACCAATGCCGCCACGGCGCCCCAGGAACCAATGTCGCTCCAGTCGAAAGAGGCGGGCACCACGACCACCTTGTCGGAGCGCTCCATCAAGGCGTAGTCGATGGAGATGTCGGTGATGTCGGCGAAGTGCGTGGGCGACAGCTCCTGTTGCAGGCAACCGCCGGTTTCCACCGGCGCACTGGCCGCCATGCAGGCCCGAGCCTGGTCCAGCAATGCGGGGGCGTGAAGGTGCAACTCGGCCAGCAGCGTGGCGATCGAGAAGCAGAACATCCCCGAATTCCACAGGAAATTACCGCTCTCCAGATAATGCGTGGCGGTTTGCAGGTCGGGTTTCTCGACGAAGCGCTGCACCTTGGCGGCGCCTTTGTCGTCCAGCGGGGCACCGGTTTCGATGTAGCCGAAGCCGGTTTCCGGGGCTGTCGGCACGACGCCGAAGGTCACCAGATGACCGGCCTTGGCCAGCGTCACGGCGTGCTCCACCGCGCTCTTCAATGCATCTTCATCGAGAATCAGATGGTCGGCGGGCATCACCACCATGATCGCTTCATCGCCGTGCAGGGCTTGTAGCGAAAGGGCGGCCGCCGCGATGGCCGGGGCTGTGTTGCGGCCCGTTGGCTCGAGCAGAAAATGCCCGCGATGGCGCTCCAGGCGCGCCTCCTGATAGTGATCCTTGCTCTGGAAGTAATAGTCGCGGTTGGTCACCGTGACGATATCGCCCCAGCCATCGAGCAAGCCGGCCGCACGCCGATAAGTTTTACTCAGCAGTGAATGACCGTCGGGCAGGGTCATGAACGGCTTGGGATGGCCTTCGCGGGACACCGGCCACAATCGGGTGCCGGCACCGCCGGAGAGAATCACGGGAATCAGCATGGCCTACTCCTTGGCAACGCGTTTCATGTCCGCATCCATCATCATGCGGATCAAGGTGTCCAGATCGGTTTTTGGCTTCCAGCCCAGTACGCGCTGGGCCTTGGCCGGGTTACCCAGCAGCACTTCTACCTCGGCCGGGCGGAAAAACGCCGGGTCGATCTTCACGTAGTCGCGGTAGTTGAGGCCAATGTGTTCAAAGGCGATGCGGCACATTTCGCGCACGGTGGTGGTTACGCCGGTGGCGACCACATAATCGTCAGGCGTGTCCTGTTGCAGCATCAGCCACATGGCTTCGACATAGTCGCCAGCGAAGCCCCAATCGCGTTTGGCGTCGATGTTGCCCAGGCGCAGCTCCTGCTGTTTGCCTTGTTTGATGCGAGCGGCGGCGTCGGTGACTTTACGGGTCACGAACTCGATGCCGCGCAGCGGTGATTCGTGGTTGAACAGGATTCCGCTGCTGGCGTGCAGGTTGAAACTTTCGCGATAGTTCACCGTGATCCAGTGGCCATAGAGCTTGGCCACGCCGTAAGGGCTGCGTGGATAGAACGGTGTGCTTTCGTCCTGCTGCTCGGCCTGAATCAAACCGAACATTTCGCTGGTGGACGCTTGATAGAAACGGGTGTGGGGACTGAACTGACGGATCGCTTCGAGCAGGTGAGTCACGCCCAGGCCGTCGACGATGCCGGTGGTCACCGGTTGATCCCAGGAGGCGGCGACAAAACTTTGCGCCGCCAGATTATAGATTTCATCCGGCGCTGACTTGATCACCGCTCGCTGCACCGAGCAGGCATCGGCCATGTCGCCATCCAGATAGACGATATCGCCCTCGATCCCGGTCTCGCGCAGTCGCCAACGCGAATCGCTGCTGCGCCGCGCCACCAGGCCGTGGACTTTGTAACCCTTGTCGAGCAACAGTTTGGCCAGATACGCGCCGTCCTGACCGGTGATCCCTGTGATCAATGCACTTTTTGTCATTCTTGTCGTACTCGCTTCTCCCAGTCGGACAGGATCGCCCGCAGGGATTGTTGTGTTGTGATTTCAGGCGACCATCCGGTGGTCTGGGCAAGCTTGGCATGGCTGCCACAAACGCGACGCTGATCCGCCCGGCGAAGACGCGCCGGGTCCTGAACCAGTTGCATATCGACCCGGGCGAGATCCCCCAGCTGTTCGATCAAGCTGCGAATGCTCTGCTCGCGCCCCGAGCAAATGTTGTAGACCTGTCCTGACTCGCCTTTTTCCAGCAAGGCGAAGTAGGCCGACACCACGTCGCCCACATCGAGGAAATCGCGAGTGACGTCGATGTCACCGACTTCCAGTTGCGCTGCTTGCAGGCCTTGTTTGATTCGGCTGATCTGCCGCGCAGCGCTGGCGATGGCGAAGCTGTCTTTCTGCCCGGTGCCGATGTGGTTGAACGGGCGCGCGACCATTACGGGCCAGCCCTCGCTCAGGCCCCATTGCAGGCTCAGGAATTCGGCCGAGAGTTTGCTCACGGCGTAAGGGTTGCGCGGGCAGGGTGGCTGGCCTTCGGTGATGGGCAGATCGGCTTCGTTGACCTGGCCATAGACGTCACCGGAGCTGACGTACAGGAAGGTACCGGTGAAACCACGGGCCTTGAGGGCTTGAAGCAGGTTGAGGGTGCCCAGCAGGTTGATATTCAGCGTGCGTGCCGGATCACGAAAGGCTTCGGGGACGAAAGTCTGGCCGGCCAGATGAATGACCGCATCGGGCATCTGCGGCCACAGGCCTTCAAGGCTTTCTGGCTGCGCAAGATCGTAACGGGAAGGGGCGGGCAGCAGTGCCCATTCCGAGGCATCAGCCTTCAGACGAGATTGGATATGTTGTCCTACGAATCCACTCAGACCCGTTACGAACAGACGCTTTTTCAATCAGCGGTCCCCTCAATGCTGAACTTCTGCCACTTCCCACAGGCTTTAGGAAAAGTCTGTCAGACCGAAGAAAAACCTTCGTAGGAAGACAGGCGAAGTCGTTGTTGTAATTGTTTGGTAGCCAATCTGTGCCAATTGCGCAGCAATTTCAATAAGTCCCACCGTGACTGATCAGTTCTCGTTTTTGCAGGCCTTTTTATTCTCGCCGAGCGGTTCACGAACCCTTAATGGATGTGTTTAGAATGCCCCTCGTCACGATCGCCCAGGGTTCGGCAGGGTTGTTCTGCAACGCCGCGAAACTGACCACTAAAACAAGAACGTAGACGAGCATGAAGACTATAGACGAGGACGACACACCGACTCGATCCGTGGCTTTGCCGTCATAGAGTGAGGTCGCCGGGATGGCGGCTTCATCGTGGGATGCCATGAATTTCATTCTTTACTCGGACGTCAACGACAGTTCCATCAGCCGGAGCCTCGGTCGTCCCGAATACAGTTATTACTTCGTGCTCAAGGCTTATCGCCCTGTGCTCGAAAGCCTTGGGCGGGTGCATGTGGTGTCCTCCACCGCCGAAGTCGATCCTCTCTACAGGCAGCTGCGTGACGCCGGCGAAGACAGCTTGTTCCTGTCTTTCACCCCGCCGCAGAAAACCCCGAACGACCTTGAGTGCCCGACAATGTGCGTGGTGGCCTGGGAGTTCGATTCGATTCCCGATGAGCAGTGGGACAACGATCCACGCCAGGACTGGACGCGCATGCTGGCGCGCCAGGGCCGGGTGATTACGCTCTCCAGTCATACGGCCCGGGCGATCCGTCGGGCCATGGGCGAAGCATTTCCGGTGTTGGTCTTGCCGACTCCGTTGTGGGAAAACTTCGCCGCCATTCGTAGCCGTCATACCAGTGTGCCGGTCAATGCCGGTTCGACACTCGACATCAAGGGCTGCATCCTTGATACCCGTACGCTGGGGTTGTCCGCCGACTCGCTGATTCCGCCGCCGCTGACCGCTGAGCAACAGGCGGAGCTCGAGGCCTCGCGCCCGCCGCCGCTGACCCTGAAGCGCCGCTTCGTCATCGCCAGGCACTACTTGCGCCTGTGGGCGCTGGACCTGGGCAAGGCGCAACCGGTGCCGGTCCATCGCACTCACTTTTTGAGCCAGTGGTACTGGGAGGGCATTCGCGATCTGTTGTCTGACCCGGCTCATTCCAGGCTCGCAAAATACTTCCCGGGCATTGCCGGTCCACAGGCGGTGCCGGTCCATGTACCCGCCGCCGTGGACCTTCCGGACACTACGGAGCAGGTGCAGACCCATGTCGACGGCGTGGTCTACGTCACCGTGTTCAATCCCAAGGACGGGCGCAAGAATTGGCATCAACTGATCAGCGCATTCTGCTGGGCGTTCCGTGACACCGCGGACGCCACACTGGTGCTGAAGATTACCCAGAGCGATCTGTCGTCCTATTACACCGAGTTGATGACCCTGCTGGCGCAACTGTCCCCATTCGCCTGCCGGGTGGTGGTGATGCACGGTTACCTGGACGATCCGCAATATGCCCGGCTCTATGAGGCGGCGAGTTATTACGTCAACGCCTCGCGCTGCGAAGGCTTGTGTCTGCCGCTGATGGAGTTCATGGCCAGTGGCAAACCGGTGATCGCCCCGGATCACACGGCCATGGAGGATTACATCGATGAGCGCGTGGCGTTTGTGGTCAAGTCCAGCGAAGAGCTGACCATCTGGCCTCAGGACACCCGCATCATCTATCGGACCCTGCGTTATCGACCGGACTGGGGGTCGTTGAAAACGGCCTACGAAAACAGCTACCGGATCGCCAAGGAACAGCCGTTGGAGTATCAGCAGATGGCTCATGCCGCGGTCGAGCGCATGCACGATTACTGCGCCTTCACTCCAGTGCAACAGCGCCTGGCGGACTTTTTCGGGCTGGCGCCGCACGTTGTGCCAGCAACGGCCGTAACGGATGACGCCTCATGCTGATCATCATTCATTCGGAAACCAATCAGCGCACCATTGCCCAGAACCTGGGCCGCTCGGAATACAGCTACTACTTCGTGCTCAAAGAGTATCGACCGGTGCTGGAGCGACTGGGACGGGTGGTGGAAGTCAGCGACCCGCAGGCTGAAGTCGATGCTTTGTACCTCGACTGTCTGTCCCGTGGCGAAGACTGCGTGTTCCTGTCGTTCTCGCCGCCCCATCGCACGCCGGTGCATTTCGCCTGTCCGACCCTGGCGGTGTTTGCGTGGGAATTCAGCACCATTCCCAACGAGCCGTTCGCCGGTGAACCGCGTAACGATTGGCGTACGGTATTGCGCGCGAGCGGTGCTGCGATCACCCATTCCAGCTACACCGTCAATGCCGTGCGCGAAGCCATGGGCGCCGACTATCCGATCATCGCGGTGCCGGCGCCGGTGTGGGATCGCTTTGCCGCACGGGGTGCGCAATTGCAGCGTCAGCCGAAGGCCCGGCAGGTGCGATTGAAGATCAAAGGCTTGCTGGCGGACAGTCGTCAACTTGATCTGCGGGCCTTTGGTCCTGTGCATTTGCGTGCCGGCAAGGGCATCGACTTTCAGGCGCCCGCTCGTGAACAGGCGCTGGTGCTCGATGGTGTGATCTACACCTCGGTGTTCAACCCCGGCGACGGGCGCAAGAATTGGGAAGACATGTTGAGTGCTTTTTGCGTGACCTTCCGCGAGGTAGAAGATGCCACGCTGGTGCTCAAACTGACGCATCACGATGCCGAAGAAGCGCTGACCGATATCCTTCATCACCTGTACAAAAACCAGCCGTACCGCTGCCGTATCGTGTTGATTTATGGCTACCTCGCGGATGCGGATTACGAACGTCTGGTGCAGGCCACGAGTTACGTGGTGAATACGTCCTACGGCGAAGGCCAGTGCCTGCCGCTGATGGAGTTCATGTCCTGCGGCAAGCCGGCAGTGGCGCCGCGCACTACGGCGATGATTGATTATCTGGACGCGGACAATGCTTTCCTCATCGATTCCACGGATGAGCTGACGGCCTGGCCCCACGACCCGCGAAAGGCGTTTCGCACCCTGCGTTACATCACCAACTGGGCCTCGCTGTGCACGGCTTATCAGGCCAGCTACGCGGTGGCCATGGACGACCCGCAACGCTATGCAAGGATGTCCGCCCACGCGGTGACCAGCCTGCAAAACTTTTGCAGCCAGGCAACCGCTGAACAGCGTCTGAAAGAATTCCTCGCCCGGCTGTTCGAAACCCGCGCTGCGGCTGCCATGGAAACCCCCGAGGCATGATCCGCGCATTGATGAGGCGGCTGCGTCCGATGGCGCAACCCAAAGCTGTGCCTGCGCCGGTTGCGCAAGGCAGTGTGTCACCGCGCGATGTCGGCTTGCACGACGCCATCCTCGATGGCTGGTTTTTGAACGAAAGCGGCGAATTGCTCAAGGGTTTTGCAATCACGGCGCACGACACTTTGCTGGACGTCGGTTGCGGTGAAGGCGTTGCGACGTTGTTTGCGGTGCGGCAGGGCGCCTCGGTTATTTTCACCGACAGTGAGCACGACAAGGTCCGTGATCTGGCCCGGCAAGTGGACGCGCAGACGGACAAGCCCCACCTGGGATTGGTCAGCAATAGCCTGCCGTTGCCGCTCGCCGATGGCTGCGCAAACAAAATCGTGTGTATGGAAGTGCTTGAGCACATCGATCAACCCGAACCCTTCATGGCCGAGCTGGTGCGCATGGGCCGTCCGGGTGCGCAGTATCTGCTCAGCGTACCGGCGCCGGTGGGCGAGCATTTGCAGCAGGGCATCGCCCCTGCCAGTTATTTTCAGTCACCCAATCACGTGCAGATTTTTACCCCGGAACGTTTCACCGCCCTGGTGGAGGACGCCGGCCTGGTGATCGAGCATCGTCAGGCCTCCGGGTTTTTCTGGGTGATGGGCATGATCTTTTTCTGGGCCAGCGAGCGCGCGGCCGGGCGCGACTTGGGCGGCGCGGTACGTGACCGGATTCAAGCGCCCTATCCGCCGCTGATGGAGAGCTGGGCGAGAACCTGGCAAGACCTGCTGGCGCAACCCAATGGGCTGGCAATCAAACAGATGCTCGATCAGTTCATGCCCAAGAGTCAGGTGATCATTGCACGTAAACCGATGGCGACCGATTCAAAGTCCGGGACTGCGCCATGAGCAGTCGACGGATTCTCGACATCGAGTTGTTGCGCGGGATCGCTGTGCTTGGTGTGCTGGTGCATCACCTGCAAACCATGCCGTTTCCGGGCCAGTTGCCGGGTTTCGAATCGGGTACGGCCCACGGGCAATTCTGGTGGGGCGTGGACCTGTTTTTTGTCATCTCCGGGTTTGTCATCGCCCGAGGCTTGATTCCGCTGCTGCGTGGTTGCCAGACACCCCTGGCCTTCTGGCGGGAAACCCGCGATTTCTGGATTCGCCGGGCCTTTCGTCTGTTGCCATCCGCCTGGTTGTGGCTGCTGCTGATGTTAGCGGGCGCACTGTTTTTCAATCATTCGGGCGCCTTTGGCACGGTGCAGGCCAATCTGCAGGCGACGCTGGCGGGCTTTCTGCAATTGGCCAATTTGCGCTTTGCCGAAAGCTTCATGCGCTTCGAATACGGTGCCAGTTTCGTTTATTGGAGCCTGTCCCTTGAAGAGCAGTTCTACCTGCTGCTGCCCTTACTGATCCTCGTCTGCCGCAAGCGGTTGGTGTGGGTGTTGCTGGCCTTGGTTGCCGTGCAACTGTTCACTTGGCGTTCAGCGCTGTTGATGAGTTTCAGGACCGATGCCCTGGCATTGGGCGTGTTGCTGGCGATGTGGAGCTCGAGGCCGAGCTATCTGACCTGGGAGCCACGATGGTTGCGCCATCGCTGGTCAGGCCCGTTGACACTGATCGGCCTGGGCGCCGCACTGAGCGTGCTGGCGAGCACACCTTTCAACCTGGCGAACTATCGCGTCGCTGCGATTGCCTTGTTGTGCGCGCTGCTGGTCTGGATCGCTTCCTACAATCGCGATTACCTGCTGCCCAAGGGCAAGCTCAAGCAAGTACTGGTCTGGCTGGGCGCCCGTTCCTACGGCATTTACCTGATTCACATTCCGGCGTTCTTTGTCGTGCGCGAAAGCTGGTTTCGTTTCGCGCCCGCCGGTTGGCAGGACGTGGCGATGCAGCCGGCACTGGCGCTGTTTTGCGCCATGACCCTGATCGTGCTGCTGAGTGAACTCAACTACCGATTCATCGAGCTACCCATGCGCAACCGGGGTGTCCGTCTGGTACATCATTTGCGCCTGTCCCGATCAGCCCATGCATCCTCTGGAGCCACCTCATGCTGAGCCTTTTGAAGAAACTCACGGCGGGCACGTCCGCTACCGCGCAGCCGCTGACGCCGGCATCCTCGGTCGCCGACAAGGTCGACCCCTACATGCTCGGCTTGCACGACGCGATGCTCAGCGGCTGGTTCAACCAGCAAACCGGTGAGCTGTTCACCGGTTTCCCGGTCAGCCCCGAGGACACGCTGCTGGATGTGGGCTGCGGTGACGGGGGCAACGTACATTTCTGCGGTATGCGCGGGGCCAAGATCATCATTGCCGACATCGACGCCGCCAAGGTCGAAGCGACTCGTCAGCGCCTGAGCGACACGCCGGCACGGGGCATCGAGTGCCACGTCACGGACTGCAACCCGCTGCCGATTGCCGACGCGACCGCGACCCGAGTCGTGTCCACCGAAGTTATCGAACACGTCGACGATCCGGCGCAGTTCCTCGCCGAACTGGTGCGGGTCGGCAAGCCCGGGGCGCTGTATTTGCTCAGTGTTCCGCACCCCAGTTCCGAAGACCTGCAAAAAGACATCGCCGCGCCGGAGTATTTCCAGAAGCCCAACCACATTCGCATCATCAGCGAAGAGCAGTTCAAGGCGATGGTCAGCGATGCTGGCCTGGACGTCATCAGCCACAGCCAGTACGGGTTCTATTGGTCGATGTGGATGCTGTTGTTCTGGGAGGCCAAGGTCGATTTCAGCAATGCCGACCATCCATTGCTCAACCATTGGGCCGACACCTGGCAAGCCGTTCTGTCCTCGCCACGGGGGGCGCAGATCAAACAGGCGCTGGATGCGGTGGTGGCGAAAAGTCAGGTGATCATTGCCCGCAAGCCTGAAGCGTAACAGTCGCTGTATCCTTTGTAGCAGCTGCCGAAGGCTGCGTTCGGCTGCGTAGCAGCCGCCATTCAGACACCCCCAGCCTTCAGAGAAACTGTGCAGGTTTCACGACTGCTTCGCAGCCGAACGCAGCCTTCGGCAGCTGCTACGAATAATGCGGTTGGGGTCAAGCCGCCCAAGGGTCTTCATGTATTTTCTCGCTCGTCTGTCGGCCTTGCTTGCCGCATTGCTGTTGCTCAACGGTTGCGAGCAACAGAGCGCGCCGCCGCTCGATCAGCAACTCTACGTCTGGCAACGCCAATGGACGCCGGCCCATGACGCCGCGCTGCGCGACAGCCGCGCCGATTTCTCGACCTTGCGCGTGCTGGCCTTGCAGGCGTTTGCGCAGGCTGGCTGGAGCCGGGCACGGATCGATCCGGTGCTGCTCAAGCGTGATGGCCGACCGCTGATTGCGGTGATTCGTCTGGATGGCCAGCTCCCGGGCCTGGATCAAGAGCAGGTCACCGCACAAATCCAGCAAGTGCTCAGCGATTGGCAAGGGCAGGGGCTGATCCTCTCCGGCGTGGAAATCGATCACGATGCGGGCAATGCCCGGCTACCGGCCTATCGCGAATTCCTTACGCATTTACGCACCGTTCTGCCCGCTTCCTTGCCGTTGAGCATCACCGCGTTGCCGGCCTGGCTCGACAGCCCTGAATTGCCGGCGTTGCTGGCAACTGTCGACAGCAGCGTTTTGCAGGTGCACGCGGTGAGCGATCCACGGCGTGGGCTGTTCGACCCCAATCAGGCACGGCAATGGGCCAAAGCCTGGAGCCGTATCACCTCGAAACCGTTTTATCTGGCATTGCCGGCTTATGGCGTGGCGTTGTTGCCGGGGGACGGTGGCGCGCCGGTCGTGGAAAGTGAAGTGCCCATCGAGCGGGGCGGCGAACGCCGGGAATTACTGGCGGATCCGCTGCAACTGAGCAAACTCGGCGCCGAGTTGCGCGCCGATCCACCGGATCATCTGGCCGGGCTGATCTGGTTTCGCCTGCCGCTGGCCAATGATCGCAGGGCCTGGAGCTTGACGACGCTTATCGCCGTGGCGCGTGGCGATAAGCTCGACAGCGTCATGAGATTGAAGCTCTTGGCGCAGGACGGTCTCTACGACATCAGCGTCAGCAACCACGGCAACCTCGATAGCGCCTGGCCCGAACGCCTGACATTGGCGGTGCAGGGCTGCGACGGCGCCGATGCATTGGCCGGTTATGCGTTGCAACAACGTCTGGATCTGCTTACCTTCACCCGCCTGCGCGAGGGTCGAATACCGGCCGGCGGGCAGCGCGCCATCGGCTGGGCACGCTGCGCAACTATTGATCAAGGAGGTTCGAATGTTCACCCGTAACTGGCCCCGCCATGTGCTTTGCCTGAGCCTCAGCCTGCCGTTGGGTTCAGCGTTGGCCTGCGGGCCGGACTTCCCCATGCGCCTGCTGGACAACCGTGGCCAGTCGCTGGCGGAACTGCCGGAAGGCAACTTCAACGTTGAGATCAGTCGCCTCGGGCATGCCATCGCTGGACTGAAAAATGTCACGGCTGCCACCAACATTCCGGGGGACGGTTACGGCGATGGGCCGGATTACGCGGGTCAGCGCAACACCGCCGAACAGGCTGGTTTGACGCCTGAGCAGCAAGCACTGGTGCAACAACTGCGCAGCCTGACCGATGCCCGTCAGGTTGAAGAGCAAGGCGCGAGCCTGCCGGCCGAGCACAGGTTGTACCTGGCGGGCGCGGTGGCGTTCAACGCGGGTGACCATGGTTTGGCCGCTGAATATTTTCAGAAAGTGCTGGCGCTGCCGGCGGATCAACGTGCGTTGCGCAGTACCTGGGCGGCTTACTCGTTGGGGCGGGCACTGTTTGCCATGAGTTCACGGGCGGGCGCGGGGCCCGACCTGTTGGCTCAATCCCGAAAAGCCTTCGAACGAACTCGTCAGCTGAGCATCGACGGCTTCAGCGACCCCTTGGAACTGGGTGTTGCGAGCCTCGGCGAAGAAGCGCGAGTGGCCCGCACCGCTGGCGACTGGGACAGCGCCATCGAACTCTACGCCACGCAGAACCTCCACGGTTCGGCGGTGGGCTACAGCTCGTTGAAATGGTTGATGGCCGATCTGATGGCAATGCCCGATGACCGACTGACGGTATTGCTCAAGGGCAAAGCGGTGCAGCAACTGGTGACGGCGTCGTTGATCAGTCGACTGGGCTGGTCATTCGGTGATCAACCGCCGAACGAACAAAAACTGATCAAGCTGTTGCAAAACAGCACCCGCGGCAGCCTGGATAACGCGGATCGCCTGGCGGCGATGAGCTATCAACAGGGCGATTACGCCAGTGCCAAAGCCTTTCTCGAACAGGCCGGTGATGGCGGCCTTGCATGGTGGCTGCGGGCGAAACTGGCGTTGCGTGATGGCGACAAAGGCGCTGCCGCTGCGGCTTACGCCAAGGCAGCCCAAGCCTTCCCGCAGAACGAGTCCTGGGGTGAACGACGGACCCCGGACTGGGATTACGAAACAGTGCAGCCCAAGTGCCGGGTCGAGGGCGAAAGCGCGATCCTGGCTCTGCAACGCGGGGATTATCTGCAAGCCTTTGATCAGCTCTATCGCAGCCAACGCATTTACTGGTACGACGCGGCCACGGTTGCCGAGCGGGTGCTGACCCTCGATGAACTCAAGCATTACGTCGACACTCAGGTGCCCGCACCGCCACCGCTCAGTCAGCAGGATCGCGACAATTATGTGCCGTTGCCGGTTGCCGCCAGCCTGCGAAATCTGCTGGGGCGGCGGTTGTTGCGTGAAGGGCGTTATGACGAAGCGCCAGGGTATTTCGATCATGCTGTTTTGCAGGCCAAAGCCAAGTGGTATGGGGAGTTGCGCAACGACGCCGAATCAAAGTGGTGGCCGACCAAACGGGCATTCGCTTATTACTATGCCGCGACACTGGCCCGCTACGATGGAATGGAGTTGTTGGGCTATGAGATGTCCCCGGATTACGCGACGTTTGGTGGCAATTACCGCCTCGAGAGCAGCGAACTCAAGGTCGGACCTCTCATGGCTGAAGAGGAAGTCCAACGCCAGCAATCCAGCGCCGCCAAGCCGGATCAGCGCTATCACTATCGTTATGTCGCCACAGCTTTAGCCAGTCGTGCAGCCGACAATTTGCCCCACACTAGCCAAGCCTTTGCAGCCGTGCTGTGTGAGGCGGCGGGTTGGAACACCAGTCGCGAAGAAGCAAGAGCCTTCTATCAACGCTACATCAAAGAAGGCCCTTATGTGGATTGGGCAATCTCCTTCGGCGAACAATGTCTTACCCCGGATTTTCAGAATGCAGATAAACGTTACATAACCCAGGCTGTGGCTCCCATCCGTTCGGCACTACGGCCTTACAAAAAATGGCTGCAAGTGGGGAGTGTTGTAGCGTTTACAGCGGTAGCGCTGGTGCTGATCAATCGACGCCAGCGCAAGGCGCGGCAGTAATCATCCCTGCTGCACAAAGGTCAGCCGCACCGCGAAGCCGATCAGCAAGCTGCCGAACAACCATTGCTGCACCCGCTGGGCTGATGGACTGCGTTGCAGCCAGCGGCCCAGCGCGGCGCCGACCAACGCGTAGGCGCTGTCGAACAGTAACCCGACACCGACCAGCATTACGCCCAGCGTCGCAAATTGCGTGAGCACCGGCCCGGCATGCGGATCAATGAACTGCGGCAACAGCACCGAGCAGAACAATAGCGCCTTGGGGTTGAGCAGGTTGGTCAGCAAACCGCGCTGGACGGCCTCGCGCCAATGCGGTTTTTCGGTAGTTGCGTTTGTACCATTCAAGCTCGGCAACATCGTGGTGCGCAGGCACTGAATGCCGATCCACAGCAGGTACGCAGCCCCAGCCAGGCGCACCACGTCGAAGGTCCAGGGCGCCGTCTTGAACAGCGCCGCCAAACCCAACGCCGCCAAGGCCACATGACAACCACGTGCCACACCGAGCCCCAACGCCGTGGCCAGCGCCGCGCCTTTGCCCTGACGCGCGCCGGTCTGCAACAGCAGGATCATGTCCGGGCCCGGCAACAGGTACACCACCGCCAGCGCCATGAAAAACAGCCAGAGTCCTGCCATGTTGCACCCCATTGGTTGTCGATCTGGTGGAGATCAGTCTAAGTCCGAGGGGCAGGGCAGGTGGTTGCGTAGTCAGCTTCTAAAGACCCGATATTTGGCATAACCTGCCACTTTGTGATGATCGAACCATCGGGATCTGCCAAACCATGAAACTGGACGCCTACGACCGCAAGATTCTCGCCGCGTTGCAACGGGACGGTCGCCTGAGCAACGTGCAATTGGCTGACGAAATCGGTTTGTCTGCCTCGCCCTGTTTGCGTCGGGTACGGATGCTGGAAGAGGCGGGCGTGATTCGCGGTTATCAGGCCAATCTGGATCGAGATGAAGTGGGCCTTGGGCTGACAGTGTTTGTCGGGGTCAAAGTCGAACGCCACAATGATGAACAAGCTGAAGCTTTTCGCCTGGCCGTGACGGCATTGCCTGAGGTGATTTCGGCGTTCCTGGTATCAGGGGAGTCCGATTTTCTGTTGCAAGTGGTGGTGCCCGATTTGCGCGCCTATGACCGTTTCCTCACCGGCCGCCTGTTGAAACTGCCGGGTGTGAGCGATATCCGCAGCAACTTTGCGATTCACACGGTAAAGACCCCGGGGGCATTGCCGTTGGAGCATTTGCCGCTTTAGACCGCGTTGACTGCATCGCGAGCCGGCTCGCTCCCCCCCATTGGCTGTGTGAACGCCACAGATCAAATGTGGAAGCGAGCCTGCTCGCGATAGCGGTAGTTCAGTCTCCGGGCTTACATCTGCGTCGCCATCCCCTCCACATCCATTGCCGCCTGGCGCAAGGCTTCGGAGCGAGTCGGGTGTGGGTGACAAGTCAGGGCGATGTCTTCGGCCGAGGCGCTGAACTCCATCGCCACGCAATATTCGCCAATCAATTCACTCACGCTGGGGCCCACAAGGTGCACACCGAGGACTTCGTCGGTGCGCTCATCGGCCAATACTTTGGCGAAGCCTTCGGTTTCGTGATTGATCTTCGCCCGGCTGTTGGCCGTGAAGGGAAACTTGCCAACCTTATAAGCGCGACCTTCGGCCTTCAGTTGTTCTTCGGTCTTGCCGACGCTGGCCAACTCCGGTTTGGTGTAGATCACGCTGGGGATCAGGTCGTAATTGACCTCGCCGGCCTTGCCGACGATTTGCTCGATGCAGGCCATGGCTTCGTCTTCGGCCTTGTGGGCGAGCATCGGCCCCGACGTGACATCACCGACCACCCAGATGCCAGCGGCCTCGGTGCGGTGGCCCTTATTGGCGAGCATGCCGCGCTTGTCCGTGGCGAGGCCGACGTTTTCCAGCCCCAGGCCTTGGGTATAAGGGCGCCGACCAATGGCTACCAACACATAATCGGCTTCAAGCAACTCGGCGGTGCCACCCGCGGCCGGTTCGACGCTGAGCTGAACACCGCTCGCCGACGTCGTGGCACTGGTGACTTTCGAGCTCAACTTGAAGCGGATGCCTTGCTTGCTCAACGAGCGTTGAAGGCTCTTGCCCGCTTCGCCATCCACGCCGGGGCAGATCCGATCGAGAAATTCGACCACCGTCACCTGAGCACCCAGGCGCCGCCATACCGAGCCCAACTCCAGGCCGATCACCCCGGCACCGATCACCACCAAATGCTTCGGTACTTCAGCCAGCGACAATGCGCCGGTGGAGTCGAGAATGCGTTTGTTGTCGATGTCCACGCCGGGCAGGGGAGTGGGTTCGGAACCGGTGGCGATAATGATGTCTTTGGCACTCAGTTCGGTCTTGGTGCCCTGGTTGTCGGTCACCGTGACTTTGCCCGGCCCGTCGATGCGGCCCCAGCCCTTGATCCAGTCGACTTTGTTTTTGCGAAACAGAAACTCGATGCCTTTGGTCAGCCCGGTAACGCTTTCATCTTTCTGTTTCATCATTTGAGCCAGGTTGAGGACAGGTTTGACCTCAATCCCCAGGTTGGCGAATTCCGCTCCCATGGCCGCGTCGTAGAGTTCTGAGGCATGCAGCAGCGCCTTGGACGGCATGCAGCCGACATTCAGGCACGTTCCGCCCAGAGTGGCGCGTCCTTCCACGCAGGCTGCTTTAAGACCCAGCTGGCCAGCGCGGATCGCTGCGTTATAGCCGCCGGGGCCTGCGCCCAGAATCACAACGTCATAGGTGCTCATGGTGGTACTCCTGGTGAAGGGGACAGGGTCGATAAACGTAGCCTTGGATAAAAATTACGAGCGTAATATGTGCGTTTCGAGCCATTTCGGTCAAGGCTTCAGGTCCGGCGCTTTTAGATGAAGCGATTTACGACGAATATTTCACTACTTTCGTTATATCGTAACGAAATGTGATGCAAGCGAAGGCTGGGGTGGTATGCAAGTCGATCTCGATGACGATGAGGCACAAATAGCAGCGCTGCCGCGCTTTCAGCAGGCGGTGGTTCAAGGACGTCGATTGCGGCCATTCGCGATCGGTTTGGCGGCCTTGGCTGGCGCGGGGCTGGTGCTGGCGTTTTTTGTCGGGCTGTTTGCGCCGCAGTCGCTTTGGCCGGCGTTGCTGGTCAATCAGAGCGCCGGTTTGCTGGTGCTGGTCGCCGGCCTGCAATCGGCCTGGTGGGTAACGCAGTGGCGCGCACGGGCGATGGACCCTGCATTGTCGGTGCCGGTGGTTGTCGCTGAGGAGGTCGTTGGCGCTGAAGGCTGGTACGAGCGGTGGCTGGACCGCATCAGCCAACGGTGGTTGCGCTTGCTGGGGCAGATCGGTGCGCCAACGCTATGGTTAGCGGGCTGGGCGTTATTGACGTTGTACAGTATCGGGCACGTCTGGAATCTGACCTTGCCGCCCGCCGCGTTGGGGATGTCGGCCAGTGTCGGCGCCACGCTGTCGTTGCTGCTGGCTTTCGGTTTGCTGGTGCTGGAGCGGCAACTGGCACAGGAAAACGTCGCCCAGTGGCCCGAAGCAGGGCCGTTGGCGCAACTGACACGGGTCGCGATTATTTGCCTGGTGCTCAGCGCACTGTGTGTGTTGTTCGGCAATGAAACATCGGTCTGGCCGGTGCGTCTGGCAGTGCTGATCGGCTTGCTGCCGGGGTTGGTCGCCGTCGAGTTGCTGCTGCGGGCCCTGTTGTCGCTGTTCAGCCCTCGTCGTGAACAGCTGGAGCCGGCCTTGCTGGCGCGAAGCTTCGTCGCTGACATGCTGCGCTGGCCGCCGCAGCCTTTGCTCGTATTGCAGCACGAATTGCACAATCGCTTTGGTATCGACCTGCGACAAATCTGGGCCTTCACCTACATGCGCCGGGCATTTTTGCCGGTGCTGGCAGTGGTGGCTATCGTCGGTTGGTCGCTCACCGGTATTCACGAAATTCCCCTGCAAGGGCGCGGTATCTATGAGCGTTTCGGCAAACCGGTGGAGGTGTTCGGCCCTGGTTTGCACGCCGGTTTGCCGTGGCCGCTGGGCCGGGTGCTGAGCGTCGAGTACGGCGTGGTTCACGAGTTGGCCACCAGCGTGGGCGACACGTCGGCGCCGGTCACGGCCGAACCTGCCGAAGGCCCGGCACCGGCGATTGCCAATCGCTTGTGGGACGCCAGTCATGTGAACGACAAATCCCAGGTCATCGCCAGCAGCCGCGACGACAAACAGAGCTTCCAGATCGTCAACATGGACGTGCGCTTCGTCTATCGAATCGGCTTGAGCAATCAGGCGGCATTAGCCGCGACGTACAACAGCGCCGATGTGCCAACGTTGATCCGCAGCACCGCCAGCCGGATTCTGGTGCACGATTTCGCCTCGCGAACCCTCGATGGTTTGCTCGGCGAGGACAGGGTAGGGCTCGCTGAAGAGATCGGCCGCGCCGTGCAGGCTGACCTGCAAAAACTCGACAGCGGCGTGGAAATTCTTGCCACGGTAATTGAGGCCATCCACCCGCCAGCGGGTGCGGCCAATGCTTATCACGGTGTGCAAGCGGCGCAGATTGCCGCTCAGGCATCGATTTCCCGTGAGCGCGGAGCTGCGGCCGAAGCGACCCACCAGGCGCAACTGCAAGCCAGCATCGCTCACGATCGCGCCACGGCCAGTGCTCATGAAATCAGTGCGACCGCTCAGGCCGCCGAGTTGAAATTTGCCGCCGAGCGAAAGGCTTTTTCCAGCGCCGGCCAGGCCTTCGTGCTGGAGCAATACCTCAGCCAGCTGACCCAAGGTTTGGCCAACGCCAGGCTACTGGTTCTTGATCATCGCCTGGGCGGCACCAGCAATGCGCCGACCATCGACCTACGTACCTTCACGCTGCCGGCTGAGCCTGGGCCGCCGCGTAATTCCGCTCAGCCAGGAGCCGCCCATTGAACCAGCCGACGCCTACACACAATCGCGGTCACGATGACCACGCTGACCACGATCACGGCCATGGCGGACATCACCACGGCCATCACCATCATCACCACGGCGATCCACACGAAGCGGGCCCGTTCCCGTGGCGGCGAATGGGTTGGGCGGCGCTGCTGGTGGCGTTTGCCATTGCGGCGGCGAGCCTGGTGCAGGTGCGTTCGGGAGAGGCCACGGTTATCACTCGCTTCGGCAATCCATCGCGGGTGTTGCTGGAGCCGGGACTTGGCTGGCGCTGGCCGGCACCGTTCGAGGCGGCGATTCCGGTGGATCTGCGGCTGCGCACCACCTCCAGCGGTTTGCAGGATGTGGGCACGCGCGATGGTCTGCGCATCATCGTGCAAGCCTACGTGGCCTGGCAGGTGCCGGGTGATCCAGACAACGTGCAACGCTTTATGCGCGCCGTGCAGAACCAGCCGGACGAAGCGGCGCGGCAGATACGCACTTTTGTCGGCTCCGCGTTGGAAACCACCGCCAGCAGTTTTGATCTGGCCAACCTGGTGAACACCGATGCCAATCAAGTGCGCATCGCCGATTTTGAAGCGCAACTGCGTCAGCAGATCGATCAGCAGTTACTCACCACCTATGGCGTGCGCGTGCTGCAAGTCGGCATCGAGCGTTTGACCTTGCCATCGGTGACGCTCACTGCGACTGTCGATCGTATGCGTGCCGAGCGTGAAACCATCGCCATTGAACGCACGGCCATCGGCAAGCGTGAAGCGGCGCAGATTCGCTCCGCGGCCGAGCGTGACGCGCGAATCGTACAAGCTGATGCAACAGTGAAAGCCGCGGACATCGAAGCCCAATCCCGCGTCGAAGCCGCGCAGATTTACGGCCGTGCCTACGCCGGTTCGCCGCAGCTCTATAACGTGCTGCGCTCTCTCGACACCTTGGGCACCATCGTCACGCCGGGCACCAAACTGATTTTGCGTACCGATGCTGCGCCATTTCGGGTGTTGGTTGAGGGACCGCCGACTCTCGATAACAAGTCCGGGTCGCAGCCATGAATTTAAAAGTTCCACGTGGAACACATGAGTTGAGCAGCCCGTGGATTCAGGCCGGGCGCTTGGCTTTTCTGGCGCTGTACGCCGTGACCGTGCTGGCTGCGTTGGCATGGGCATTTTCCAATGTGCGGCAGATCGACCCGCAAAATCGTGCTGTGGTGCTGCACTTCGGCGCACTGGATCGCCTTCAAAATGCCGGTTTGCTATTGGCATGGCCGCGCCCGTTCGAGCAGGTCATCTTGTTGCCGGCAGCGGACCGGGTGATCGAGCGTCGGGTGGAAAGTCTGCTGCGCACGGATGCCGCATTGCAGGCCGATCGAGTCGCGAGTTTCGCCACACCCATCAGCGATGCGCTTGCCGGCTCCGGTTATCTGCTGACCGGTGATGCGGGCGTGGTACAACTGGATGTGCGGGTGTTCTACAAGGTCACCGAACCCTATGCCTTCGTTCTTCAGGGTGAACATGTGCTGCCGGCGCTGGATCGGCTGGTGACGCGCAGTGCCGTGGCGCTTACTGCCGCGCGCGACCTGGACACCATTCTGGTGGCTCGACCGGAACTGATCGGCGCCGACAATCAGGCCGCTGAGCGCCGCGAACGTCTACGTGGCGATCTGGTGCGGGGCATCAATCAACGCTTGGCCGAATTGACGGCGACCGGGCAGGGGTTGGGCATTGAAGTGGAGCGGGTCGATGTGCAATCGAGTCTTCCCGGGCCGGCGGTGAATGCGTTCAACGCAGTGTTAACCGCCAGCCAGCAAGCCGACAAAGCCGTGGCCAACGCGCGCACCGAAGCCGAGAAGTTGACTCAGTCCGCCAACGAACAAGCCGACCGCACGCTGCAAGTGGCTCACGCCCAAGCCAGCGAACGCCTGGCCAAAGCCTCCGCCGACACCGCCACAGTGCTGAGTTTGGCCAAGGCGCAGCAGCAAGGCACCGACCCGCAAATGCTGCTGCGGATTTACCGTGAGCGGATGCCGAAGATTCTCGGCCAGGCCGGCTCGGTGACCACGGTCGATCCCAAAGACGATTCCCGCCTGATCATTCAGGGAGCTGCGCAATGACCGCCCAAACCGCCGCCGCACCGAGCATGTTGTCTTCGGCTGAACAACGTAGCGCCGCGCGCCAGTTGACCCTGGCCATGCTTGCATTGGGCTTGCTTGCGCTGGGGCTGATCTGGCGCTGGTTGTTACCACAGCAGACCGGGGTGAGCCAATTGCTGCTGGGTTTCGCTTCGTTGCTGGTGGCCGTGCCGGTCATGCGCTCGGCGTGGTTCAGCCTGCGTTATCCGAGCCTGCACGGGATTACCGATCAACTGATCGCCCTGGCCATGCTCGGCGCCTGGGCCACGGGCGATCTGCTGACCGCTGCGCTATTGCCGATCATCATGATCTTCGGCCACGTACTGGAAGAGCGCAGCGTGATCGGTTCCCAGGAAGCGATTCATGCTCTGGGCAAACTGACTCGCAGCCATGCACGTAAAATTCAGGCTGATGGCAGCGTTGTTGAAGTCGACAACGGCACGCTCAAGGCTGGCGATCTGGTGGAGGTGCGTGCCGGTGATCGAGTGCCGGCGGATGGCCGGGTATTGTCGGGTCAGGCAAGCCTGGACACCGCTTCGATCACCGGTGAGTCAGTGCCGATAGAAACTGTCGTAGGCATGCCGGTGTTCGGTGGGGCGATCAACCTCGATGGCCTGCTGCGCATTGAAGTGACCCGCACCGGTAACGAATCGACCCTGGGTAAAGTCATTGCGCTGATGCAAAGCGCTGAACGCTCCAAGCCGCCGATCACCCGTTTGCTCGAACGCTACGCCGGCAGCTACATGGTGTTGGTGTTGCTGCTGGCTGCCGTGACCTGGTTCGTGACCAACGATGCGCAAGCGATGCTCGCAGTGTTGGTCGCGGCGTGCCCTTGCGCGCTGGTGTTGTCGGCACCGGCCACGGCCATTGCCGGAGTGGCGGTGGCGGCTCGGCACGGCATTCTGATTCGCAGCTCGGCGTTCCTCGAAGAGTTGGCTGACCTGACCTCGTTGGTGGTCGACAAGACCGGAACCCTGACGTTTGGCACCTTGCGCCTGCAATCCATCGACAGTCCGCTGGAGGATCGCAGCTACGTGCTGAAACTTGCCGCCAGCCTCGGTTCCGCCAGCAGTCACCCGGTCAGCCGCGCCTTGGCCGGGTTAGTCACCCAGGAACACTTTCTGCTGCTCTCTGACATTCACGAGCGTCAGGGGCTGGGTGTCGTGGCGATGACTGAGCAGGGCGAAGCGGCCCTCGGCCGTCCGGAGCTGTTCGCGCAACTGGGCATCGCCACATCCGCTGTGCCCGAACACGACGGCCCGATTGCCGGGCTGGCACTCAACGGTGAATTTCTCGCCTGGCTGTTGCTCGCCGACAGTGTAAAACCCGAGGCGCGGTTTGCCCTGAGCGAGTTGCGTGAATTGGGTTTGGGTCGTCAGCTGTTGCTCACCGGGGATCGGCAAAGCGTTGCGCATACGCTGGCCCGCGATGTGGGCATCAGTGATGTCGAAGCCCAGGCCTTGCCCGAAGACAAGCTCAACCGCGTAATGAAAGAAATCGGCAGCGGGTTCCGGCCAATGGTGGTGGGCGACGGTATCAACGATTCCCTGGCGCTCAAGGCCGGTGTGGTCGGCGTGGCCATGGGCGCGGGCGGCGCGGACATCGCGCTGGCCTCGGCCGATATCGTGCTGATCGGCAGCGATCTGCGCCGGCTCGGAACCTGTGTGCGCTTGAGTCGCCAATGCCGCCAGACCTTGCAGGTCAACGTGATCATCGGGTTGGGCTGGACCCTGGCCATCGTCGCGTTTGCCGCATTTGGCTGGCTCGGCGCGGCAGGGGCGATGATTGCCGCGCTGCTGCACAACTTGAGCACGTTATTGGTGCTCGGGAATGCCGGGCGTTTGCTACGCTTTCAGGAACCCCTACTCAAACTTAAGGATGAGGTGTAAGTGTCTACAACTTTTCAGAACTGTGTGCCGGATTTGTAGTCATCTAGGGTAAGGCGGTCACTCACAAGGAGCCGACCGTTGGCTGGGTTTCACCGTTGATGGCAACACCGGGATCAGAAAGTGGGCTATTAATCGATAGCCTGCTATTTTTCAGGGATGGTCTACCCTCAGATTTGGCGTCTGAAACAAGGGGGACTTTTCATGCTCGCGCAACTTCCACCGG
The DNA here is from genome assembly GCF_014192635.1 of Pseudomonas sp. Tn43. Lineage (NCBI taxonomy): Bacteria > Pseudomonadati > Pseudomonadota > Gammaproteobacteria > Pseudomonadales > Pseudomonadaceae > Pseudomonas > Pseudomonas sp. Tn43. Next base: position 171,300 of record NZ_JACHYG010000004.1, read on the forward strand.
CCTTACAGAATCTGCAATTACCGCTTCGCTTGCGACTCTGGGATGGTCATGAATTCAATCTGGGGCCGGCGCCCAGCGTCACCATTGTGGTCAAGGACCCCCACATGGTTACCCAGTTCACCCATCCCAGCCTCGATGCGTTGGGGGCGGCGTTCGTCGAGGGCAAGCTGGAGCTGGAAGGCTCCATCAGCGACGTGATTCGTGTCTGCGATGAATGGAGCCAGGCGTTGTTGAACGGTGAGGAAGGCAATCAGCCTGTGCGCACCGTCCATGACAAGGAAACCGACGCCCAGGCCATCTCCTACCACTACGACCTTTCCAACGCGTTTTATCAATTGTGGCTCGACAGCGACATGGCGTATTCCTGCGCCTATTTCGAGACCGGCAGTGAAACCCTCGAACAAGCCCAGCAAGCCAAGTTTCGCCACCTGTGCCGCAAGTTGCGCTTGCAGCCAGGCGAATATCTGCTGGATGTCGGTTGCGGCTGGGGCGGGTTGGCGCGCTATGCGGCTCGGGAGTTCGGCGCGAAAGTATTCGGAATCACGCTGAGTAAAGAGCAATTGGCACTGGCCCGCGAACGGGTGAAAGCCGAAGGCCTGGAGGATCAGATCGAACTGCAACTGCTCGATTACCGCGATCTGCCGCAGGACGCTCGCTTTGACAAGGTGGTCAGCGTTGGCATGTTCGAACACGTCGGCCACGCCAATTTGGCCGAGTACTGCAAAATCTTGTTCAGTGCAGTGAAGGAGGGCGGTCTGGTGATGAATCACGGGATCACCGCCAAGCACACCGACGGCCGGCCGGTTGGGCGCGGCGCCGGCGAGTTCATTGAGAAGTACGTATTCCCCAATGGCGAGCTGCCGCACCTGGCGATGATCTCCGCCGAGATCAGCGAAGCGGGGCTGGAAATCGTCGATGTCGAGAGCCTGCGCCTGCATTACGCGCGAACCCTGGACCACTGGAGCGAACGCCTGGAAGACAATCTGGACGCCGCCAGCAAACTGGTGCCGGAACAGGCTTTACGGATCTGGCGGTTGTACCTGGCAGGGTGCGCCTATGCCTTTGCCCGAGGCTGGATCAACCTGCATCAAATTCTCGCGGTGAAAACCCATCCCGATGGCAGCCATGAACTGCCCTGGACCCGCGACGACATATACAACCCTTAAAGAATCGGTGAAATAAGCCGGGCGACCCGCATGCCGATCTGTTGCAGGCGGTGGGTCTGCCGGCTTTCTTCTTTGGCGATTTCGTGAGCCTGGGCGAAGTCATCATTGAGCATGTGTTCCACTTTGGTGGCAAATACGCTGTCGACCGTCAGCAACATCACTTCGAAATTCAGCCGGAACGAACGGTTGTCCATGTTGGCGCTGCCAATGGCGCTGATTTCGCTGTCGATCAGCACCACTTTCTGATGCATGAACCCCGGTTGGTAACGGTACAAGCGCACGCCCGCACGTACTGCTTCGAAAGCGTAAAGGCTGGATGCGGCATAGACGATCCGGTGATCCGCCCGCGACGGCAACAAAATCCGTACATCCACACCACGCAATACCGCCAGTCGTAACGCGGCGAACACCGCTTCGTCAGGGATGAAATAAGGGGTGGTGATCCACACCCGTTCCGTCGCCGCATGGATGGCTTCGACGAAGAATAGCGAACAGGTTTCGCAGGAATCCGCAGGGCCGGTGGCCAGTAATTGGCAGAGCACACCGTCATCGGGATAGACCTGCGGCAGGATCAAGGGTGGAAGCGAACGGGCCGCCCAGAACCAGTCTTCGGCGAAGGACTCCTGCATGCAGGCCACTACCGGCCCGCGTACTTGTACGTGGGTGTCACGCCATGGCGCCAGGGGCGGTTTCTCCCCCATGTATTCGTCGCCGATATTAAGCCCACCGACAAAACCGACAATCCCGTCGACCACGACGATCTTGCGGTGGTTGCGGAAATTGACCTGAAAGCGGTTGAGCCAGCCACTGCGGGTGGCGAAGGCTTTGACCTCGATACCGGCGTCGCGCAACGGTTGCACATAACCGTGGGGCAATGAGTGGCTGCCGATGCGGTCGTAGAGCAGGTAAATGGCCACGCCTTCGGCCGCTTTTTTCGTCAGCAAGGTGTGCAGGCGTTGGCCGAGGCGGTCATCGTGAATGATGAAGAACTGGATCAGCACCGCTTGCCGGGCATTGCTGATGGCATCGAAAATTGCATCGAAGGTGGCTTGGCCGTCGATCAGCAAGCGCACTTCGTTGTTCGCCAGACACGGCATGTGTCCCAGTTTGGGCATGGCTCTCAACGACGCGTAGGCGCTGGAGGCACGAGCAGCCAGTGCCTCTTCTACCCAAGGGCGCCAGTTCAGTTCGGAGATGGCCTTGCGCATTTCCTCGTTGGCTTGCCGTCGGGCCTTGATGTAGCCATCGAAGGTGCTACGGCCGAAGACCAGGTAAGGAATAAGCGTGAGGTAGGGAATGAACAGCAGTGACAGAGCCCAGGCGATCGAGCCTTGGGCGGTCCGAACGGTCAATACGGCATGAATGGCGGCAATCGAGCCCAGCGCGTGCAACAGAGCGATCAGATAACCGAACACATGCGGTCCGAAATAATCCATGGGGCAGCCTTGCTCCTGAAGATTCAATGCTTAAAAGACCATGTTCCGGGCAGAATGTCGCTATTTAATTGGCCCATGAACCGAAGTCCGTGGCTGACGTCTAACGGCCACTAATGATCAGGAGTTACTCGATGAACGTTCGTCTGCTGGGTTTGGCCATAGCGTTTGGTTTGACATTCTCTGTGGCTGCTCAGGCGCAGATGTTGCAGCCAGGCTTGTGGGAAATGACTTCAAGCAACATGAAGGTCGATGATCAGAATCTGCCCGACCTGCAACTGATCCTCGGTCAGATACAGAGTCAGATGACCCCTGAACAGCGTGCGCAGCTGGAGAAACAGGGCATCACCATGGGTGGTAAAGGAATTCGTGCGTGCCTCACGCCTGAGCAAGTGAAGACCAACGACATTCCGCTGACGGACCCACAGTCGGGCTGCAAGCAGGAAATCACCGAGCGTACCGGTAACCAGTGGAAATTCCGCTTCAGCTGTCCGAAAGCGCAAGGCGCGGGTGTCGCCACATTCCTCAGCGATCGCGAGTTCACCACCAAGGTCAACGGCACCTTCAACGCCACCGGCATTCAGCAGAAGGGCAGCCTCGATACTCGTGCTGTGTGGTTGGGCCAGGATTGCGGGACCGTTAAACCTCGGGCCTAAAAGCTTCGCGGGCAAGCCTCGCTCCTACGGGGTATCAATGTCGATCGTGCGAACGACCCAGATGCTGTAGGAGCGAGGCTTGCCCGCGAAGGCGTCCGCTCGGGCACCTCAAGTCCGGAGCGGATTCAACAATTCACATACCGCCTCAATCCCTTTCTCTCCGAAGTCTTCTCCGCTGCCGCTGCGCATACTGACAAACCCGCCTTGCTTTTCCTTCTCGCCCACTACCAACAGATACGGCACTTTCTGGCTGTGCTGGCGAATCTTGTGGCTGATTTTCTCGTTACGCAGGTCCGAGTTGGCGCGCAATCCGCGGCGGCGCAGTGTCTCGGTCACCGAGTGCGCATAAGCACTCTGACGTTCATCAATGTTCACGACCATTACCTGCGACGGCGCTCGCCAGGTGTCCAGTTCCTGTTGGCTGGACCAGCACGTGCCGTAGATCCGTTGCTCAGAGGTGCCGCCAATATGATCCAGCGCGAAGGCCTGTAATACCTTGGTGGTGGGTACATGCGGGCCTGCGGCAAAACTTTCAAAATCGCCCAAGCGATACAGCGATAACCGTCCAGTTGGCGTTGCCCGGGAAGCCGTTTCCCGGCGGATCGAATGGTTGGTTGCCGCCAATGCACGCATGCGCGTTTCAATCAGAGGCAACTCGGCCAGCGTTAAAGAATGCCGTAAAGCAAACTCATAAAAGAAACCGTCACCCAGCGACGAGCCTGTGCGCAATTGCGCGTGCGGATAAAGCTGTTTGACGGCCATGGCCAACATCAGCGCGCAGGAACGGCGAAGGATTTCCAGGCCATCGGGCTCTTGAGGCGTGACGATGCTTACCCGGGCATCGCCCTTGATCAGGAATCCACAATCGACCAACACGCCGTCGACCCGACCGGCCACCGCCGCGTTGGCCAACCCGAAACTGATGCTCGCAGCGACTTCATATACAGACAGTGGCTGATCGTACTCACGCAATGAACCATCGGGCAGGGTGATATGGATCATGATCGTGTTCTCGAATGTTTTCGATAACGCGTGCTAGGCATAAACCGTAGGGCTAAACCCTGCCTGTGGTCAAATGCAAAACGTGCAACCGGATTGCCACGGCGTTCGTTTCACCTTCAATACTGCGGTCGCATCTTGATGATGCGACCATGACTTACCAGCCAGTCACGACACGCTGCTCATGGTCAGAATTCGTTCTGCAGGGCTTTGTAGCCGCGCACCAGATCGACGTTGGTGCGCGCCACATCCTCGGAAAACTCCGAGGCGCTGACGCTCACCGGTGGGAATTGCGACAGGTCAGTATTGGGCCCGATGCGCGTGGTGGAGGGCACGTAGAAGTCCTCGGGCAAGTCACGACCGTCGACCACTGAGTTATGCCGCACCACGCAACCGTCGCCCACCGCGCAGTTGAACAGCACGCTGTTGAATCCGATGAACACGCGGTTACCGACGGTGCAGGGACCGTGCACGATGGAGCGGTGGGCGATAGAGCTGAACTCGCCGATGGTCACCGCCGCGCCAGACTTGGAGTGAATCACCACACCGTCCTGGATATTCGAATTGGCGCCGATGGTGATCGCTTCCATTTCGCCCGAGTCATCCACTTCATCGGCGCGAATCACCGCGTACGGGCCGACGAATACGTTCTCGCCGATCACCACTTTGCCGCAGATGATGGCGGTTTTATCCACATACGCGGACTCAGCAATCGACGGCAGATCGCCGGAAGGATTCTTGCGGATCATGGCTTGCTCATCGCGTTGTACAGGGTGTTGAGGTTGTATTCGAACAACCCGGCGAAGGTGCTGGCCGGGCCCGTCGCCGCAAGAGCGTCAGAGTAAAGCGTGCCGCCGATACGCGCGCCGCTTTCATCAGCGATTTGCTTGAGCAGGCGTGCGTTCTTGATGTTTTCCATGAACACCGCTTTGACCTGGGCCTGACGGATCTGGGTGATCAGCGCAGCGACTTCGGCCGCCGACGGTTCACGTTCGGTGGACAGACCTTGTGGCGCCATGAAGTCGATGCCGTACGCCTGACCGAGATAGCCGAAGGCGTCATGGGAGGTCACGATTTTGCGATTACCCGGCGGCAGCGAACCGAGCTTGGCTTTGGCCTCGGCGAGCAAGGCATAGATCTTTTTCAGGTAGGCCTGGCTGTTGTGTTCGTAGTCGGCTTTGTTGGCAGGGTCGGCGGCGATCAGCGCTTTGGTGATGTTGCTGATGTACAGCTCGCTGTTTGCCAGGTTGTGCCAAGCGTGTGGATCGGGAATGGTTTCGCCATCTTCTTCCAGCGAGCGTGGAATGACACCGTGGCTGGCACTGATGACCGTAGCTTTGGCCTCGGTGCTGGTCAGCAGACGATCCAGCCATGGCTCGAAACCTAACCCGTTTTTGATGATCAGCCTGGCCTTGAGCAGCGCCTTGGCATCGTCCGGGGTCGGTTCATAGGTATGGGCATCGGCGTCCGGCCCGACCATGTTGGTGATCTGGATATGGTCGCCGCCGATTTGATGGGTCATGTCGGCGAGGATGCTGAAGCTGGTGACGACCTGGAGTTTTTCCGCGGCAGACAACGACATCGACAGCATCAGACTGAACAGCACGAGTAAAGCGCGCATCGGGCAACACCTCATTGGGATGTGAGCAAAGGCGGGCGGCGCAGCAAACCGTGCACCGGACCGAAGACCACGGACAGCAAATACAAACCGCCAGCCGTCAGCACGATCGCCGGGCCGCTGGGCAGCGAGTAGTAAAACGACAGCAACAAGCCGAGCCAGACCGAGAGGCAGCCGAGCAGCGCGGCGATGATCATCAGTACTGGCAAGCGACGACTCCAGAAGCGAGAAGCCGCGGCTGGCAGCATCATCAAACCGACCACCATCAGGGCACCGATAGCCTGGAAACCGATCACCAGGTTCAGCACCACCAGCGTCAGAAATACCCCATGAGCCAGTGGCCCGAGGCGGCTGACGGTTTGCAGAAATAGCGGGTCGAGGGTGTCCAGCAACAAGGGTTTGTAGATGAGGGCCATGACGATCAGGCTGAAGCCCGAGACCCAAATCATGCCGGTCAAAGTCGGCCCGTCGACTGCCAGCGCCGAGCCAAATAGCAGGTGCAACAGGTCCAGTCGCTTGCCGGCGATGCCGAGGATCAGCACGCCGCTGGCCAGCGAAATCGGATAGATCGCGGCCAGGCTCGCGTCTTCCCGCAGGCCGGTGCGGCGGGTGATCCAGGCGGCCAGTCCGGCCATGCTCAAGCCGGCACCGAGGCCGCCGATGGTCAGTGCGGGCAGACTCAACCCGGCGAACCAGAAGCCCAATGCGGCGCCGGGCAAGATGCCGTGAGCCACCGCGTCGCCGATCAGGCTCATGCGCCGCAGGATCAGAAACACCCCAAGCGGTGCCGTGCTGCACGCCAGAACGAGAGCACCGAGCAACGCACGGCGCATGAATACGAATTCGTGGAACGGTTGCCAGAGCTGAGCGGCAGCGATCATCAAGCCACCAGCGTCTGAGGTTGTTGGCGAATCAGATCGGTACTGAGGCCTAGCACGCAGCCGCTGCTTTTGATCAATAGGGCTTGTGGGATGTATTGGCGCACGGCGGCCAGGTCATGACACACCACGACCAGGGTTCGGCCTTCGGCATGCCAGGCGTGGATGTGTTTCCACAGTAGCGCCTGTCCAAGTTCATCGAGTGCGGCGTGGGGTTCGTCGAGCAACAACAAAGGGGCTTCGGCAAGACTCAACCGGGCGAGCAGAGCTCGCTGCAATTCGCCTCCGGAGAGGGCCATCAATGGGCGATGTTCCAGGCCGCTCAAACACCAGTCTTGCAGTGCAGACTTGAGACGTTGGCGACGAGTCTCCGCAGCTTGTTTGCTACCCCAGAACCCTGCGGCCACCAACTCTTGCAGGCTGATGGGGAACTGCCGGTCCAGGTGTTGTTGCTGAGGCAGAAACGAAAGGCCGCCTTTGCGTGGAACATCAATGATGACTTTTCCTGCCAGTGGCTTTTGCAGACCGGCGATGACTTTCAGCAGGCTGGTTTTACCCGATCCATTGGCACCGATGACCGCGGTCAAACTGCCTTTGGCTAACTGGAAATCCACCGATGGCGTGAGCGGTTGACCGGGAGCGCCCCAGCGCAAGGCTTGGCATTGGATCATGCGGCCTCCCAATTCCAGCGACTTTCAGCGACAGCATCGTGGGCATGAAGACTTTCGGCGTGAACGACTCGCACGTGAAAGGCGTTGATTCCGGCGGAACGTTTCAGGGTCAGGTTCAAGCGTCGAGCGGCGTCTTCGCAGAACATCAGATTCTGGCCGTTGGCGAGGGCGAAAGCTTGTTCGTCGGCGCGCTTCACGGCGGTTTGCACCGCTGTGCCGAGGGCTGCTTCCGCATCATTGATCGCGTCGATCAGCGGCAGCTCATCCAAACGACCGTCCAGACGCAGTTGCAATTGCGCATTGCTGCGTTGGCTATGCGGCGTCGCAACGATACCTTTCGTAGAGCCGAGCCAAGCCAGAACATCGGCGTGTTGCAGTGATTTGTTGGCGAAGTCATCCACGAATTGTTGCTGAATCAACTGCCGCGAAAGCGCTGCTGAGCACGGGCAGGTTGAGGAATAAGCAACGTCGATTTTTAGTTCCACGTGGAACATCGCGTTTTTCAAACTGGCTTCGATGCTCACCGGATAAGTTTTCCAGCCGGCCAGTGGACTGACGAGCGCAGGTCTTTTGAGCAATAGTTCGGTGTGAATTTTCAGGTAAGCGTTGTGGGAAAGCCCTTCATGGGTTTCGAGAAAATTCTGCAAGACTCGCCGCAATAAGGCAGGCGAAAGGTTTTCCTGCTCAAGCATTTCCAACGCTAGATACAGCCGCGACATATGGATGCCGCGCACCTCTCCATCGTCAAGGCTAACGCCAGCGTCGACCTTTGCGCTCAGTCGCTGGCCATCGAATAAAACCGGAAGAGCAATGCCGCACATGCCCACCCAATCGAGTGGCAGGGCTTGGCGTGAAGCCTGCGCGGCGATATCCGGCAGAGTCAGCGCATTCATGAGCAGGTCCATCGTGGGAGTTGATTTGGCATGTTATATTATAACAATGGACGCGCAAGAGGGAGTGACTTGTTTGTATTGTTATATTATAACATAAAAATACACCCGCTCTGATGATCCATCGCCATGACTAAGCAAGAACTCCTCGCTCAACCCGCCGCCGATTACATGAACGACGCCCAGCAAGGCTTCTTTCGCGAGCTGTTGCTGGCTCAGCGTGGCGAGCTGCAGGAACGCATTGCCGGCGAGTTCGACGCGTTACGCGAGCAGGAACCCCACAGCGATCCCGCTGACATCGGTAGCGCCGAAGAACAGCGCCAGTGGCAACTGCGCCTGCTGGAGCGGGAAAAGAAGCTCCTGGACAAGATTGACGAAGCCCTCGAACACCTGGCCCGCGGTGAGTACGGCTGGTGTCGCGAAACCGGTGAGCCGATTGGTCTCAAGCGCCTGCTGCTGCGACCCACCGCCACTCTGTGTATTGAAGCCAAAGAACGTGAAGAGCTGCGCGAACGCCATCAACGGGCGATTTGACCGGCCACATCCTGATGAGGAATACCTGATGCCTAATCGTCTTCCCGTGACCGTCCTTTCGGGCTTTCTCGGTGCCGGAAAAAGTACACTTCTTAATTACGTATTACGTAATCGCGAAAATTTGCGGGTCGCGGTGATCGTCAATGACATGAGTGAGATCAACATTGATGGCAGCGAAGTTCAGCGCGATGTCAGTCTGAACCGTGCCGAAGAAAAGCTCGTGGAAATGAGCAACGGCTGCATCTGCTGCACCCTGCGGGAAGATTTGCTCGAAGAAGTCGGCAAACTCGCCAAGGACGGTCGTTTCGATTACCTGTTGATCGAGTCCACAGGCATTTCCGAGCCTCTGCCCGTGGCAGAAACCTTCACGTTTCGCGATGAAGAAGGGCAGAGCCTGGCGGACCTCGCACGGCTCGACACCATGGTCACCGTGGTCGACGGCATGAACTTCCTGCTCGACTATCAGGCCGCCGAAAGCCTCGCTTCCCGTGGCGAAACCCTGGGCGAGGAGGACGAACGCTCGATCACTGACCTGTTGATCGAGCAAATCGAATTCGCCGACGTGATCCTGATCAGCAAGATCGATTTGATCAGCAGCCGCGAGCGCCAGGAGTTGATTGCAATCCTTGAACGGCTCAATGCCCAGGCAGAAATCATTCCGATGGTCATGGGCGAAGTGCCGCTCAAGAAAATCCTCAACACCGGGCGCTTCGACTTCGAAAAAGCCGCTCAGGCGCCGGGATGGTTGCAGGAATTGCGCGGTGAGCACGTGCCGGAAACGGAGGAATATGGCATCGCCTCCACGGCCTATCGGGCGCGGCGACCCTTTCATCCACAGCGTTTCTTCAGCTTCATCGACCGTCCGTGGGTGAACGGCAAATTGCTGCGTTCCAAAGGCTTTTTCTGGTTGGCCAGCAAACACCGGGACGCTGGCAGTTGGTCCCAGGCTGGGGGCTTGATGCGTCACGGTTTTGCCGGGCGCTGGTGGCGTTTCGTGCCAAAAAACCAGTGGCCGCAAGACGAAGAAAGTACCGCCGGGATCATGGAAAACTGGACCGCCGCCACCGGCGATTGCCGCCAGGAACTGGTGTTTATCGGCCAGAACATCGACTTTGCGCAACTCGCCGCCGAACTCGACAACTGCCTGCTGACGGATGCTGAAATGGCCTTGGGTGTCGAGGGTTGGCAGTTACTGCCCGATCCGTTCGGTCCTTGGCACGAAGAGGCGGCTGCCTGATGTTGGCGCCCAGTCTGAAGCTGCGACCGGTCATTCGTCAGGTCCAAGGTGATACGCCAAAAGTGCTGACCGGAATTCTGGACGACGGCGTGAACCTGGCCCTCTGGCAACGCCAGCTCCCGGTGCACATTGCCGATTTCGCTCGTTTGTTGTTGTCCCTGAATGAGCCGCTGGCCGAGTCGCTGTCCCTGGAACTGCCCGGCGATGATGCCGATCCCAATCTCCACGGTTTAGCCTCAGGCTTCAGTGACCTTGAAGGCTACGAAGGCTTTATCGCCGATGTTTCCTGGCTGGTCAGCGCCTTCGCCTGCCTGTTGGGCGCCCAGCGTATCGGCCTGCGCCTGCGGGTTCTGGACACCGCCATGTGCCCGCGTTTCCACGTCGATCATGTGCCGGTGCGGTTGATCACCACCTACGCAGGTATCGGCAGCCAATGGCTCAAAGAAGGGGCGATAGATCGCCGGCAATTAGGCAAACCTGAGGCCGAACCGCAGAACAATTCGCTGATCCAGCAAATCACCAGCGGCGAAGTGGCGTTGCTTAAAGGGGAGAAGTGGCACGGCAACGAAGGCTTCGGTTTGATCCACCGCTCGCCGCAGCCGGCGCCGGGTGAGCGTCGTTTGATCCTGACCCTTGACTGGCTGAGCTAGCCGCTCAAGGTTTGAGCCAGGTTCCCTGGCTCTGGGCTTCGCAAAACGGCTTCAAATATGCCGCATCGGAGGCCACGCCGTAATAGTGAATATCCTGCCGGTAAGGCATATTGGCGACTTGAGCGTTGCTGCACACTCCGAACGCGCCGGTGGGGCATTGGTCGACGTACTGCACCTCGACTGTCTGTCCGGGCAAATTCGGCTGGCAGAAACCATCGGCGAACAGTTTTTCCGGGATATTGCGGTTTTGCTGGCAGACTTTCACATCGAGCCGCTCAGCCGTGCTGTGTACCACGCAAGCCTGGGCCAGCGCTTCGCCCGACGTGAGCGCCAGCAGCAACGACCATCCCATCAACCGCATCCTTTACCTCCTCAGAAACCTCGACCATGTTGCAGAATATTCCCACCCACGTCATTGCTGGCCCACTAGGTGCCGGCAAGACAAGCCTGATCAAGCACCTGCTGGCGCAACGGCCCGCGGGTGAGCGCTGGGCGGTGTTGATCAACGAGTTCGGCCAGATCGGTCTGGATGCCGCGCTGTTGACTCAGGATGCCGATGGTATCGCACTGGGGGAAGTGGCCGGGGGCTGTTTGTGTTGCGTCAATGGTGCGCCGTTTCAGATCGGCCTGGGGCGATTGCTGCGCAAGGCGCGACCGGATCGACTATTCATCGAACCCTCCGGACTGGGACATCCGGCGCAGTTACTCCGGCAATTGAGTGAGGTTCCGTGGCAAGGCGTCCTGGCGGTGCAGCCGTGCGTGCTGGTGCTGGATGCTCAGGCGCTCGCGGCCGGAAAAACGTTACCGGCGGCGCAACAGCAAGCCTTGGACAGTGCCGGGTTGCTGTTGCTGAACAAGGCAGAAAACCTCAACGACAGCGATCGCCAACGAATCGCCGCACAGTTGCCAACGCTTCCCTTGTACTGGACGCAGCAAGCCGCCTTGCCGTTGGGCAAGTTGCCGGGGATCGCGGCTCAGGCTGTCGGGGGTGTGGATAACTTTGTCGCGCCCAAAGGATTGGCGCAGATGCCAGCCATCTGGACCGATCCCACGTTGCCGATTTGCTTGAGTCAGGTGCAGGAGGGTGGCTGGAGCGTTGGATGGCGGTGGCATCCGAGTCAGATATTCGATGCCGGATTGATCGAAAAGTGGCTTGCGCATCTTGAATGGCGGCGGGCGAAGCTGGTTATCCACAGCGCCGAGGGATGGGTGTCGGCGAATGCGCTGGATAACTCGTCACTGAATTGGCAGATCAGTGAATGGCATCGGGATTCGCGTATTGAGTTGATTTTCAGTGAGCAGCAGGCTGTCCCAGAACTGCAGGAAGGTTTGGCGGGGTGCCGCACTTAGGCAAATTAGCGAGTTTTTGTGTCGTTTTTGAAGGCCTCATCGCGGGCAAGCCCGCTCCCACAGGTACAGTGTGAACCTTGTGGGAGCGGGCTTGCCCGCGATTGGTTTTAACTGACTGACATCCGACTCACGGACGCCACTTCGTGTGTTCTTGCCGCCACTGGCTCAGTTCAATCACCTCGGCTCTGGGCTTCGTGATATCGGCCACGGGCGGTGTGTCGTCGAACGGCATCGGGTAAGGCGCCAGCTCGATCTGTGCGCTATGGGCGCCAAATTGGGTGATGGTGCCGGTGTGGCGGGTTTCGCCGGTTACGGTGAATTCGAAGTTATACACACGGGCCAGGCGCCGACGGCCGTTGGCGTCTTTAATGAATGCGATCTTCTTCAACGCTACGTTGCCGTCCAGCAGCTCGATCCGAAGCTTGGCGCAATGATGCATGACCCGTTCCAGCGCACGTTCGCGCAGGCCGTGGTTGTGCCACAACCACGCGCCACCGGTGGCGAGCAGCATCAACACGAGGATATTTCCGAGGGTCAGCATCAACAGGTTGCTCCAACAAGATAGCGTCAGCTTAACTGCGTCGCCGGTCTGTCGTACAGGCTGCGTTTAGTCGCATACTGCGCGGCTCGAATTTCAATCGTTTGATGGAAAACTCACCGCATGAAACGTACGCCCCATGTGCTCGCCATCCAGTCCCACGTGGTGTTCGGCCACGCTGGCAACAGCGCCGCGGTTTTCCCGATGCAGCGGGTCGGGGTTAACGTGTGGCCGCTCAATACCGTGCAGTTCTCCAACCATACGCAATATGGTCAATGGGCCGGGGAAGTGCTGGCTCCGCATCAGATTCCGGAATTGGTAGAAGGTATCGCTGCGATTGGCGAGCTGGGCAATTGCGATGCCGTGTTGTCCGGCTACCTCGGCAGCGCGGCCCAGGGCCGAGCGATTCTCGCGGGCGTGGATCGAATCAAATCGACCAATCCCAAAGCGGTATACCTCTGCGACCCGGTGATGGGCCATCCGGAGAAGGGCTGCACCGTTCCAGCCGAGGTCAGCGATTTTCTACTGGAAGAGGCGGCAGCGGTGGCCGACTTCATGTGCCCGAACCAGTTGGAGCTGAACAGCTTTTCGGGACGCAAGGCACAGTCATTGTTCGATTGCCTGGCCATGGCGCGAGCGCTGCTGGCGCGCGGTCCGAAGGCGGTGCTGGTCAAGCATCTGGACTATCCCGGCAAATTGGCGGATGGCTTCGAGATGCTGCTGGTGACCGCCGAAGGCAGCTGGCACCTGCGTCGGCCGCTGCTGGCGTTTCCGCGTCAGCCGGTGGGCGTTGGCGATCTGACTTCCGGGTTGTTCCTGGCGCGCGTGCTGCAGGGTGACAATCTGGTGACTGCCTTCGAGTTCACCGCGGCGGCGGTGCATGAAGTGCTGCTGGAAACCCAGGCCTGCGCCAGCTATGAGCTGGAACTGGTGCGTGCGCAGGACCGGATTGCCCATCCGCGGGTGCGGTTTGAAGCGACGGCGATCAGCCTTTAAAAGCTTCGCGGGCAAGCCTCGCTCCTACACCGGGATGGCGCATTACCCGTAGGAGCGAGGCTTGCCCGCGAAGCGATCTAAAGACCGAACACGTCAGGCGTCGCCCTTGATGTCCTGATAGCGCTTTTCCAGTTCCTGACGAATCTGCCGACGCTGCTGCGCCTGCATGTACCGACGCTTGTCTTCACTGTTCTGCGGTTGCAGCGGTGGGACTGCAGCCGGTTTGCGCTGGTCATCCACCGCGACCATGGTGAAGAAGCAGCTGTTGGTGTGGCGCACCGAGCGCTCGCGGATGTTCTCGGTCACGACTTTGATGCCCACTTCCATCGAGGTGTTGCCGGTGTAGTTGACCGAGGCCAGAAAGGTCACCAGTTCACCGACGTGAATCGGCTCGCGGAAAATCACCTGATCCACCGACAGGGTCACCACATAGCGGCCGGCATAACGGCTGGCGCAGGCGTAGGCCACTTCATCGAGGTATTTGAGCAAGGTGCCGCCGTGGACATTGCCAGAGAAGTTGGCCATGTCGGGGGTCATCAATACCGTCATCGACAGCTGGGCGTTTCCGGGTTCCATAATGTACTCACGGGTCAAGGCAGGATGTCTGGGTTACACCTCTGTGGGCGCTTGGTTTTTCAATCTAACAGTTATCGGGACGCCGGGCGGTGGGTCGCCGTCACGCCCGAATCGATCTGTTTCCATATATTGCACTTTCTTCCCGCTGGAAATCGCGATGTTACCCTTCAAAAGCCCGCCCCAAGGAGCCACATGCCATGCACGCCATCAGTTTCATTCAGGATCTGGCAGTGATCATGTTGATCGCGGGTGTGGTGACCGTGCTTTTTCATCGCCTCAAACAACCCGTGGTGCTCGGCTACATCGTCGCCGGCTTCATCATCGGCCCGCATACGCCGCCGTTCAGCCTGATCCACGATGAAGCCACCATCAAAACCCTCGCCGAGCTGGGGGTGATTTTCCTGATGTTCTGCCTGGGCCTGGAGTTCAGCCTGCGCAAGCTGTTCAAGGTTGGCGCCACGGCGTTTATAGCGGCCTTCCTGGAAATCGTCCTGATGATCTGGATCGGCTACGAAATCGGCCGCTGGTTCGACTGGAATACCATGGATTCGCTGTTCCTCGGCGCAATCCTGGCGATTTCCTCGACCACCATCATCGTCAAGGCGCTCAACGACCTGAAGATGAAGAATGAGCGTTTTGCACAGCTGATCTTCGGCGTACTGATCGTCGAAGACATCCTCGGCATCGGCATCATCGCGTTGCTGTCGAGCATCGCGGTCAGCGGCACAGTCAGTTCCGGCGAGGTCTTTTCCACGGTCGGCAAGCTGTCACTGTTCATGATTGTCGCACTGGTTATTGGCATTCTGCTGGTTCCGCGACTGCTGGCCTACGTGGCGAAATTCGAAAGCAACGAGATGCTGCTGATTACTGTACTGGGCCTGTGTTTCGGCTTCTGCCTGTTGGTGGTCAAACTTGAATACAGCATGGTCCTCGGCGCGTTCCTGATCGGCGCCATCATGGCTGAATCGCGACAACTGCTGAAGATCGAGCAGTTGATCGAGCCGGTTCGCGATCTGTTCAGTGCCATCTTCTTCGTCGCCATCGGCCTGATGCTCGACCCGATGATCCTGCTGCAATACGCCTGGCCGATCGCGGTGATCACCGTGGCAGTGGTGCTGGGCAAGATGTTGTCCTGCGGCCTCGGTGCCTTTATTGCCGGCAATGATGGACGCACCTCGTTGCGCGTGGGGATGGGGCTTTCACAGATTGGCGAATTCTCTTTCATCATCGCCACATTGGGCATGACGCTGCAGGTCACCAGCAGTTTTCTCTACCCGGTGGCGGTGGCCGTCTCGGTGATCACCACGCTGTTAACGCCGTATCTGATTCGCGCGGCCGATCCGCTGTCGATCAGGCTTGCTGCGGTGATGCCGCAACGCCTGGGTCGTGTGTTGGGGATGTACGGCGAATGGCTGCGCAGTATTCAGCCTCAGGGCGAGCGCGCGCTGTTGGCGTCGATGATTCGGCGGGTTCTGTTGCAGGTAGGGATCAATCTGGCGCTGGTGATCGCAATCTTTCTCTCGGGCGCGTTCTTTGCCGAACGCATGTCTGTTTACCTGCAAGGCTGGATAAGTGA
Organism: Pseudomonas sp. Tn43; assembly: GCF_014192635.1. Taxonomy (NCBI): domain Bacteria; kingdom Pseudomonadati; phylum Pseudomonadota; class Gammaproteobacteria; order Pseudomonadales; family Pseudomonadaceae; genus Pseudomonas; species Pseudomonas sp. Tn43. The sequence continues at coordinate 187,068 of NZ_JACHYG010000004.1, forward strand.
GCCGAGCTGGCAGAAAGCGTTGATCTGGGGCGGGGCGTTACTGTTGTCGCAGCCGTTCCTGATAGCCGCTTATCGCAAGCTCAAGGCGCTGTCGATGCTGCTGGCAGAGATGGGTGTGAAGCCGGAAATGGCCGGCCGCCACACGCAGCGAGTGCGTCGGGTGATCGCCGAAGTGATTCCGATCCTCTCGTTGTTAATGATTTTCCTGCTGCTGGCAGCCTTGTCGGCCAGTATTCTGCCGACCAACAAGTTGCTGGTGCTGATCGTCATAGTCGCGGCGGTGGTGGCGGCGCTGCTCTGGCGCTGGTTCACCCGCGTGCATGCGCGAATGCAGGCGGCCTTGCTGGAAACGCTGGACAATCACAACGATTCATCAAGGCACTGACGTTGCACTTGTAGCACCTTGCACTTGTAGCAACTGCCAAAGGCTGCGTTCGGCTGCGCAGCAGTCGCAAGTCAGGCGCCGAGGTTTTTTCAGGTTAACCGAGTCGCAGGTATTTCCGACTGCTTCGCAGCCGGACGCAGGCTGCGCCAGCTGCTACAAAAAAGTGGTGCAGGGTAAATCAGCTTTCCAGCCAGACGTCCCGCGCCCAGTGCCATACCGATTCCCAGGTTTCTTCGGCGAGCAACTCTTCTTCGGCCAGCCACAGCACCACGGTGCCATCTTCTTCAACGCAGTAGTAGTTATCGCCGTCCTGGCAGATCGGAATCAGGCTGCGATCAACGCCGGCGTCCCAGGCGTTGGCGGCAACGTCTGGCAGGTAGGTGTGGGACTGCGGATCGGTGACGGTCACTGGCTCCAGGCTGCCATAGACCACGTCGCTGACGGTCAGCAAAAATTCTCTGAAGACGAACGGGATGTCGATGAACAATTGCTCTTCGATTTCCACAATCTGATCTTCGTCGGGCAACTCCAAGGGGACCGGTACCGGTTCGTTGGCTTCACGCAGTTGTTCGATGATTTCTTCCACGTCCGGGATCCTCTTGCTTGATGGCGCGGTTTAGTTGGGGCGGTTTATACAGTAGCTCGCTATAGATGCAACCGCGAAATAGAAAACCCCGGCCGGGGCCGGGGTTTTATTACAACAGGTGAAACGCGGGAAGTGATCAGCCGTTCTGGCGGATACCGGCCACCAGCCAAGGCTGGTTTTCGCCTTGTGCACGTTCCATGTTCCAGCTTTCGCTGAATACTTCGCCCTGATCAAAGCGCGAGGACTTCGACACGCCGCTGAAGGTCAGGGTGGCGATGGTCTTGTCCGCACGATCATCAACGCCATCCAGTTGTACCTGGAGGTTATCGATGTAGGTCGACTGGAAGCCGTCGCCCAGATCGGCACGTTCGCGCTTGAGGAACTCCAGCAGTTGCGGAGTCACGAACTCGGCAATCTTGTCCATTTCGTTGGCGTCCCAATGCTGCTGCAGGGACTGGAAATGGTTGCGGGCCGCTTCGATGAAGTTGTTTTCGTTGAACCAGGCTGGCGCGTTGATCACCGGACGAGCGGCAACCGGTGCTGCCGAACCGCCAAAGATCGAACCCATGGCTGCTGGTTTCTGTTCGAACATTTCACGCTGCATCGGCGCGCCGGCTGGAGCCATGTGCTCCTGCTGCTTGCGACGACGGGCGGCGATGAAACGGAAGACCAGGAAGGCGATGACCGCCATGATCAGGATGTCGAAGATCTGCATGCCCTGGAAGCCATCGCCCATGAACATGGAGGCCAGCAGGCCACCGGCGGCGATACCGGCCAGAGGGCCGAGCCAGCGCGAAGCACCGCTGGCCTTGGTGGCGGCGCCAGCAGCACCGGCCGCGCCCGCAGTGGCAGCAGCGCCGCCAGCAGGAGAAGAAGGAGCCATCTGGCTGGTCTGGTGAGTCGGCGCAGCGCCGGAGCTCTTGCCGCCACCAAAGCGCTTGGCGGCATTGGCGTCGAGGCTCATCGTCAGGCCAATGCACAACGCCATGGCGATGCTAAGAAAACGTTTCATAAAGGGAATTCCCATTTGTGGAAGGCACGCGCGCCATGTTGCACAGCTGAAGTGTTGCTGGCTAGCGGCAGAGTGTTTCGGGCTTTTGCCTGACAGGTAGTGTTCAGCTTCCGATCATGCAATAAGACTTGTTAACGTTGGTCTGTAGGACGAGTGGATAAGTTCTGTAGGAAGGATGCCTGGGCGGCCTTGGAAAAAGATCGCAGCCTTCGGCAGCTCCTACAGGGTACGCGAATTCCTTGTAGGAGCTGGCCAAGCCTGCGATCTTTTCAGCGTTATACCGCTTCCAGCTTGGCGTAACCCAGCATCAACCACTTGCTGCCTTCGCTGAAGTTCACCTGCACCCGCGCCTGAGCACCGGCGCCTTCGAAATTCAGGATCACCCCATCGCCGAACACCGAATGCCGCACAGTCTGACCAAGGCTGAACCCGGTGTCCGGGATCTCGCTGCCGCCGAACAGGCTGCTGGAGCTCTGCTGCTGGCCACCGCCGAACGGACGGCTGACGCTGTTGGACAGCCGCACTTCCTGGATCAGGCCTTTCGGCACTTCACGTACGAAACGCGACACCTTGTTGTAGGTCTCGCTGCCGTACAGGCGTCGGGTTTCAGCATAGGTCAGCACCAGATTCTGCATCGCCCGGGTAATACCGACGTAGGCCAGGCGGCGTTCCTCTTCAAGACGGCCGGGTTCTTCCAGGCTCATCTTGTGCGGAAACAGGCCTTCTTCCATGCCCACCAGGAACACGTAAGGGAATTCCAGGCCCTTGGCGCTGTGCAGGGTCATCAACTGAATGCTGTCTTCGTGTTCGTCGGCCTGGGTGTCTCCGGCCTCCAGCGAGGCGTGACCGAGGAATGCTGACAGTGGCGACTGTTCTTCATCCTCTTCCGGGTTTTCGAAGTTGCGCGCGGCGCTGACCAGTTCCTCAAGGTTTTCTACCCGGGCCTGGCCTTTCTCGCCTTTTTCCGCCTGATGGTAGGCAATCAGCCCCGACTGCTCGATCACGGTTTGGGTCATCAAGTGCAGCGGCATTTCCAGGCACTTGGCGGCGAGGTCCTCGATCAGCTCCATAAATGCCCCTATGGCACCCGCAGCGCGACCGGTCAGACCTTTGTTGGCCACCAGCTGACGCATGGCCTCCCACATTGACACATGGCTGTGGCGCGCATGATCGCGGATCGCTTCGACGGTTTTTTCGCCAATGCCACGGGCCGGAACGTTGATCACACGCTCCAGGGCCGCATCGTTGCCACGGCCTTCCAGCAAACGCAGGTACGCCATGGCGTTCTTGATTTCTGCCCGTTCGAAGAAGCGCTGACCGCCATAAATGCGATACGGAATGCGCTCACGGAGCAAGGCTTCTTCCAAAACGCGCGATTGGGCGTTGGAGCGGTACAAAATCGCGATATCGCTGCGAGCCAAGCCGGTTTTCAGCGCGCTTTCGATGGTTTCAACCACGTAGCGTGCTTCATCGTGTTCGTTGAACGCCGCGTACAGATTGATCGCTTCGCCTTCGCCGCCATCGGTCCACAACTCTTTGCCCATGCGCCCGGTATTGTTGGCAATCAGGGCGTTGGCGGCCTTGAGAATCCCGGCGGTAGAGCGGTAGTTTTGCTCCAGACGAATGATCTGGGCATCGGGGAAGTCGTCGGAATACTGATAAATGTTCTCGATTTTTGCGCCACGCCAGCCATAGATCGACTGATCGTCGTCGCCGACCACCATCAGGCTGTCGCCACCCTTGGCCAGCAGACGCAACCAGGCGTACTGCACGGCGTTGGTGTCCTGGAATTCGTCCACCAGAATGTGCCGGAAGCGCTTCTGATAATGGGCGAGCAGGCCCGGGTGATCGCGCCACAGATCGAGGGCACGCAGCAGCAACTCAGAGAAGTCGATGACGCCGGCGCGCAGGCAAGCAGCCTCATAGGCTTCATAAATGCTGCGCATGGTCGCCAGGAACAGATCGCCGCTGGCTTGAATATGTTGCGGACGCAGACCTTCGTCTTTCTGCCCGTTGATGAACCACTGGGCCTGTCGGACCGGCCAGCGTTGCTCGTCCAGGCCCAGCTCGCGGATCACCCGCTTGACCAGCCGTTGCTGGTCGTCGCTGTCGAGGATCTGGAAGGTCTGGCTCAGGCCGGCTTCCTGCCAGTGCGCCCGCAGCAAGCGGTGCGCCAGGCCGTGGAAAGTGCCGACCCACATGCCGGCGGGGTTGATACCCATCAGCTGCTCGATGCGGTGACGCATCTCGGCAGCAGCCTTATTGGTGAAGGTCACCGACAAAATGGAGTGGGGCGAGGCGTTTTCGACCTGGATCAACCAGGCGATACGGTGCACCAGCACTCGGGTTTTACCGGAACCAGCACCGGCCAGGACCAACTGACGACCCACGGGGGCAGCTACGGCCTGACGTTGGGCATCGTTGAGGGAGTTCAGCAGAAGGGAGAGATCATCGCGCATCGGGGCATTCTAGGGTGCGCCGTCAGCCCGGGCAAACCGAGCTTTGCATTAGCCGATGAAAGAAGCGCCGATGACGACCGGTCAGTCACCGGCTGCAAGCGTTGGCAGGGCTTGTCTGGCGGCTTTTAAACCGGGACGGACGGTTCCAACTTTCGTCTATTTTATGACCTTGGACTGTTTGGTCCGGGCATTTGCTTGTGTATGCTCCGTGCACAATTCGGGCTCGCATGCTCACTAATAAGAACAAAAATATTGCCTATGATCCTCCGCTCCGACCTGTCGGGCCCCTCTGTGGAGCCCCGGATTATCCGCAAACAGTACGCCATGGAGATGGCGGTCGAACGCACGCGCCTGCTGTATCAGGGCTCACTGTTGCCTACGCTGTTCATGCTGACCAACGGTCTGGTGTGCGTCGGATTGCTCTGGAGCCCCCAGCGTTACTTCGTGGTCAGCGTCTGGTTGATCTGGTTATTGTCACTGGTGGCGTTGCGGGTGATCCAGGTCGCGGCTTTCGATTCGGCGATTCCTCACCGCCAGGCCCATCCGGTCTGGCGTCGCATGTTCATGCTCGGCTCTGCCATGACTGGCCTGACCCTGGCCGGTGCCGGCATCGCGTTGGTGCCCGCGGACAATTTCATGCAGCAAGCCTGGGTGTTCGGCCTGATCGGTGCCGCGGCGCTCTCGGCCAGCGTCGCTTATGCCGTGAGCCTGCCGGCCTTTCTATCCTTTACCTTGCCCTGCCTTTTGCCGGCCATTGGCTATCTGTTCTGGGGCGGCGATGAGCAGGAACAGGGCTGGGGCTGGTTCGGGCTGATTTTGCTGGGCTCGTTGAGCGTGGTTGCCTGGCAGGTCAATCGGCTGATCAACCAGGGGTTGTTGCGGCGCTTTCAAAATCAAGCCCTGATCGAGCATTTGCAGCAGGCGCAACGTCGCAGCGATCAGCTCAACCACGAATTGGCCAGGGAAGTCGACCAGCGCGGCCGGGCTGAAGACGAGTTACGTGAAACCCAGGTCGACCTCGAAAACCGGGTCGCTCAGCGCAGTCTGGAGCTGGACGCCGCCAACCAGGCCCTGAGCAAGAGCGAGGCACGACTGGCGCTGGCGTTGAAAGCGAGCGAACTCGGGTTGTGGGACTGGAACCTGCAGACAGACGAAGTCCATCACACCCAATTGCAAGAGCTGTTCGGGCTGGAGCCGGAATACGTCACGGCGATGCTCAGCCACCTCAAGCCTCGTCTGCATCCCGAAGACTTGCCGTCCCTCAGGCGCGCCCTGGTCGAGCATTTGAAAGGTCGCAGCGAGGATTATCAGATCGAATATCGGGTACGGCATAGCGATGGCCATTGGGTCTGGATCGAAGACCGTGGTCGAGCGGTCGAGCGTAGCGAAAACGGCCGGGTGATCCGTATGGTCGGCACCCGACGCGATATCAGTGCCAGCAAGGGACAGGAAGAACAGCGTCAATTGGCGGCGATGGTGTTCGAGGCCGCCAGCGAGGGCATCGTCATTCTTGATCCTGGTTATGCGCTAATAGCCGCCAATCAGGCCTTCAGTCGGGTGACTGGCTATGAGATCGACGACATGCTCGGGCGCAATGTGGTCGAGTTACCTTGCAGCCGTGACGCCCGTCGGCATTACGTGGCGATTCGTCAGGCGCTGGAGCAGCACGGCAGCTGGCAGGGCGAGTTGGTCGAAACGCGCAAGAATGGCGAGTTGTATCCGCAATGGCTACAACTGAACGTCGTACGCGATTCACGGGGAAAAGTAAGCCATATTGTTGGCTTCTTCGCCGATCTGTCTGCTCGGCGGGAGTCTGAAGAGCGTATGCGTTACCTGGCTCATTACGACGAGCTCACGGGGTTGGCCAACCGCTCCTTGTTCCGCGAACGGCTTCACGAGGCTCATCAGCGCGTGCGTCAGGGCGGTCGGCGCAGCCTGGCATTGCTGCACGTCAATCTGGATCGATTCAAGCTGCTCAACGACAGCCTCGGCCACGAGATCGCTGATCAGCTGTTGCAGAAAATGGCCCGGCGCCTGGTCAATGCGCTGCCGGAAGCGGACACCATCGCCCGGTTGTCCGGCGATGAATTTGCGGTGCTGTTCGATGCCTATGGCAACCTGTCGAGCCTGGCGCGCATGGCAACCCGTTTGTCGGCCAAGCTGTGTTTGCCGATTACCGTCGACGGGCATGAGCTGGTGATGAGCGCGTCCATGGGCATCAGCCTGTTGCCAGACACTGCGCGGGAGATTTCCGCGCTGGTGAGCCAGTCGAACATGGCCATGCAGCACGCCAAGCACTTGGGCGGCAACAACTTCCAGTTCTATACCGACAGCCTGCAAGCCAGCACGCTCGAGCGTTTGCAGCTCGAAAACCAGCTGCGCAAAGCCATCGAAGACAAACAGTTGAAAGTGTTTTATCAACCGAAACTCTGCCTCGCCACCGGCCGGCTGAATGCCGCCGAGGCGTTGGTACGCTGGCATCATCCGACGCTGGGCCAAGTACCACCGGGGGATTTCATCGGTCTGGCCGAGGAGACCGGGTTGATCGGCGCTATTGGCGAGTTCGTTCTGCGCCAGGCCTGTTGGCAAGCCTGCGAGTGGCAGCGTCAGGGCCTGCAGCCGATTCGGGTGTCGGTCAACCTGTCGGTGCATCAACTGCGTCAAGGGAAACTGGTCAGCCTGGTGCGCCAGGTGCTGGAGGAAACCGGTCTGGCGCCGCACCACCTGGAACTGGAACTCACCGAAAGCCAGTTGCTGGACAGCGTCGAGCACATCATTGCGACCTTCCAGCAGTTGCGCGACCTTGGGGTGAAACTGGCGATCGACGATTTTGGTACTGGCTATTCGTCTCTTAGCTATCTCAAGCGCATCCCTGTGGACTACGTGAAGATTGATCAGGCGTTTATCCGCGGTTTGGGGGAGAGCAGTGAGGATGCGGCGATCACCCGGGCGATCATCGCCATGGCCCATGGCCTGTCACTTAAAGTGGTGGCTGAAGGTGTGGAGCGGCCGCAGCAGTTGGAGTTTCTGAAAGCCGAGGGCTGCGATGAGGTGCAGGGGTATTTGATCAGTCGGCCGGTCGAGGCTGCCAACCTGGTGGAGCTTTTACGACGCGACGCCGATCCTTTGTAGCAGCTGGCTTCATCAGCTGCCACAAGGGCCGAGGGGGCTACATGGAGCGCATGTCGCATGAAATGGGGACATCGAGTTACGCATTGAGCAGGCAAAAAGCCGATTCATGTAGTATAACTACAAGCGTGCTACATCCCCGGCACCTGCCTATAACAAAGAGTCCAGCCCCTTGAATCTGCTGCAACACATCGCCCAGTCCCGCCACCTGCTACGCAAGTCGGAGCTCAAAGTCGCCGACCACGTGCTGCTTGATCCTGCGGCGGTGATGCACAGCTCCATGGCCGATCTGGCCCACAGCGTGGGCATCAGCGAGCCGACCATCGTGCGGTTTTGCCGCGCCATCGGTTGCTCCGGGTTCCAGGATTTAAAATTGAAACTGGCGCAGAGCCTGGCGGCTGGCGCGAGCTTCGGGCAGTTCGCGATCCATGAAGACGATTCAGTCGCCGATTACAGCCTGAAAATCTTCGACACCACCCTGCATACGCTGATGGAGGTTCGCGAGAAACTCGATCCGGTGGAGTTGCAGAGGGCGGTGTCGCTCATGTCTCAGGCTCAGCGTGTCGAGTTCTATGGCTTCGGTGCGTCGGGCGCAGTGGCGGCGGATGCCCAGCACAAGTTTTTCCGTTTGCTGCTGACGGCAGCGGCATATTCCGACCCGCACATGCAGGCGATGTCGGCGGTCACTTTGAAGCCGAGCGACGTGGCGATTTGCATTTCCCAGTCGGGGCGTTCCAAGGATCTGTTGATCACGGCCAATCTGGTGCGCGAGAGCGGCGCTTCGCTGATCACGTTGTGCCCGAGCCAGACACCGTTGGCCGAGTTGTCGACCGTCAACCTGGCGATCGATGTGCATGAAGACACCGAAATCTATACGCCGCTGACGTCGCGCATTGCGCATCTGGTAGTCATCGATGTGCTGGCGATGGGCGTGGCCATGGCTCGCGGTCCGAGCCTGGTCAATCACCTGAAAAGCGTCAAACGCAGCCTTCGCAGTTTGCGGCTGTCGCCCAAATCGGTGAAAGCGCTGGACGATTGATTCAAGACTGTCACGGACCTTGTGGCGAGGGGGCTTGCCCCCGTTCGGCTGCGCAGCAGGCGCAAACACTTTGGGGCCGCTACGCGACCCAACGGGGGCAAGCCCCCTCGCCACATTTGATGAATTTCATCAGTCTGTAACCTACAAGCCGCCAAACCGTCATCCCTGGCGCCTATCTTGAAACTCCCGTACTCGCCTTGGGAGACTCGAAATGGCTCAGCCCTACGAAGAACGCAACAGCGCCGTCAAAACCCGCCGTCAGCAAGAAGATCAGCGCCGCATGGAATTTCGTCGTGCGATCGAAGATCGTAGCGAACGCCGCCAGCTTCTGGCCGAAATTGGCGAGTTTCCTGACGATCTGGAACTCAATTACTGGCAGGCGGCTCCCGCAACTTCCCGTCGAAACGCTCAACCAGCGCGCTGATCTGTATCCGCTCGCTGCGAATAAATGCAAGGAAGGCGTGGGCCACCGGTGACAGCCGTTTGGCCTTGGCCTGTACCAGGCACCAGCTGCGATACAGCGGCAGCTCTTCGACTGGCAACTCGATCAATCCCCCGGTTGCCAATTCAAGGTTCAGGGCATGGCGCGTCAACAGCGCCAGGCCCAGACCCGCCAATACGCATTCACGCTGCGCTTCAGCCGAAGCCACCTCCTGGATCTGGGTGAAATGCACGCGCTTCTCTTTGAAGTACTCTTCGCATGCCAGTCGTGTGCCGGAGCCGGGTTCACGCAACAGCAGCGTGTAGGGTTCCAGATCTTGCAAGCGCAATGGCCCCATGTGGCACAACGGATGATCCGGCGGTGCCACCGCGACGATCGGATTATTGAGGAACGGCAGGAATTCCAGCCCCATGTCCTGTGGGACCATCGACATGATTACCAGATCATCACGGTTATCCGACAGGCGCCGGATGACTTGGCCACGGTTGACCACCGTCAGGTGCAGGTTCACTTCGGGATGCTGGCGTTTGAAAGCAGCAAACAGGTGCGGTACGAAATACTTGGCGCTGGATTCCACCGCCAGTTTCAGTTGGCCCTGCAATGAGCCTTGCATGTCTGACAGCTGCATATCGAGGTTTTCCAGGCGCCCGAAAATGTCTCGGCTGGCGCGTTGAAGGGCTTCGGCGGCCTCGGTCATGTAGAGTTTTTTGCCGACGTAGTCGAATAACGGCTGACCGATCAGCTCTTCGAGTTGACGAATCTGTAGGCTCACGGCAGGTTGTGTGAGAGACATTTCGTCGGCTGCACGGCTGTAGGACCTTAAGTCGCACACCTCATTGAAGATCTGCAATTGACGCAATGTCATACGCATCAATGACTTACGCATTTTCTAGAGACCCTGAGCGAAGGCTGATGCCTTAACTATAAGTCTTTGCTTATGTGTAACCCAATTATTATTCATTTTTGTTAATCCCTTGTGAGAGCTAGTGTGGACCTGCGACCGAATTGAAACATTTGGTCACGCGTCGACCTGGTGTGACAGGTCGTGGGTATCACCGGCTCAAGGGAACCTCCAAGTGATAAAAAAGATCCTGATCGCCAACCGTGGTGAAATTGCCGTACGAATCGTGCGTGCCTGCGCCGAGATGGGCATTCGCTCGGTCGCGATCTATTCCGACGCCGACCGCCATGCCTTGCATGTCAAGCGTGCGGATGAGGCCCACAGCATTGGTGCCGAGCCCCTGGCCGGCTACCTGAACCCGCGCAAGCTGGTGAACCTGGCAGTGGAAACCGGTTGCGATGCGCTGCACCCCGGCTACGGCTTTCTTTCGGAAAATGCCGAACTGGCAGATATCTGCGCCGAACGCGGTATCAAATTCATTGGTCCAGCGGCTGAAGTGATTCGCCGCATGGGCGACAAGACTGAAGCTCGCCGCAGCATGATCAAGGCTGGCGTACCGGTCACTCCGGGCACTGAAGGCAACGTGTCGGGTATCGAAGAAGCCCTGACCGAGGGCGATCGCATCGGTTACCCGGTCATGCTCAAGGCCACCTCAGGGGGTGGCGGACGCGGCATTCGTCGCTGCAACAGTCGCGAAGAACTAGAACAAGCCTTTCCGCGGGTAATTTCCGAAGCCACCAAGGCGTTCGGTTCGGCGGAAGTGTTCCTGGAAAAATGCATCGTCAATCCGAAACACATCGAAGCGCAGATTCTCGGTGACAGCTTTGGCAACGTGGTGCACCTGTTTGAGCGTGATTGCTCGATCCAGCGTCGCAACCAGAAGCTGATCGAGATCGCCCCGAGCCCGCAACTGACCCCGGAACAGCGCGCCTACATCGGCGACCTGTCGGTGCGCGCTGCCAAAGCCGTAGGTTATGAGAATGCCGGCACCGTGGAGTTCCTGCTCGCCGAGGGCGAGGTGTACTTCATGGAAATGAACACTCGGGTGCAGGTGGAACACACCATCACTGAAGAAATCACCGGCATCGACATCGTACGCGAGCAGATTCGCATCGCCTCCGGCCTGCCGCTTTCGGTGAAACAGGAAGACATCCAGCACCGTGGTTTCGCATTGCAGTTCCGGATCAACGCCGAAGACCCGAAAAACAACTTCCTGCCCAGCTTCGGCAAGATCACTCGTTACTACGCGCCCGGTGGTCCTGGCGTACGTACCGACACAGCGATCTATACCGGCTACACCATTCCGCCATTCTACGATTCCATGTGTCTGAAACTGGTGGTCTGGGCGCTGACCTGGGAAGAGGCGATGGACCGTGGCTTGCGCGCTTTGGACGACATGCGTCTGCAAGGGGTCAAGACCACCGCCGCGTATTACCAGGAAATCTTGCGTAATCCGGAATTCCGTAGCGGCCAGTTCAACACCAGCTTCGTTGAAAGCCACCCGGAACTGACCAACTACTCGATCAAGCGCAAACCCGAAGAGCTGGCCCTGGCCATCGCCGCCGCCATCGCCGCCCACGCAGGCCTTTGAATGCAGTGGCAAGCTGTAAGCAGCAAGCTGCAAGTAGAAGCAGATCGGCTTTTTCTTGCGGCTTGTAGCTTGAAGCTTGTCGCTATGAGGAGATAAGAATGTCCAAGAAGATCTTTGTTACCGACACCATCCTGCGCGACGCCCACCAATCGCTGCTCGCCACCCGCATGCGCACCGAAGACATGCTGCCGATCTGCGACAAGCTCGATAAAGTCGGCTACTGGTCGCTGGAATGCTGGGGCGGCGCGACCTTCGACGCCTGCGTCCGCTTCCTGAAAGAAGACCCGTGGGAGCGTCTGCGCCAGCTGCGCGCCGCATTGCCTAACACGCGTCTGCAAATGCTCCTGCGTGGCCAGAACCTGCTGGGCTACCGCCACTACAGCGACGACGTGGTCAGAGCCTTCGTTGCCAAGGCTGCGGTCAATGGCATCGATGTGTTCCGCATTTTTGATGCGATGAATGACGTGCGTAACCTGCGAGTCGCCATCGAAGCGGTGAAAGCCGCCGGCAAACATGCTCAGGGCACCATCGCCTACACCACCAGCCCAGTGCACACCATTGACGCGTTCGTGGCACAAGCCAGGCAAATGGAAGCCATGGGATGCGATTCCGTGGCGATCAAGGACATGGCCGGCCTGCTGACCCCGTATGCCACTGGCGAACTGGTTAAAGCGTTGAAATCCGAACAATCGCTGCCTGTGTTCATTCACTCCCATGACACCGCTGGCCTGGCCACCATGTGCCAACTCAAGGCCATCGAAAACGGCGCCGACCACATCGACACCGCCATTTCCAGCTTCGCTTCCGGCACCAGTCACCCGGGCACCGAATCGATGGTCGCCGCCCTTAAGGGCAGCGAATACGACACCGGCCTGGACCTGGAGCTGTTGCAGGAGATCGGCCTGTACTTCTACGCCGTGCGCAAGAAGTATCACCAATTCGAAAGCGAATTCACCGCTGTCGATACCCGCGTTCAAGTCAACCAGGTTCCGGGCGGGATGATTTCCAACCTCGCCAACCAGTTGAAAGAGCAGGGCGCGCTGAACCGCATGAGCGAAGTGCTGGCGGAGATCCCTCGCGTTCGCGAAGACCTCGGCTTCCCGCCGCTGGTAACGCCGACCTCGCAGATCGTTGGCACCCAGGCATTTTTCAACGTGCTGGCCGGCGAGCGTTACAAGACCATCACTAATGAAGTGAAGCTCTACCTGCAAGGCGGCTACGGCAAAGCGCCGGGCACCGTGAACGAAAAACTGCGCCGTCAGGCGATCGGCAGCGAAGAAGTGATCGACGTGCGTCCGGCCGATTTGCTCAAGCCGGAAATGACCAAGTTGCGTGCCGAAATCGGCGCGGTGGCCAAGTCTGAAGAAGACGTGCTGACCTACGCCATGTTCCCGGACATCGGCCGCAAATTCCTCGAAGAACGTGCTGCCGGCATCCTCGTACCAGAGGTGCTGCTGCCTATTCCGGAAGCGGGCGGCGTGGCGTCGGTCGGCGGCGAAGGTGTGCCGACCGAGTTCGTCATTGACGTTCACGGCGAAACTTATCGCGTTGACATCACCGGTGTCGGCGTCAAGTCCGAAGGCAAGCGCCACTTCTATCTGTCCATCGACGGCATGCCGGAAGAAGTGGTGTTCGAACCGCTCAACGAATTCGTCGGCGGCGGCAGCAGCAAGCGCAAGCAAGCCACTGCACCGGGCCACGTCAGTACCACCATGCCGGGCAATATCGTCGATGTGCTGGTCAAGGAAGGCGACACCGTGAAAGCCGGCCAGGCCGTGCTGATCACCGAAGCGATGAAGATGGAAACCGAAGTCCAATCGGCCATCGCCGGCAAAGTCACCGCCATTCATGTGGCCAAGGGCGACCGGGTAAACCCGGGCGAAATCCTGATCGAGATCGAAGGCTGAGTTAACAGCCTCGATAGACCGCTTTAAACCTCGGGGGGGCATGTGCTCCCCTTTTTTTATGCGCTATTCCATCTGCCAGATGTGGAAGCGACCTGTGGCGAGGGGGCTCGCCCCGGTTCGGCTGCGAAGTAGTCGTTAACCTTTGAAAGCGGTTCAACTTCGCAGGGCACTTCACGATCCGACGGGGCGATACCATTTCCCGACAAGGGTCGCCGCCACATAGGCTCGCTTGCACAGGTTCTGCATCAAGTCAGTGGCTTTATCAGAATGCCATCCGCCACTGTCCCATTACGCCATGACTGCGGCTGTTATCGCCGAGCTCGCCGTTGTACCCGACACCCAACGTATGCCGGGCCGAAACCGCCAGCTCCAGCCCTGCATCAAGCGTCAGGCTGTCGCGATCCAGGGCCGCGCCTTCAACGGTGTAATTCTTGCCGCCGGTAACCAGTCGCTGCTGAGCTTTGCTGTCGACATTACCGTAGGTATGTTTCCAGCCAGCGCTGAATCGCGGCGTCAGTTGCATGCCGTTTTCGAGTGTATTGAGCTGGGCAAGGCGCAGACCGAAGGTGCTGCTGAAGTTGTCCTGCGTTTGCCCATGGACCTGCAGTGCCGCCGCACCGCCTTTTTCGGTATAGCTGTCGCGCTGATACCGCTGGTAGCCAAGGTTGGCAAAAGGCTCGGCGCTGAGGTTGCCGCTGCCGAGGTTGTAACCGACCTCTGTAAAGGCTTGTTGCGTGCTGGCGTCGTAGCTGCCTTTTGGACGATCGCTGAAACCGTTGAAAGCTACCCGACGCTTGGTGCTGCCATCATGGTTGCCGTAAGTTGCCCCCAGGCGCAAAGCCAGCTGACCACTTTGGCGCAGGGCGTAGGCGCCCAGATGCCAGCTGTCCAGATCACCGTCCAGTTGGCTGCCGTCCAGGCGCGTCTGCGATTGTCCGCCGATCACGCCTATACGCCACTGTTCATCGAGCGCCCAATCCGCGCCCAGTACCAGACCTTTGGTTGCGTGTTGCAAGGCGCTGCTGCCATGACTGCGATCCAGTGTGCCGCCATGACCCAATGCTTGTAACCAGACCCTGCCAGTGGCTTCATCGCCGGCCGCCAAGCGTGGTGTGTTGTTTCGCCTGCCGGGATTGCTGTAGGCACTGGCGCTATCCAGCTGGCGCATGGCCGAAAGCATGCTCGCGCTGATTGGGCTGTCGCTGTTCAGAGTTGCCTTGGCGAGATTGGCGTTCAGGCTGCTGTTCAGTTGGTCGATGGCTGGTGAGGCTGTTTCGGTGGTGGAGGCGAGCAGGGGCGTGACGGCGGTATTTGTGGGGCTGGATGGAGTCTGAGCTGTTTGACTGGCTTTGGGTTCTTCAACGGCAGGCGGTTTAGTTGTAACAGGCGGAGTTGCCTGTCCTTCATCCAACCGGTTTGTGGACCGATCAGGGTTTTTATGTGGTTCGATGACCTCCTTGGACGCCGGAAGATCAACGATGCGCTTATTTAGCTTAGGTGGCTTTCTACGAGACTTGGGAGTCGGCGCATCGGAAGTGACTTGGGGTTCCGGTTGCTGCGCTCTGGAGGTTTCTATGCAACCCATTGCAAGCGTAATGGCCAGCGCCAGATGTTGTGGTCGGAATTTGTATTGAATGGGCATCGAGTACAGCCTCTTTGAGATGAGACCAAACTCTAGGAGGGAGGCTATAGGTGCCGATGTCAGCTGCTTCCGACGGGCTTGCGGGGAGTGTCAGATGGTTGTGTAGAAAATGGCCAATTATTTGAGGGGGGCTATTTTTATCTGTTTGAGCTGACGCTTTTTCTGACAATGAATCAAGACAAGAGGGCTATCGCATCGCCGCATATTAAAGATCAAAAGATCGCAGCCTTGGGCCGCTCCTACAGGTGCGAGTCGGCCCGATGCAGGCGCTGACGAAGGCTGCGATCCTTTTGCTTTAAACCTGGCTACGGCTCAAATACGCCTTCCCATAATGCCGCTCCATCCGCGCCTGAATCAGCTCCAGTCCAATCGACATCAACCAATAGATAATCGCCGCCGTGGTGAGCATTTCGATATAGCGATAGCTCGAGCGCCCATACGATTGCGCCAGGAACATCACTTCCCAAACCCCCATCACCGAGATCAGTGACGAGTCCTTGAGCATGGAGATGAACTGGTTGGTGGTGGGCGGGATGATGGTGCGCATGGCCTGGGGCAGGGTAACGCGCCAGAAAATCACGGTTTCGCGCATGCCCAGGGCCAATGACGCTTCGCGTTGGCCATGGGGGACGCCGAGGATGCCGGCGCGGAAGATTTCACTCAGGTACGCGCCGTAGTTCAGCGACAGGGCAATGATGCCGGCGGCGATGGCGCCCGGCACGATGCCCAATTGCGGCAAGCCGAGGTAGATCAGCAGAATTTGAATCAGCAGCGGTGTACCGCGAAAGAACGAGGCATAGAAGCTGGCGATACCGAACGCCACCGCGCTTTTCGACAGCCGAGCCAAAGCCGTGATGAAGCCCAGCAGCGACGACGCCACAATTGAACACAGGCACAAAAACAACGTCAGTGCTGCGCCTTGCACAAAGCCGTTGGGCGCCAGATGCAGGCCGATCAGGTTCGGCAGTTTGTCGAGGATGATCGAGAACTTCAGGTCGAAGCTCAGGAAGAAACTCGCGAACAAGCCGAACATCGCCACCCAGGTCAGGTACAGCCGGGTGCGGAAACCGAAAATCCGTTGCAGCATTGACTCAGCCACCGGTTGCGGCGGCTGAGAAGGTTTGGGGAAAGAAGTCATTTGCTGATGTCGGCGCCAATCCATTTTTGCGACAGCTTGCTCAAGGTGCCGTCCTGTTTCAACTGGGCAAACACATCACGCACTTTGGCGTCCCATTGCGCATCGCCTTTTTCGATGGCCACCGAGTTCGGCTCCGAATACAGCGGTTCACCGGCAAGCTTGAAGCGTTTGTCTTCGTTCAGACGCGGTTGCGCGGTCACCAGGTTGGTGAGAATCGCGTCCAGACGCACGCCAGCGCCCAGGCCCAAATCCTGAAAGGCGACGTTGTCGGTGTCATACGGGGCGATTTGCACATTCTCGAACGGGTACTGCAATTGGATGTCTTCGGCGCCTTCGATCACCAGGTTTTTGTTCAGGTAGCTTTCATAGCTGGAGGCGCTGGTGAGGCCGACTTTTTTGCCGCTCAGGTCCTTGGCGCTGTGAATGCTGTCGTCCTTGGCATTGACCACAATCACGGCAGGGGAGGCGTAGTACTCGACCGGGAAGTCAAAGACTTCGGCGCGGGCCTTGCTCGGTGTCATCGAGCAGATGCAGATGTCGTAACGTCCACTCCAGCGCCCGGCGGCGATCACGTCCCAGGACGGCGTTTCCAGACGCAGCTTGACGCCCAGTTTGTCCGCCACCGCCTTGGCCACGTCGACGTCAAAACCGTCGAGCTGGTTTTGATCGTTGAGAAACGAGAACGGTGGATAGCTTTCCATCAGCACACCGACCAGTTCTTTCTTCTGCTCGATGCGGTCCAGAGTGGCACCCGCCAAGGCTTGGGTGGAGGCCGCCAGAATCGTCAGGCCCAGGGCCAGCAGTGGTTGAAATTTCACAGTTGATCCCTGAAAAAAAGAAGTTGTTATTAACGGTACGGTGCGTATTAAATAGTTATAAGAACGACTCTGATAGTGAGTTATTTTCATAAGCTTATGAGTGAAAAGCATATGGGCGCAGGCAGCACGGTAATTCTGGATGGCGGCATGGGTCGTGAGCTGCAACGCCGAGGGGCGCCGTTCAGGCAGCCCGAGTGGTCGGCGCTGGCTTTGAGTGAAGCACCGCAAGCGGTAGAGGCTGTGCACGCGGCTTATATTGAAAGCGGTGCCAACGTGATTACCAGCAACAGTTATGCGGTGGTGCCGTTCCATATTGGCGAAGAGCGTTTTGCCGCTGAGGCTCAGGCCCTCGCGGCGTTGGCCGGTGAGCTGGCCCGGCGTGCGGTCGATGCGGCGGGCAAGCCCGTGCGCGTGGCCGGGTCATTGCCGCCATTGTTCGGCTCCTATCGCCCGGACCTGTTTGATGCTGCGCGGGTCACTGAGCTGCTGAGCCCGCTGGTCAACGGCCTGGCGCCGCATGTCGACTTGTGGCTGGCTGAAACCCAGAGTTCGATTGTCGAGGCGCGAGCGATTCATGCCGGTCTGCCGAAGGATGGCAAGCCGTTCTGGCTGTCGTTTACCTTGAAGGATGAAGACACCGACGAAGTGCCGCGTCTGCGTTCTGGTGAACCGGTAACCGAGGCCGCCGCGGTGGCGGCTGGGTTGGGCGTCGAGACCTTGCTGTTCAATTGCAGCCAGCCGGAAGTCATCGGCGCCGCCATTGATGCGGCACGGGAAACCTTCGAACGCTTGGGGGTGAAAATACACATCGGCGCGTACGCCAA
The DNA here is from genome assembly GCF_014192635.1 of Pseudomonas sp. Tn43. Lineage (NCBI taxonomy): Bacteria > Pseudomonadati > Pseudomonadota > Gammaproteobacteria > Pseudomonadales > Pseudomonadaceae > Pseudomonas > Pseudomonas sp. Tn43. The sequence continues at coordinate 204,941 of NZ_JACHYG010000004.1, forward strand.
TGCCTTCCCGCCGCAGCCGAAAGAGGCCACGGCCAATGATGGTCTGGACCCATTGCGCGACGATCTGGACCCGCCGGGTTACCTGCAATGGGCGGCTGATTGGCAGAAGCGCGGCGCCAGCCATTTGGGTGGTTGCTGCGGAATCGGGCCGGAGCATATTGCGGTGCTCGCCCAGAAACTGGTTTGAAAGATCGTTCCCACGCTCCGCGTGGGAATGCATCCCGCGACGCTCTGCGTCGCTTTCCGGATCGAACGCAGAGCGTCCGTGGCTGCATTCCCACGCAGGAGCGTGGGAACGATCACAAAATCACCCGCGACATTCCGTCAACGTTTTCACCTGCCCCGATGCCGTCTGGTTCTCATCGGACAGCCACCGCTCGAACCCCGCGCCAATCGCCGGCCATTCCGAATCCAGAATCGAATACCACGCGGTGTCACGGTTCTGCCCCTTGACCACCATGTGCTGGCGGAACACCCCTTCAAAAGTGAACCCTAACCGCTGCGCCGCATACTTGGAGCGGGCATTGCCGTTGTTGCATTTCCATTCCAGACGCCGGTAACCCAAGGCAAAGGATTCCCTGGCCAGCAGGTAAACTGCTTCGGTGCTTTTCGGTGAGCGCTGCATCGCTGCGCCGAAGGTCACATGGCCGATCTCGATGCGGCCCTGAGCCGGGACAATCGACATCAGGCTGAGAATACCTTGCACGTCGCCGCTGGCGCGGTCGATCACCGTGAAAAAGTACGGGTCGCTGTTGGCTGCATGATTGTTCAGCCAATCGTTGAAAGCGCTGCGTTCCTGAAAAGGACCGTAAGGCAAATAGTCCCACAGCTTCGGATCCGCGCCCGGGCCTTCCAGGGCTTCCCACAAACCGTCGGCATGACGCGCCGGGTCAAGCTTTTCCAGGCGAATGAAACACCCTTCGATCAGTTGGACCGAAGGCGGCGGAACACCTTTCCAGTCGGCGAGTGAAGTCGACATGCTGCTCTCCTTGAACCTTAAAGGGCTTTGCGAAACTGGATGAAACCGGGACGTTCGGCGATGCGCTCATAGAGCTGGATCGCGGTGGCGTTGGTTTCGTGGGTCAGCCAATGAACCTTGCAGCAGCCATCTGCCTTGGCCGTGGTGTAGACGAATTCAATCAGTTGCCGACCGACACCGGTGCCGCGGATTTGGGGTGCTACCAGCAAGTCTTGCAGGTAGCAGGAGTTTTCGATGCTCCAGTTCGAGCGATGATAGATGAAATGCACCATGCCCACCGCTTTGCCATCGGCCCAGGCCAGCGCCCCGTGGGTCGGTTCGCTCGGATCGAGCAGGCGCTGCCAAGTGCTTTGGGTGACTGCGTCGGGCAATTCGGTGTTGTAGAAGCGCAAGTAGGCTTGCCACAGCGGCAGCCAGGCGGCGTGATCGTCGGCGGTAACCTGGCGGATGTCGATCTGATTCATGTTCGTTCCTTATTGCATCAATTGAGCGAGGGCCTGGTCGTGAACATCAGGGCTGGCGGCCAATCCCTCGCGCACACCGGCGATGTCTGCGGCATTACGGTTCTGGCTGAGCTTGCGTTTGCCCTCCAGCCGCTGGATCGGCAAGGCAAAACCGACGATGGCCTTGAGCATGCCGTCGATATAGTCGGCGGGAGCATCGGCGACCTTCCATGGCTGGGCACGACCGGCTTCATGGCGATCGGTCAATGCGCCGACCAGATCGCGCAGGCGGTCGGTATCAGTGAACACTTCGCCCGGGCCATAAGCGTGTACGGCCACGTAGTTCCAGGTCGGCACCACTTTGCCGTGTTCGGCTTTGGCCGGATAAAACCCCGGGCTCACATAAGCGTCGGCAGCGGCAAATATCACCAGCGCTTCAGCGCCGTTCTGCAGTTCCTTCCATTGCGGATTGGCTTTGGCAAAGTGGCCGTAGAGGGTGCCATTCGGGCCGTGGTCGACATTCAGCAGCAGCGGCAGATGACTGGCTTGCAGGCCTTGCTCACCGTGGGTGACCAAAACCCCAAGGCGAGTGCCGAGGATGTGCTGATGCAGCTCATTCAAATCATGGATGGCGAAATTGCTGGGCGTATACATGGAGATATTCCTTGGCGAATGCCTGCATCCTAGGCAGGCTATTGGTCTGTTGTAAGAGCCATTAATGACCAATTTCATAGGTCCATTACCATGTCGAACACGCCGCTTCCCTCATTATTCAACCCGGCGGGTATCGAACTCGATCGCCGCCAGGGCCTGAGTCGTCAGCTCTATCAAGCGCTGCGAATGCGCGTACTCGACGGACGACTGGCCAGCGGCACACGACTGCCGGCCAGTCGCGATCTGGCGACGGCGTTATCGATTTCCCGGAACAGCGTGGTCCGAGCCTACGATCAGCTTTATGCAGAAGGCTTCATCGAGGGGCGTGTGGGCGACGGGACTTACGTCGCGCTATTGCCTCAAGCCGCGTTACCGGCAAAAAAATTATCCACAAAAGTATCCACAGGGTTTTCAACAGGGTTACCCACAGCCTTATCCACAAATTCGCCGGATTTACCTGGGGTTTCATCCAGTGAAGTTATCCACAGCGGTGCTTTGGGGCGAATTGAAAAGAACCATTTGGCCTTGCCTCCCAGTGGTCCACCTCGGGCATTTCGGGTCGGCGTTCCGGCCTTTGATCTATTTCCTTTCGAGGTCTGGGCCAAGCTGAACGCGGCTTTCTGGCGTAAACCGGATTTACAGCGGCTGTGTTATGGCGATCCGGCGGGAGACGCGCGCTTGCGCGGCCTGATTGCCGCTTATTTGCGCAGTTCACGGGGTATGCAGTGCTCGGCTGAGCAAATTGTGATCACCAGTGGCGCACAACAGGGAATTAGCCTTTGTGCACAGCTGCTGGTGGAACCTGGCGACAGAGTCGGTATTGAAAATCCTGGGTACCGGGCGGCGGGTCACGCGTTTGCGGTGGCTGGCGCGCGATTGCACGGCGTAGCGGTGGACAGTGAGGGCATCGACTGCACCGAATTGGCGAGCCTGGGCGATTGTCGTCTGGCTTATGTCACTCCCGCGCATCAGTACCCGACCGGGGTGGTGATGAGTCTGGCGCGGCGTCTTGAATTGTTGGCGTGGGCCGAACGTACCCACGGGTGGATTGTCGAGGACGACTACGATGGCGAATACCGTTACAGCGGCGCACCCCTGGCGCCGTTGGCTGCACTGGATCGACAGGGGCGGGTGCTGTATGTCGGGACCTTCGGCAAGGTCGCCTTCCCGGCGTTAAGACTGGGTTACCTGGTATTGCCCCCCGGATTGGTGGAGGCGTTTGCCCAGCGTCGAGCGGTGGATGTGCGGCATTCTGAGGTGAGCACCCAAGCGGTGATGGCCGAATTCATGGCCGCCGGGCATTTCCAGCGGCATATCCGTCGCATGCGCCGGGCTGCCCTGAGTCGACGCAATTGTCTGTTAGCCCATTGGCCGACAAACATTGAGGGTATTGCAAGTGTGCCGAGTGTGGCCGCGGGGCTGCATTTGACGGTTTCGGTGAGCAGCGTGGCTCGTGAACGCGAGTTGATCGAGCAAGCCGAAAGCGTCGGGGTCGAGGTCATTGGTTTAAGCAGTTACTGGTTGCCCGACTCGCAGACGCCGCTGGATCAGCGAGCCGGGTTGGTGTTGGGTTTTGCCGCCGTACCAGAGCCGGCGATCGAGGCGGCTCTGGCCCGTTTGCGCAATGTCTGGGGCGGTTGACTATTTCTTCAGGTTTCAGTGCCTGCCGGCGCTTGCGGCTCAAGTTTCAGAAACAGATCCAGAACCTGCGGATTGCCGATCCGGCGCAACGCATTATCCACCGCATCGAAGGTATTCAGTTCCTGGCGTGTTCTGGCTGGCAGCTCTTGCAGATACCCCTCGGCGAATTTGAGATGAGCGGCCGTGAACAAATCATCTGGATCGGTCAGGTTGTCGTAATGGAAATGCGCGACCCACAACGGTTTTTTCTGGCGTGTCTTGTCCAGAATCCGGTATTCCTGGAAGTAGTCCTTACGCTGCCTGGTCTTGATGCGGCCGCGCTCGTCTTTGACGATCTCTACCTGGTCATGTTCGTTCAGCCATTTCAGATAGGCCTCCCGGGGTTTGCGTCCCATCAGTAGGGTGCTGTAGACATTGATGCCTTCGCGTCGCAGCCTTGCGGCTCCCTCGCGTAATTCCGTGCTCAAGCTGCCCACCGGGAAATCGGCTCTTCTGCGAGCCAGTACCGCCTCCACGTCATTGGCGGCTTTTTCAAATCTTGTCGCCTGTTGATCGAACAGGTCTTGCATGTCCGCCGGGATGCGCGAGGGGCGCTGAGCGTCGGTGCGCAGACGTTTGATGAACCCGTCGAGTTCAACGGTTTGAGACATCGCGTTGGCGATGATGCCTTCATCGTCCAGTACCGCCGGTTGTACTGGGCGCCGGGTCGCCGCCTTGATGATGGGGATGTCTTCGACAGGCTCGGGATTTTCGGTAGAAGGTGTCTTTGGCGCTTCACTCCCTCGTGGCCGGGATTTGTTCGCCTTGCCGATGGCTCGGGACGTGGAGGGCAGCGGTTCGAGTCGGCTCATTGCTGCGACCGGTACTTCTTCAGACTCGGGAAGCGAGTCGAGCAGACGGTTACGCGCCACTTTATGTAACTGACCAACCAACGTTTGAATGCGCTTGAATCGGACCGGCTCCAAATGATCGGGCCAGGTGATGGAGAGCTCTTGCAGGCGCCGTTCGGCGTCTGCCAGGTGATCGACGAGGGTGGTGAGCCGATCGACATTCAGCGCCCCGGCTTCAGTGGAGCGCAAGGTGTGTCCCGCGTCAGCCGCGCTGTCGAAAATCTGCACGACAAGCTGACGTACCTGACTCATGTTGCTGTCGGGTACTTCGTGCAGGCAAAGCTCGGTGGACAAGCCGATCTCATTGGCTTGAAGGTCGTAACGGGAGAAAGAAGGCAGTAATTTTTTCAGATCGCCGGCGATCTTGCGGGCCGTGCCGGTGTTGCTCATCAACGTGTCCAGCGAGGTGTGCAGGCGATCGAGGCGATCAATTATTTCATCGCTGATGACTATGGCTTTCTGTGCGGCTTCCAGCTGCGTGGCGCGGGGCAGGCTGCTCGCAAGCTCGGACTGGCTGACCAGGGGCACGACGATTTTTGCATACTCGCGCATCTTCATTCTCAGCCAGCTGCTGAGGAAGCGATGCTGCTCAATGGTGAGGCGCATCAGCTGAGACTGATAAAACACGCCCGCGCCGCCTGCTTCGCGCCATTTTTCCAGGTTTTCCAGGGCCTGGGCATATCCATTGGCCAGCTCGTTGGCGGTTGTGGTGTAAGTGGTTATGGCTGCATCGGACTCCGTCGCTGATACGTCGTTGTTCTCCAGGTGTTGCAAGGCCTCCTCCAAACGGGCTTTGCCAGCCGCTTCCTGAGCAATGAACAGATGCAGGGCGGTCCATGCTTCGTCCTTTTTCCGGGCTTTTTCGCGCCGCAGGGCTTCTATTCGCCCGCTCGGGCCGCCGCCACGCAACCGTAGCTTCAGGTCCCAGTGCCATCGACCTGTGCCTTCGTCGAATTTCACACTGAAACCGGATCGCTCGGGGTCGTTCGGATCAACGATGAATACCGGTTCGTCCGTTTCGGCGCTGACCTGAAACCATCGCTCACCGACCTTGGCGTACAGCTTTCCCGTGAGTTCATGCAGATGGTTGGCGTTGGCCTGTGCACCCACGGGCAGCTTCGGCGCCGGGACCTGGAATCGATTGATCTGCTGTAAAAATCGCGCTCCTGCATTGATACGGCCAAGCGTGGCAGGCGCGAGGATGGAGAGGTGCGTTTCGGGCAGTTCGGCACTCAGCGGGGTCGCGTCATGGGTGACCGTCGGCGGCTTGGTGATGGAAGGGGCCGTGAATAGAGGCTCGTCCATGTATGGCTGTTGCTGCGAGGCATTTTCGTCCAGGGGATTTGAGAAGCGAATGCGCCGCGTCGCGACCCGTTGCATGAGCAAAATGCCCAGCGCCAACAGGACATCGCCGATCGAAGACCACTCGACGAGCGTGTTGCCGTGCTCATGGGCATCCAGCGCCTGCTGGATCTGGGTGATGCTTTGCCAGACCCAGACCGCGGTGCCCGCCGAACCGCTGAGAAAATTGGCGGCCACGCTGAACATCGCCCAACCGCTGTCAGCCAGCAACGCCCAGCGACGTTCGGCGTTGGAGGTCGATTGGCGGTCGGCCAGCTCGGCCATTGCCTGGCTATTGCGATTGAACAGGGTCGTCAGGATATCGCCGCTCAGCGGCGTGTTTGTCAGGTTGACGGAAGCGGTCAGGTCGAGGTGGATAAATGGTTCGAAAGCCAGTTCGGTAATGGTCCAGGGCGAGGGTATACCGCTGGAAAACACATATTGGGCGTATTCGAAACTCAACGTGCTGTTGGGCAGCCAGGCCAGAATCGAGTCGCGCAGTTCGCCGGGCTGATAAAACGCATACAGCATGTTCTGTTCGGAAGGGAACTGGCGCAATGGTTGATCCAGCAACGGTTGATAAAGCAGGCAAGGGCCGCTCGAGTCCGCACGCGGGGCGATGATGTACATGTTCGCGACGGTGTCCGGCGTACTGCCAAGACGATAATGGGGCATGAATGCCAGCGGGCGAATCTGCACCGGCCACTCGGCGAGTGGCCCGTTGGTTTCGATCGACTCCATCAGTTGGCAGACCTGACGGTAACCCTGATCATCGACCCCGCCCTGTTGCTTGAGCTTGTATTCCAGGGCCAGCAACGGCAGCAGCAATGGCCACTGACGACAGTAACGGGCCTTGTGGCGCCGAGCCTGCACCGGATCGTCGATGAGTGTGCGCTTGATCAGCTGAGGGTAGGTTTCGCCGATGTTGATCTCATTGGCCATACGCAACAGGAACGTCACTGTCATCCAGGCGGGTGCGGCTTGGCCATCGGCATAGGCGACTGTCGCGCTGTACGGTCGAACATTTTGCAGCGCGAATTCACCCAGGGTTTCGACCTGTCGGTTATGCGGGTCGGGGAGGGTGAAACCGCCGGCTTCAAAGCTGTGGGTGACAGTGATCCGAATGTCATTCAGGCGCAGGCCCGCTGCATCTTCGCCGGTTTTGTCGGCGAGGATGGCATCGCACATTTTTTGCTGGGCGTAGGTATTGATGAGGGGTATGTCTTCGGCATTGAAGACACCGCTGTCGGACTGACCTCTGAGAGAGCCCAGATTGGTCAGGTAGCCGCTGTAGGCCTGGATATCGTCGAGCGAGCCTGCCAATAGCCATTCGGGGATCGCGTTTTCCAGCTGTTCGACGCGTGCGTTGTCTTTGGCATTGATCGTAGTGCTTTCGTCCCGCCGGGGAGAAAATCTGGCCAACAGCGAGCGACTGGCTGGATCGAGCGCCTCAATGGAATCAATCTGAATGCCTATCAGCGCCCAGACCATGGCATCGAAGATGTTTTCCTCGGGTTCATAAAGTCGCCACTTCAGGCTTTGGCCGCTCAGATCGATGTCGATTCGCTGGGGAAGGACCATGCCCAGTTGCTCCAGAGAATCGAACGATTCGTAGCCATTACTGATGGTGTACATCACGACCAGTTCGCGGGTGCCAATGGTTGCGTTCAGCACCAGCGCGCCCGGTAGCATCAAGTGTCGGGTGCTGTTGCCCTCTGCCATTTCGAAGCCGACATCCAGATCCAGCAGGCACGCGCGGACATCAGACAGCCCACTGTCGGTGGTCTGACGTAGCGCCTTGTCAGGGTATTGCGAAACGAGTCGTGCGAGGCGGCACTCATCCGCGTCCCAGCCGGTAACCGACTGAACATCGAGTGCCTCCTGCAAGGTATTGGAAAGGGTTTGCCAGCGCGGCAGCTGGCCGACGGTTTCATTCCAGTAGTCCAGCTGACGTTGTTCGAAGGCCAGGAACAGCGATGGGGCATGTTCATTCAGCAGGCTGGTGATCGCGTCCATACTGACCGGTAAATGGATGGGATCGCGGGCATGGGGCGTCAGGGTCAGGAAATGTTCGCCCTCGATGTAGTTGGCTGTGGTTTTTTTAAAGGCCAGACGTGCCAGCGCATAAGTCAGTGATTCGAAGTGGTTGCCGTGGCTAACCAGATCGTCTCCGTGCGAGCGCCATATCGGCGTGGCCAGCATGGCTTTGTCGGGGTCGATGTTTTGTTCGGGAAAGCATTTCTTCAAGGCATTTTGCAAAAATTGCGCAGCGGCATCATGAAGTGACGGACCGCCGCTGGCTTGATCCACCAGGCGACTTTTATTCAACATGGGGGGCGAAACGGTTGTTCGGATGTTTTCAGTCATGGTCAGGAACCGGTTGGCGAATGGGGGCAGGTACTGCCGTTTCGAACCGACAGTACCCAGACGCAAACCGGGGCAGGTGGTAGATAAATACCGCAGGCAAAAAAAGACCCGCGATGGCGCGGGTCTTGGTTTTCATGGTGCTTCAAGTACCAGACTTGATCTTGGTCCAGGCGCGGGTGCGGGCACGCTCGGCATCACGCGGCAGCGGTTGCAGGGTGTAGAGCGTGCTCATTGCTGCTTCGGTCGGGTACAGGTTGGGGTTGTTGCGGATCGCCGGGTCGACCATTTCCGTGGCGTCCTTGTTCGGGTTCGGGTAGCCGACGAAGTCGCTGACCGGTGCAATGACCTGAGGTTGCAGCAGGTAGTTGATGAAGGTGTAGGCGTCTTCCGGGTTCTTCGCGCCCTTGGGGATCGCCAGCATGTCGAACCAGATTGGTGCGCCTTCTTTGGGCAAGCGCATGTCGACGATCACGCCGTTCTTGGCTTCCTTGGCGCGGTTGGCGGCCTGGGAGAAGCTGCCGGAATAACCCACCGCGACGCAGATGTCACCATTGGCAATATCGGCCATGTACTTGGACGAATGGAAATAGGTGATGTGTGGACGGATCTTCATCAGCAGCGCTTCCGCCTTGGCGTAGTCCGCCGGCTTCTTGCTGTTGGGGTCCAGGCCCAGGTGTTGCAGGGCCAGGGGCAGGATCTCCGACGGTGAGTCGAGCAAGGCCACGCCGCACTGCTTGAGCTTGCTGATGTTCTCTTCCTTGAAGATCAGGTCCCAGCTGTCCACCGGTGCGTTGTCGCCCAGAGCCGCCTTGACCTTGTCCGGGTTGAAGCCGATCAGAATGGTCCCGTACATATAGGGCACGGCAAATTTATTGCCCGGGTCGTTGGCTTCGATCAGCTTCATCAGCTTGGGGTCGAGGTGGTTCCAGTTCGGCAGTTTGCTGCGATCCAGCGGCTGGAATACGCCGGCTTCGATCTGCTTGGCGAGGAACACATTGGACGGCACCACCACGTCGTAACCGGAGTTGCCGGTCAGCAACTTGGCCTCCAGTGCTTCGTTGGTGTCGAAGATGTCGTAGACCAGTTTGGTCTGGGGATTTTGGGTCTTGAAATCTTCCAATGCTTTGGGGGTGATGTAGTCGAACCAGTTGTACACCCGCAACGTGCGCTCTTGGGCGTGAACGGCACCACTGAATACGGTGGCGCATAGCACTGGGGCGATAAAACGCGTGAGTCGATTCATTTGTGCTGATTCCTCATTGGGCGCTTTCAAAACCTTCGAGAACGTTCACGGCATTGATGCCGATTTCTTCCACCGCGTAACCGCCTTCCATCACGAACAGTGTCGGCTTGCCGAGGCCCGCGATGCGCGCGCCCATCGCCAGGTAATCCGGGCTGTCGAGTTTGAACTGGGAGATCGGGTCGTCCTTGAACGTATCGACGCCCAAGGACACGACGATGATGTCGGCACCGTACTTTTCAATCTCTTTGCAGGCCTGTTCCAGCGCTGCGCTCCAACGGTCCCAGCCTGAACCGGCGGGCAAAGGGTAGTTGAAGTTGAACCCTTCGCCCGGTCCTTCACCGTGTTCGTCTTCGTAACCGAGGAAGAACGGAAACTCGGCTTCCGGATGGCCGTGGATCGAGGTAAACAGCACGTCGCTGCGCTCGTAGAAGATCGATTGGGTGCCGTTGCCATGGTGGTAATCGACGTCGAGGATCGCGACCTTTTTGTGGCCTTGATCGAGGAATGCCTGGGCGGCGATGGCGGCGTTGTTGAGGTAGCAATAACCGCCCATCAAATCGCTGGCGGCATGGTGCCCCGGTGGACGGCACAAGGCGAAGGCAGTGTGAGCACCGCGCTGGATCTCCGCTTGGGCTGTGAGCGCCACTTGCGCCGCGCTATACGCCGCTTGCCAGGTGCCGGCGGTAATCGGTGCGCCGCCGTCGAAGCTGTAATAGCCGAGCTGACCGTGCAGGCTGGTGGGCATGATCCGGCGCAAGGTGCGGGCCGGCCAGGTGTAGGGCAGCAAATCGCCGTCGGTGTTGAACTCGGTCCAGCGTGCCCAGGCCCCTTTGAAGAAATCGAGGTAGTCGCGGCTATGGATGCGCGCGATCGGCTCGAGACCAAAATCCTGCGGCGCCGCGATCGGGCCCAGATCGCGGGACTGTACCCGTGCCAGCACATGGTCGGCCCGCGAGGGCATTTCGAAGCAGGGCATCAATTGCCCGTCCATCAATTCGCAACGGCCGTGATGCAGGTGGTGATCGTGTGAGTAGATCGTCAGCATTCTTGTTCTCCGCAGGCTGATTCGGTTGCACACAGTTTTGCGGCGGGCGGCGTTTGGGAGAACGGCAGGAAAGGCCAAAAGGGGATCGATATGGCCAAAAGATTTGACCGAAATTCGCCCCCTGATGGCACACCGGTGCCCCCGGATGACGCATCCGCCCCCTGTAGGAGCGAGGCTTGCCCGCGAAAGCGATGGTCCAGTCAATGGAGATGCGTCGAATGTACTGGCCTCTTCGCGGGCAAGCCCGCTCCCACAGGGATTATCGGTGTGGCCGGAACTGACTCGGCGCCACGCCGCTCCAGCGCACAAACGCATGGCGGAAACTTGCGGTCTCGCTGAACCCCAGCGCCTCGGCTATCCGATAGATCGGCAGATGATCTTCGCAGAGCATTCGCTTGGCCTGCTCGAAGCGCAATTCATCGAGCAGTTCCTGATAACTGCAGCCAAGGTCTTTCAGATGTCGGCGCAGCGTGCGCGCCGAGCAATTCATCTGTTCGGCCAGCCCATCCAGGCCCGGGGCTGCGTTGAGCTGCGAAGCGAGGAGTTGGCGGATGCGCCCGAGCCAGGCCTGACGCCCGGTGAACTCAGTGTTTTGTTTGCGACAACGCTCGGCCATGGCCTGATGGGTAATGGCGTCGGCCAGAGGCAGAGGTTGTTCAAGCCAGCGTTTGTCGAAAGCAAAGGCATTGGACACGGCATCGAACTGCAAAGGGCAGTCGAAACGCTCGGCATAGCGCGCCTGATAATCCGGCGCCGGGTATTCGAAGCGGGCACCGAGCAGGGGCAGAGGGTGGCCGAGCAAGTCTTCGCAGGTGACTTTCATCGAGACCAGGCAAAACTCGACATTGAACGGCGCCAATGCCGGATTTTCCCGATAGTCGCCGGCGGTGAGCCAGATGCGCTCGTCGTCTTCCACCAGGCTCAATTCGAACAGTGTTCCCAATAGCGCCGGATAGTGCAGCGCCAACCGCAAAGCGTCACCTAAAGTGGCGCTGGTGAGTAAGGCATACCCGAGCATGCCGTAGGACGAAACGTGCATCCGCCGGCCCAGTTCCAGGCCGATATCGCGGCGTAACGCGACGGCGTTGGCGCAAACCAGCATCTCCTGGTTGGTGGTGATGCGCGTATCCGCCCGGCTCAGATCCGCCGCGCTGATACCACTGCCGGCCAATAATGCTTCGCTGGACAGGCCTTCGGCCTTGAAGGTGTCAAGCACCAGGGAGACGGCATTGAGGGTGGTGAGATGGGAGTGGAGCATGGGTGCTTCCAGCGTTGGGCGTGCCGGAAGGGGAGCAAGTTACATGCCTGATGGCCCCTGTAGGAGCGAGGCTTGCCCGCGAAGGCGTCCTCAAGTGCGCCAAAAGCTTCGCGGGCAAACCTCGCTCCTACAGGGTTTTGTGTTGTGTCAGCTCAGTTCGCCGCACAGGTCGAGCTCGACCAGCCGCCGAACTTCAGCCGATTCAAGCCCTGCACCCAGCAGCCCATGCAACTTGCCAAACGCCGCCTCGCGAGTCATGCCGCCACCGGACAACACACCGGCGTCACGCAAGCGGCTGCCCGCCTCGTATACGTCGAGCTGCACGCCACCTTCATGACATTGTGTCACCGCGACCACCACCACGCCTTGGTCCCGCGCTCGCTCCAGGCTGACGAGAAAGTCCGGGTTGTCGCTTGGCCCGGTACCGCTGCCATAACATTCCAGCACCAGCCCCTGAATACCGCTGTTGAGCACGCCATCCAGTTGATCGGCACCGATGCCCGGGAACAGCGGCAGCACCGCGACCTTCGCCAGCTGTTTAGGCTGGTTGTAATTCAGCTGCGCCGGTACGCAAGTCGCTTTCACGCCGCCGCCCTGACGCTCCAGCCGCTTGAACGGATGACGACCGAAACTGCGAACCTTGGCGCAACGGGTCGGGTCGAGCAGTTCACCATGGAAGTAAAGATGAACGCCCGGCGCCAGGCCCTGGCCCAAAGCAACCAACGCACCGCTGAGGTTTTCCCAGGCATCACTGTCGGTCACGCCGGCCGGCAACATGGAGCCGGTGAACACCACGCGGGCATGCAGGCCGAGCAGCTGAAAGCTCATGGCGGCGGCGCTGTAGGCCAGGGTATCGGTGCCATGCAGGATCAACACGCTGTCGCAGCCCTGGACATCAACAGCATCGACCACCGCTTCACGCAGTTGCTGCCAGTAGGCGGGCGTCATATTGGCGCTGTCGATCAGCGGCGACATTTCGCGAAAGCGCCACTGCGGCACTACCTGTTCAGGCTGGCTGTGCAGATACTCGCGCATCCGCGCTTCGAAACCGGACGCCGGGGCCAAGCCGTGGGCACTGGCTTGCATGCCGATGGTGCCGCCGGTGTAGAGCACCATGACGTGCCGGGCAGCGGGAAAAGTCGAGGAATTCATGGAGGTTCTCCAAAAACGATAGGGGAGCGAGCCTGCTCGCGGTGGCAGCGATGGGGTCTCAAGCTCGAACCAGAATGGCAGCCTCGAAAAAGCTGCCACAACTTGCGACCGAGCATGACGCCGGTCGCAAGCTGTGTCACGCCGGGCGCAGAGGATGCGCCCGGTTTTTTACCGATCAGCGTTGCGCTGCGGTCACGCCTTGCGGCTCTGCTGCCGCCGTAGGAGTGGCGGCTGTCGGATTGGCTGGCCAGGCTTTCAGGTCCAGGTCCAGATCCGGGAATTTGCTCGAATCGAACACCGGGGTCTTGATGCCGGCAGCGCGCTGGTCATCGTAGTCACGCAGGATGCGCATGCCGACCTTGAACAGCAGGAACAGCGCAATCAGGTTCACGAACGCCAGCATCGTCATGGTGATGTCGGCGAAGGCGAACACGGTGCCGAGGTTTTCAATGGCACCCCAGAAAATCAATACCAGTACCAGCGTGCGATAGCCGATCAGCGCCTTGCGGTTTTCACCCATCATGAAGCGCAGGTTGTTTTCGCCCAGGTAATAGTTGTAGAGGATCGAGGTGAACACGAACAACGACAGGGCCACCGAAATGAAGATCCGGCCCCAGTCACCGACCACGGCGGCCAGGGAGTTCTGGGTCAGGGCAATGCCGTCGCCTTCGAAGCCCGGGGTGTAGAAGCCCGACAGCAGGATCAGCAACGCGGTGCAGGTGCAGATCACGAAGGTGTCGAGGAACACGCTGAATGCCTGAACCACGCCTTGGGAGACCGGGTGCTCGACCGAGGCCACAGCGGCCACGTTCGGCGCACTGCCCAGGCCCGCTTCGTTGGCGAACACGCCGCGCTTCACGCCCATGACGATGGCGCTGCCGATCAGGCCGCCGAACGCCTGGTCCAGACCGAAGGCGCTTTTGACGATGGTCATCAACATGCCCGGAACGTGGTCGAACTGCAGCACGATCACGTAGAGGGTCACGCCGATGTACGCCAGGGTTTTCACCGGTACCAGCAGGTCAGCGACTTTGGCGATCCGCTTGATACCGCCGATGAACACCAGGCCCAGCAATACCGCCAGTGCCAGCCCGGTGTAAGTGGTGTCGAAGCCGAAGGCGTTGTTCAGCGAGTGGGTCACGGCGTGGGCTTGCAGGCCGTTGAAGGCAAAGCCGAAGGTGATCAACAGCAGGAACGCCATGATCATGCCCAGCCAGCGTTTCTGCAGGCCGTGCTGAATGTAAAAGGACGGGCCGCCACGGAACTGGCCTTCGGAGTCGCAGCGCTTGTAGAGCTGGCCGAGGGAGCATTCGAAGAAGCTGCTGGACATGCCGACCAGCGCGGTCACCCACATCCAGAACACGGCACCGGGGCCACCGAGGGTCACAGCGATGCCGACACCGGCGATGTTACCGGCACCGACGCGACCGGCGAGGCTGAGCATCAGGGCCTGGAACGAGCTGAGCTGGCCAGCGCTGCTTTTGAGGCTGTCGCGGAACACCGCGAACATGTGGAAGAAATGGCGGAACTGAACGAAACGCGAGCGGATCGTGAAGTAGCTACCGAGCCCGACAATGAGCACGATCAGTACTTTCCCTGAGAGGAAGTCGTTGATGACTTCGAGCATGGATTATTCCTCGCTATTTTTTGTGTGTGCAAATACTGGATGGCCGGACACATCGAGTTACACCGGCTTTCGCATGGCATAACAGGTGGATCGAGGTTCGTTCCGGTTCCATATCGCGGGTTGTTATTAGTTCGGGTTTCGCATGGGTTTGGGCCTCGTTACCGACGACCGCTCACGCGAAGAGGGCCGGCACTATACCTAGGAGAGTGCCGTCCGTCTGCACGATTGTGGTGCAAGCGACGAAACGAAGCTTTTAAATACCCGACTTTTCGAGTCAGGCTCATGGGGGAGCGAGCCTGCTCGCGATGCAGGCGCTGCGGTCCAGTCAAAGGCACCGCGTTATCGTTTATCGCGAACAGGCTCGCTCCCACAAAAGACGTTTTTCCTGCCAAAGAGTTAAAAAAAAGGGCTTGAGGGAGTAAATCCCCAAGCCCTCAAAAGGTGAGAGGTGTCTAGTCCCTCGACCTGGTGAGCGTGCTCTTCAAAAGAGCCTGCGTTCGGTTAAGCCTTCAAAGGCACCAGACGCGGAGCAATCATGTTTTCCGGGCGCAGGATGTCGGCGAGCATTTCTTCGTCGAGCAAGCCTTCTTCGCGCACCAGTTCCAGCACGCCGCGGCCGCTTTCAAGCGCGATACGGGCAATGCGGGTGGCGTTTTCATAGCCGATGTACGGGTTCAGCGCGGTGACCAGGCCGATCGAGTGTTCGACCAGTTCACGGCAGCGCTCTTCGTTGGCAGTGATGCCGACGATGCAGTGCTCGCGCAGCATGTCCATGGCGCGCTGCAGCAGGCGGATCGAGTCGAAGATCTTGAAGGCGATCAGCGGCTCCATCACGTTCAGTTGCAACTGGCCGCCTTCGGCCGCGATGGTCAGGGCCAGGTCGTTGCCGATGATCTGGAACGCGACCTGGTTCACGGCTTCCGGGATAACCGGGTTGACCTTGCCTGGCATGATCGAGCTGCCTGGCTGACGCGCTGGCAGATTGATTTCGTTGATGCCGGTGCGCGGGCCGCTGGACAGCAGACGCAGGTCGTTGCAGATCTTCGACAGCTTGACCGCGGTGCGCTTGAGCATGCCGGAGAACAGCACGAAGGCGCCCATGTCGGAGGTGGCTTCGATCAGGTCGGCGGCTGGAACCAGTGGGTGACCGCTGATGGTCGCCAGGCGTTGCACGGCCAGGTGCTGGTAGCGCGGGTCGGCGTTGATGCCGGTGCCGATCGCGGTGCCGCCCAGGTTCACTTCGGTCAGCAGCTCTGGCGCCAGGGTCTTCAGGCGTGCAAGGTCTTCGCCCAATGTGGTGGCGAAGGCGCGGAATTCCTGGCCCAGAGTCATTGGCACGGCGTCTTGCAGCTGGGTACGACCCATCTTCAGAACGTGGCTGAACTCTTCACCTTTGGCGGCAAACGACTGGATCAGGCTGTCGAGGCTGGCCAGCAGCGCGTCGTGACCCAGCAGCAGGCCCAGGCGGATTGCGGTCGGGTAGGCGTCGTTGGTCGACTGCGCCATGTTGACGTCGTTGTTCGGGTGCAGGTACTGGTATTCGCCTTTGCTGTGGCCCATGGCCTCCAGCGCGATGTTGGCGATGACTTCGTTGGCATTCATGTTGGTCGAAGTGCCAGCGCCGCCTTGAATCATGTCCACCACGAATTCTTCGTGGAAATCACCGCGGATCAATCGGGCACAGGCTTCGCTGATAGCAGCGTGCTTGGCTTCGCTCAGGTGACCCAACTCGCGGTTGGCGTCAGCGGCGGCCTGCTTGACCATTGCCAGACCGACAACCAGTTTCGGGTAATGCGAAATCGGAACGCCAGAGAGGCGGAAGTTGTTCACCGCTCGCAGGGTCTGGATGCCGTAATACGCTTGAGCAGGTACTTCGAGTACGCCAAGCAGGTCTTTTTCTGTGCGGAAAGATGCAGCGGAGGACATGATAGAAATCATCTCGATATGGACCCGGTCTGTGCCGGAACACTGCAAATGCTAGGCTTGTGATGAATTTTGGGCCAATGCTGTTAAACACTAGCCTATGCACATTCGGCATAATGCCCGTGTGACGCCGCGTGTGCGGCGAGCGTGTGACCCAATTTGGTGCGTGTGCGGAGGGTGTGATGAATCTGGAAAGTAAATGGCTCGAGGACTTTAGCGCTCTGGCCGCCACCCGCAGTTTTTCCCAAGCGGCAGAAAGACGCTTCGTGACCCAGCCGGCGTTCAGTCGCCGAATCCGCAGCCTCGAAGCTGCGCTGGGGCTGACCCTGGTGAATCGCTCCCGCACGCCGGTGGAGCTGACAGCGGCGGGGCAGCTGTTTCTGGTTACCGCGCGAACCGTGGTCGAACAGCTGGGTGAAGTGCTGCGCCACCTTCATCACCTGGAAGGCGGGCAGGGCGAAGTGATGCAGGTTGCCGCCGCTCACTCCCTGGCGCTGGGTTTCTTCCCGCGCTGGATCGCGCAGTTGCGCAACGAGGGGCTGAACATCGCCACGCGACTGGTGGCCACTAACGTTGGCGATGCGGTGCATGCATTGCGTGAAGGCGGCTGCGATTTGATGTTGGCGTTCTATGACCCGGACTCGGCGATGCAAATGGACCCGGAGATTTTCCCCTCGCTGCATCTGGGAGATACCGAAATGCTCCCGGTCTGCGCCGCCGATGCCGACGGCAAGCCGTTGTTCGACCTGGAAGGCGAAACCAGCGTGCCGCTGTTGGCCTACAGCGCCGGTGCGTTTCTCGGGCGCTCGGTCAACATGCTGTTGCGCCAGCGCGCCCTCAGGTTTACCACTATTTACGAAACCGCCATGGCCGACAGCCTGAAAAGCATGGCGCTGGAGGGGTTGGGCATCGCCTGGGTGCCGCAACTGAGCGTGCGCGCCGAACTGGCTCGCGGTGAGTTAGTCGTCTGCGGTGGCCCGCAATGGCACGTGCCACTGGAGATCCGTCTGTACCGCTGCGCTTTGGTGCGCAAGGCCAATGTGCGGTTGTTGTGGCGCAAGCTTGAAGGTGGCGCGGCCCAAACCACCACCGGTTCTTGAATACAACGAAGAACCCTGTGGGAGCGGGCTTGCCCGCGATTGCGGCGTGTCAGGCAGCATCATTGTTTGCTATACCGGCCTCATCGCAGGCGAGCCAGCTCCCACAGGGATTTGTGGTGGATTTGATTGACCTTGAGGTCAATAAAACCGGCACGTTGCGCCGTATGACAGATGGTCGCATCGGGGGCTGTTTATCTGCTTCATTGAGGTATACTGCGCGGCCTTCGGCCGGTTCGTCCGGCCATTTTTCGTACAATCAAGCCACGCATTTCTGCGTGGCTTGTTGTTTTTTGACGCGCCCGCGGGCGCCCAGAGAGAAGAGGCACGACGATGAGTGCACTGGTTGGCGTGATCATGGGCTCCAAGTCCGATTGGTCCACCCTTAGCCACACCGCCGATATGCTGGAAAAGCTCGGCATCCCTTACGAGGTGAAAGTGGTCTCCGCCCACCGCACCCCGGACCTGCTGTTCCAGTATGCCGAAGAGGCCGAGGCCCGTGGCATCGAGGTGATCATCGCCGGTGCCGGCGGCGCGGCCCACCTGCCAGGCATGTGTGCGGCCAAGACCCACCTGCCGGTGCTGGGCGTCCCCGTACAGTCGTCGATGCTCTCGGGCGTCGATTCGCTGCTGTCCATCGTGCAAATGCCCGCGGGCATTCCGGTTGCCACCCTGGCCATCGGCAAAGCCGGCGCGATCAACGCAGCGCTGCTCTCGGCGAGCATCCTGGGCGCCAGGCATCCGCAATTTCATACCGTGTTGAAGAAATTCCGCGCTGAGCAGACAGACAGCGTCCTGGACAATCCAGACCCACGCATCGCCTGAGGTTGTTGACGATGAAAATCGGTGTAATCGGTGGCGGCCAGTTAGGCCGCATGTTGGCGCTGGCGGGCACTCCGCTGGGCATGAATTTCGCTTTCCTCGACCCGGCGCCAGATGCTTGCGCAGCCGCGTTGGGCGAACACCTGCGTGCCGATTACGGCGATCAGGATCACCTGCGTCAATTGGCCGATGAAGTCGACCTGGTGACCTTCGAGTTCGAAAGCGTCCCGGCCGAAACCGTGGCATTCCTGTCGCAATTCGTTCCGGTGTACCCAAGCGCCGAAGCCTTGCGCATCGCACGTGATCGCTGGTTCGAAAAGAGCATGTTCAAGGACCTGGGGATTCCGACCCCCGCGTTCGCCGACATCCAGTCGCAAGCCGACCTGGACGCCGCCGTGGCTTCGATCGGTCTGCCCGCCGTGCTGAAAACCCGCACCCTGGGTTACGACGGCAAGGGCCAGAAAGTCCTGCGCAAGCCTGAAGACGTGGTCGGCACCTTCGCCGAGCTGGGCAGCGTTGGCTGCCTGCTGGAAGGTTTTGTGCCGTTCACTGGCGAAGTCTCGCTGATCGCAGTGCGCGCTCGCGATGGCGAAACCAGGTTCTACCCACTGGTTCACAACACCCACGACAGCGGCATTCTCAAGCTGTCCGTGGCCAGCACCGATCACCCGCTGCAAGCGTTGGCTGAAGATTACTCCAGCCGGGTGCTCAAGCAGCTGGAGTACGTCGGCGTGATGGCGTTCGAGTTCTTCGAAGTCGACGGTGGCCTCAAGGCCAACGAAATCGCCCCGCGCGTACACAACTCCGGGCACTGGACCACCGAAGGCGCCGAGTGCAGCCAGTTCGAAAACCACCTGCGGGCCGTTGCCGGTCTGCCGCTGGGTTCGACGGCCAAGGTGGGTGAGAGCGCGATGCTCAACTTCATCGGTGTGGTGCCACCAGTAGAAAAAGTGATGGCGATCGACGATTGCCATTTGCATCACTACGGCAAGGCTTTCAAGGTCGGTCGCAAGGTCGGTCACGCCACTCTGCGCTGTGCAGACCGCGAGGCGTTGGCTGCGCAGATCCTCAAAGTCGAAGCGCTCATCGCCGAATAGTTTCATGTGACGGCGGCGGAACCTTCAGGGGCCGCCGTTCTCTGATGGCAGGATGCAAAAGTCTGTCTAGGCTTTCGGCATATCCAAATCATTCAGAGGGAAATGCCATGGGAATTATCGGAACCATCTTTATTGGTTTGATTGTCGGCCTGCTGGCTCGGTTTTTGAAACCGGGCGATGACAGCATGGGCTGGATCATGACCATCCTGCTCGGTATCGGCGGTTCGCTGGCGGCTACTTACGGCGGCCAGGCCCTAGGCATTTACCGCGCTGGCGAAGGCGCAGGTTTCATCGGTGCGCTGGTGGGCGCGGTGGTTTTGCTGGTGATCTACGGCCTGATCAAAAAAAGAACTCATTGAAGTGATAAAGCCCTCTGCGCGTCATCGCCGCAGAGGGCTAGAATGCTCGCGCTACACCGTCCTTTCTTTTGCCGAGCCCTTTCATGCGCCGTCTTCTGTTGACTCTTTTCTTCCTGGGCAGTGGTTTGGTCCATGCCGGCGAACTGCCGGAAACCGACTGGCTTGAACTGATGCCCAAGTCGGACCAGAAGGCCCTCGAGGCCATGCCCGAAATCGATCACAACTCACCGGAAGCCAACGGCACCTTTACCCAAAAGGGTGGCATGAAGCAGAGCAAGGGCTTGCCGGCGGTGATGTACTCGACCAAAACCGTGCCGTCGATGAACGACAAGCACATTCGCATTGGCGGTTATCCGGTACCATTGGAATCCGACGCCAAGGGCCACAGCACGTTGTTCTTCCTCGTGCCCTATCCAGGCGCTTGCATCCACGTGCCACCACCGCCGCCAAACCAACTGGTGCTGGTGCGTTATCCAAAAGGCTTGAAGCTGAACGATATCTACACGCCGCTGTGGGTGACCGGCACGTTGAAGATCGAGACGGTCAACAATGACCTGGCGGATGCGGCGTATGCTCTGGATGCAGCGCAGGTGCGGGTGGTGCAGGAGTCTGATCTCTAGCAACCAACGAAAATAACTGTGGGAGCCAGCCTGCTGGCGATGGCGTCGTGTCAGTCAACTTGAAAGTAGCTGACGGACCGCTATCGCCAGCAGGCTGGCTCCCACATTTTGTATTGCGGTATGGCTAGAGCGGTTTGGTGCCGATACTGACGCCCAGGGTATGACTCGCCCCCGGTGCCAGCGTCACCACATCGTCCATCACATTGGCCGTTTCAATGCACAGCATGCGCTGCCAGCCATCGTCGGCCATATCGCTGAATGCTGCGGCGCGGGCGATCCAGGGGTTCCAGATCACTGCCGAACGCGAACCGCTGCTGGTCAGTTCGATGCGTCGTTCCCAATGCGGGTCAACGATACTCAGCGTTGGCGGGGTATTGAGATAGATGCGGTCGGTTTCACCGTTAAAACGCAAATCACCGGTCTGGGTGACGGTTTTCCAGTCGTCCAGGGTTTCGATATAGCTCAAGCCATCCAGCCCTTCGACATGCACGTTGCGCACATCGCTGACCGCGAAATAGCTATGCAGGGCCTGGCTGATGGTGACGTGTTCAGCGCCCTTGTTCTGGCTCGTCAGGCTGATGTGCAACTGCTCATCCAGACGAATGCTCAACTTCAAGTCCACCTGATGTGGCCAGCCTGGCAGGCCGCCTTCGGGGTAGGGCAGATTGAATTCCGCCTTCAGGCTTTCGCCCTCGGTTTCGATGCCGAGCAGCTCCCAGTCCATCGCCCGCACGAGACCATGGGCGGTCGGCGGTTCCTGGCTGACGCGCATGGCCTGGACACTCTGCGGGTTGCGCGCCAGGTTGCCGAACCACGGCCAGCACACCGGCACGCCGGTGCGGATGCTTTTGCCAGCCTTGAACACAGCCTTGTCGTTCAGCCAGATCAGCGGCGGCTGGCCGTCCACTTGATAACTGAGAATGTGCGCACCTTGTTGGGCCACCAGCAATTCGGCCTGACCGTGGCGGATGCGCCAGCAGTTCAGTTCATCCAGTTTCACGGCTTCAACGTTGGGCGTGCTCATGGGGCAACTCTCAATCAGGAACAATGACTCAATGGACCGCAAAACGGTCGCGGGGTTTAACGCGCCGTTTTTACAAGCTCCGGTTTAACGGGCCCGAGGCGGAACCGAGCGAGTGCGGCCGCTACCGTCGATGGCGACGAACACGAACACGGCTTCGGTCACTTTACGCCATTCGCTGGACAGTGGGTCATCGCTCCAGACTTCAACCATCATCTGGATCGAGCTACGGCCGATTTCCAGGGCCTGGGTATAGAAGGACAGCTGCGCGCCCACCGCTACCGGCACCAGAAACGCCATGCGATCGATTGCCACGGTGGCCACGCGACCACCCGCCACCTTGCTGGCCATTGCGGTGCCAGCCAAATCCATCTGCGCCACCAGCCAGCCGCCGAAAATATCGCCAAAGCCGTTGGTTTCGCGCGGAAGCGCGGTGATTTGCAGGGCCAGGTCGCCTTGCGGGATTGGATCTTCTTGTTCGAGCTCTATCATGCCGGGGGTGCCTCTGACCCGTGACTCTTCATTGGTACTTCAGGTTGAATAGCCGTCTTACGGCTCCGCGCGCAAGTGCCTGCGCACTGGAGCCTTGGAAAAACGATTCAGCCCCGAACATACTGCGTTCGTCACGTTTTTCTTAAGGCGCCTAAAGGGAAACTCTGCGAAATCGGCTGACAGGTGCCAACGACGGTTTCGCACAGCAACCCTTACAAACCGTTGCAATGTTGCGAGTATATCGATCGGTAGACTCCGAGACGACCATCCGGTTCTCATTTTGACCGTCAAATACGCGCTTCTATGTGCTTTTTTGAACAATTTGCTATCGTGCCGAACCTGCCCAAGCCTCTGCCAGCGTTGTCGAGGTTGCAGATCCGACTATAAGAGAAGCCCTTGCCATGACCACAGCGCCCTCGAGCATCGCGCAGCCCAGCCAATCCGCACGCCCGTTGACCCGCAACGACTATAAGACGTTATCGCTGTCTGCCCTGGGCGGCGCGCTGGAGTTTTACGACTTCATCATCTTTGTGTTCTTTGCCACAGTGGTCGGCAAACTGTTCTTTCCCGCCGACATGCCCGAGTGGCTGCGCTTGATGCAGACATTCGGCATCTTCGCCGCCGGCTACCTGGCGCGGCCATTGGGCGGCATCGTCATGGCGCACTTCGGTGATCTGCTGGGACGCAAGAAGATGTTCACTTTGAGCATTTTCATGATGGCAGTCCCGACCCTGATCATGGGCTTGCTGCCCACTTACGCGCAAATAGGTATGTGGGCGCCGATCCTGTTGCTGCTGATGCGGGTCATCCAGGGCGCGGCGATTGGCGGTGAAGTGCCGGGAGCCTGGGTATTCGTTTCCGAGCACGTGCCGCAGCGTCACATCGGTTATGCCTGCGGCACGCTGACCAGCGGTCTGACCGCCGGTATTCTTTTGGGCTCGTTGGTCGCGACCGCAATCAATAGCATCTATACGCCGGTGGAAGTGTCGGATTACGCCTGGCGAATCCCGTTCCTGCTGGGCGGCGTGTTTGGCCTGTTCTCGGTCTACCTGCGTCGTTGGCTCCACGAAACCCCGGTGTTTGCCGAGTTGCAATTGCGCAAAGCCCTGGCCGAGGAAGTACCGCTGCGCGCCGTGTTGCGCGACCATCGCGGTGCGATTCTGATTTCCATGCTGCTGACCTGGCTGCTGTCCGCCGCCATCGTGGTGTTGATCCTGATGACCCCGACCGTATTGCAGACGGTCTATCACTTCGCGCCAACCACCGCCCTGCAGTCCAACAGCGTGGCGATTGTGCTGCTGAGCATCGGCTGCATCATTGCCGGCGCCCTGGCGGATCGTTTCGGTGCGGGACGCGTATTCGTGTTCGGCTGCGCAGCGTTGCTGGCCAGCTCCTGGACCTTCTACCACAGCCTGGCTGAGCATCCCGACTGGCTGTTCCCGATGTACGCCCTGACAGGCTTGCTGGTGGGCACCATTGGTGCGGTCCCGTATGTCATGGTCAAGGCATTCCCGCCCGTGGTGCGCTTTAGCGGCCTGTCGTTTTCCTACAACGTCGCCTACGCCATTTTCGGTGGCCTCACGCCGATGATCGTCAGCCTGCTGCTCAAGGAAAGCCCGATGGGGCCTGCCTATTATGTGGCGGTTCTGTGTGGCGTCGGGATTCTGGTGGGGGCGTATCTCTGGAAGAAGGGTCGCTAAGCCGACCGACGTCTTCGTGGGCAAGCCTCGCCCCTACAGGTCATGCGCCAATTTTGAAATGACACTAATCCTGTAGGAACGAGGCTTGCTCGCGAAGACGATAACGCGGTCTGCCTGCAAAAAAAGCAAATGCTGGCCTTTCATCCAATTGTCATATTTCAGCCATAGAGTGTTCACACGGCCTGCTGATACTTGGCCCCGACTTAACACACCTATCTGCTAGGAGTAAGGCATGAAACTGAAGCGTTTGATGGCGGCAATGACTTTTGTCGCTGCTGGCGTTGCGACTGCCAACGCGGTTGCCGCTGTTGACCCTGCTATCCCGAGCTACACCAAGACCACTGGTGTGTCGGGCAACCTGTCCAGCGTCGGCTCCGATACCCTGGCCAACCTCATGACCCTGTGGGCTGAGAACTACAAAAAAGAATACCCGAACGTAAACATCCAGATTCAGGCTGCCGGTTCTTCTACCGCGCCACCTGCGTTGACTGAAGGCACCGCTAACCTGGGCCCGATGAGCCGCAAGATGAAGGATAACGAACTGCAAGCCTTCGAAACCAAGTACGGCTACAAGCCAACCGCTATTCCGGTTGCTGTGGATGCCTTGGCGGTGTTCGTGCACAAGGACAACCCGATCCAGCACCTGACCATGGAGCAGGTCGATGCGATCTTCTCCTCGACGCGTCTGTGCGGCGGTAAAACCGATGTGAAAACCTGGGGCGATCTGGGTGTGACCGGCGATCTGGCCAACAAGCCGGTGCAACTGTTCGGTCGTAACTCGGTATCCGGTACTTATGGCTACTTCAAGGAAGAAGCCCTGTGCAAAGGCGACTTCAAGCCAAACGTCAATGAACAACCAGGCTCGGCTTCGGTCGTGCAATCGATCAGCTCTTCGCTGAACGGCGTGGGCTACTCGGGCATCGGCTACAAGACCGCCAGCGTGAAAACCGTGGCCCTGGCCAAGAAAGGCAGCACCGATTTCGTTGAAGACACTGAAGAAAACGCCCTGAACGGCAAGTATCCGCTGTCGCGTTTCCTCTACGTGTACGTCAACAAGGCCCCGAACAAGCCTCTGGCCCCGCTGGAAGCCGAGTTCGTGAAGCTGATTCTGTCCAAACAGGGTCAGGAAGTGGTTGTGAAAGACGGCTACATCCCGGTGCCAGCCAAGGTTGCTGCAAAAGCACTGGCTGACCTGGGTCTGCAAGAAGGCGGCAACGTCGCAAAAAAGTAAAACCCTAGGTCCGGGCTAAACCCCGGACCTGTGTAGGAGCGAGGCGTGCCCGCGAAAGCGGTGGGTCAGTCAACATTGATGTTGAATGTAACGACCCGTTCGCGGGCAAGCCTCGCTCCTGCAAATGCCGGTAAATACCGGCCCCCAAATTTCCAATCCACTGCCAGTTACCACTGGCGGCGGATTTGTTGCGTCACTGCATTGTCATCTTTCTGTCATACAGGATCGCTAGGGTGTGCGCATGAATGATCTGGCCAATTCCACCATGACTACAAATCCCCCCAAGCGAATTGACTTCAATACGCCTGAGCTGCAACGCAAGCGCCGTATTCGTGCGCTGAAAGATCGCCTGACCCGTTGGTACGTCCTCGTGGGCGGCCTCGCCGTGCTCGGCGCGATCACCTTGATCTTTTTCTTCCTCGGTTACGTCGTCGCGCCGCTGTTCCAGGGGGCCGACCTGACCGCCAAAGACGCCATCACGCCCGCCTGGATGCAAGACGCCGGCAAGCCGCTGATGATTTCCCTCGAAGAACAGAACCAGGTCGCCATGCGGGTTTCCGACAAGGGCCAGGCATTGTTCTTTGATGTCGACACGGGCACTGAGCTGCGCCGCGTCGACCTGCCGATTCCGGCCGGCACCCGCGTGACGTCCATCGGTGAAGATCAGCCTGGCCAGCCGTTGGTGGCGTTGGGTTTGTCCAACGGTCAGGCGCTGGTGTTCCGTCACACCTATAAAGTCAGCTACCCGGAAGGCAAGAAGACCATCTCGCCGGCCATCGAATACCCGTACGGCGAAACGCCAATCGTGTTGAACGAGGCGGGCGGCGCTCTGGAACACGTCAGCCTCAATGCTGCCGATTCGACCCTGCTACTGGCCGGCTCTACGGCCGCGCAGTTGCATGTCCTGTCGCTGACCAGCGAAGAAAACATGATGACCGGCGAAGTCACCAACGAGAAGAAGCGCGTTGAGCTGCCGCAAATGACCGAGCCGGTGAAGAACATCTTCATCGACCCGCGTCAGCAGTGGTTGTACGTGGTCAATGGTCGCGCTCAGGCCGACGTTTTCAGCCTGCGCGACAAGAGCCTTAACGGGCGCTACAAATTGCTTGAAGACGGCAATACCGAAGTCACCGCTATTACCCAATTGCTGGGCGGCATCTCGCTGATCGTCGGTGACTCCAAGGGTGGTCTGGCCCAATGGTTCATGGCTCGAGACCCGGATGGCGAGCAGCGCTTCAAGCAGATCCGCACCTTCCAGATGGGCACAGCGCCGATCATTGAAATCACCGCTGAAGAGCGTCGCAAAGGCTTCGTTGCCCTGGATGCGTCCGGCAAACTGGGCGTGTTCCACAGCACCGCTCACCGCACGTTGCTGGTGGATCAGGTGGTCGATGGCCAAGGTCTTTTCGGCCTGTCGCCACGGGCCAACCGCGTGATCGTGGAGCAGGGCGGCAAGCTTCAACCGCTGCTGCTCGACAACCCGCACCCGGAAGTGTCGTGGAGCGCGTTGTGGAGCAAGGTCTGGTACGAGAACTACGACGAGCCTAAGTACGTCTGGCAATCGACCGCGGCCAATACTGACTTCGAACCCAAGCTGAGCCTCTCGCCGCTGACGTTCGGCACCTTGAAAGCTGCGTTCTACGCCATGCTGCTGGCCGCGCCACTGGCCGTCGCCGCTGCGATCTACACCGCGTACTTCATGGCCCCGGGCATGCGTCGCAAGGTCAAACCGGTGATCGAGCTGATGGAAGCGATGCCGACGGTAATCCTCGGTTTCTTCGCCGGCCTGTTCCTCGCTCCGTATGTGGAAGGACATTTGCCGGGCATTTTCAGCCTGCTGCTGTTGATGCCGATCGGCATCCTGGTCGCCGGTTTCACTTTCAGCCGCCTGCCTGAATCGCTGCGCCTGCGGGTGCCGGACGGCTGGGAAAGCGCGATCCTGATTCCGGTGATCCTGTTCGTGGGCTGGCTGTCGCTGTACATGAGCCCGTACATGGAAACCTGGTTCTTCGGCGGCGACATGCGCATGTGGATCTCCCACGACCTGGGCATCACCTACGACCAACGCAACGCTCTGGTGGTCGGCCTGGCCATGGGCTTTGCGGTGATTCCGAACATCTACTCCATCGCCGAAGACGCCGTGTTCAGCGTGCCTCGCGGTTTGACCCTCGGTTCCCTGGCCCTCGGCGCCACGCCGTGGCAGACCATGACGCGCGTGGTGATCCTCACCGCCAGCCCGGGCATCTTCTCGGCGCTGATGATCGGCATGGGCCGTGCGGTGGGTGAAACTATGATTGTGCTGATGGCCACCGGCAACACTCCGGTCATGGAAATGAACCTGTTCGAAGGCCTGCGCACCCTGGCGGCCAACGTTGCGGTGGAAATGCCTGAGTCGGAAGTCGGCGGCAGCCACTACCGCGTGCTGTTCCTCTCGGCGCTGGTGCTGTTGTTGTTCACCTTCATCATGAACACCCTCGCGGAACTGATTCGTCAGCGTCTGCGCAAGAAATACTCGTCGCTTTAAGAAAGGTAGAAGTCTGTGAAACAGAACTCCCTGAAAGGATGGTTCAAGAGCGGCGCCCCCGGCGTCTGGATCAGCGGTGGCGCGGTGTCCATTGCAGTCATCATGACCATTGGCCTGCTGGCGGTGATTGCCGTGCGCGGCCTGGGTCACTTCTGGCCGGCGGACCTGATCCACGCCAGTTACGACGTGCCGGGCCAAGCCAATCACCTCGTCATCGGCGAAGTGGTGCAGAAGGAAGAAGTGCCACGTGAGCGCCTGAAAAGCGCTGGCCTGCCGGTGCCCGATCAGGGCCCGGAGTTCATGACCCGCGAGCTGATCAAGGTCGGCAACCGTGACCTGAACGGCACTGACTTCACCTGGATTGTCGGCGAGTGGCTGACCAACCAGAAGACGCCACCCGAGCTGATGGCCATCGAGCGTCGCGAGTGGGGCAACTTCTACGGTTACCTGGTCAACGTCAAACAAGATGGCAAGGTCATCGCTGAAGGCGAGGCCGCATGGCCTGAGTTGCAGGCGCGCGTGGATCGCGTCAACCAGCTCGCCGCACAGCTCAAGACCCTGGAAAAGGTCGACATCGGCGCGATCAACGCCGGTCTCGAGCGGGTGCGTCTGCACGGTCGCAAACTGGAATTGGAGGGCCGTCTCGACGCAGCCGCGCAAGCGGATCTGGAGGCCGAGCGCGCCGAGCTCAATGCGCGCTACCAGGACATCGAAGCGCGCCTGAATGATCTGCACGCTCAGTTCAACCGCGACAGCCTGACCGCTCGCGATGCCAACGGCAAAGAAGTCGAAATCGGCATTGGCAAAGTGGTTCACGCCTACCAGCCGAACGCCATGGGCACCTTCACCAAGATCGGCTTCTACTTCAGCAAGGTCTGGGAATTCCTCAGCGATGACCCCCGTGAAGCCAACACCGAAGGCGGGATTTTCCCGGCGATTTTCGGCACCGTGATGATGACCCTGATCATGGCGATGATCGTGACACCATTCGGCGTGCTGGCGGCGGTCTACCTGCGTGAATATGCACGTCAGGGGCCGATGACCCGGTTGATCCGTATCGCGGTGAACAACCTGGCGGGGGTTCCGGCCATTGTTTACGGCGTGTTCGGTCTGGGCTTCTTCGTCTACGTGCTTGGCGGTTCGGTCGACCGGTTGTTCTTCCCCGAAGCACTGCCGGCGCCGACGTTCGGTACGCCGGGCCTGCTCTGGGCCTCGCTGACCCTGGCCCTGCTGGCCGTGCCGGTGGTGATTGTGGCTACCGAAGAAGGCCTGGCGCGGATTCCTCGCACCGTGCGCGAAGGCTCGTTGGCCCTCGGCGCCACCAAGGCAGAAACCTTGTGGAAGATCGTCCTGCCAATGGCCAGCCCGGCGATGATGACCGGGATGATCCTCGCGGTGGCCCGTGCCGCCGGTGAAGTGGCGCCGCTGATGCTGGTGGGTGTGGTGAAACTGGCGCCATCGCTGCCGCTGGATGGCAACTACCCGTACTTGCACCTGGACCAGAAGATCATGCACTTGGGCTTCCACATTTATGACGTCGGCTTCCAGAGCCCGAACGTCGAAGCCGCGCGACCGCTGGTATACGCCACCGCTTTGCTGCTGGTACTGGTGATCGCCACGCTCAACTTGTCGGCGGTTTATATCCGTAACCATCTGCGCGAAAAATACAAAGCGCTGGATAGCTAATTGATAAGCCACAAGCGGCAAGCTACAAGCGGCAAGAAAATGCTGCTCGCCGCTTTTGCTCAAAACTTGCAGCTTGCAGCTTGAAGCTTGCAGCTACGAACGGAGTGAGACCCCATGCAACACGAAGCACACACTCACGGCATCAACATGTCGGCCCTGGGCCGCGACAAACAGAGCCTGAGCCTGGAGCAGGAAACCGTGGCCATTGAAGTGCCGGGCCTGAGCCTGTTCTATGGCGACAAACAGGCGTTGTTCGATGTCAGCATGAACATCCCGAAACAGCGCGTGACTGCCTTCATCGGTCCGTCCGGCTGCGGCAAGTCCACGCTGCTGCGTACCTTCAACCGTATGAACGACCTGGTGGATGGCTGCCGCGTCGACGGCGCCATCAACCTCTACGGCAACAACATCTACCGCAAGGGCGAAGATGTGGCCGAGCTGCGTCGCCGGGTCGGCATGGTGTTTCAGAAGCCTAACCCGTTCCCGAAAACCATCTACGAGAACGTGGTTTACGGTCTGCGCATCCAGGGCATCAACAAGAAACGCATCCTCGACGAAGCCGTTGAATGGGCGTTGAAAGGCGCGGCGCTGTGGGATGAGGTCAAAGACCGTCTGCACGAGTCGGCACTCGGCCTGTCCGGTGGTCAGCAGCAACGTCTGGTGATTGCCCGCACCATCGCCGTGGAGCCGGAAGTATTGCTGCTCGACGAACCCTGCTCGGCACTCGACCCGATCTCCACGCTGAAAGTCGAAGAGCTGATCTACGAACTGAAATCCAAGTTCACCATTGTTATCGTGACCCACAACATGCAACAGGCCGCGCGGGTTTCCGACTACACGGCGTTCATGTACATGGGCAAGCTGGTGGAGTTCGGCGACACCGACACGCTGTTCACCAATCCGGCGAAGAAGCAGACCGAAGACTACATCACAGGACGGTACGGCTAGCCGTACAGCCGCAAGCGTCAAGCTGCAAGCGGCCAGAAAGAAGCGGTGCGATTTCAGGACTTATACATAACTGCTTGAAGCTTGCAGCTTGAAGCTTGCAACTTTCGCGGAGCGAACAAGATGATTAGTAAAGAAGGCCTTACTCACCACATTTCCGCACAGTTCAACGCCGAGCTGGAAGAGGTGCGCAGCCATCTCCTGGCCATGGGCGGGCTGGTCGAGAAGCAGGTCAACGACGCGGTCACCGCGCTGATCGAGGCCGACTCCGGCCTGGCCCAGCAAGTGCGTGAGATCGACGACCAGATCAATCAGATGGAACGCAACATCGACGAAGAATGCCTGCGCATTCTGGCCCGTCGCCAACCGGCGGCGTCGGACTTGCGTCTGATCATCAGTATCTCCAAATCGGTGATCGATCTGGAGCGCATCGGCGACGAAGCCACCAAGATCGCCCGCCGTGCCATTCAGTTGTGCGAAGAAGGCGAAGCGCCACGCGGTTACGTCGAGGTTCGCCACATCGGTGACCAGGTCCGCAACATGGTTCGCGATGCGCTGGACGCATTTGCCCGCTTCGACGCCGACCTGGCGTTGTCGGTGGCGCAGTACGACAAAATCATCGACCGCGAATACAAGACCGCGCTGCGCGAACTGGCCACCTACATGATGGAAGACCCGCGCTCTATCTCGCGGGTGTTGAGCATTATCTGGGTGCTGCGTTCGCTGGAGAGAATCGGTGACCACGCGCGCAACATCTCGGAACTGGTGATTTACCTGGTGCGCGGTACCGACGTGCGTCATCTGGGCCTCAAGCGCATGAAGGAAGAAGTTGAAGGCACAAGTGCCGAAACCGCTAATGTTCCGGGCAAAGCTGACGATAAGTAAGATTGCCCAAGAAAAGCGCCCGGCCCTTTGGCCGGGCGTTTTGTTTGTGTGGCTTTTGAATTGAAGAGCAGCACCCGCGAACGAAAAGTCCCGGCGTGACTGAAGAGTTTTGGCAAAGTGCCATCAGCCAGCGTTATGCTTGCCGGGATCTATAAAGGGGTGTTGGATGAGCAAGATCAGTGTGTTGGTCGTAGACGATGCGTCGTTCATTCGTGACCTGGTGAAGAAGTGCTTGCGTAACTACTTCCCGGGGATCCGGACTGAAGATGCCGTCAACGGCAAAAAGGCCCAAGCCATGCTGGCCAAGGAGGCGTTCGACCTGGTTCTGTGCGACTGGGAAATGCCGGAAATGTCCGGTCTGGAACTGCTGACCTGGTGCCGCGAGCAGGACAACCTCAAGACCATGCCGTTCGTGATGGTCACCAGCCGTGGCGACAAAGAGAACGTCGTCCAGGCGATTCAGGCCGGGGTTTCGGGCTATGTCAGCAAGCCGTTCACCAACGAGCAACTGCTGACCAAGGTGAAGCAGGCACTGAACAAGGTCGGCAAGCTCGACACCTTGATGAACAGCGCGCCGACCAAAATGAACTCGGCATTCGGCAACGACTCCCTTAGTGCACTCACCGGCGGCAAGGCAGCGATCACCGCGCCATCGGCGGCACCGGTCAACTCCTTCGCCAAACCTGCCGCCGCCGCGCCCGCCCCGGCTGCCGCGCCGTCCCGTGGCCTGCTTAACAGCCCGCCGGTGAAGGCGCCGGCTGCCTCCGCTGCAGCGGCCGGTGGTCGTGGCCAAGGCCAACTGCGCATGCCGAGCGGCACCCAGCAATGCGTGATCAAGGCCTTGAGCATCAAGGAAGCGCTGCTGGTGGTGAAACGCACCGACACCCTGCCGCAAGTCCTCGACAGTGCCGTACTCGACCTGGAGCAGGGCGACAACGCTGAAATCGCTCGGCTCAACGGCTACCTGCACGCCATCGTCGCCTTCGAGCCGAAACCCGACAGCGAGTGGCTGCAACTGACCTTCCGCTTTGTCGACCAGGATGCGCAGAAGCTCGACTACATCTCCCGCCTGATCGCCCGTGGCACCGCGCAGAAGCATTTCGTACCGGGCGCGTAACGTGTACCGCTGATCGTTCCCACGCTCCGCGTGGGAACGATCATTTGAAACATCTGTTGACTACGCTGGTCCATTTCAGCTGCTAGGCTCTTTCCAGGCCTTACTCGACAGAATCTTGCCCATGTTCGCGCGCCTGCTGTTTTTCTGTGGTCTGATCATGGCCTCCACCTCGGCTGTGGCCATGACGATTTACCGCTCCACCGACGCCAGTGGCGTGGTCTCTTACAGCGATCGCCCCAGCAAAGGTGCGAAGGTGTTCGTTTTTCGCGACCGGATGGTCGAGCGCCTCGAGCGGCAGGTGTATCTCGATATCAAGAAGCAGAAGGGCATGGACAGCGTGTTCGTGCGCAACGACTTGTATGCGCCGGTCGAGATCGAGCTGAGTTTTTCCGGGCTCAATAATGTCAGCGGCGCACCGAGCCGGCCGATTCGTCGGGTCATGCCGGCACGCAGCAGCATTCGTCTGGCGCTGCTCAAGGCGACGAAGGCCGGAAGGCCGCTGGCGTATACCCCGAAGTTCGAATATTCACTGGGCGACCCTGCAGGGGCTGCCATGGCCTATCGTTATCCGTTGCCCTGGCGTGGCGGGCCGTTCCGGCTGAGTCAGGGCGCCAATGGCCAATACAGCCACTACGGGCCGAAGAATCGTTATGCGATGGACATCGCCATGCCCGAAGGCACGCCGATCATCGCGGCGCGCGGCGGCACGGTGGTGAAAACCGAGAATGGCCAGACCGGGCGCGGCAACGATCCGTCGGGCAACTTCGTGCGGGTACTGCACGAGGACGGGACCATGGGCGTGTACCTGCACCTCAAGAAAGGTTCGGTCAGCGTACGGGAAGGTCAGCGCGTGGTGGTGGGCAGTGCGCTGGCGCTGTCGGGCAATACCGGCAACAGCAGCGGCCCGCACCTGCACTTCGTGGTGCAGCGCAATACCGGGTTGGGGCTGGTATCGATTCCGTATCAGTTCAACCAACCGGTAGGCGCGTTGCCCAACTTTGCGTTGGGCAAGCAGTGAAGACGATGGATATCTAATGTGACGAGGGCTTTTGTGGCGAGGGGGCTTGCCCCCGTTGGGCTGCAGAGCAGCCCTGAAACCTCGAAACCCGGTTATTTTTGATCTATCGCGATCAGGCTCTTTGGGGGACGGCTTCGCCGTCCAACGGGGGCAAGCCCCCTCGCCACAAAAGCCCTCATCGGTCTATTAATCGAGCATCAATACTTTCGCCAAAATGATCTTCGGCCCCTTCATCTTCTTGATGATGATCCGCAAGCCTTCGACTTCCAGCACTTCTTCCTCTTCCGGCACCCGTTTCAGGGTTTCGTAGACCAGCCCGGCGAGGGTTTCCGCTTCGATGTGGTCCAGGTCAATGCCCAGCAGGCGTTCGACCTTGAACAGCGGCGTGTCGCCCCGCACCAGCAATTTGCCCGGTTGATACGCAAGGATCCCGCGTTCAGCCTTGCGGTGTTCGTCCTGAATGTCGCCCACCAACACTTCCAGCACGTCTTCCATGGTCAGGTAGCCGATGATGTTGCCGTCGGCTTCCTCGACCAGCGCGAAATGCGAGCCGCCCTTGCGGAACTGTTCCAGCAGTTGCGACAGCGGCATGTGGCGAGACACACGCTCCAGCGGGCGGGTCAGTTCGGCGAGGTTGAACGACTCGGGAATGTGATCCAGCGCGGCCAATTCAAGCAGCAAATCCTTGATGTGCAACAGGCCGACGAACTCCTGACGCTCGCTGTCGTACACCGGGTAGCGGCTGAACTTGTGGCGACGGAACATCGCCAGAATTTCCTTGAGCGGCGCGTTGAACTCCAGTGTCACCAGGTCTTCCCGGGAGTTGGCCCAATCCACCACTTCCAGCTCGCCCATTTCCACCGCCGAGGCCAATACGCGCATGCCTTGGTCGCTAGGGTCCTGGCCACGGCTGGAATGCAGGATCAGCTTCAATTCTTCACGGCTGTAATGGTGCTCGTGATGCGGGCCGGGTTCACCCTGGCCGGCAATGCGCAGGATCTGGTTGGCGCTGGCGTTGAGCAGGTAGATGGCCGGGTACATGGCCCAGTAGAACAAGTACAGCGGCACCGCTGTCCAGAGCGACAACAGCTCGGGTTTGCGGATGGCCCAGGATTTCGGGGCCAGTTCACCGACCACGATGTGCAGGTACGAAATGATGAAGAAGGCTGTGAAGAACGAAACGGCCTTCACCACCTCGGCGGAATCCACGCCTACGGCGCTCAGCACGGGGGCCAGAAGGTGCGCGAACGCAGGTTCGCCGACCCAGCCCAGGCCCAGCGAGGCGAGGGTGATACCCAATTGGCAAGCCGAGAGATAAGCGTCGAGCTGACTGTGCACGGTACGCAGGATATGCCCGCGCCAACCGTGTTTTTCAGCGATGGCTTCGACACGGGTCGAGCGCAATTTGACCATGGCAAACTCTGCCGCAACGAAAAAGCCGTTGAGCAAAACCAGGATCAGAGCAAAAAGAATCATGCCGAAGTCGGCGAATATTGTTGCGACGGTCAAGCCAGGGGAAGGGTCCATGATGGAGTTTTGCGGGTTCCGTGTATTCGAAAAGAAAGAAAAAAGTGCGCCTGAAGGGCAGGCACAAGTCAGCCAATGTAGCGGCTGACTCTTGGCTTGCCTAGTGGTGAGTGCTGGCCGGTATCAATCGGCGGCACTGGTGACGCGGGATTTTGTCACTTGGGCTGGCGCAAAATGGCAAGTAAACGTGCTGCCATGGCCCGGCACACTGCTGATTTCCATACGTGCCCGGTGACGCAGCAACACATGCTTGACGATGGCCAGCCCCAGCCCGGTGCCGCCGGTGTTGGAGTTGCGGCTGGAGTCCACGCGATAGAAGCGTTCGGTCAGGCGCGGCAAGTGTTTGCTGTCGATGCCGATCCCGGAATCCTGCACGCTCAGGTGTGCGCCTTGATCATCACCCCACCAGCGAATGCGGATATTGCCCTCGGCCGGTGTGTACTTCACTGCGTTGAACACCAGGTTGGAGAACGCGCTACGCAATTCCGCTTCGCTACCCTTGAGCAGAATGGTTGGATCGGCTTCCAGGGTGATGTGCTGATTGCGTTGACCAGACAGTTGCTGAGCATCGCTCTTGATCGATTGCAGCAGGCTATCGACGGCCACCGGTTGGTTGTCCGAGGGGTAATCGGTGGCTTCGAGTTTGGCCAGCAGCAGCAAATCGTTAAGCAAGGTCTGCATGCGCCCGCCTTGCTGTTGCATCTGCTGCAGGGCACGGATCCAGCGCGGGTTCACTTCCTCGACGTTGTCGAGCAGGGTTTCCAGGTAGCCGCAGATCACTGTCAGCGGTGTGCGCAACTCATGGGACACGTTGGCGATGAAGTCTTTGCGCATCTGCTCCAGCTGATGGATACGCGTCACGTCGCGCACCAGCATCAAGTGTTCGTTGTTGCCGTAGCGAGTGATGTACAGCTGAATGCGCAGGCGATCATTGATCGGCGAAGGGATTTCCAGCGGTTCGGCGTAGCTGTCCTGCTCGAAGTACTCCTTGAAGCGCGGATGGCGCACCAGGTTGGTCACCGGCTGGCCACTGTCCTGTGGGGTCTTGAGGCCCAGCAGGGTTTCGGCGGCGCGGTTCCACCATTCCAGGTTGCCGTCGCTGTCGAGCATGATTACCGCATCTTTCAGCGCCGCGGTGGATTCCTGAACCCGGTCGATCACCGCTTGCAAACGCCCGCGCACCCGTTGGTCGCGGCGTTGCAGGTGGTAAATGCTGTCGAACACTTCGCCCCACAGGCCATAACCATCGGGCGGTGCTTCATCGGGTTTTTGCAGGCGTAGCCATTCGTGCAAGCGCAGCAGTTGCTTGAGAGTCCAGGCCAGATAAAGTCCAAGGCCCACGGCGAGGCTCCAGCCGTAATAGCCGGAAATCAGGCCGATCACCAGACAGGCGGTGACCAGCAACAGCATGTGGCGAATCAGGGTGCCATGCCAGTTTTGGTTCACGGAGCGTCCTAACGCAGCTTCAAGTTTCAAGCTGCAAGCTTCAAGTAAGAGTGACGGGTTCGGCTGCGCCTTGCTTGCCGCTTATAGCTTGAAGCTTGCCGCTGTTTTTATGCCTTGGTGGAAAACCGATAGCCAGTGCCGCGCACGGTTTGTACCAGATTTTCATAGGCATCGCCGAGGGCTTTGCGCAGGCGACGGATGTGCACGTCGACGGTGCGTTCTTCGACATAGACATTGCCGCCCCACACCTGATC
The DNA here is from genome assembly GCF_014192635.1 of Pseudomonas sp. Tn43. Taxonomy (NCBI): domain Bacteria; kingdom Pseudomonadati; phylum Pseudomonadota; class Gammaproteobacteria; order Pseudomonadales; family Pseudomonadaceae; genus Pseudomonas; species Pseudomonas sp. Tn43. The sequence goes on from NZ_JACHYG010000004.1 coordinate 241,345, forward strand.
CAGCAACTGCCCGCGGGTGTAGGCGCGTTCCTGGTGGGTCATGAAAAATTGCAGTAAACGGTACTCGGTCGGGCCCATCTCGGCGGGTTTGCCGTCGATGGTCACGCGGTGGCTGATCGGGTCCAGCAGGAGGCCGCCGACTTCGATCGGCGCCTCGCCATCAGTCGGGCCGGCGCGGCGCAGCACGGCTTTCAGGCGCGCCACCAGTTCACGCGGGGAAAACGGCTTGGTGATGTAGTCATCGGCACCGACTTCCAGGCCCTGGATCTTGTTGTCCTCTTCGCCCTTGGCGGTGAGCATGATGATCGGAATATCCCCGGTCAGCTCATCACGCTTGAGGCGGCGGGCCAGTTCGATGCCGGAAGTGCCGGGCAGCATCCAGTCGAGCAAAATGAGGTCCGGTTTGCGGTCGACGATAATGGCATGGGCCTGCTGCGAATTCTCCGCCTCCAGGCAGTCGTAGCCGGCCATTTCCAACGCAACGGCGATCATTTCGCGAATGGGCGCTTCGTCGTCGACGATCAGAATGCTCCTGCCAACCATGCCTTAATCCTCTTGTCATTTAACTGTCTTGCGCCGCATTAGATAACGGAAATATTGCAGTCGTGTGACAGTATTTTAGCCGTCCTGCGATTGTCGTGATCCTGAACTAAGCTCTAAGTCCGAATCCTGACAATCACAAGAGGAAGGTTTCATGAATCACATTGCGCAATCCTGGAAGGCCCTGCTGGTCGCGGCGGCGCTAACGCTGCCGTCCCTGGCCTTCGCCGCCGAACCGGCCATGATGAAAGACGGCATGATGGTCGATCACAAGGGCATGACCTTGTACACGTTTGACAAAGACAAGGAGGGCAAGTCGATGTGCATGGGTGAGTGTGCGACGAATTGGCCGCCATTGATGGCGCCGATGGATGCCAAGCCCACAGGTGACTGGACGCCGATCAAACGTGAAGATGGCACGATGCAATGGGCTTACAAAGGCAAGCCAATGTATGGCTACAAAATGGACAAAAAGCCCGGGGATACGGAGGGTGATGGTAAAGGCGGCTTCTGGCACATGTATCGGCACTGATTGGCGCGCAAGAGCGCACCTGTAGCAGCTGCCGCAGGCTGCGCAGCAGTCGTGAAATCTGGCTATGCGGTGTAACAGGTAAACCGCGTGCACAGAATTCACGACTGCTGCGCAGCCGAACGCAGCCTGCGGCAGCTGCTACAGATCAGTCAGCGCAATGCGTAATCCAGCACTATCCCCACGAAAATCGCCAACCCGGCCCAGTGATTGTGCAAAAACGCCTGAAAGCAGCGCATCCGGTCCTTGCTGCGGGTGTACCAGAACTCCCATGCAAAACAACCCGCCGCCGCTAGCAACCCGAGGTGAAACCAGCCGCCGAGCTGGAATTTCGAACCTGCCAGCAGCAAACACCCCAACGCCAAGCCCTGCAGGGTCAGAATGATCACTCTGTCGGCGTCGCCAAACAGAATTGCCGTGGATTTCACCCCGATCTTCAGATCATCGTCGCGGTCGGTCATGGCGTAATAGGTGTCGTAGCCCACGGTCCACAACAGGTTGGCGATCCACAATAACCAGGCCGCTGCCGGCAGTTCACCGGTTTCGGCTGTGAACGCCATCGGCATGCCCCAGGAAAATGCCGCACCCAGCACCACTTGCGGGTAATAGGTATAGCGCTTCATGAACGGATACGTGAACGCCAGGGCCAAGCCGCCCAGCGACAGCCACACGGTTTTCGCATTGGTGCACAGCACCAGCAGGAAACTCACGCCCATCAGCACCGCAAAGAACACCAGGGCTTCTTTGGAGCTGATCTTGCCGCTCACCAATGGCCGTTGTTCGGTGCGTTTCACGTGGCCATCGACCTTACGATCCGCCCAATCGTTAATCACACAACCGCCGGCACGGGTCAGTACAACGCCGAGCACGAAAATCACGATATTGGCCAATGACGGCGAACCTTCACCGGCAATCCAGAGTGCCCATAACGTTGGCCATAGCAGCAAATAAATGCCGATCGGCTTATCCATGCGGGTCAACTGAATGAAATCCCAGGCCCGTGGATTCAAGCGATTCAGGGACTTGAGCAGGCTTTGGTACATCAGCAATTCTCCGGATGGGCGCGGGTGGCTTTCCACAAGGTCGGCAGGAAGATCTCGGCCACCAGCACGCTCAAGGCGCCGCGGTCGAAACGCGAGCGCCGGCCCCACAGTTCGGGCGCTTGAGCATCCATCGGTAGCCATGCCTGAGGATAGTGACAAACCTCAATGGCCCGGCGCTGAAATGCCTGATCACAAAACAGCAATTCGCCCAGCGAACGACTACCCAATTCATCCATATGCAATCCATCGCCCTGCAATGCGCTACGCGCTGCCACACTGCGGGCAAATACCCAGGCTTCACCGTGCCCGCGCAGATACACCTCGCGCACCCAACCTTCACTGCCTTCGGCCAGCTCCAGCGCAGCACATTCATCGGCGCGCAGTGGTTGCCAGCCTTCGAACAGCGGCGTGACGCTGAAGCCGTTATTCGACAGACGGATCAAACGTCGGGTCAGCGATCCTTCATCGAAGAGCCAATCGAGCGTAGACATGTCGGGAAGGGGCGCCAGTTGGCTTCGAGGCAGCCAGACCGGTATCTCGCAAGGGGATTTTGAGTGCGGCACAGTGAGTCATTATTGGCAGCAAATGAGGCGGCGAGCTTACCATGTCAGGCGGTGAATTTGATTGATCCCGCCAGCCGTAGCGCCGAACAGGCTTGCATCTGCCGGCCCTGATCAGTACAAAACGCCCTGAGCCGGACGGCAACGCTTCACCGATCGACCGTTCGCGCCGGCAAAAGCCTGAACCCTGAGGAAGTACCTGAATGAAAAAGTGGCAATGTGTGGTCTGCGGCCTGATTTATAACGAAGCCGATGGCTGGCCGGACGACGGTATTGCGGCGGGCACGCCGTGGCAGGACGTGCCGGAAGACTGGCTGTGCCCGGACTGCGGCGTGGGCAAAATGGATTTCGAAATGATCGAAATCAACTAAGAACCTGGGGAGTAAGGGAATGAACGCACCTGTCGTGATCGTCGGCACTGGGCTGGCTGGCTACAACCTGGCCCGGGAGTTTCGCAAACTCGATGGCGAAACCCCGCTGCTGCTGATTACCGCAGATGATGGACGCTCCTACTCCAAACCGATGCTCTCCACCGGCTTCGGCAAGAATAAAGACGCCGATGGCCTGAGCATGGCCGAACCGGGCACCATGGCCGAGCAATTGAAGGCCGAAGTGCGCACCCATACGCGCATCAGCGGCATCGATCCGGGCCACAAGCGCCTGTGGATCGGCGAAGAGGCGGTGATCTACCGCGATCTGATCCTGGCATGGGGCGCGGAAACCGTACGGGTGCCGATCGAAGGTGACGCGGCGGAGGCCGTTTTCCCGATCAACGACCTTGAAGACTACGCACGCTTTCGCGCGGCGGTGGCCGGCAAGCGCCGGGTGTTGCTGCTGGGCGCGGGTCTGATCGGCTGCGAATTCGCCAACGACCTGATGCTGGGCGGCTACGAGGTGCAACTGGTTGCACCGTGCGAACAGGTCATGCCGACCTTGCTGCATCCGGCGGCGGCTGCTGCGGTCCAGGCCGGCCTGGAAGGCCTGGGCGCACGCTTCCATCTCGGGCCGGTGCTCAATCGCTTGCAGCGAGTGGCTGATGGCCTGGAGGCGCATTTGTCCGATGGTCAGGTCATTCCTTGCGATGTGGTGGTGTCGGCCATCGGCCTGCGCCCGCGCATCGACCTGGCAGCCGCTGCCGGGCTGCAAGTCAACCGTGGCGTGGTGGTCGACCGTCATCTGAAAACCTCTCACGCCAATATCTACGCTTTGGGCGACTGCGCCGAGGTCGACGGGCTGAATCTGTTGTACGTCATGCCCCTCATGAGCTGTGCGAGAGCGCTGGCTCAAACCCTGGCCGGAAACCCTGTAGCGGTCAGTTATGGCCCGATGCCGATCACCGTGAAAACCCCGATCTGCCCATTGGTGGTTTCGCCGCCGCCACGGGGTGCGGAAGGGGTCTGGACGGTCGAAGGACAGGGCGCAGACATCAAGGTGCTGTGCCGCGACAGCGCCGGCCAATTACTGGGTTATGCCCTGACAGGTGCGGCGGTGATGGAAAAACTCGCCCTGAACAAAGAGCTTCCGCCCTTGCTGGCGTAAATAGCGGTCGTTCTGTCGGAATCACCCTGCTTTTGCCCCCACAAAGGTCGCAGGGAGACTGGCGCCGCTCTTAAGCGCGTGCCATCCTCCTCCCGTCTGCCGCAGAGTAGAGCACTGCGGCGCTTTGGGCGCTGTTCCAACGAGAACAGCACGGACATAACAACAAAAAACCGTCAAAGGGGCTTCACTAATGCGTAAACCAGAACTCGCCGCTGCCATTGCGGAAAAAGCAGACCTCACCAAAGAGCAGGCCAACCGCGTTCTCAACGCCGTTCTCGAAGAAATCACCGGCGCTCTGCACCGCAAAGACAGCGTCACGCTGGTGGGCTTCGGGACTTTCCTGCAACGCCATCGCGGTGCACGTACAGGCAAAAACCCGCAGACCGGTGAGCCAGTCAAAATCAAGGCCAGCAACACTGTTGCGTTCAAGCCAGGAAAATCGTTGAAAGACAGCGTTAATCCGTAATCCGCATCCATATCCCGCGTAGCGGGGGAGCGGAAAAAAGAATGGGCACGCCAACCAGGTTGGGTGCCCATTTTTTTATGGGGCGAGAGTAATGCCAATCACTTAAGCCAAAACGCGATCCGTGTAGCAGCTGGCGAAGCCTGCGTTCGACTGCATGGCAGTCGTAAAATCAGAAAATGCGATGCGTCAGGCTCTCCATGCACTCAGGGTTTACGACTGCTGGGCCGGACGGCTTGATGACTGGCGCGGCCGAGGGATTGCTGTCACCACGAACCATAAGGAATCCCGAACTTTTCTATGTAGGATTTGGACTCCGGCGACAGAGGCAAGGCATAACGGCCTTCATTTTTCCCCTGAGACGGTCCTTGTTTATTAACGGTGCCCACTACCCGAGCAATCTCGACCGACTTAAGGCAAGGGCCGCCCAGCCAGACCTTGGCAATGCCGCCCGGTGCCAGACCGATGCCAATGTCGTCGCGGTAGTCGGTGATCCATTTACCGTCAGCTCTACAAAAGGCCTTTTCCGGTTTGCGCATGATCTCCCGTGCGGATTCGGGAATGACAATGTAGGCCTCATAGGTTTGCGGTTCGGCCAGGGATTGCCAGCGCACGTAGATCAATCGTGGCAGATCGACACTCGTGACATGGCGGCCTTTTCCTCTACCAGGACTCTCCGGCCAGCCTGCAGGTTTCCCCTTGTTGTTGGCTGGGGTATGTACCGATGCGATTCCGGAGCCGGCTCTTCGTAAAACTCGCTCCTGGATATCCACGACGTCTGCTGTTTCGATCCACACCTCCATGTAATCCGGTGCTCCAAAGCCCAGGAACCATTCTTTGTGATCGAGCGATTGAGCGACGCTTTGCGTGCAGCCAGCCAACAGCAACCCAACCAGCAGGCCTGCGCATTTTTTGGCTGGATGGGACTGCTTATTGATCGATACGGCCGCCGGCTTGTTTTTACCAGGAGGCATAAGGAATTCCGAATTTCTCTATGTAGGATTTGGACTCCGGCGACAGGGGCAAGGCATAACGGCCTTCATTTTTCCCCTGAGACGGTCCTTGTTTATTAACGCTGCCCACTACCCGAGCAATCTCGACCGACTTAAGGCAAGGGCCGCCCAGCCAGACCTTGGCAATGCCGCCCGGTGCCAGACCGATGCCAATGTCGTCACGGTAGTCGGTGATCCATTTACCGTCAGCTCTACAAAAGGCCTTTTCCGGTTTGCGCATGGTTTCCCGTGCGGATTCGGGAATGACAATGTAGGCCTCATAGGTTTGCGGTTCGGCCAGGGATTGCCAGCGCACGTAGATCAATCGTGGCAGATCGACACTCGTGACATGGCGGCCTTTTCCTCTACCAGGACTCTCCGGCCAGCCTGCAGGTTTTCCCTTGTTGTTGGCGGGGGTATGTACCGATGCGATTCCGGAGCCGGCTCTTCGTAAAACCCGCTCCTGGATATCCACGACGTCTGCTGTTTCGATCCACACCTCCATGTAATCCGGTGCTCCAAAGCCCAGGAACCATTCTTTGTGATCGAGCGATTGAGCGACGCTTTGCGTGCAGCCAGCCAACAGCAACCCAACCAGCAGGCCTGCGCATTTTTTGGCTGGATGGGACTGCTTATTGATCGATACGGCCGCCGGCTTGTTTTTACCAGGAGCCATAAGGAATCCCGAACTTTTCTATGTAAGCCTTGGATGTTTCGGACAAAGGTCGATGCTTACCGCCGGATTTGCCTTCATAAGGGCCTCTTGGGTTGATGGTTCCTACTACCCGAGCAATCTCGACCGACTTAAGGCAGGGGCCGCCCAGCCAGACCTTGGCAATGCCGCCCGGTGCCAGACCGATGCCAATGTCGTCGCGGTAGTCGGTGATCCATTTACCGTCAGCTCTACAAAAGGCCTTTTCCGGTTTGCGCATGATTTCCCGTGCGGATTCGGGAATGACAATGTAGGCCTCATAGGTTTGCGGTTCGGCCAGGGATTGCCAGCGCACGTAGATCAGACGGGGCAGATCGGCGCCAGTGACATACCTGCCCTTACCTGAACCGTTGCTACTGACCCATCCTCTAGCAATGCCCTGATTATTTGGGGGCTTTGGAACAGAGGCTATACCACCTCCGGCACCTCGGAATACTTGTTCCCGGATATCGACCACGTCCGCAGTTTCGATCCAGACTTCCATATAGGCCGGTGCAGAAAAAGCCAGGAACCAAGGCAAGTCATTACTGGATTGAGCGAAGCTTTGCGTGCAGCCAGCCAACAGCAACCCAACCAGCAGGCCTGCGCATTTAGTAAAAATGCAGACGGAGTTACTCATTGGGATGCACCGTACGTTGATTGTTTTTGGCTGGTCGGTTGATAAAAACAATGTTCATGTCGCTGCTGTTTAGACCTTTGGCAGCGTTCCAGTTAGCGGAAAGGTGGATATAGCGCCTGCGTAACAGTGCTCTTTCTTCAAGCGTCAGTCCCTCGACCGTTGTTTCGCCAAGGGCGTAGGCCAGTAGCTTTTTGTGGATGGGTTCCAATTCGGAAGGTAGAGCTAGTTTCGGGTCATTGGTATCAATGATGTCAAACGGCACATCATGTCGGACGGCAAGCTCGCGCATGATGCGCAAATACACCAGCGACAGTTCGCCATGCACCGGGCGTTCAATACTGGCAGCCGCAAAAACCTTTTTCTGTGGATCGGTACTGGGCCCACCTCGCTCTCTTGATTTGGGCAATGGACGTTCCCAGAGCGCCACTTGAAGTTCGTTGCCCGGACCATCCAATTCGATGACGCCTTTTTCATGCCAGGCGTACATTTCCTTTTCGGCGGCAAGGTAAGCGGCACTGCGGGTGGGTGCCATGCTTTGGCTGATGTTGCTGGTAACGGGTTTGCCCAGCAGGAGTTTTTCCTTGGCTCTTGGCAAGTATCCACCGCCGAGGTCCGAGTGCGCGCCGGGTAAGACCAGGTCTATGTCGCCGAGGCTGTTGAGGGCAAAGTTTTCACGAATTTCGTCTCGGGCAACCAAGTGCACCACCTTATTGGCACAGTCATCTGGCAGTCTGAGATTGACGCCGGGGTTTCTGCTGTTGGTACCCGTGAAGTCGAACAGCCCGGGATTGGCAATCGATGCGACGGTATCGAACAGGCCAATGAAGTTGATGGTGATATGGGTTGTGAGACGCCAGTTAAAGTCGCTGGACAAGACCGTAGAGCCGGCCGGCAGTACTTTCGCCAGAATGCTGTGCTCGCCTTTCAACACTTCATTCGCAAAGTGCCGTGCGGCTGCCGCACCCCGACTAAAACCGAAAATGTCGAATTCAATCCGATCAACTGTTACTCCTGGATTCCTATCATTGAGTCGACGTATCTGCTCCACGATAAGTGCCGAACTCTGCTCAATCTTGGCAATTACCCCTGTTTCGCCCAGCCCCGTTGCTTGTGAAAAAAGCGAATCGGTACCACCGCTGTTTGTCCCGATACCATCGACATAAATGGCAATGGAAGTGTTGGTTGCGGCTGGCAACAACGTTTCGTCCACTCGGTCCTCATATAATTTGTAAAGCCGGACAATGTTACTCACATCATTCCCATAACTATTGTCCGGCGAGTTCCCGTTGCCGTCGTACCCATAAGCAGCGCAGTGCTTTTGTATTTCCTCGGCGGCTTCCGCGAGGTTGGCGTCCGGTGCGTAGCAGGCCGCTACAGTTTCGCTGTTGGCTTTGTTGTTGCCAGTGCCATCGAAGAACATGCCAATCCGCAAAGTAATACCTTCCTCTTCGACTTCTTCCTCCTCTTCCTCCAGATCATCTGATGCATTTTCTTCTGATGGCTCAGGCGCGACGGACACCAAGAAGCCCGCCGCAGCCCCCTGCAGTAATGTATGCGCAGCCGTACCCGGCGTTGGAGCACCCCCGACATCAATCGCGCTACTGCTGAAAATACCGTCGGCGTTGAGCACGATGTGTTGATCGCCGACCGTTATGGAAAGGCTCTCTTGCGCGCTAATCACCAGGTGCGTACCTGCCTTGATGTGCACGTGCTCACCGGCTTCGATAACCAGCGTTTCATCAGCTCTTGTGTGGCTCTCGCCTGCGACATGCAGGTAGTCGTTGCCGCTTACCTGGATTTTTCGATCCGACGTGATAGTGAGGTGCTCTTCAGATCCCAGCACCGTAATACGGTCGCCCTTGATGGTGACTCGACTCTCATTGCCCACTTCCAGCCGGCTGTCATTTCCAACCTTCTGCTCCATATCCCGCTGAGCACGCAGGTGGATCAACTCATCGCCAGCGCGATCGTCCATCGACAGTTCGTTGTAGCCACCCGTGCGGGGGGAGCTGTGGCTTCGAAGTACGGTTTTGGTTTTGTTTTCGGGCAATGGGTAGGCCGGCGGCGTGACCTTGTTGATCAGGCAGCCGGTGATCAACGGATTATCGGGATTGCCTTCGAGGTAGGTGACGAGGACTTCCATCCCGATACGCGGAATGATCACCGTGCCGAAGTTGTCCCCCGCCCAGCTGGACGCTACCCGCAGCCAGCAACTGCTGTTTTCGTCATTGCGTTCAGACCGGTCCCAGTGAAATTTGACTTTGACGCGACCGTATTCGTCGCAGTAAATCTCTTCGCCGACAGGTCCGGTGACGCGAGCGGTCTGGCAATTCAGCATGGGCCTTGGTGCAGGCATCGGTGGCCGGTAAAAAACGTCCCAGGGAATTGCGCTGAAGCTGTTGCGGTAGCCTTGGGTAAAGTCGTTCTCAGATTCGGTAGCGCTGGTGGCGAACTCCTGGAGCGCTTGAGGCTGCTTCCCGAAATGGGTCACGCTGAGCAGCAGCCATAGATCGTTGTGCGTTTCGTGTGGGTGTTTCGTTAGATTGAAAAAGTGGCCGCTACGCAAAGTTGGCTGATCGCTTTCGCCCTCCGCCAACCGATAATCGACTCGATGCCGTTCCAGTGCCTGCCGGGCCAGTTGTTTGCCGCGCTTTTCGGTCTCGAATGGCAGTGGATAGCAATAGTCTTCGAGGGTGGGGTCGAACTCCGCGATAAAGCGACTTTCCAGCACCGCGTTCGGGCGTTTCAGGTCGTAGTCACGGCGGGTCACGATGCTGGGGCGGGTTTTGAAACCAAAGGAAAACTGGCTGACGACCGGATGCTCCGCCACCATGCCGGTGTCTTGCTGATACGGGGTTTCGCCCAGTTTCGGGAAGAATGTCTGGTCATCGGTAAACACCAGCAAATGGCCTTGCGAAGAGTGCTGGTGATGCCACGTAATGCCGTCCTCGGCACAGAGCCGCTGGACGAACTCCAAATCATTTTCCCGGTATTGAGTGCAGTATTCGCGCGGGGGACTTGTTTTGACGTGGAAGGTGAATGCATCGGCTTGAATGCCGTGCGCTTTGAGGACGTGAGCGATGATTTGCGGCACCGTCTGCCCCTGGAAAATTCGCTGATCCTGGCTGAATTGCAGGTAATACAGCGCCGGCACCAAGTGCACCTGAAAGCGGGTCGGGCGTTTACCAACATCGCCTTCGGACACCCCTTCGATGTATCCGTGGATACCTTCGCCGTTAAGACCGAATTGCAGAAATGCAGGTTGGAGAAGCAGGCTCTCCAGATCGATACCGGGGTATTCACTGATCAGATCGATACTGATTGAGTACAACGCGCCAATGGTTTCAGTGCCTTCAAAAGCCAGCACTTTAAAATCGTTGCGAACGTTGGGGATCGTCAGGGTGAATAGAGGGGCATTGGCGGGTGCGAGCATGCGCTTATCCTTTTGCTTTTTAGCTCGTCCTTAAGCTGAGTGAGAAAAAATCGCGATCCCCAGTCATGCCTGCAGGTCGCCAAAATGCCATGCACACTAACAAGGCATCCAGAGTATTGATGTAGGAGGGATCTTGAAGCCCGGTATGAAATTTCCGCGATATCAAAGTTCCATTTTGGAACTTCGGTGGAATATAAAAGGGGTGCCATCAAAATAGTGGCACTTTTTCTTGCTGACTGTCGCACGTCATTAATTCATGGATATCGGTAGCATTTCGGAATGCTCCTACATTCATCAATTTGTATTTTTGGCATGATTCACCTCCACCTCAGGGAGCAAGTCGACAATGAATACGGCATCTATTCAGGTGAGAGAATCGGAAAGCTCTATTTCAATGGTTTTCGGCCTGCGGATCACACAATGAACAATTAAACCAGTCTCAGGGATTCCCCTGCTGCATATAGGGATATCTCCTACGAGATTAAAAGACTTCGTCTTGTTGTTTAATCGGATGCTTGCTAGTGGCCATCATTGTGATTACGATGCGCGCACTTGAAAGAGCACGAACCTCAATTGGATGAGAATCATCGCAGCTCTTTGATACTGTCTGCCGCCATTGCAACTCCAATGGCCATATGACTGTAATCCTAATTAAAGGCCATGGATGTCCTACTCAAGCAAACTTTCTGCTCATTACCTTGAACTCGCAAAAGCCTCTGTGTCCAAAGAGAATTTCGCGGGCGAGGACGTTCGCTTTTCGAGCGAATACGAGGCGTTGGAAAGCGAGTTGGGTAAAGCCTCGTCCATGCACGAAAGCGGTCAGATCGACTGGCTGAAAATCCGCGAAAACAGTGAAAATCTGCTGCGCACTCAATCCAAGGATTTGCGTGTCGCAGCGTGGCTGACCTGGGCGTTGTACCAGCGCGAATCCTTCCAGGGGCTGCTGGCCGGCCTCGGTTTGTTGCACCATCTCTGTGAAAATCATTGGGCCGAGGTTCACCCGAACAAGGCTCGTACCCGCGCCGCAGCCATCAGTTGGTTGGTGCCGCGTCTTGAGCAGGTGCTGAACGAAAACGTCGCGATCAAAGAGCAGTTGCCGCTGTTCCGCCGGCTGGTCGAGCACCTGGAAGGCCTTGATGCTGCGTGCACCGAGCATCTGGGCGATGACGCGCCGTTGCTGCTGCCGATTTCCCGTCGCTTGAAAAACATGGTCCAGCGCGCCGCCGACAATCAGCCGGAGCCCGGTGTGGTGGGCGCCGCAGTGGCGCAGGTCAAGCAGGCCGCGACCCAGCTGTTCACTCCCGGCGCGCCGATCGATAACGAAAAAGAAGCCCACAAGGCCCTGCGCGCCCAGCAGGAAAACGCCCGTCCGTTGTGCGCCTGGTGGCTCAAGCAGAAAGCTACCGACCTGCGCGCCCTGCGCCTCAATCGCACGCTGCTGTGGCTGCCCATCGACGCGGTGCCCGAGCGTAACACCGAGCAGATCACCGTTCTGCGCGGGCTGCCGGCGGACAAACTCAAGGCCTATCAGGACCGCTACGACCAAGGGAAATACGCTGATCTGCTGGTAGAGCTGGAGGCGAGCCTGGCGAAGGCACCGTTCTGGTTCGATGGCCAGCGAATGGTCTGGGAATGCCTCCAGGCGTTGAACGCCGAGATGGCGATGCGCGAAGTGGAAATCCACTTCGCGCTTTTGGTTCAGCGTCTGCCCGGCCTCATCGAATTGCGTTTCCATGACGGCGCCCCCTTCGCCGATCCGGCCACCCGCGCCTGGATTGGCGCCCACGTCATGCCGCACCTGCAAAGCGCCAGTGCGCCACGCAAAGTCGAGGTCGCCGATACCCAGCCAGCCTGGGAGCTGGCGCTGGAAGAGGTCTTGCCGATTCTGCGCAAGGATGGCCTCAAGGCCGCCGTGCAGATCCTCAAGCAGGGCTTGCAAAGTGCCCACGGCGGGCGGGTTCGATTCTTCTGGCAGTTCGCCCTCGCGCGGCTGTGCTTCATGGCCAAGAAGTACGAACTGGCCAAGACCCAGCTCGAAACCCTCGACCAAACATTACAGGACTCAGGCCTGCACGCCTGGGAGCCCGATCTTGCGCTGGAAGTGCTGCATTTGCTGCATAGCTGCTGCGAGTTGTTACCGCAGAACCATGCAGTGCGTGAACGCAAGGAAGAGATTTATCGCAGGCTGTGCCACCTCGATCTCGAAGTGGTACTCGAATAGGCCCCAGGGCCACAACCGCAAGGAGAAAAGCCATGGCCAAAGAAGGCTCGGTAGCCCCCAAGGAACGCATCAACGTCACCTTCAAACCCGCCACCGGCGGTGCTCAGGAAGAGATTGAACTGCCGCTGAAACTACTGGCAATCGGTGACTACACCCACCGCAAGGACGAACGAAAAGTCGAAGATCGCAAGCCGATCAGCATCGACAAAATGACCTTCGACGAAGTGCTGGCCAAGCAAGAGCTGAACCTGACGCTGAGCGTGCCGAATCGTCTTCAGGAAGAAGGCGACACTGAAGAACTGGCCGTGAAACTGCGCGTCAACTCGATGAAGGACTTCAACCCGGCCTCGCTGGTCGAGCAAGTGCCCGAGCTGAAAAAACTGATGGAACTGCGCGACGCGCTGGTGGCCCTCAAAGGCCCGCTGGGTAACGCGCCTGCGTTCCGCAAAGCCATCGAAGGCGTGCTCGCCGACGACGAATCTCGCGGTCGTGTACTGGGTGAGCTGGGCCTGAACGCCGCAGCCCAGGACGCTTGAGTCTTTATCAGTCAAGGAAGCCAACACAATGAGCACTAGCGCAGCACAGCAAAAGAGCAACGAGAATGGCGAATACAGCATTCTCGACAGCATCATCGCCGAAACCCGCCTGACACCAGACGACGAAGCCTATGACATCGCCAAACGCGGTGTGTCGGCGTTCATCGAAGAGCTGCTCAAGCCGCAGAACAACGGTGAACCGGTCAAGAAGGCCATGGTCGACCGCATGATCGCCGAGATCGATGCCAAGCTCAGCCGTCAGATGGATGAAATCCTCCACCACCCGGACTTCCAGTCCCTGGAATCGTCGTGGCGTGGCCTGCAGTTGCTGGTCGACCGCACCAACTTCCGCGAAAACATCAAGATCGAAATCCTCAACGTCTCCAAGGACGACCTGCTGGACGACTTCGAAGATTCGCCGGAAGTGATGCAATCGGGCCTGTACAAGCACATCTACACCGCTGAATACGGTCAGTTCGGTGGTCAGCCGGTGGGCGCGATCATCGCCAACTACTACATGTCTCCAAGCTCGCCGGACGTGAAACTGATGCAGTACGTGTCCAGCGTAGCCTGCATGTCCCACGCGCCGTTCATTGCGGCCGCCGGCCCGAAATTCTTCGGCCTGGAAAGCTTCACCGGCCTGCCGGACTTGAAAGATCTGAAAGATCACTTCGAAGGCCCGCAATTTGCCAAATGGCAGAGCTTCCGCCAGTCGGAAGACTCCCGTTACGTGGGCCTGACCGTGCCGCGTTTCCTGCTGCGTAACCCGTACGACCCGGAAGAAAACCCGGTCAAGTCGTTCGTGTACAAAGAAACCGTCGCCAACAGCCACGAGCACTACCTGTGGGGCAACACGGCCTACGCGTTCGGCACCAAGCTGACCGACAGCTTCGCCAAATTCCGCTGGTGCCCGAACATCATCGGCCCGCAGAGCGGTGGCGCGGTTGAAGACCTGCCGTTGCACCACTTCGAAAGCATGGGCGAAATCGAAACCAAGATTCCGACCGAAGTATTGGTCAGCGACCGTCGTGAATACGAACTGGCCGAGGAAGGCTTCATCTCCCTGACCATGCGCAAAGGCTCTGACAACGCGGCGTTCTTCTCCGCAAGCTCGGTGCAGAAACCGAAGTTCTTTGGCATCAGCGCAGAAGGCAAGGCCGCAGAGCTGAACTACAAACTCGGCACCCAACTGCCGTACATGATGATCGTCAACCGCCTGGCTCATTACTTGAAAGTGCTGCAGCGCGAGCAACTCGGTTCGTGGAAAGAACGTACCGACCTGGAGCTGGAACTCAACAAGTGGATCCGCCAGTACGTGGCCGACCAGGAAAACCCGAGCGCCGAAGTCCGTGGCCGTCGTCCACTGCGCGCCGCCCAGATCATCGTCAGCGATGTCGAAGGCGAGCCGGGCTGGTACCGCGTCAGCCTGAACGTGCGCCCGCACTTCAAATACATGGGTGCCGATTTCACCCTGTCGCTGGTTGGCAAGCTGGACAAAGAGTAAGCGGAGCGACTCATGACTGGATACGGCAGCCTTTTCGAGCGCCTGGGTGGCGACGCAGACAAACGCGTCGGCTGGAGCCGCGAGGTCTCCGCCATGGCGTCCGTGGCTGCCCATCTGGCCAAGATGCTCAGCACCCGTGCGGGCAGCGTGCAAACGCTGTCCGATTACGGGCTACCCGATCTCAATGACATGCGCCTGAGCCTGCACGACTCCCTGAGTCAGGCCCGTTTGGCCATCGAAAATTTCATCGAAGCCTACGAGCCACGCCTGAGCAATGTGCGTGTCATCTCCCTGCCGCGTGACAACGATCAGCTTCGCCTGTCCTTCAGCATCGAAGGCCTGCTGGAAGTTGATGGTTTCAAGCGCCAGGTCAGTTTCGCCGCGCGCCTGGATGGCAGCGGTCAAGTGAAGGTCAACTAAGGAGACTCCGATGTCCGGCAAACCCGCAGCACGCGTATCCGACCCCACCGCTTGCCCGCTCCCCGGCCACGGCACCAACCCGATCGCCGCCGGTTCCGGCGACGTGTTCTTCGACGGCCTCGCGGCCGCCCGCCAAGGCGATGCCTCGGCGTGTGGTGGTGCGATGGTTGGCGATCTTGCGACAACTGTTTTGATTAACGGTAAACCGGCGGCGACCGTGGGCTCAGCCGGTACTCATGGCAACAAGGTTACGGCCGGGTCCGGGACGGTAATTATCGGGAACTCGCATTCGCCGGCGCCGTTTGTGCCGCCGTTGCCGGTGGAACTCAGTTGGCCATTTAACGAACATTTCGTAATCGACTGTCAGGACACTGGAAAGCCGCTGTCCGGAATCGAGTACACGCTGAAGACGGCCTCCGGAAAAATTGTGACCGGTGTTACTGGTGCCGATGGCAAGACAAAGATGATCCACTCGGACATTGCCGAGCCCGTTGAGCTGATTATTGAACAGCAAACAAAAGTGGCGATCGCCTGAGAATGCACAATAGCTCCTCACCCTGTAAGTGGCAGGGTAGGCGAGCAAAAATGACAGGGATGTTGACATGGCAAATACAACAGTGACTGCAACACTTTCGCCGGCGAGCAATAAGACCGGGCAGACGGCAACTGTGCGTAAATTTGGAGTTTCGGACATCCCTGGGGCGATGGATAAGATGAACTGGCCAGTAGCTGCCGGATTGATGCGCTATTGGTTTAAAGGCAATCCATGGGCAACTGAAGATGGTGGGATGGATGAACTTACCAAAGATCATAAAAAAGAACCGCTGGATCCGTATGTAGAAAGCTCAATTGTTAAAATGGCTTGGGTCTTAAAATTTAAGCGCGCCAATGAAGTATTCAGTGAGTTAAAGGCAAAATGGAACAGTCCAAATGCATTGGTTAGAATGCGCGAGAATTTCCAGGGTAAGTTTGAAGGCAAGGTCGACGGTGCCTACCAAATAAAATTTACAAGCGCTAGAGAAGCCGAGAAGTTTGGATATACCAATACAATTGCTGTTCAGACGCCAAACGCCAATATTTTTCTGCTGGATGAACTTAGAGGCGCCCTTGCGAACTTCAATATGAGAGTGATTGCTGAGGGCGAAGTTATTCTCGCTTCAAGAAAAATCAGTTTTTTGGTGAATCGTTTAGGGTTCTATATCGATGATAGTTACGATTTTAGCGATGTAGGTAACCGATTCAGTCAGCCTTTAGGGTATTGGAACTATGATGGTGTAGCAGATCCAGTAACAGGAAATGGCTCAAATTTTTTTTCGGCAATAGGGAAGGCAGAAATGGCCAAAACTGCCGCATTGCGTGGCGAAGACGTGCAGGCCATATTCAAGGATATCGACGGCAAACGTTATCACCTGATACAAAATAGTGATTTTTCCGACTACCGAACAAAGCACGGCAAAGGTGGAGATTTTATTGTGTACTCCGACGTACTGTATGAAGGTGTAACGCCTACTCTGATCAAGGTAGTCGAGTAAATGCGTTCGGTAATTACATGTCTGATGTTACTAATGTCCCTGATGGTCGGGGTGTTATCTTTTTATTCGTTTGTCGATAATCTGTCTCAGCGGCGTCCAGATATTATCGAATTGAGTTATTCAAGGCAGTACATCGTGGAGCGTGTACCCTTTCCTTCCTTGTTTTCCGGAGAAGCCCTTTCCTATCTGCGAATTACGGATCAAGACGCGCCTAAGTATACCTATCGAAGCCCGCTATACCCAACGAGGCTTCTGGAAATGCAGGTAAATGAAGCTACGGGGAAGTTAAGTATTCCTAATGTCGAATTTCTGACCTCCGAGAAAAAATTCATTTTTCATGCTCAGCGATGGGAAGACTACAGGATGAATTATTTTGTGAGTAATACACCGTACGTTGTAGAGCCATCGAGTGAGAGTGAAAAATAATGGCCGAGTTAAGTGATTTGTTTTTTAATAAGTACAGGAAATACACCTGCCGAATGGCAGTGTTGCTCGTGACGCTATCTGTGTTGTTGTTTTTTGTTGTCACTACGATGCGAAACTATCCAGCCAGTTCGACAGTAGTCAGTCCTTCCGGTCGGTATATTTTGGAAAACGTAAGGGTTGGGAAGATTTTCACGCTTGGTGGAATGGCTTACTTGAGAGTAATCGATAGGCAACATCCACAAGAGGTTTACCGTACACCTTTGTATGACACTCAATCGCTGGATATGAGGGTGACTGAAGATGACTCCACTGTCGGCATTGCGTGGATATATTTTAATCGAGCCCAAAAAACTTTCGATATCGCCATGCCCCAGTGGGAGTCGCATTGGCTAAATATGTTTATCAGTAATACCCCTTATGTACATCTTGAAAATTGAGCCCCCGCATAAGCCGTTACGCCAGGCCAAGCCAACCTGCAGGCGCCATCCAATGATCCAGTCGGGCATTGAGCGTAATACACAGGGCAGTTTTTCATGAGTTCTACTACCAGGCAGCTAACCCATGTCCTTTAACCACTACTACCAAAGCGAACTCACCGCACTTCGCCAGTTAGGTCGTCGATTCGCCGAGCGTAGCCCGGCGTTGGCGCCTTTTCTCGGTCAGGCCGGGCGGGATCCGGATGTGGAGCGGTTGCTGGAGGGCTTTGCATTCCTCACCGGTCGCCTGCGCCAGAAGCTCGACGACGAGTTGCCGGAGCTGAGCCACTCGCTGATGCACCTGCTGTGGCCCAACTACATGCGGCCGCTGCCGGCGTTCAGCATCTTGCAGTTCGACCCGTTGAAGCGTTCCGGGCCGGCGTTGATGGTCGAGCGTGATACGCCGGTGGAGAGCGTGCCGGTCGATGATGTGCGTTGCCGTTTCCGTACGTGCTACCCGACCGAGGTGTTGCCGCTGGATCTGGCCGCGCTGAATTACTCGGTGAAGGGCGACGGTTCGCTGTTGAGCCTGCGCCTGGAGATGAGCGCCGATGGCCATCTCGGCGAACTGGAGCTGAGTCGTCTGCGCCTGCACTTCGCCGGTGAGCGCTATATCAGCCAGATGCTTTACCTGAGCCTGTTGCGCAACCTTGAAGGCATCGAGCTGATTCCGCTGGACGGCGCCGGCAAGCCTGTCAACGGTGTGAGCGGCCAGCCGATGGCGTTCAAGATGCCGGGCGACCGCGTGCAGCCGGTGGGTTTTGCCGAAGAAGAAGCATTGATCCCCTATCCGCTGAACACCTTCCGCGGCTACCGCTACCTGCAGGAATATTTCGCCTTCCAGGACAAGTTCCTGTTCGTCGATATCAACGGTCTGGACCTGCTCAAGGCATTGCCGGAGGACACGCTCAAGCAAATGCGCGGCCTCGAATTGCGTTTCGACATTCGCAAGAGCGGCATCATGCGCATGCGTCCGACGCTGGACAACGTGAAGCTCTACTGCACGCCGATCGTTAACCTGTTCAAACACGATGCGCTGCCGATTCGCCTCGACGGCAAGCAGGACGAATACCTGCTGCTGCCGGCTGAATACGATCTGGAAAACTGCGGTGTGTTCTCGGTGGAAACCGTGACTGGCTGGAAGCCCGGAGGCCTCGGTTATCAAGCGTACGTGCCGTTCGAATCCTTCGAGCACGACCCGAGTTTCGATGTGCCCACCAGCCGTCCGCATTACAGCATTCGCCAGCGTTCGTCCTTGTTGCACGGCGGCCTCGACACCTACCTGAGCTTCGGCATCCGTCACACCGAAGCCCACGAAACCCTGTCGATCGAGCTGATGTGCACCAACCAGAACCTGCCGCGCAAGCTCAAGCTCGGTGACATCTGCAAGGCCTGCGAAGAGACCCCGGAGTTTTTGAGCTTTCGCAACATCACGCCGGCCACTTCGAGCTTCGCGCCACCGCTGAACCGCGACTTCCTCTGGAAGCTGATCAGCAACATGTCGCTCAACTATCTGTCGCTGGCCGACGTCAATGCGCTGAAGGTGATTCTCGAAACCTACGACCTGCCGCGCTACTACGACCAACACGCGGAAAAAGTCAGCAAACGCCTGCTCGGCGGGCTCAAGTCGATCAAGCACCAGCACGTCGACAGATTGCACCGAGGATTGCCGGTTCGCGGATTGCGCACCGAGCTGACCATCGACCCGGAAGGGTATATCGGCGAGGGCGACCTGTTCGTGTTTGCTTCGGTTCTTAACGAGTTTTTCGCGCTTTACGCCAGCCTCAATTCGTATCACGAGTTGCGGGTAAAAAGCACACAGGGAGAGGTGTACCAATGGACACCACGTATGGGTCTGCAACCCCTGCTTTAAGCGGGTTGACCCGGGTTATACGCGAGTACTCGCTGTTTCAGGCCGTGCTGCTGGTGATTGACCGGCTGCGCGAGGCGCACCCCTGCCTGAGCGAAGACGACCTGTACGACCAGCTGGAATTCCAGGCCAACCCGAGCCTGGGTTTCCCTGGCAGCGACGTCGATCGCGTGGAGTTTTTCGAAGAGCACGGGCAGATGCGCGCGCGCCTGCGTTTCAACCTGATCGGCCTGGTCGGTTCCGGTTCGCCGTTGCCGGCGTTCTACGGCGAACAGGCCCTGGGCGACAGCGAAGACGGCAACCCGACCCGCAATTTCCTCGACCTGTTCCACCATCGCCTGCAACGGCTGATGCTGCCGATCTGGCGCAAGTACCGCTACCGCGCCAGCTTCCAGAGCGGCGCGCTCGATCCGTTTTCGGCGCAGCTGTTTGCGTTGATCGGCCTCGGTGGCGAAGAGATCCGCAAGGCCCAGGAACTGAACTGGAAACGCCTCTTGCCGTACCTCGGCCTGCTCAGCTTGCGGGCGCACTCGGCGGCGCTGATCGAAGCGGTGCTGCGCTATTACTTCAAGCACGCCGAACTGACCATCGAGCAGTGCATCGAGCGCCGCGTCGAGATCCTCGACGAGCAGCGCAATCGCCTGGGCCGCGCCAATAGCATGCTCGGCGAAGACCTGGTGCTGGGCGAGCACGTGCGCGATCGCAGCGGCAAATTCCGCATTCACATCCGCGAGCTCGACTGGCAACGCTTTCACGAATTCCTGCCGATCGGTTTCGGCTACCAGCCGCTGTGTGCGCTGGTGCGGTTCACCCTGCGTGACCCGCTCGATTACGACATTCGCCTGGTGCTGCGCCAGGAAGAAATCCGCGAACTGCGCATCGGTGAGCAGAACGCCTGTCGCCTGGGGTGGACCAGTTGGCTGGGCCGCGAAAAAGCGGATGGCGTGGTGACCCTGGGCAGCAAAATTCATTAAGGACAGATGACACATGATCAACGTAGACCTGCAACAACTGATCCAGGCGCTGGACGCCGAAACCCGTCGTGACCTGGAAAGTTCTGCCGAACGCTGCGTCGCCCGTGGCGGCAGCAAGATCCTCGTCGAAGACTTGCTGCTGGGCTTGCTGGAACGCCCGCAAGGCCTGCTCGCCCGCGCGTTGCAGGATGCCGAAGTGGACGCCGGCGAGCTTAGCGCCGCGCTGCAATCACGGGTCGAGCACAGCGCCTCGCGCAACCCGGTGTTCGCCCCGGAACTGGTGCAGTGGCTGCAAGACGCCTTGCTGGTGGCCAACCTCGAACTGGGCCAGAGCCAGGTCGAGCAAGCCGCGTTGATCCTCGCGTTGTTGCGCAACCCGATGCGCTATGCGGGCAGCCGTTACCAGTCGTTGCTGGCCAAGCTGAACATCGAGCGCCTGAAAGAATTCGCCCTGTCGCAGAAAGAGCAACCGGCTACCGGTAAGCCCGCTGTGCCCGGCGAATCGCTGCTGCAGCGCTTCACCCACAACCTGACCCAACAAGCCCGCGACGGCAAACTCGACCCGGTGTTGTGCCGCGATGGCGCGATTCGACAGATGGTCGACATCCTCGCCCGTCGGCGCAAGAACAACCCGATCGTGGTCGGTGAAGCCGGCGTTGGCAAAACCGCGATCGTCGAAGGCCTGGCCTCGCGCATTGCGGCCGGTGAAGTGCCGCAAGTCTTGAAAGGCGTCGAGTTGCTGTCGCTGGACATGGGTCTGTTGCAGGCCGGTGCCAGCGTCAAAGGTGAATTCGAACGTCGTCTCAAAGGCGTGATCGACGAAGTCAAAGCTTCGCCGAAACCGATCATCCTGTTCATCGACGAAGCCCACACCCTGATCGGCGCGGGCGGCAATGCCGGCGGCTCCGACGCGGCCAACCTGCTGAAACCGGCCCTGGCCCGTGGCGAGTTGCGCACCATCGCCGCCACCACCTGGGCGGAGTACAAAAAATACTTCGAGAAAGACCCGGCCCTGGCCCGTCGCTTCCAGCCGGTGCAACTGCACGAACCGACCGTCAGCGAAGCGGTGACCATCCTGCGTGGCCTGGCCCAGGTTTATGAGAAGAGCCACGGCATCTACCTGCGCGATGACGCGGTGGTTGCAGCGGCCGAGTTGTCGGCCCGTTACCTGGCGGGTCGTCAGTTGCCAGACAAAGCTGTCGACGTGCTCGACACTGCGTGCGCCCGCGTGCGTATCAGCCTCGCCGCGGCTCCGGAAAGCCTGGAACGCCTGCGTGGCGAACTGGCCGAAGGTGGCCGTCAGCGTCAGGCCCTGCGCCGTGACGCTGAAGCTGGTTTGCTGATCGATCACGAAGCGCTGGACGCTCTGGAAGATCGCCTGGCCGATGCTGAAGAGGAAAAGGTCGCTCTGGAAACGCTGTGGACCGAGCAGAAAGAGCTGGCCGAGCGCCTGCTGGAGCTGCGTCAGCAACTGGCCAAGGCCCGCGAGGCCGCCGCTGTCGAACCGACCATCACGGTTGAAGACGACGCTGAAGGCACCGTGATTGAAACCGTTGAAGCGACCGTGGACGAAGCGCAAAGCGTCGATTCGCTGGAAGCCGCACTCAATGAAACCCACCGCGCCCTGACCGACGCCCAGGTCAAAGAGCGTCTGGTGAGTTTCGAAGTCTGCCCGCGCCTGGTGGCCGAAGTGATCAGTGCCTGGACCGGCGTGCCGTTGGCGCAACTGGCCCGTGAACACAACGCCAAAGTTGCGAGTTTCGCCACCGACCTGCGCACGCGTATTCGTGGTCAGGAGCAAGCGGTTCATGCCCTCGACCGTTCGATGCGCGCCACCGCCGCAGGCCTGAACAAGCCTGATGCACCGGTTGGCGTGTTCCTGCTGGTCGGCCCGAGCGGCGTTGGTAAAACCGAAACCGCACTGGCCCTCGCTGATTTGCTGTACGGCGGCGACCGCTTCATCACCACCATCAACATGTCCGAGTTCCAGGAGAAGCACACCGTCTCGCGCCTGATCGGTGCGCCGCCAGGCTACGTCGGTTACGGCGAGGGCGGCATGCTCACCGAAGCCGTGCGGCAGAAACCGTATTCGGTGGTGTTGCTCGATGAAGTCGAGAAAGCCGACCCGGACGTGCTCAACCTGTTTTACCAAATCTTCGACAAAGGCGTGGCCAACGATGGGGAAGGGCGCGAGATCGACTTCCGCAACACGCTGATCCTGATGACCTCGAACCTGGGCAGCGACCGCATCAGCCAACTCTGCGAAAACGGTGCGCGGCCCACCGCCGAAGTCCTGGAAGAAACCATTCGCCCGGTGCTCAGCAAGCACTTCAAACCGGCGCTGCTGGCACGGATGCGCGTGGTGCCTTACTACCCGGTCGGTGGCCCGGTGCTGCGCGAGCTGATCGAAATCAAACTGGGTCGTTTGGGCGAGCGCCTGAACCGTCGTCAGCTCGACTTCACTTACTCCCAGGACCTCGTCGATCACCTGGCCGAGCGCTGCACCCAAAGCGATAGCGGCGCACGCCTGATCGACCACTTGCTGGATCTGCACGTGCTGCCGCTGGTGGCCGACCGTTTGCTCGATGCGATGGCCACCGGCGAAAGCCTCAAGCGTGTTCACGCAACGCTCGACGGTAACGCCAGCGTGATGTGCGAGTTCGCCTGAGGTGGGTGTGATGTTCACTCAAGTGCCGCAACCGCTGATCTATGCCGAAGCCTTGCTGGCGCAGTTCGCCAGCCTGTCGCGGGCGGCGGACGGTGCTGCGCTGCTGGGTGACTTCGTGCGCGGTTTGGCCGAGCTCAGCGGTTGCGAGCTGACGCAGCTGTACCTGCTGGATGCGACCCATACCTGCCTGGGGATGAACGCCGAGTGCCTGAACGGCATCTTGCAACCTCGGGAAGCGGCGAGCCTGCCGGCGGATTACAACGGTGAACAACTGCTGCAATTCGCTCTGTGCCAGAACCGCGTGGTGTGCCTCAGCGAGCTGAGCGGCAGCCTGCACGAAACCAGTTTCCTGCCGCTGCAAGCCACGCCCTGGCAGTCGCTGTTGTGCGTGCCGTTGGTCAATCAGCAAAAAGCTGTCGAAGGCTTGCTGCTGTGTGCCAGTCATCGGCATATCAACCTGCAAGGCTTTGCCGATTCCCTTGGTCAATTGGGCTCGTTCGTCCTCGGCCAGTTGCACTTGCTGCAACGTTTGCGGCAACCGAGCGGCAATGCAGTACCTGCACCGGTCAATGTTCCAAGCGCCAGCGGTTATGGCCTGATCGGCAAAAGCGCAGCGATGCGTCAGACCTATTCGCTGATCAGCAAAGTTTTGCACAGCCCGTACACCGTGCTGCTGCGTGGCGAGACCGGCACCGGCAAGGAAGTGGTGGCGCGGGCGATTCACGATTGCGGCCCGCGACGTTCTCAGGCGTTCATCGTGCAGAACTGCGCGGCGTTCCCCGAGAACCTGCTGGAAAGCGAGCTGTTCGGCTACCGCAAAGGCGCTTTCACCGGTGCCGACCGCGACCGTGCCGGGCTGTTCGATGCGGCCAATGGCGGCACTTTGTTGCTCGATGAAATCGGCGATATGCCGTTGTCCCTGCAAGCCAAGCTGTTGCGCGTGTTGCAGGAAGGCGAGATCCGCCCATTGGGTTCCAACGACACCCACAAGATCGACGTGCGCATCATCGCCGCCACACACCGGGATTTGGCGGTGCTGGTCAGTGAAGGCAAATTCCGCGAGGACTTGTACTACCGCCTGGCGCAATTTCCGATCGAGTTGCCGGCCTTGCGTCAGCGCGAAGGCGACATCCTCGACCTGGCCCGACATTTCGCCGACAAGGCCTGCGCGTTTCTGCAACGCGATGCGGTGCGATGGTCCGACGCGGCGCTGGATCATTTGTCCGGTTATGCCTTCCCCGGCAACGTTCGCGAACTCAAGGGTTTGGTCGAACGCGCGGTCTTGCTGTGCGAAGGCGGTGAGTTGCTGGCCGAGCATTTTTCCCTGCGCATGGAAGCCATGCCGGAGGACAGCAGCGGCCTGAATCTGCGCGAACGCCTGGAACAGGTCGAACGCAGTCTACTCCTTGATTGCCTGCGCAAGAACGACGGCAACCAGACCCTCGCCGCCCGTGAACTCGGACTGCCCCGGCGCACACTGCTGTACCGCCTCGGGCGCCTGAATATCAATTTGGGTGACTTCGATGGCTGACCATAACTTTTGCCACCCAAACACTGTGGTTGGAATGCCTGTTGTGGCCAGCGCAATTCCTGTGGCGAGGGGGCTTGCCCCCGTTCGGCTGCGCAGCAGTCGTAGTCCGTTAAGTGCGGTTTGCCTGAATAAACAGGATGGCTGGTTTTGGGGCCGCTTCGCGACCCAACGGGGGCAAGCCCCCTCGCCACAGATCACCTCATTCGCTTCTAACAGCGCTGCCCGAACGGGTCGGCGCTTTGTGCTTTGTCTACCCCTGGAGACCCTCTGATGCCTGTTCGTCACTGGCAAGCCGTCCTGCTGACCCTCGTCGTTCTATGCGGCCTCGGCGGCTGTAGCGGCAATTACAAATACAACGACAACACCTATCGCCCATTGGGTGATCCGCAGGCGGTCAATCGCGGCAAGTGACCGCAAGGAGTATCACCATGGAACTGGTTTTCGAAATGCTGAACACCAAGCAGTTCGTGCCCACGGATTTGTGCCAGAAGACCTTCAAACAGGCCGGTGGCGTGATTGGCCGAGGCGAGGATTGCGACTGGATCATCCCCGACCGCAAGCGTCACCTGTCCAACCATCACGCGTTGATCAGCTACCGCGAAGGCACGTTTTTCCTGACCGACACTAGCAGCAACGGTATCCAGGACAGCGAAAGCGGCGCGCGCCTGCGCAAAGGCGAGCCGATGCGCATTGAGCACGGCAGTGTGTACGTGCTGGGTGACTTCGAGATCCGTGCGCGACTGGTGCGCGACCCGGCGACCTTCGACGTTGAAGCCGGCCGTCCGCAAGCGGCGGGCAGCATCATTCCGGACGATGCGTTTCTCGATCTCGACCCGCTCAATGCACTCGACCAGCAGGAACGCGTGTACTCGGAAATCGATGAGTTGATCGCCCCGAGCACAACCATCGAAGACACCCGTCAACGCGCCGACTACGCGCGCATCGACATGGAAAGCCTGATGGTCCCGGAGCTGATCGCGGCCCCGGCAGAACCTGCGCCAGCGTCCCCGCCCAAAGCGGTCGAGCGTCAGAGCGAAGGTTTTTGGGAGCACTTCGGTGCGGCGTTGGGCGTGGACCTCAAAGGCCTCGATCACGATGCCCGCGAAGCCCTGGCACTGAATGCCGCACGCCTGCTCAAGCAAAGCATTGGCGGTTTGCAGCAGAGCCTGCGCACCCGCAGCGAACTGAAAAACGAACTGCGCCTGGCTCAAACCACCGTGCAAGGCACTAACAAGAACCCATTGAAATTTGCCGTCGATGCCGGCGAAGCGCTGGGCATTCTGTTGCAGGGCAACAAGCCGGGTCAGTTGCCGGCCGAACAAGCGATCTCCCGTGCGTTCCGTGATTTGCAGGCGCATCAGGTCGCGTTGCTGACCGCCAGTCGCGCCGCCGTTCGCGGCACCCTGGAGCACTTCTCGCCGCAACAGCTGACCCTGCGCTTCGAGCGCGACAACAAGCCGTTGCTCGCCACCTCAGGCAGTCGCTGGAGAGCGTACGGGCGCTATCACCAGGCCTTGCGTCAGGATGATGACTGGAGCGAGCGTTTGCTGGCCCGTGATTTCGCCCAGGCCTACGAAGAGCAGATACGGCTGATTTCCACCCTACACACCGACCACCAAGGATGATGCGCATGTCTCGCTGTTCGACCGCTTTTTTCAAGACGCTGACTGCGCTGGCTGCCCTCGTGCTGGTGGCCGGTTGCTCGTCGCTGTCGCCGTATTCCACCGTGACCAAACTCAACCTGAAGCTGACGGCCAGCGATCAGTTGAACCCGGACCTCAACGGTCGTCCGTCGCCGATTGTCGTGCGCCTGTTGGAGCTCAAGCACCCGGTAACGTTCGAGAACGCTGATTTCTTCAGCCTCTACGAACGTGCCAAGGAATCCCTGGCACCGGACCTGGTGGCCAGCGAAGAACTCGAATTGCGCCCCGGTGAAACCATCGAGCTCAAGCTCAGCGTGGAGGAGGGCAGCCGTTATGTCGGCGTGCTCGCGGCCTATCGCGACCTGCCGGAAACCAAATGGCGCTACACCCTGCAAACCACTGCGCTGGAAGTCACCGTGGCTGACCTGACCCTCGATCAGGCCGGCATCCGCAATACCCATGAAACGCTCGCCAAGGCGGATGACTGAACATGAATGCCCATAAAGTCATTTGGCAGGAAGGCATGCTGCTGCGACCGCAGCACTTCCAGCACAACGATCGTTACTACGACCACCAGATGAAGACCCGCACCCAGTTGCTGGGCAGTTACACCTGGGGCTTCCTCAACCTGGAAATCGACTTGCAGTTCCTCAACATGGGCAAACTGGTGATCAGCCAGGCCTCGGGGATTCTGCCGGACGGCAGCCTGTTCGAGCTGGGTGGCAACACCGAACCGTTGGCCCTGGATGTGCCGCCGAACACCGGCAACACACCGATTTATCTGGCGCTGCCACTGGTGACCGGTAACCACATCGAGTCTCGCCGCCCGGAGCAATCCGATGTGCTGGCGCGCTATACCGCGTACGAAGCGGAAGTTGCCGACTCCAATGCCGGTGACGACTCTGCGAGCCAGGTCAGTTGCGCCCGTCCGGATTTCCGTTTGTTGCTGGGTGAGCAGCAAAGCGACCAGGCCTACGTGAAGCTGAAAATCTGCGAAGTGCTCGATACCACGCCCGACGGCGTGATCAGCCTCGATCCGGATTTCGTGCCGACCTACCTTCAGGCGCATTCGTCCAGCTACCTGCTGTCGTGCCTCAAGGAAGTGATCAGCATGCTCGGCCACCGGGGCGATACCATCGCCGACCGGATTCGCTCCAACGGCAAGGTCGGTGGCGCGGAAGTCGGTGACTTCATGATGCTGCAACTGATCAACCGCACCGAACTGTTGCTGCGCCATTACCTCGGCCTGGAACAGGTGCACCCGGAAGAGTTGTACCGCACGCTGCTGACTATGCTTGGCGATCTGGCGACATTTTCCAGCGAGAGCAAACGCCCGCGTCTGGACAGCCGTTATCAGCACAGTGATCAGGGCGCGAGTTTCCGCAAACTGATGGAAGCGATTCGTCAGGTGCTGTCGATGGTGCTCGAACAGCACGCTATCGAACTGGTGCTGCAGGCGCGTCAGTACGGAATCATCGTGTCGCCCTTGCACGACCACAAACTGCTGGGCTCGGCCTCGTTCGTGCTCGCGGCCAGTGCCAACTGCG
Source organism: Pseudomonas sp. Tn43 (assembly GCF_014192635.1). NCBI lineage: Bacteria > Pseudomonadati > Pseudomonadota > Gammaproteobacteria > Pseudomonadales > Pseudomonadaceae > Pseudomonas > Pseudomonas sp. Tn43. The sequence goes on from NZ_JACHYG010000004.1 coordinate 269,123, forward strand.
ACTCCGAAGAACTGCGCCATCGCTTGCCGGCGCACCTCAAGGTCGGGCCGGTGGAGCGTATTCGCCAACTGGTCAACCTGCATCTGCCGGGCATCAAGGTCAAACCGTTGCCGGTGGCCCCACGGCAGATCGCGTTCCACTCCAACAAAACCTATTTCATCCTCGAACTCAGTTCCGAAGACCTGGCGCAACTGGAGCGCTCCGGCGGCTTCGCGTTCCACGTGTCCGGCGAATTTGCCGAGCTTGAACTGAAATTCTGGGCCATCAGGAACTGACCGACATGATCAAGGACATGGAACACAACCAGGACGACAAAACCGTCCTGCTCGACCGTCAGGGCCATGGCCCGGCGTCGAGTCCGTTGACTGACTTCGCTGCACCACCGCGTTTCGAACAGCTGGAAGAACGGATGATCTATGCCGCGCGTTTGCGCCCGGCCGAAGCGTTCAACATCAGCCTCAATTCGCTGGTGGCCGCGGCGTCCGACTTGCTGTCGGAAGTGGTGCGACTCAAGCACAGCGACACCCGCGAAGACCTGTATGCGCTCAACGAGCGACTGACCGCCGGGCTGAAGCTGTTTGAAGTGCGGGCGCTGCACAACGGCGCTGAAAGCAGCCAGGTGATGGCCGCACGTTACGTGCTTTGCACCGTGGTCGATGAAGCCGTCGTCACCACGCCGTGGGGCAACGAAAGCGAATGGTCGCAGATGAGCCTGCTCAGCAGCTTCCACAACGAAACCTTCGGTGGCGAGAAGTTCTTCCAGCTACTGGATCGCCTGTCGAAAAACCCGGTCAAGCACCTGCCGATGCTGGAACTGATGTACCTGTGCCTGTCCCTCGGTTTTGAAGGCAAGTACCGGGTGCAAGCCCGCGGCATGCTTGAGCTCGAAGGCATCCGCGACGCCTTGTATCGGCAGATCCGTCAGCTGCGCGGCGACGTGCCGCGTGAGCTGTCGCCGCATTGGGAAGGCTTGAACGATCAGCGCCGCAGCCTGGTGCGCATCGTGCCGGCGTGGATGGTGGTGCTGTTCACTGTGGTTTGCCTGGTGGTGATGTATTCGGGCTTCGCCTGGGTGTTGGGCGAGCAACGCGAAACCGTTCTGCAACCTTATCAGCAGCTAGATCCGGCCGCGGTTCAGCCGCAGTCGCAGCCGTAAACAGGGACGTGTGATGAAAAAGTTTTTCAAGAAAGTCGGCGCTTTCCTGCGCCAGACCTGGGTCTGGACCCTGCTGTTGGTGCTGTTCGTCGCGCTGCTGGTGTGGTTCGTCGGGCCGCTGCTGGCGGTCAATGACTACAAGTTCTGGGAAGGTTCGACCTCCCGCCTGCTGACCATCAGTGTGCTGTTCCTGGTCTGGGGCCTGACCATGGTCTTCGTCAGCTGGCGCGCCGGTGTGCGCAAGAAGGCCATCGAAGAAACCGAAGACGGCCAGGACCGTATTCGCCGCGAAGAGCTGATCGACGAAGAGCAGAAAGAGCTTCGCGTACGCTTCAAGGATGCGTTGAAAACCCTGAAGACTTCGAGCCTGTATCGCGGTCGCAGCGAGCGCTGGCGCAGTGATTTGCCGTGGTACTTGCTGATCGGCCCGCAGGGCAGTGGCAAGACCAGCCTGCTGGATTTCTCGGGTCTTGAGTTTCCGATCAACAAGATCGACCGCAAACTCACCCGCGACACTCGCGGCACGCGGCATTGCGACTGGTATTTCGCCGACCACGGCGTGCTGATCGACACCGCCGGCCGTTACCTGACCCAGCCGGATACCGAAGTCGATGGCAGCGCCTGGAGCACCTTGCTCGACCTGCTGCGCAAGCGTCGGCGTAACCGCCCGCTGAACGGGGTGCTGGTGGCCATTCCGGTGGAAATGCTGCTGGGCAATACCGAGCAAGACCTCGAGACCCTGGCCCGCCAGGTGCGTGCGCGCCTGCAAGACGTGCATCAAAAACTGCACGTCGACGTGCCGATCTATCTGGTGTTGAGCAAGGCCGATCGCCTGCTTGGTTTCGACGAATTCTTCGATCAGCTGACCCGCGAAGAAAGCGATCAGGTGCTCGGTACCAGCTTCCGCAAAGAGCAGAGCGGCACTGATGTTGCCGTGCTGCGCGCCGAGTTCGAAGAGCTGCTGCGTCGCCTGAACAGCCAGGTGATCATGCGCATGCACCAGGAGCGCGACACCCAGCGCCGTGGCCGCATCCTCGACTTTCCGCATCAACTGGGGCAGATCGGCGAACGCCTGTGCCTGTTCGTCGACCTGGCGTTCACCGGCAACCGCTACCAGCGTGTCAGCCAGTTGCGCGGCTTCTACCTGATCAGCGCGCCGCACCTGACTCAAGAGATGGACCAGACCACCGCCAGCATCGGCGCTAACCTGGGCATGAACGCTGGCATGCTGCCGACCCTGCGCAGCGGCCGTTCTCGGTTCATTCACCATTTGCTCAGCCGGGTGATTTTCCCGGAGGCCGATCTGGCCGGTCTGGACAAACGCGAGCGCAGCCGCATCCATTGGGGCCAGCGCGCCCTGTACGTGGGCGCACTGGCGGCGCTGGCGCTGTTCGGCATGCTGTGGGCGGGCGGTTTCTCGGCCAACTATGAGCGTCTGGAAAACCTGCGCTCACTGGCGCAAACCTGGAATCAGCAACGCTCGGCCCTGACCGCTCGTGATGACGCCATGGCGGCGCTCAAGACCCTCGACACCCGCTATGCGGCAACCCAGGTCTTTCCGAACAAAGGTGACGTGTCGTACCACGAACGCGGTGGCCTGTACCAAGGCGAAGACGCCAATCCAGTGGTCATGAGCGCCTACGAGCGTGAGCTTGAAGCGCAACTGTTGCCACGGGTTGCGACCCTGCTGGAAGGGCAGATCCGCGCCAACATGAAGGACCGCGAACGCCTGCTCAACAGCCTGCGTGCGTACCTGATGCTGAACATGAAAGATCGCCGCGATGCTACGTGGCTCAAGGATTGGGTCGCGAATGACTGGTCCCTGCGCTACGCCGGCAACACCGCGGTGCAGAACGGCTTGAACACCCACTTCGAGCGCTTGCTCAAGCAGCCGTTTATCTACCCGCTGAACGATCAACTGGTGGCGCAGGCGCGTCAGGTTTTGCGCAGCGAGTCGCTGGCTAACGTGGTTTACCGGATGCTGCGCGAGCAGGCTCGCAATCTGCCGGACTACCGCTTCAGCCAACACCTGGGCCCCCAAGGTGCGTTGTTTGTCGGCACCGATTACGTGATCCCGGGGTTCTACACCCAACAGGGTTATCAGCAGTACTTCTCGGTCCAGGGCACTGCGCTGGTTACCGACATCCTGCGGGACAACTGGGTGCTGGGCGAAGGCTCGGGCATCAGCGGCATGGACTTGCGTCGCCTGATGGTCGAACTGGAGCAGCTGTACTTTCGCGACTACGCCAACTTCTGGAGCGAAGCGGTCGGCCAGGTGGCCTTGCCACCGATCAACGACGCCGGTGAAGGCGCCGAGCAACTGGCGGGCCTGACGTCGGCCAACTCGCCGGTGCTGCAACTGCTGGTGGAAGTGCGCGAGAACACCCGTTTCCAGGTCATTGCAGACAGCGCCGATGAAGCTGCCGAGGCGGCTGACAAACTGGACGAGAAGGGCGGCAAGTTGGGCAAACTGGCTGCGGCCGCCGCGGACAAAGCGTCGGACATCGCGAAGACCTTGCCAGACACCGCAAAAAAATCCCTGCAACGGCGCTTCGAACCGCTGCACCGATTGCTGGATGACAACAACGGCCCGGCCGCTGATTTGACCCCGGCACTGACAGCACTCAACGACCTGCAACTGCAACTGTCGAGCCTGGCCCGTGCCAGCGCGCCGGAGCAGGCTGCGTTCGAAATGGCCAAGACCCGCATGAGCGGCCAGCGTGATGCGCTGAGCAACTTGCGCAATGCCTCGAACCGTCTGCCACGCCCTGTGAGCGTGTGGTTCAACGTGCTGGCCGAAGACACCTGGCGTCTGGTGCTCAACGATTCCTACCAGTACCTGAACCAGCGTTATCAGAGCGAGCTGTACAGCTTTTACGGCAAGGCAATCAACAAGCGTTACCCGTTCAGCGCCCACAGCACCAGCGACGTTGCGATCAGCGACTTCCGCGAGTTCTTCAAGGCCCAAGGCATTGCCGATCGCTTCTTCGACAACTACATGCGTCCGTTCGTGAGTGGCGATCCAGGCAACTACCGCCTGCGCAGCATTGACGGTCATAGCATGCCGATCTCCAAGGTCTACCTCGACCAGATGGCCGCGGCCCAAGTGATCCGCCAGAGCTTCTTCTCGATCAACCCGGCCGAGCCGCAAGTGCAGTTCAAACTGGAGCCGTACACCCTCGACCCGGCCGTCAGCCGTTCCGAGTTCAAGTTTGGCGACAAGACCATTGAATACCGTCACGGCCCGATCGTGCCGGTGTCCTTCAAATGGCCGACCGACGCTGAAGACGGTCGCACCAGTCTGGTCCTGGACAAAATGGTTGGCCGCCCGATCGGCATCGAGAAGAACACCGGCCCATGGTCGCTGTTCCGTCTGTTCGACCTGATGCAGACCGAGTACCTGACCGGTCGCGACGTGCTGGTGCTGAAAGCTGATGTGGGCGGCCTGCGCGCCAACTACTTGCTGTCGAGCCAGCGCACGCCGAACCCGTTCGACATGGGCGTGCTGCGTACTTTCCGTATGCCGGTGCAGCTCTGATGCTGGTTGCCAGCCCCTGGCGCAGCGCTGCGCGTACCGATCCGGGCAAGGTTCGGGCGCGCAACGAAGATGCTTTCCTCGACTGTCCACAGCAGGGGCTGTGGGTGGTCGCGGACGGTATGGGCGGTCATCAGGGCGGCGACATCGCCAGCCAGTTGATCGTCGCCAGCCTAGCGGAGTTGCCTGTGAAGGACGACTTCGACGAACGCCTCAAAGGGATTCGCCAGTGCCTGCACTGGCTCAACCGCCGCTTGGGTCAGGAATTGACCGTCACCGCCGGGCGCCACGACAGCATCATGGGCAGCACCGTGGTGGCGCTGCTGGTGGAAGGCAATCGCGCGGCCTGCATCTGGGCCGGCGACAGCCGCTGCTACTTGTGGCGTGGCCAGCGTTTGTATCAGCTGTCCAAGGACCATTCGCTGCAACAGCAATTGATCGACGAGCAGAACATGAGCGTCGAGCAAGCCCAGGCTCATCCTGCCGCCCATGCCTTGACCCGTGCGGTCGGCGCTGCCGAGCAACTGACCCTGGATGTGTTGGAGCTCGAGGTCTATCCCGGCGATGCGTTTCTGTTGTGCAGCGACGGTTTGTACCAAGGACTGAGCAGCGATGCCCTGGGCAACGCGCTCAGCCTGACCGCGCCGCACGTTGCGCTGGAGCGTCTGTTCGACGGCGCTCTGCGTGGCTCGGCCCGGGACAACCTGACCGCCGTGGTGATCCGCCAATGACTGAACTCATGCCACCGATCGACGACCTGCTGGTGACCGAAGAAGAAGCCAATAACCTGACTTACTTCGCCTTCGCCACGCCTCTAAACGGAAAGCCGCATCAGGCCGATCCTGTGCTGGCGCCCACCCGGGCCAGTATCGGCGAACTGCCGGACGTGCTGGCGGGGCGTTACCGTATCGAGCGCCTGCTCGGTGCCGGTGGCATGGGTGCGGTTTACCGCGCACGGGACTTGCTGAGCGAACAGTTCGGCGATCCCGATCCTTACATCGCGCTGAAAATACTCAGCGAAGAATTTGCCGAATCGCCGGACGCCAGTGCCTTGCTCTACAGCGAGTTCGCCCTGACCCGACGACTGCGCCACAACAACGTGCTGCGACCGCACACCTTTGAAGTGGACACCGACTGCCAGCGCGCCTTCATCACCATGGAACTCATGCGTGGGCTAACCCTGGACAAATTACTCTGCGAGCGGCCCCTGGGCCTGCCGTGGAAAGAACTGCGTGACATCGCGCTACCGCTGCTCGACGCGCTGGCCTACGCCCATGCGCGCGGCGTGCTGCACGGCGACATGAAACCAAGCAACGTGATGCTCAGCGAAGACGGCGTTCGCCTGTTCGACTTCGGCCTTGGCCAAGCGCAAGAGGGCATCTTGCCCGGCTTGCCGCACCTGAGCCGCAACCGCTTCAACGCCTGGACCCCTGGCTACGCTGCCCCTGAACTGCTTGAGGGCCAACCGTTGTCGGCCAGCGCAGACGTGTACGGCGTGGCCTGCGTGATCTACGAATTGGCGGGCGGCAAACACCCGTTCCGCCGCTTGCCCTCGACCGAGGCCCGCGACGGGCACCTCGAACGCGAGCTGCACGCACCCCGAAACCTGCCGAAACACTGCTGGCCAGCCCTGCGAACGGCGCTGGCTTTCGATGCGGCCAAGCGCACCATCACCGCCGCCCAATTGCGTGACGCCCTGGGCGTCACTTCGTCTTTGCTGCAACGCCTGCGACTGCGGGCGTAACGGATGACTACCGAACAGGGAGCAAGCCATGTTCAACCCAGCTAACGAAACGCACTTCAGCCTGACCGTTGAAGACTATGTGGGCGACCTGCAAGTGCTGTCGTTCACCGGCACCGAAGGCATCAGCCAGCCGTATCGCTTCGACCTGGAACTGGTCAGCGAAAACCCTGACCTGGACCTGGAAAAGCTCCTGCACAAGCAGGCGTTCCTCGCATTCGACCCGAAAGGCAGTGGCATCCACGGCCAGATCTACCGCGTTGCCCAAGGCGATGCCGGCAGGCGCCTGACCCGCTACAAAGTCTCCCTGGTGCCGCACCTGCAATACCTGCATCACCGCACCAACCAGCGCATCTACCAGCAGATGTCGGCGCCGAAAATCATCGCGCTGATCCTCGAAGAACACGGCATCAAGGGCAACGCCTACAAATTTCAGTTGAGCCAGCCGTGCCCGGACCGCGACTACTGCGTGCAATACGACGAAACCGATCTGCACTTCGTCCAGCGCCTGTGTGAAGAAGAAGGCATTCACTACCACTTCCAGCACAGCGAAAAAGCCCACCTGCTGGTGTTCGGCGACGACCAGACCGTGTTCCCCAAACTCGGCCAGCCAACGGCTTATGTCCAAGGCAGCGGCATGGTCGCCGACGAACCGGTGATCAAAGGCTTCAAACTGCGCCTGGAAACCCGCACCGGCCGTGTCACCCGCCGCGACTACGACTTCGAAAAGCCCAACCTGCGACTTGAAGCCAGCTATAAACCCGACGGCAAACCCGACGGCGAAAGCACCGAACCGGACCTGGAAGACTACGACTACCCCGGCCGCTTCCTCGACCGCGCCCGTGGCAAATTCCTCAGCCAACGCGCCCTCGAGCGCCACCGCGCCGACTACCAGCAAGCCGAAGGCCATGGCGACCAGACCACCCTCGTCAGCGGCCACTTCCTGGAAATCTCCGACCACCCGCGCACCGAGTGGAACGACCTCTGGCTGCTCACCGAAATCGTCCACGAAGGCAAACAGCCGCAAGTGCTCGAAGAGTCCGTGACCAGCGACACCACCAACAACAAAGACGACTTCCACCAGGGCTACCGCAACCGATTCCTCGCCACCCCGTGGAACGTCTTCTACCGCCCCGCGCTACAACACCCGAAACCCCGCGTTCTCGGCAGCCAGACCGCCATGGTCACCGGCCCCAAAGGCGAAGAAATCCACTGCGACCCATACGGCCGTATCAAAGTGCAATTCCACTGGGACCGCGAAGGCCTCGCCGACGACAAAACCAGCTGCTGGATGCGCGTCTCCTCCAGTTGGGCCGGCGACCGCTACGGCGCCATCGCCATCCCGCGCATCGGCATGGAAGTGCTAGTCACCTTCCTCGAAGGGGATCCTGATCAACCGTTGGTGACCGGTTGCCTGTACCACAAGGAAAACCAGGTTCCCTACGACCTGCCGGCGAACAAAACCCGCACCGTATTCAAAACCCTCAGCTCACCGGGGGGCGGCGGGTTTAATGAGCTGCGGATTGAAGACAAGAAAGGGGCGGAGCAGATCTTCATCCATGCCCAGCGGGATTGGGATGAAAACATTGAGCACGACCAGAAGATTCGGGTGGGGAATGAACGCCACGACACCGTGGAGAAGAACACCTACACCGAGCTGAAGGCTGAGGAGCATCGCACCACGATTGCGGATCGCAAGAGTGAAGTGCGGGTGGATGATCACCTGACGGTTGGGCAGAACCAGCACATCAAGCTGGGGACTGCGCAGCTGACCAGTGCGGGGAAAGAGATTCACCTGAAGGCTGGGGACAAGATTGTTATCGAAGCCGGGATGGAGCTCACGGTTAAGGCCGGTGGGAGTTTTATCAAGCTCGATGCCGGTGGGGTGACTGTTGTTGGGCCGGTGGTGAAGATTAATGCGGGTGGTTCGGCGGGGAGTGGGACCGGGATTGGGATTAAGCCGCCGGTGCTGCCGGGGGCGGCGGATAAGGATAAGGCGGGGAGTTTGATGGATCAGGCGTTGGGGAATGCGGTGCCTGAGAAGGTTAAACCGACAGTTGATTACCCTTTCTCGCTTTGAGCGGACGGACAAGCGTCAATATGAACAAGGAATTTTTTGAATGATCATTAGCCCTCCCTTTATTCCAGCTCCAGTTGCGGGAGAGACCGACGATGCCTTCCTGGCGCGCGCCATGGTGGGTGGTGTTCCTGGTGATGGTGGTTATCCACTGAGCTTTGACCTGAATTGGCATGGCGGCATCCACTTGACTGCTCCCCAAGAGGGAGGAAGTGCATTGCCTGTGCGCGCGATTTCAGATGGAAAGTTGGCATATTTCCGTAAACCCACCCTCGAGAGCACTACCCCTCAGGATCATGCATTACGTTATCGTAATAAGTGGACAGACGATGGATGTGTTGTGATTCGCCATGAAACTGAAATCGGAGAAGGAGCCAAAGCAAAAATCGTCTTCTATTCAATCTATATGCATCTTTCAAAAATTGATTTGGTCAATCCTAAAGTAGGTGATCCTGTCTATCGCATGGATTCTGTAGGCGAAGCAGGGAGTGTATATGGCGAAAAAAATCGAATCCATTTCGAGATAGTTGCAGATGACAGTCAAATAGAAAATATTGTCGGACGCAAAGAAAGGGATTTGGTATTTCAGACAGATGAAGGGAGAAAAGACAGCTTTTGGGGTGATACGCATTTTTTTATCCCAACTGAAGTTCTCATATACGAAAAGCCGCCTCAGAATTTGCTGGCCACACAGAACAACTTTCAGGTTGTTTATCGGTGCCCCGCTATGCCGGCAGGACCCGCGAAAATTGAAGAGGCTGGTGCGACGACATCCTTATCCGGTGACTCCAATTTAGTCCATGGATATGAGTGGGCATTGGCTTCGGAATTACAGAACGGTTTATTTGTTCAAATGAGCTATTCTGGCGGTGAATGTAAGCTTAAAACATTTACCCATTCTGGATTCGAACTGGGAGCGTTCACTGAAAAGGCTGAGTATGAGTACCGGCTTTATAAAGCCGCTAGTGATACATATCCGCAGTCTCCTAGTGCCGGCTTTGAATTGTTGAGATTTGGTCGAGTCCTTGGTGAGGACCGCCTTCAGCCTGTCGATGCAGCCCACTGGCGTCAAATAAAGATTCCCGGAAAATTCGGAGAGGAAGAAAAAGTTGGGTGGGTTAACCTAAATCATCCATCGATCACCAAGTTTAGCGATGCAGACTTTCCTCATTGGCAAGGATGGCATTTGGTTGATGATGACAAAGATATGGATAGCCATTGTCAATCTCCGTTTGTTCGAGCGTTATTGTCTTTGGATATTAATAAGGTTGTCTCGGACAATACCGATGCGGTGGGGGTGGCGACTTCTCCAGGATATAATTCTCTTACTCAAGATCAAAAGCTTCAGTTGTCAGAGCGCTATGTGGCTGAGCGTAGTTTAAGCAAGGCTAGGTTAGAGTTGCCTGAAATGCAAAGTCGAATTAAGCGCCTTATATGTAAATTTCCAAGTGAATGGTGCAAAAATGATTTCGATAACCGCTACGACTGGTTGCTCAAAGTGGCAGAAAACGGACCGATGCCACAAGATGCTTATGAAAAACTGAGGAAACATCAACAAGCATTGGGTTTTTGGGAGGAAGCTAAAATTGAAGGAATAGAAAATAAGCATTGGCATTTTCCTCCTAAAGAATTTATCTCTGCATTTAGGAAATGTGGCTGGATGAAAGCAGAGGAAATGACTCAATGTATGCCGCGCCGCTTATCCCACTTACACCATGCGACATTCAACGTGACGAATCTCAGCTGGGCTGCTGCATATAAAATCATTAAGGATTGGTCGGATTCGTTTAACTTGGCGACGAGGCGGTATGGAATTGCCGCGAATAAGTTGCGGGTACTCCATTTTCTAGCTCATGTTATTCCAGAGACAGCCAATCTACGATTGGTGAAAGAGCTCGGTGGTGAAAACCAAAGTTATAGTCCGTACTACGGGAGGGGGCTGATTCAACTTACATGGCTTGCAAACTATAAGCTTTATGGTAACTTCAGAAAGCTTAGTACTCCGAGTACTCCTCAAAAATTTCACGAGCTAGGTTGGGATCCTGATGTGCTTATAGCGCGCAACGTTTCGGGTGATCATAACTATAAAAACTGTGCTGACAGTGCATGCTTCTATATAATTCAAAAGAAAAATATGCTTAGTCATTTGGATGCTGGGGTGGAGCAAAACAACGCGATCGCAGCAAGTAGAGATGTTAATGGTAATGTGGCAATTCAAAATTTGAACGGATTAGATGCGCGATTGCAGTCGGTTATCTATCTCAAAAATATTCTTTTGGATTATCCAAGAAAAGGTGATGCGCAGAGTTTGACATTCGAGTGGCGTAGGAATAGTCAGAAGGAGCCAGTTCTAGATCAAAATGGTCATCCTGTTATGATTCCGCAACCGCCACCAAAGCCCCCGCTCGTGAAGAAGAAATTTTACTTGGGGACGCACACTATTAATGTGTCATTAGTCCATCAGAAGCCATGAGGAATTGAGATGAAAAAGCTGCTTTCATTAATTTTATGTGTATTTCCGATTTCTGCGTATTGTGAGGTTGAGTCAGAATCTCTTTGTTTTGAATCTTCACCTGGTGGCCAGATAAAGTATGAGTTGCGGACTTATTCTGACTCGTCTGCTAATTGGTTTGGTGGCTTTGTTAAGTATAAGAAATCAAAACAGCCAATATCGTTGGTATTAAAGCGTGTCGAGCACGAAGAATTGGACCCGCAAGCGCCGACTCAGTTAACGCGTACATGGTCAGAGGTTTTAGATGGGCAGATAACAGGTGAGTATGAGATGGTTAGCCAAGGCGGAAATATAGTTTCGATGGTCTACAAAAAAAAGAGTGGAAAGGAGTATTCCTTTAGCTTTGATCCAACAGTCGAAGTCTCTGTAGATGGTGGGTGTGAATGGAAGTGATTGTTTAGAGTTGTTGGTAGGGTGCAAGTTTTTTTGTTGGTGGTTTTGGCTTGAGACATAACTAAAGTCGGGGGGGTAAATGTTGCGTCTTTTCAGATCGGTCTGGATTTTGCCTGTTGCTATGTTTTCAATCGTTGTCAAGGCTGAGGGGACTATGGTCGCAACTGTACTCCAGGCCGATTTTACTCGTGATCCTGAAGTTCGATTGCTAGTAAGGGTTGCGGATGTCGGTGGAGGCGAAGTTTCGGTGCCAATGGCGAGCCGTAGCGACTGCCATAAGCGGATCAAGTCACCGGATCGTCCGGGGCCAGATCCTTGTTTTTCGGTAGGTATAACTGAAGATCAGCAGCCAAGAAATATCATCCAGCAGACTCTGTTGAATGATCCCCAGCTGTCTACTGACCCCATATACCTCGAAATTGTCTATCGTTCGGAGGTAAACGAAAGCGATCCTACGAATCATCATGGGCGATCCGCTCTACTTCGAATTGAAGAAAACGGTTTCTACAACTGGAATGATGAAGCCGAGCAGGCTTTAGCTGATGTGGAATTGCAGGCTTATTCGCACGATTTACTTGATGTAGAACTTGTTGATGCAGATGCTCGGCTCAATGCTGCATATCGGGACCGAATGGCTCGTCTTGACGAGGCTAAGCAAAAAGGATTGAGAGAGGCACAACGGGTCTGGATAAAATTCCGAGATGCGGAATGCAAACCGGATCCTAAATCAGATAGATCAGTTTCTGGAGACTCAACAGAACAATGTCTGATTCGCGCGACGGGTGAGCGAACGCGTCAACTGGCTCTAGCTCCTGAAAAATATAAAAATTGATTTATCCCAGAGCTAGTGAAAGCGGCAACTTCATCTGGTTAATAGCTGATTCAAAGGGCATGCAGTGAGAATACTACTGTTATTAGGTATGGCATGGCTGCCAATGACAGCCATGGCGTCGGGTCTTTGCGATCCTAGGAACGACTCCAAATACTTTCCTTTCACAATGGTCGGATAGCGGCGAAAGTCCCGAAGACATACTTTCGAGCTCCGACGGGAAAGAGTTTTCCTTTGATCCAGGTCACGTCGTGTACCGCGGCGACCTCAATGGCGATGGCGTAGAAGATTTTATCTTCAACTCCCGTGTGGGTATCGGTTCGTCCATGGACAGCACATTCGCCTTTCTGATTCAGTGCCGCGGCTACCTGAAGCATGCGGGTGGTGATTACTTTGCGGGTGTCAAGGTGTTGGATGGCGCTCGCAAGGACGGCGGCAATTTCAAGGAGATCGAGATCTACTCCTACATCAGAAACTCCAGCGGCCAGATTCGATACAAGGGCGACAAAGCGATGACCCGTCCGCATCTGTGGCGTTTCAATCCTCAGGCACAGCGCTATGAAGGGCAATCCGAGTAAGCCGCTGAGGTGTATGTAACAAATTTTTCCAGATTAGGTTGCTTGGATTTCATCTGAATAGATCAAGGATAGAAGACAGTGAAACACTTTTTTTTAGGGGCTCTTTGTACATTGACATGCCAGGCCGTTCTACCGGTTTCACTCGCACTTGCTCAGGATGAGTGCACCGGGAACATCACAAGCCAACAAGTTGATAAGTGCTCTGACGTATCGAAGGTTGCTGCTGATTCACAGTTGAATACGAGTTACCACCAGCTGATGGCTCGACTCGAAACGCAGTATCGAGCCGAACCCGACACAGGGACGGCGTATACGGCGAAGGTCAAAGAAGCACAGCGTGTGTGGATAAAATTGCGCGATGCGAATTGTCCGCTCGAAGCGTTTGAGATTAAGCCTGGCACGTCCGCCTATGTGGTGACGGTGAACAATTGCATAGCAAGAATGAGCCGCGAGCGCTCAGTCTTTCTGGACAATATTGCGCCCGACATCGTGAGTGGCTCCGCTGTTGGGCGTGGATCAGGTGTCTCGTGTCCATCCCAGAACTTTGCTCAGTTTCTGCCGGCATTCTCTGCCAGTACTGAGTCCCAGAAACGACTAACCGCGCTGGCGGTAAAAATACTGGTGTTGAAGCGGACTTCGGACCCTGGTCGCTTTGAACCGCAAATTACTGCTGAGACAGGCTCGAGTTTGGCGTTTCCGTTGATGGCTGCGATGGAAGGCAAGACTGAAGGGGTTGAGATCGAAACGGTCGACGACACTCACATGAGCGTTGTGGATAAACGGGCCGGTAACAGCAATATCAAGATTTTTAACTTTTCTAAAAAGTCGTGCTGGTCGTTGGTGGGGATTGAGGATTGGTCGATAAGCGAGAAGGAGCTTGTTGCATCCAGTAAACCCGGAATGAGCCGTGCCGAGAATTTCTGCTATCAACGTGCGGAGGGTTTGGGTGGTTTAGGCGCGCTTGAACAATACCGGCTGACTAAAGAATTGCATGAAGCGTCCCTGGAAAATTATGTATGTGCTGCAGAGTCGGGTGATCCACAGGCGAGTCTGTCGGCGGCAAGCTTGAGTCTTTCGCAGATGGCACCTCAGTTGGAAACCAGCAAGCTTGAGGCTCTGCTTAAAGCGGCATCGACGACACCGAGCGGCGCGTTGGGTTATGCCACTTATTTTTGTAACGGTAATTCCACCGACTATAACGGCCCTTGCCTGCACCCCGAGCAAGCAGAAAGGGAAGTTATTCGCGCGGTTTCCATGGGATCCACAGAGGCGATTAACTATCTGGCTTCTTCTTTTGAGAGTGGCGAGTTGGGAACGAAGGATATGTCCCGGGCGTTGGCCTGTTATCAGTTGTCAGCTGACAAAGGTAGCCCGCGGGGTAGCGACAGCGTGAAGCGCTTGGTTTCGCAAGGCTCAGCCATAAAGGCTAGCCACTGTCTGTGAATTTCGCTGTGCAGATATAAACGTTGAAGAAGGGGGCGTTCAACTGGTCGATCGTATTGAGGCTCGGTGCGATTTTGGTTCAGCAAGAAGGGGGGCGCGAAGCCCCCGTTCTCTATTCGCGAAGTTGCTATACCTTCGCCCGATACTCCGCCGGATTCGGCGAATCAATATGATCCAGCGCTCGCTCCACCATCAACTGCACCCCATCCGCCATTCTGCTGAGCGCCAGGGCGACTGAGCGGCGGGTGCCGTCGATGTCGTCAGCCAGGTCGGCAGCGATGGCGCTGATGGACTTCAGGTCTTCTGAGGCGAAAAGGAGACTGATTTATTTATAAGGTTTATGAGGTAGGTTTAGCTGTCGATAAATAAATCACCCTTTTCACCGTCCCCTTTTCACCTTTCCAGTCCTCCTTTGGCTATCAGCGCCGAAGGGTTTGAACAAATCAAAACAGCGGTGCGCAGTATTGTTTTTGAGAAAGCAGCCCAATGATGTACCCCATATACGGAGTTACAGCGTGAAAGGATGTTCAGTTCTACTCGGAGGCCTCTTGGCCATTGCCACGTCCATGGCTTTCGCCGCCGACCCGGACTTCAAGGACTACACCGTCACCCCAGTGTTCACCGGCACCAACCATGAACCGGTACCGCAAGAAAACAGCAACGCGATGATGGATCAAGCACGAGCGCAGGCTCTGAAAGGCAAGGTCAATTTCGCCGGTCATTACATCCTGTACAGGCTCGGTTGTGGCGGCAGCGCCATTTGCGGCGAAGTGCTGGATGCGCGTACGGGGGACGTTGTCGTCGGGCTGCCGAACGCATACGAAGGCAGCACTTTCGATATGGCCTACCAGTCCGATAGCCGCTTGATCTTCATTTCCGGCCTCGCGCTCAATGGTGAAGAGGACGCGCAAGGCAATCGGTTGGAAAGTCGTTACCGGGATCGTTACTACGAGTTTGTGAACAATGAGTTTCGGCTGCTGACGATCACTGACGCGGAATCACCGCCGCTTGATTAAGGATGATTGGATGAACCGCTTTTCCATTCGGCCCACGCTGAATGCTCTTTTACTGTTGCCCCTTGCCTACGCCATCCCGGCAACTGCCGAAGCAGGAAGTTGCTACGGCTACCTCACCGAGATGGTCAGGAGCAGCAACTTCCCGTTCCGCTATGTCGGCAAGGACAAGGTCAACCTGCTGATTGACGATGACGACGGAGAAACCGTGCGGGCCAAGTTGCTCTATGACACGAACGGCACCGGAACCATCGGCTGGATCAAATACATCCCGGCCACCCGAGTGTTGCTCAATACCTCGGCTGAACTGGAGGAACCGGTGGAACTGTCATTCGATACCCAATTCGCCGACGGCTATGCAAAGTGCCTCGCGAAAAAACAGGCCAGTTAACGGTGAAAGGGAATTTTCCATGAATCAGCGTCTTCTCGCGGGCAGCCTTTCGCTGCTGCTCTCGTTTCCAACTTTCGCCGCTCCTTCGGATGCCTACACCCAACGCGATGTCATGCAGTGTGGCGGCGTTGAAGTGGTATTGGTTTCGTCCTGCCGATCCGTGACGGTGCAAGAAACTGAAACCCACGTAATCCCGGTCTGCTCCGATCAAGCAATCAACATCGGCGGCAAAATGCTTCGGCGCAACATCGACAAAGTTTCACAGCTCACGTCCGACGGTGCGAAGACGAAGATGTTGAGTAACGTGGTCGTGGCGATGGATTGCGTGAAAGGAACCAAGGGCAGCCTGGTTTCAATTGGCGGTTATGGCGGGTGCGGATCCTGCCCGGAGTGGCGCGGGTATTACTCCACGGCCGGCCGGTTAGAGCATTACAGCTACAGCAATAGCTATCGGTCGTTTGGTTCGAAAGGTTCTTGGGAGGGGCTGATCGAGGCTTATGGCGTCACGAAGAGACAACTGCAATCGGAAAGCCCTGCAGTGAAAAGGATCGTTTATGGCCAGCCTTAAGTGGGTGTTGATGTTCGGCAGCCTGTTTGCCGCCAGTGCCTTTGCCGAAGACCTGCCAATAGTCGGTGTCGGCGGGCACACAGTGACGTTTCGGGCGACAAAATGGACGATGCCCGGTGTGGAGTCGGCGACCGCCTGGTTCACCGCAAACGGCAAAACCTTCCCACTCTTCGGCTCCGATGTTGGCGCCGATGGGCACTCCGACTGGCTCAGTCCTGACAAGAAAACCTTGTTGCTCGACCCGGTGAGCTTCGGCATGTTGTCGGTCGAGAGTGGTGAAGAAAAACTGGTGTCGCAACAGCATTGCGATGTGATCTCGATGGAGACCGGTTGCGTGCTCGCTGAGCGTTCTGCCAGCTTTTGTGTCGGTAAATGGGTGGGCAATCAGTGGGTTTCCAACGACGGCGAAGTGTTCAATCCCGTCCTGGAGACGAAGCCCCCAAAGGACTTGTTGAGGCATGTCGTGGACGAGCCGGCGCAGTCCCGTGCGGAATCCATCGAATGGAGCCTGAGCTTTTTGAGTCCGGAGTCCTACATGGCGTGTCATCCCCCGGCGCGTAATGTTCAGGCGTTCAATGACTTGGGTTTCTACTTGGCCGAGGGTGGTAACGATGCGCTTGCACTAAAATTTTATCGAGGCGTTGAGGCGGTCGGTAAACGCACAGTGTTGATGTTGAACATCGCCGATTCACTGTGGCGCCTTGGTCGCAAAGACGAAGCGCAGCGCTATTACAGCCAATACCGCGACGCGATGAGCGCCGACGGCAAGGCGCAGAAAATTCCGCAACGTGTAGTTAGCGATTTGTAATTCAGGGAATGAAAAATTGAATATGTTTGTGCGCTGTATCGCGTTGTCCTTTGGATGCCTGTTTGCCTCCATCGCGATGGCCAAGGACGAATGCAAAGAGACCACGGTGAGTTGGCAGATTGATCTGTGCGTGGAAGCGGCACGCAAAGAAGCTGACGCACAGCTCAATGCTAGTTACAAGAAACTGCTAGCGCGGTTCGAGTCTCAGCAGCGGCGAGACCCTGAACAGGGCAAGGCATTGATGGCGATGGCCAGAGAGGCCCAGCGCGCGTGGATCAAGCTGCGCGACACCACGTGCCCGCTCGAATCCACGGAAAGCGAGCCCGGTGTGGCACTGCATGTTACGACTATCAACAACTGCATGGCCAGAATGAGCCTGGAGCGTGCGGCTTATCTGGACACTATCGTCGCTGATGAGCCGGGTAATGTGGTTGATCTCAACAAGGTGTTCCTGTCCGGCTCCCAGCGCTTCGGCGATGTCGTGGCGCGTTATGTCAGCACCTTTGGCAGCCCTTGTTTGACGGTTCAGATTCTGGCGCCTAACGGCGGCTGGAGAGTGCTTTCCTCCAAGCGGTTTTGCAGTTTTGACGGCAAATCGTTTTGGGATGGCTATGCCAGTGCGTTGTTTGAGGATCATGCATTTGCTGCCGATGGTTTACACCTGACGCTCAGCTTGTTCGAGCTTCGTGGGGACGGAGAGAAGCGCCTCGCTTGCGTGATTCCGATTCAGAATGAGCAAATCAAAGAACTGAAGTGCGGCGCATCTGAGGCAGCGTGAAACCATCAGCGTAAACATTTGAAGATTGATCAATAGGGAAGTGGGTGGAGTTGGCTAGGCTCTTAAGTTTTATTGCTGCGCTCGGATGCATGGCCGGTTTGTCGGCTCAACCGGCATCGGCAAGTGACCCACAAACCATCGGCGAGCTGCATCCGCCGGTGGTTGCTTCGTTGGGTGATCAAAAGATCACGGTCTTCTTTTTGAAGAACAACCTTAAAGGTCAGGTTGGGGGCGTGCATGTGCCTGATGCTGAAATTTTCTACGCACCCATGAATGCGGTGAAGCCTTCGCTGAATTATGTGTGGAAGGTCGAAGGCGAACAAATTGCCTCGGTGTTCTTCTTCGAGCGCAAATTCCCTGAGCGAGCGGGGAGGTCCATGTTTGTTTTAACAAAGCACAAAGTTTCGCACAGCCATTTCGAAGGTGATTCCTATTCGGTGCTGGAACTGCCGCTCTTCAAGGACGGCGATCACTTATCCTTGCAGTTTTTTCGCGGTGACCCGCCAGACCCCGAGTTGCAGAACTGCCGCGACGGTCTAAATCTGGAAGATGACGTAGAAGTCGAGTGTGCTTACAAGGATGCGGCGAGCATTAAGAAGCGCTTGGCAGACTTGGATGCAAAGATGATTGCGGATTCAAAACTGGGTCAGGGCAACCGTCAGAAGACACTGCAAGCCGATGGTGACGCGGCCAGTGATTCTTGCCCCTCGACCGACTTTTCAACGTTCCTCTCAGCTTTCTCCGAACGCGCAGACGTACAGAAAGCCTTCGTCCAACAACCGCTGAAAATGGTCACGACCGTGGCGGGAGATCCCGAGCCTGAGATGGAAAAGCGCAGCGTCAGCGGTGATCAGATCAAGTTTCCAATCATCCCGGATCGCGTGAAACGAGAGGCCGACGGTCTTGCGTTGACCGTCAAGGAAGAGCGGGGCAACAACGCTACGGCGATCCTGCAGAAGCCGAATACCGATTATGTGTTCGAGTATCAGTTTGTTCGTGGGCAATGTTGGCGGCTTGCAGAGGTCTCGGATTTTTCACTTTAGGCATGTGGTAAGCGCTACTGAGAGCACGTCATCGTTTTCAAAAAAATGAGATCAGAGGGATTTATGAAGAGGTTATTTTTAATGCTGTTGTTGGTGTTGCCGCTGACGGCCCGCAGTGAGATCACAACACAGGTTTCTTGTTTCCGTTCGCTGGAAGGCAAAAACATCAATTTCGAAATTCAGAACCTATTACGACTCGGTCACCCAATGGAGCGGCGCGGGGGTTAGGTATAGCAAGTCGAAGAAGGCCATTTCTCTAGTCCATCGAAGCACCGAGCAAGAAATCCTGGCAGAGGATCGGCCCTATGAATTCACGACAACTTGGGTGGAAGTTTCCGAGGGTGCCCTGACGGGTGAGTATGAGATGGTCAGTCAGGGGGCTCGGATCTCTGGGATGACCTATACGAATTACAAATCCGGGAAGAAGTATTCGTTTGAGCAAGATATCAGTATGGACTCGCCACCCGAGACAGGCTGCCAGTGGTGAGCCAGGGGTCATCAAGAAAGGGGGCTTAACGTCCCCTTTCTCTTTCCGCGATTTCGCTACGTCTTCGCCCGATACTCCGCCGGATTCGGCGAATCAATGTGATCCAGCGCTCGCTCCACCAACAACCGGACCCCATCCGCCAATCTGCTAAGCGCCAAGGCTAAGGAGCGCCGTGTACCGTCCACGTCGTCGGCCAGGTTGGCGGCGATGGCGCTGATGGACAGCAAGTCTTCCGAGGCGTTGGCCAGGAGGGCTTCGGTGTCGATGTCGGGGGAGACGGTGAAGAGCTTGCCTTTGCGCTTGGATTTTTCGTTGGGTGGTGGGGCGAAATGGTGGTCGAGGGCGCGTTCAGCGGCTTCGTGGAGTTTTCTGGAATCGAAGGATTCGTAGGGGGATGTGGCTGGGTTTTCAGGAGGATTCGGTGTTGGCTTGATCATTAAGTGTTACTCCATGATTTAAAGGAGCTGACACCATTTCGCGTGCACTTCGAAAGAGGTGGCAGCTGTGCATAGGTGTGCAAGACCGGTGGAGTCACCCGGCAGACCCGGAGGTCTCCCATACACAGCTGCCATAACGATTCGCGAGCATAGGAAAACGCTCGATGAATTGCCATAACCGAATGTGTACTCCACCGGACTTGCACGTCCGAGTCACCGATTTTGCGGTGACGAACAGAGGTTATCGATGAGGGACCAAGCTGCCTAGTTCATGGACAGCCCGGCGTTTTGAAGGAAATGTCCGATAAGTTTGAGGGCATCAAGATCAGAAGATCGCAGCCTTCGGCAGCTCCTACAGAATGTGTTTCTTCAGGTGTAGGGCGGGTGTTGGGTGTGACGCGGAGCGTCATGGGATGCGTTCCTACGCGGGAGCGTGGGAACGATCAGGGTTGAGGCGGTAAAGCGTGACTTGGCGGTCATCATGCTGGAAAAGCGGTTCATCTTCTTCTAACGCAAGCCGAGAGTGGCGTTCTGGCCTGAAGCCGCTACACTGCGCCGGCCGTTCACTTTTCTCTTGAGGCTGTGCGCATGAAATTTCGTTTTCTTCTGTGGATGCTGGGTTTGTTGATGGGTAAGGCCAGTCGGACTAATCCTGCGTTTCAGCAGCAGTTGGGTGACAAGGCATTGGTGTTTCAGCTACAGACCCTGGACGGGAAAGTGGCGCGGCATTTCTTTGTGAAGGATCAGCGCATTACCAGCAAGTCGGGCGTGTATGCCGAGCCGGCGTTTGCGATTGCGTTCAAGGATGCGGCGTATGGCTTTGCGACGATGCAGGCGAAGAACAAGCAGTTGGCGTTTATGACCGGGATTCAGGACAAGTCGATTCAGATCAAGGGCAACCCGGCGTTGGTGATGTGGTTTCAGGGGTTGACCAAGTATTTGAAGCCGAAGAAGGCCAAGCCGAAGGCATAAGTCTTTCAGGTAGCTCGCGGGATTTTCGAGAGCTAGCCAGCCTCTTCAGCCATCCGACTCAGAAGCCTCGCGGGCGTCGAGTGGCTGTGCGGCCTCTAAGTCGCTGAGCGGATTAAAACTCATGCGCTATGTTTCTGCGCACGTTTCTCCTGAAGGTAGCGCCCTTGCAGCGCCAGGATCGCAGGTTTGAGGTGATCAGATAAATCGCGGTGGATTCTTCGCGGGCAAGCCTCGCTCCTACAGGGTTTTGGTGATCTGTAGGAGTGTGGCTTGCCCGCGATGTTTTCAGGCCTGGCTGAATTGCGAAGCCAGTTCGCGCAGCAGCACTTCTGCTTCCAGAACCTTGCTGACCACGTCGTTGGCTTTGTCGCGGGTCAGGCCGACGCGCTCCAGCAGGACGTCGGGGATGTCTTCATCCGGCCCAGACCCAATCCCGCGACTACGCAGCAGGCGTACGGCCAGGCAGACGAGGTTCGGGTATTCGGCGTAGTCGCCGTCGTAGCTTGGGTCGTGCTGGAAGCGCAGGGCGGTGGCCAGTTCGTCGGGCATGTCCCAGAAGCGCATCAGCCATGCGCCGATCTGTTCGCGGCTGATGCCCAGCAGGTGTTGTTCCACGTAGCTGTGGCACAGGTGCGGATTGACTTCCAGGTGGCGGCAGATCAGCGAGAAATGCGGCGGGAACACATGGGCCAGCAGCAAGTAACCGAAGTTGTGCAGCAGGCCGGCGAGGTAGGTCAGGCCGGCTTCCGGGCGCTGGGCGCGGGGCATGGCGCGGGTCAGGCCTTCGATGACGGCGGCGGTGTAGATCGATTGCTGCCAGTACGGCGTGGTGTGTTGCGGATGGTCTTTGGGCAGGCTCAGGGTTTTGCCCAGGGCCAGGCCCAACGCCAGGTTGATCACCAAGTCGAAACCCAGCACCCGGACGATGGCGTCTTCCACTGAGCGAATCTTGCCCGGCGAGGCGTAGTACGGTGACGCTGCCCAGCTGACGACTTGTGCGGCCAGGGCCGGGTCGGTTTCCACCACGCCGGTGATGTCGTCGATGGTGGCGTTGGGGTCAACGCGCAGTTTGATGATTTTCTGCGCGGTTTCGGCCAGCGGCGGAATCTCGATGGTTTCTTCCAGGCGCTGCTGGATGCGTCGTGCGGTGAACGCTTGCACGGCTTGGGTGATTTCCTCGCGGTCATCGTCGGGGCGGTCGAGGTTGGGGCGGATGCGGTTCACGGCTTCGCCGAAATTGCCGGCGCTGGCCTTGGTGAGCATGGTTTTGAAAGCGTCGCTGGAGATTTCCAGCAGTACGCCCGGCTCGCCCGAGTTGATCAGCAACGTCGGTTCACGCAGCAGGCTTTCTTCATACAGGCACGGCGAACTGGTGAGCGCCGGCAGGCCGGGCAGCAGGCTCAGGCTGTGTTTGCCGAGCATTTTTACCAGACGGTCGGTGGATACGGCGGTCAATCGGCGGCCGGTAAGTTCGGCGAGGCGGTTGAGGTCCAGCAGTTGGCTCTGGGGGAATAGCACCATGAGCGCGCCGACGGCATCGTTCAGCAGAACCGCTTGTACTTTACGCGCGGCGTTCAGGCCATGATGGTCGAGGACTTCTTCGTAGGCGATGCCCAGCTTGCCGAGCAGCAGCCGAATAACAGACGGAGCGTGCGGGGTTTCGGGGGCGAGGGCAGCTTCTGTCATGGTCTGTATCCGTTTGCAAACAATTGCAGGAGTATAACCAGCTTGTTTAACGCCAGGGTCCAGAAACTGCGACAGTGCTCACACTTGGCCGTATTGCTGCCCGTGGCGTAGCCAGCGGTCGAGCAACGGGCTGACGTGATCGGGCCAACGTTCCAGCAGCGCCTGAGCGGCGTCGCGTACGGCAGGCAGTAAATCGGCGTCGCGCATCAGGTCGGCGACCTTGAATTGCAGCAGACCGGTCTGGCGCGTACCGAGCATTTCGCCGGGGCCGCGCAGTTCGAGGTCTTTTTCGGCGATGACAAAACCGTCGTTGGTTTCGCGCATGATGCCCAGGCGCTGACGGCCGATCTGCGACAGCGGCGGATGATAGAGCAGCACGCAATGACTGACGGCGCTGCCCCGGCCGACACGGCCGCGCAATTGGTGCAGTTGCGCGAGGCCGAGGCGTTCGGGGTTTTCGATGATCATCAGGCTCGCGTTGGGCACGTCGACGCCGACTTCGATCACGGTGGTGGCGACCAGCAGTTGCAAGTTGCCGATTTTGAACTCGGCCATCACCGCGGCCTTCTCGGCAGGCTTCATGCGGCCGTGGATCAAACCGACTTTCAACTCGCCAAGGGCGGCGGTGAGGTCTTCAAAAGTGGTTTCGGCGGCCTGGCAGGTCAGCTCTTCCGACTCTTCGATCAGTGTGCACACCCAATAAGCCTGACGCCCTTCGGCACAGGCGCCGCGCACGCGCTCGATCACTTCGACGCGACGGGTGTCGGTGACCAGCACCGTGTTCACGGGCGTACGACCGGGAGGCAGTTCGTCGAGGATCGAGGTGTCGAGGTCGGCGTAGGCGCTCATGGCCAGCGTCCGGGGGATCGGCGTGGCGGTCATGATCAACTGGTGCGGACACATCCGCCCGCCGACGCCTTTCTGCCGCAATGCCAGACGCTGCTGCACGCCGAAGCGGTGTTGTTCGTCGATGATCGCCAGCGCCAGGTTCTTGAATTGCACCTCGTCCTGAAACAGCGCGTGGGTGCCGACCACCATTGGCGTGCCGTTGGCTATTTGCTCCAGCGCGGCGACGCGGTTTTTGCCTTTGAGCTTGCCAGCCAGCCACGCGACTTCAATGCCCAGCGGTTCGAGCCAGCGCTTGAAGGTAATGAAATGCTGCTCGGCGAGAATTTCTGTGGGCGCCATCAGTGCGACTTGGTAACCGGCTTCCAGCGCCTGCAGTGCGGCGAGGGCCGCGACCACGGTTTTGCCGGCGCCGACGTCGCCCTGAATCAGCCGTAGCATCGGCTCGTGGTGACTGAGGTCGTAAGCGATTTCGTTGCCGACCCGTTGCTGGGCGCCGGTCGGTGTGAAACCGAGGTTGGCCAAATACTGAGCAGGCAGCTTCGTGGCTTTTGGCATCGCCGGCGCGCGCAGGGCACGCATGCTTTCGCGCAGGCGCTGCTGGGACAGTTGATGGGTCAACAACTCTTCGAACGCCAAGCGGTGTTGGGCCCAGTGATGACCGAGGGCGAGTTCGTCGACATCGGCATCGGCGGGCGGGTGATGCAGGTAACGGATCGCATCGGCCAGCGGCGCCAGTTGATAGTCCCGAGCCAGTTCGGTCGGCAGCCAGTCGGGCAGGCTGCTGGGGCCGAGCAAGGTCAGGGTTTGCATGCATAACTGGCGCAAACGCTGTTGGGTCAGGCCTTCGGTGAGCGGGTAGACCGGGGTCAGGGTTTCATCCACCGGCGGCGGCTCGTCGCCCGTGATGGCGCGGTATTCCGGATGGTAGATCTCCAGTCCCGAGGCGCCGGGCCGCGCTTCGCCATAGCAGCGAATGCGCGTGCCGCGTTTGAGGCCTTCTTTCTGGGCGTTGCTGAAATGATAAAAGCGCAGGCTGAGCCCGCCGGTGCCGTCCTGCAGGCGGACAACCAGGCTGCGGCGTCGGCCCATGACCACGTCGGCACCGCTGACGGTGCCTTCGATCACGGCATCTTGCCCAGGTCGCAAATGGCCGATCGGGACCACGCGGGTGCGGTCCTGATAACGCAGCGGCAGGTGGAACAGCACGTCCTGGAGGTTTTCCAGGCCGACCTTGGCCAGTTTCTCGGCCATGGCTTCGCCGACACCCTTGAGTGCCGTCACCGACACTTGCGACAACTCGGTCATGGCTGTGACTTAACCGGCCACCACCGGCGCTGGCGGCTTGGCCACCGAGCACAGGCGAATGGAGTCGGCGAGAATTTCTATCGCCTTCGGCCGCGGAAAGCTCGCACGCCAGGCGATGGCCACGGTGCGAAACGGCACGGGCGCGCTCAATGGGCGCACTTCGATCACGCCGGGAGCGTAGTGGTGACTGTCCACCGCCGACAGCGGCAGGATCGAAATGCCCAGGCCGGAGGCGACCATGTGGCGAATGGTTTCCAGCGAGCTGGATTCCACCGTGGTGTGTTTGGCGCCATCGTTGCCTTTGGTCAAGGTCGGGCAGGCTTCCAGCACTTGATCGCGGAAGCAGTGGCCTTCGCCTAGCAGCAGCAGGCTCTTGTCGTTGAGCAGGGCCGCGTCGATGGACTCTTTTTGCGTCCACGCATGCTGGGCCGGCATCAGCACGTAGAACGGCTCGTCGTAGAGCTGCAAGGTCAGCACGTCGGCTTCGTTGAACGGCAGGGCGATGATGATCGCGTCGAGCTCGCCATTGCGCAGTTTGTCGCGCAGCACGTGGGTGAAGTTTTCTTCGATGTACAACGGCATCTGCGGGGCGACCCGGTGCAGTTGTGGAATCAGGTGCGGGAACAGGTACGGGCCGACGGTATAGATTGCGCCGACTTTCAGCGGCGCGGTCAGCTGGTTCTTGCCGGCTTGGGCCAATTCGCGGATGCCTTGGGCCTGCTCCAGGACTTTCTGCGCCTGGGCGACAATACCTTCGCCGACTGGAGTCAGGCGCACGGCGCTCTTGCTGCGCTCGAAAATCAGCACACCGAGTTCGTCTTCGAGCTTTTTCACGCCCACCGACAGGGTTGGCTGGCTGACGTGGCAACGCTCGGCCGCGTGGCCGAAGTGCTGCTCTTGGGCGAGGGTTACGATGTAGCGTAATTCTGTGAGAGTCATAGCAGGCGTCCATGAAGTTGCGAGCCAAGCATACCGGCTGCAATCGATAGACGCACGTTATCAGACTGAGTGTGCTGAGTGACACTGGGCAATGCGGATTTGCCGTTGCCAGATATGCAAAAGGCACCTTTCGGTGCCTTTTTAGCAATCGCGGATCTTTCTGAAAAGGGATGTACTTGTGGGAGCGGGCTTGCCCGCGATGAGGCCATCACATCCAACCTCTTAGTTGGCTGTTACATCGCTATCGCCGGCAAGCCCGCTCCCACAGGGTCTTGTATTGCGTTTTAGCGTCGGCGTTCCAGCGAGTAAACAAACGGTGCAACGATTTCGATGGAGCCGTTATTCAGCATGTCAGCCGGTGGCTTGGGCAGCGGTTGGGCGCGGCGGATCATTTCCAGGGTAGCCCGGTCCAGATCGGCGTTGCCGGAGCGGCTCACCAGTTCGAACGACAACACGTTACCTTCAGCATCCACCACGAAGCGCAGACGGTTCAAACCTTCTTTGCCCCGCGCCTGTGCACTGGCCGGGTACTTTTTGTACTTGGCCAAGTGCGCGAGCAGGGTGCCTTGCCAGCTGGCTTTGGCCGCTTGCTGCGCCGGTGATGGACCAGGCGCTGGCTGAGCGGATTTCTCCGTCGGTGCCTGGGTCGGTTGCGCGTCGCTCGGTTTCTCCTCGGAGGGTTTCTCCTTTGGCGGCTCCGGCTTTTTCTCCACAGGCTTGGGCGGTTGAGGCTTGGGCTTGGGTTTGACCTGTTTCGGCACGGCGATTTCGGCCTTCGGTGCTTCAGCCAGTTTCGGCAGCGGCAATTCTTCCACCGGGGCCGGTGGCTGTGGCGGCGTGATCACTTTCGGCGGTGCGGGCGGTGGCGGGGCCGGAACCGGCGCCAGCTCGACCATCATCGCTTGCGGCGGCAGCTGGATCGGCGGGCGCGACGTCCAGTTCAGCGCCAGCGCAATGGCCAGCGCATGAACGCCCAGCACCACGGCCAGGCTCCCGCTGTAACGCGTCAGCTTTTGGCGCGTGTTGATCATTTCTTGGCTGCCGTCTCGAGTCCGACCAGGCCGACCTTCAGGTAGCCGGCGGCGCGCAGGGCGTCCATCACGCTCATCAGGTCGCCGTAGTCCACGCCTTTGTCGGCCTGGAAGAAGATCGTCGTGTCTTTCTTGCCTTGGGTCTTGGCGTCGAGTGTGGCGCCCAGGGTTTCGGCCTTCACCTCATCTTCGCCAAGGAACAGGCGCTGGTCAGCCTTCACGCTGAGAAACACCGGTTTCTCTGGCCGCGGCGCCGGTTTGGCGGTGGAGGCGGGCAGGTCGACCTTGATGTCTACGGTGGCCAACGGCGCGGCCACCATGAAGATGATCAACAGCACCAGCATCACGTCGATGAACGGCGTGACGTTGATTTCGTGGTTCTCGGCCAGATCGTCGTCTGCGCCTTCTTTCAAATGCAGGCCCATGGCCGATTACCCCACTTTCACCATGTGCGGTTGCGAGCTGCGCTGCTCGGTCGGCAGGTGGTCGAGATCACGGCTGACCAGGAGCAGTACTTCTGCCGAGGCGTCGGACACTTGTGCCTTGTAACCGGCGATGGAGCGGGCGAAGACGTTGTAGATGACCACCGCAGGAATCGCGGCAACCAGGCCCAGCGCAGTTGCTAGCAGGGCTTCGGCGATGCCGGGCGCCACGACGGCGAGGTTGGTGGTCTGGGTTTTGGCGATGCCGATGAAGCTGTTCATGATGCCCCACACGGTACCGAACAGACCGACGAACGGCGCG
This sequence comes from Pseudomonas sp. Tn43, assembly GCF_014192635.1. Lineage (NCBI taxonomy): Bacteria > Pseudomonadati > Pseudomonadota > Gammaproteobacteria > Pseudomonadales > Pseudomonadaceae > Pseudomonas > Pseudomonas sp. Tn43. Next base: position 296,438 of record NZ_JACHYG010000004.1, read on the forward strand.
GTGGAACCGATGGTGGCGAGGACGCCGGTGCCGCTGCTCATGTTGCGACCGCAGGCAGCGACGAGGCGCTCCAGACGAAAGCTCACGCGTTCCTTGATGCCTTCTTTCTCGCGGCTGTTGGCCGACAGGCGCATTTCTTCCAGTGCATCATGGACCAGCAGGTGGGCGAGGGTGCCTTCCTTGCCTGCCGTTGCGCTGGCTTCTTTAAGGGTGGTGGCTTTTTTCAGGTGGGTGATTTCAGTGCGCAGACGACGCTTGGCGCCCATCAGCTCGAAGCCCTTGGCGATCCAGATGGTCCAGGTGATGATCGAGGCAATGGCCAGGCCGATCATCACGATTTTCACAATGATGTCGGCGTTCTGGTACATGCCCCATGGCGACAAGTCATGGGCCATGCCCAGCGTGTTGTCGGCTTCGAGGACTTCCGGCATGTCAGTGGCGTCCACGGCCTGGACCGGATCGGTCGCGGCAGGTGCCACAGCAGGCGCGGCGGGTGTTTGAGCGGCAGCAGGCTGGGTGGCCGGCGCTTGTGCATCGGCGAAGGCGGCGGTCGGTGCCAGCATCAGGCTGAGCAGCAGGGCGGCAACCGCGCTCCAGGCGCGAGGTCGTTTGGTTGGCGAAGCGGGGAATTGATTGGGTGTCATGCTGGCCGGACCTGAAAGGAAAAAAACGGTAAATGTTCTTCCAGGCCTCGTGAGGCCGAGAACAAAAGTGGTGGGCATTATTGCAAGTAATTCTTGTTAACAAAAGTAATAGAGTATCTTTTTTTTCCTTCATTGCTAGCCCCAGGTCCCTTGCCGGCGCTAGTCTGTGACTTTCCGATGGGAGTTTTCTGATGTCCGCGCCTTCTGTTTTGATCGCCGGCTGCGGTGATGTCGGCAGTCGTCTGGCTACGCAATTGCTGGCTTGCGGGTGGGAGGTTCACGGCTTGCGGCGTGATGTCTCACGTCTGCCACAGGGCGTGATCGGCGTTGCCGGCGACTTGTTCAATAAAGACTGCCCGGCGACCTGGCCAATCGGTGCGGTGGATTACCTGGTGTATTGCGCGGCGGCCACCGATCACGATGAGGCGGGTTACCGCGCCGCTTATGTGCAGGGTTTGCAGCACGTGCTGGAATGGCTGGGCGACTATGGGCAAGTACCCGATCGACTGCTGTTCGTTTCCAGCAGCAGTGTTTACGGCCAGCAGAACGGTGAGTGGATCGATGAGACTTCGCCGACGGTGGCGGGCGGCTATTCGGGTCGTTTGATGCTCGAAGCCGAGCAGGTGGCGCTCGATAGCGGCATCCCGGCCAGCATCGTGCGCCTGACCGGCATATATGGTCCGGGCCGCGAGTGGCTGCTGACCCAGGTCCGTCGCGGCTATCGCGTGGCCATCGATCCTCCGTTATATGCCAACCGCATTCACGTCGATGACGCGGCGGGGTTGCTGGCATTCCTGCTTGAGGCGGATCGGCGTGGGGTGGCGCTGGATGATTGTTACATCGGCGTCGATGATGCGCCCGCGCCATTGGCTGAAGTAGTGGGTTGGTTGCGTGAGTATCTGGGCGTGACCGAATGGGCCGAGGATGCGAGTGTACGTCGTGCCGGCAGCAAGCGCTGCAGCAATGTTCGGGCGAAGGCGTTGGGCTGGAAGCCGAAATATCCGAGTTTCCGCGAAGGGTACGCCGCGATCCTCGAAGGCCGCTGCTGAAATCCAGTTACACACAACAACTGTGGGAGCGGGCTTGCCCGCGATGAGGCCATAACATTCAACATCCAGGTTGACTGTTACACCGCCATCGCGGGCAAGCCCGCTCCCACAGGGTTATCTGTTGGCTTCAGATTCGGGTTACTGTTTCTCCAGCAGCCACTTGCGATCACCCTGGGTGAACTGCGGCATCTCGTCCGCCAGTGCGGTATTCACGGTCTGGAAAATCTCCAGTTCGTTGCCCTTGCGCGCAAAGATCCAGGTGTTGCCCTGGCCGTTAACCTGCAGCCAGATATTGTCGTTGCCGCCGCTCATTGATGCGCAATCGCCCGCCAGGCACAGAGCATAACGATCGGCACCGGGCAGGCCGGCGACCTGGCCATCGGCCTGGAATTTCACGGTGTTGCCTTCGCCGGGGCCGCTGACGATTTTCCAGCTGCCGCCCATGTAAGCCGAATACAGTGCCCGCTCGAAACTCGCGCCAATCGGTGCGCCTTCGGGTACCGGGACCGATGCACGGTCGAAGACTTGCTCCGGCTCGTTGTCGTTGGCGGCCTGGCTCAGTTGCTTGCCGTCACGCTTCAGCTCGCTGGCGGAGCTGCCATAAAAGTCGACTTTCCAGGCGCCGGACTCCTCGCCCAGCAACTTGCCTTCGACGTTTTCAAAACCATTGGTGTAGCGGGCCTGACCGGCTCGGGTGTTGATGTCCCACTCCAGGTTCGGACCATAGGCCTGGAGCGCTTCGCGCAGGGGGCCGCCCTTGGATGCAGCATCGATCGCCGACTGATTGATCCAGGTGCCGCTGATATCACGATCGGCAGGATCGCTGGCACAACCGCCCAAGAGAAGGGCGACCAGCGAGAGAGCTAGCGCTTGGCGCATGGTGGAATCCTTTCAAAGCAAGATCGGCGCAGCCTTTAACGGACTGCGCCGGACACATTACTCGATGACCAGAATGGCATCCATTTCAACCTGCGAACCCTTTGGCAGGGCGGCTACGCCGATGGCGGCGCGGGCTGGGTAAGGTTGCTCGAAGTACTTGCCCATGATCTCGTTGACCTTGGCGAAGTGGCTCAGGTCGGTGAGGAAGATGTTCAGTTTGACGATGTCCTTGAACGAACCACCGGCCGCTTCAGCCACGGCTTTGAGGTTCTCGAACACCTGGACGGTCTGGGCCTCGAAGCCTTCAACCAGTTCCATGGTTTTTGGGTCCAGAGGAATCTGACCCGACATGTAAACGGTGTTACCAGCCTTGATCGCCTGGGAATAAGTACCGATGGCGGCCGGGGCCTTGTCGCTGTTGATAACGGTCTTGGTCATGTATGACTCCTTGTAAGGGATGGGCTACGCGCGCATGCGGGTGATGCGGATGACCCCGGTCAGGGCGCGCAGTTTCTTGATCACGCGGGCCAGGTGCACGCGGTCGTGCACGCTGACCACCAGTTGGACCACGCTGATACGACCGTCGCGTTCGTCCATGCTGATTTTTTCGATATTGCCGTCGGCCGCGTTGACGCTGCTGGCCAGCAGGGCGATCAGGCCGCGCTGGTGTTCCAGTTCGACACGCAGCTCGACATTGAATTCGCCGGTGACATCCTTGGCCCACGAGAGCTGGATGCATTTTTCCGGGTTGTGACGGATCTCGCTGATGTTACGGCAATTGTCCAGGTGCACCACCATGCCTTTGCCCGCGGACAGATGGCCGACAATCGGGTCGCCCGGAATCGGCGTGCAGCACTTGGCGTAACTGAGCACCAGACCTTCGGTGCCACGAATCGCCAGCGGGCCTTCCGGGCTCGGCAGTTGTTCACCTTCGCCAAGCAGGCGACGGGCGACCACGTAAGCCATGCGATTGCCCAGGCCAATGTCTTCGAGCAGGTCTTCGATCAGTTCGAGGCGGTATTCGTGGAGCATCAACTGCACGCGTTCGGCCGGGATTTTTTCCAGGGAACTGTCGAAACCGTTGAGTACCTTATTCAGCAGGCGTTCGCCGAGGCTGATCGACTCGGAACGGCGCTGCAGTTTCAACGCATGACGGATGTGGGTTCGCGCCTTGCCAGTAACCACAAAATTAAGCCATGCCGGATTCGGCCGCGCGCCGGGGGCGCTGACGATCTCGACCGTGGAGCCGCTTTGCAGCGGTTCGGACAGCGGTGCGAGACGACGATTGATCCGGCAGGCAATGCAGCTGTTGCCCACGTCGGTGTGCACTGCATAAGCGAAGTCGACCGCCGTGGAGCCTTTGGGCAGCTCCATGATTCGGCCTTTGGGCGTGAATACGTAGACCTCGTCCGGGAACAGGTCGATCTTCACGCTCTCGATGAATTCCAGCGAGTTGCCGGCCCGTTGCTGCATTTCCAGCACGCCTTTGACCCACTGGCGGGCACGGGCGTGAGTGCCTTTGGGCTGCTCGTCGCCGCTGGATTTGTACAGCCAATGGGCGGCGATGCCGTTGTTGGCCATCTCTTCCATTTCGCGGGTGCGGATCTGGATTTCGATCGGTACGCCATGCATGCCGAACAGCGTGGTGTGCAGCGACTGGTAGCCGTTGGCCTTGGGGATCGCGATGTAATCCTTGAAGCGCCCCGGCAACGGTTTGTACAAATTGTGCACGGCACCCAGCACGCGGTAGCAGGTATCGACCTTGTCGACGATGATCCGGAACGCGTACACGTCCATGATTTCGTTGAAGGCCCGACGCTTGCCGCGCATTTTCTTGTAGATGCCGTAGAGGTGTTTCTGACGACCGCTGACCTCGCCCTGGATGCCATCGATGGCCAGGCAGTGGCTGAGGGACTCTTCGATCTTGTTGACGATTTCCTTGCGGTTGCCCCGGGCGCGTTTGACCGCCTGGTTGATCCGCGCGGAACGCATCGGGTGCATGGCTTTGAAACCGAGGTCTTCGAACTCTATGCGAATGGCGTGCATGCCCAGCCGGTTGGCGATGGGCGCATAGATTTCCAGGGTTTCCTTGGCGATCCGCCGGCGCTTTTCGCCGGACAGTACTTCCAGGGTGCGCATGTTATGCAGGCGGTCGGCCAGCTTGACCAGGATCACGCGAATATCGCGCGCCATGGCCATGGCCATTTTCTGGAAGTTTTCGGCCTGGGCTTCGGCCTTGGTCTCGAAGTTCATCTGGGTCAGTTTGCTGACCCCGTCGACCAGTTCGGCCACGGTTTCGCCGAACTGCGCTTGCAGCGCTTCCTTGGCAATACCGGTGTCTTCGATCACGTCATGCAGCATGGCCGCCATCAGGCTCTGATGGTCCATGTGCATGTCGGCAAGAATATTCGCCACTGCAAGAGGATGCGTGACGTACGCCTCACCGCTACGGCGGCGTTGGCCATCGTGGGCTTGTTCGGCGTAGAAGTACGCTCGGCGGACCAGATTGACCTGGTCCTTGCCGAGGTAGGTCGATAAGCGATCGGCGAGGGCGTCTATGCTCGGCATGATGATTCCTGCCGTTCGTTGTGACTCCGCGCCGTGCTACGTCGACCGGGCATGGCCTTATACTGCCTCGTTGGACTCGTCCTCGAACGCTGCGAACAGCGGTTCGTCTTCGACGATTTCAGCGTTGGCGATGAACTCGTAGCTCATCAGGCCTTCAGCGATTTCACGCAGTGCTACAACAGTAGGCTTGTCGTTTTCCCACTGAACCAGGGGCTCTTTGCCGCCGGTGGCCAGTTGACGGGCACGCTTGGTAGAGAGCATGACCAGCTCAAAGCGGTTTTCCACGTGTTCTAGGCAGTCTTCAACGGTTACGCGGGCCATGGTATTCCTCGGAGCGAATGCAATATGCGCGCTGCCCGGTTGGGCGAGCGGACTCAACAGTTTAAAAAATCACCAGCGATTAGGGAAGCGCTGATTTTTTGACCAGGCCCTTCAACGCGCTATAAGTGCCAATGTAAAGCCCTTGCAGCGCTTTTGGGAAGGGCTGTTTAGTCGAGCAGTTCAGCCAATAATTTACCGTGGCGCTGCTGCTGACGCTTTTGATGCAGTTGATTGGCGCGGAAAATCGCCTGCAAATCGCGCAGCGCGTGGGCGAAATCGTCGTTGATGATCAGGTAGTCGTAGTCGACGTAGTGGCTCATTTCGCTGACAGCTTCACGCATCCGGCCTTCGATGACCTCGTTGCTGTCCTGGCCGCGATTGTTCAGGCGCTGACGCAAGGCTTCCAGGGACGGCGGCAGAATGAAGATCGAACGGGCCTGGGGCATCAACTTGCGCACTTGTTCTGCGCCCTGCCAGTCGATTTCCAGAATCAGGTCGTGGCCTTCATCCAGGGTCTGCTGCAGGTGGCTTTGTGAGGTGCCATAGAGATTGCCGAACACTTCGGCGCGCTCGAGGAAGTCCCCGTGCTCGATCATCTTCACGAACTCGCTGCGTTCGACGAAGTGGTAGTTCACGCCGTTCACTTCACCGGGGCGCATGGCGCGGGTGGTGTGGGAGACCGAGACACGGATGTCCTGGTCAGCGTCGGTCAGGGCTTTGACCAGACTGCTCTTGCCCGCGCCCGAAGGGGCGGAAATGATGTACAGGGTGCCGGTGCTGTGGGTCATGTCGGGTTTGCCTTACTCAATATTCTGCACTTGTTCGCGCATCTGCTCGATCAACACTTTGAGGTTGACCGCTGCCTGGGTGCTGCGCGGGTCGAAGGCTTTGGAGCCCAGTGTGTTGGCTTCGCGGTTGAGTTCCTGCATCAGGAAGTCCAGGCGCCGGCCGGCAGCGCCGCCGGACTTGAGCACCCGGCGAACTTCAATGATGTGAGTGCTCAGGCGATCCAGTTCTTCGGCGACGTCGCTCTTTTGCGCGAGCATGACCATTTCCTGCTCCAGTCGCTGCGGGTCGAGGTCGGCCTTCATGTCGGTGAAGCGGTCGAGGACTTTCTGGCGCTGGGTGGCGAGCATCAGCGGCACCAGCTCACGCAGGATCACCACATCCCCTTCAATAGAGGTCAGGCGTTCGTCGATCAATCGCGCCAGCTCAGTGCCTTCGCGCTCGCGTCCGGCCTTGAGCTCTTTCAGGCCCTGATGAAACAGCGCCAGGGCTTCGGCATTCAGCGCTTGCGGGTCGGCGGCGTCGGCCACCAATACGCCGGGCCAGGCCAGGACTTCCAGCGGGTTCAGCGCAGCGGGGTTCTTGATCAGACTGGCGACTGTCTCGGCGGCAGCGACCAGTTGCGCAGCGCGTTCACGGTCCACTTGCAGCGGTTTGCCGGTACTTTCTTCGGTAAAGCGCAGGGTGCATTCGAGCTTGCCCCGGGACAGTCCCTGGCGCAGGGCTTCGCGGACTGCGCCTTCGAGGTCACGGAAAGATTCCGGCAGGCGCAGGTGGGGTTCCAGGTAGCGGCTGTTGACCGAGCGCAATTCCCAGCTCAGGGTGCCCTGGGCGCCGGCTTTTTCGACGCGGGCGAAGGCGGTCATGCTGTGCACCATGGAAGTACCTCGCAATGCAGGTCGGCGCATAACCCATGGTTTCGCGGACCCGCTATCTGTGAATTAAAGCCGACAGGCAGCAAAGGCGCAGGATTGTAGCGCAGTGGGGCGGATGCGCCCAAACACACGCTGTGACAAAGAGCTGCAGGCCGTCGGCTAAGCTCTATTCAGGGGCTTCAATCGTCGGGCGTTTTTTTTAGAAGTGCCCAGCGGCGGCCCACGGCTCTATAATGCTCGGCAGTTTTCCGTCCTCCGTACAGGTAATCCCTATGAAACGTCCAAGTGGTCGCGCTGCCGATCAGCTCCGCTCGATCCGCATTACCCGCAACTACACCAAACACGCCGAGGGATCTGTACTGGTCGAGTTCGGTGATACCAAAGTCATCTGCACCGTCAGTGTCGAAAACGGCGTGCCGCGTTTCCTCAAAGGCCAGGGCCAAGGCTGGTTGACTGCCGAATACGGCATGCTGCCGCGCGCCACCGGCGAGCGTAACCAGCGTGAAGCGAGCCGCGGCAAGCAAGGCGGCCGTACGCTGGAGATCCAGCGTTTGATCGGCCGCTCCCTGCGCGCTGCGCTGGACATGTCCAAACTGGGCGACGTCACCCTGTATGTCGACTGCGACGTGATCCAGGCTGACGGCGGCACCCGCACCGCGTCCATCACCGGTGCGATGGTTGCATTGATCGACGCCCTGAAAGTGATCAAGAAGCGCGGCGGCCTCAAAGGTGGCGACCCGCTCAAGCAAATGATCGCTGCCGTTTCGGTGGGCATGTACCAGGGCGAGCCTGTACTTGACCTCGACTACCTGGAAGATTCCGCTGCCGAAACTGACCTCAATGTGGTGATGACCAGCACTGGCGGCTTTATCGAAGTTCAAGGCACTGCCGAAGGCGCGCCGTTCCAGCCGGAAGAATTGAACGCAATGCTGGCACTGGCGAAAAAAGGCATGATCGAGATCTTCGAACTGCAGAAGGCTGCACTGGCCGACTGATCGGACCCGCTCCACGCAAGGAGGACGCCATGAGTGACGAGCAACTGCCGCTACCCACACCGAGCCGAGAGGTTCGTCAGTGGGCGATGTTTTGTCACCTGTCCGCCTTGCTGGGGATCTGGCTGCCGTTCGGTACGCTGATCGGGCCGCTGATTCTCTGGCAGATGAAGCGCGAGTCCGACCCGTTCATCGATGCACAAGGCAAGGAGGCGTTGAACTTTCAGATCACCGTCGCCATTGCTTCCGCCATCTGCTTCCTGCTGATGGTGGTGATCGTCGGGTTCTTCCTGTTTGGTCTGGTCGCGATTGGTGCGCTGGTGCTGACGATCATTGCGGGCGTGAAAGCCAATGAAGGGTTCCCTTACCGGTATCCATTCACCTGGCGCCTGATCAAGTAAGCGCCGCAATCCTCTGTAGGAGCGAGGCTTGCCCGCGAAGAGGCCAGCACATCCAGCATATATACTGGCTGTTAAATCGCTTTCGCGGGCAAGCCTCGCTCCTACAGGAATCAAGCGCACAAAAAAGCCGACAGTGAAGTCGGCTTTTTTGCATCTGCGAAAAGACGCTTAGATTGTCAGCGTCCAGTCGTAGTCCACGATCAGCGGTGCGTGCTGCGAGAACCGTGGCTGACGTGGCAGGCGTGCGCTGCGTACAAAGCGGCGCAGGCCCGGGGTCAGCAACTGGTAGTCGAAACGCCAGCCCAGATTGAGCATCTCGGCCTGTTCGTTGTCCGGCCACCAGCTGTACTGGTCGCCTTCACGGCTGACTTCACGCAGGGCATCGACATAACCCATGTTGCCGACAATCTCGTCCATCCAGGCACGTTCAGGTGCCAGGAAGCCCGGAGATTGCTGGCTGTCGCGCCAGTTCTTGATATCCAGCTTCTGTTGCGCCACGTACAGCGAGCCACAATAAATGTACTCGCGACGTTTGCGTCGCTGTTTATCCAGATAACGGGCGAAGTCGTCCATTAGCTTGAACTTCTGGTTCAAATCTTCATCGCCGTTCTGCCCCGAAGGGAGCAGCAAGGTCGCGATGCTGACCTTGTCGAAATCGGCTTGCAGGTAACGCCCGTAGCGGTCGGCTGTCTCGAAGCCGAGACCGCTGATGACTGCCTTCGGTTGCAACCGCGAGTACAAAGCTACGCCACCTTGGGCGGGAACTTCGGCTTCGCAGGCATAAAGGAAGTAGCCATCCAGTTGGAAGGCTGGATCGTCCAGTTCAAAGGCGGAGGCGCGGGTGTCCTGCAGGCAGATGACGTCAGCATTCTGTGCTTGCAGCCAACTGAGCAAACCACGCTCGACTGCAGCCTGAATACCATTGACGTTCACACTGATGATCCGCATAAGTGGCCCCAAAAATCGCGTGCGGGTATGATACACGGCGTCTACCTAATTAGCTAAATCCGTGGTATTTGGGGTTTTTTCATGCAAGCGTATCAGCGCGACTTCATTCGTTTTGCCATTGATCGTGGCGTTTTGCGCTTCGGTGAGTTCACCCTGAAGTCCGGACGCACCAGTCCTTACTTCTTCAATGCCGGCCTGTTCAACTCGGGTTCTGCCCTGGCGCAGCTGGGCCGTTTCTATGCGGCAGCCATCGTCGAGAGCGGAATTTCGTTCGACGTGCTGTTTGGCCCGGCCTACAAAGGCATCCCATTGGCGGCGACTACCGCCGTCGCGTTGGCCGAACATCATGGCCGTGATCTGCCATGGTGCTTCAACCGCAAGGAAGCCAAGGCCCACGGCGAAGGCGGCAGTCTGGTCGGCGCGCCATTGACCGGCGATGTGCTGATCATCGACGACGTGATCACCGCAGGCACCGCTATTCGGGAAGTGATGCAGATCATTGCCTCCCAGGAGGGCGCCAAGGCTGCCGGCGTGCTGATCGCCCTCAACCGTCAGGAACGAGGCAACGGCGAGTTGTCGGCCATCCAGGAAGTGGAGCGTGACTTCGGTATCCCGGTGATCAGCATTGTTTCGCTGAATCAGGTGCTCGAGTTCCTGGCAGATGACCCGCAGCTCAAGCAACACCTGCCAGCAGTTGAAGCCTACCGCGCCCAATTTGGCGTGTAATCGCATCTTTTGTGGGCGGCAAGCGCTCGCCCACAGGGATGACAGGCAAAAAAAGACCCCGCTCAGCCAGTCTGAGCGGGGTCTTTTGTTGTCAGTGCAATCTTCGCCATTTCCCTCTCAGTTGAATGCCGATTCCTTTTGTTTCGGGCCAAAGTGCCTGGACGTCGATCGTTGAAAGGCCGCGTGGTGGCTTGGTCCTCCAGAATTATTCTTTGCTGGTGGTGCTGAGCGTCTCGGCCTTTTTGATCCCGGCGGGTTTATCCGTTTTTTGCGGGTACGGATCAGCAACGGCATCGCCCTGGCCGGTCAGGATTTTCCAGCCATGGCGGGTGTGTGCGGTTTTGCGGATCTGCGGGCAGGGCGGCATCGAGGTCTTGGCTTGATTCGAGTATTCATGGCCGCAATCGACGCAGGCATAGGTGCCAGGTGAAACATCGCTGCCGTATGGAACATAGTCTTTTTGCATGAGTAGATCTCCTGTGGCTCAGGGAAGATCCTATGCAGATTGGTTACTTCGCGATGTCAGACGTTTCGCTTAGTCAGGTCAGGCATTTCCTGCGCGCATAAAAAAGATCGCAGACTTCGTCTGCTCCTACGGAATATTCGTACATCCATAGGAGTTGCCGAAGGCTGCGATCTTTTTAAGGTTTGAATCAGTGACGCTTGCGATTGCTGATCAAGGTGCCCACACCGGTATCGGTGAAGATTTCCAGCAGAATCGCGTTTGGCACCCGGCCATCGATGATCAACGAGCTGCCCACACCGCCTTGTACCGCTTCCAGCGCGCAACGGATCTTCGGCAGCATGCCGCCGTAGATCGTGCCGTCGGCGATCAGGTCATCGACCTGTTGGGTCGTCAGGCCGGTCAGAACCGTGCCCGATTTGTCCATCAGGCCGGCGATGTTGGTCAGCAGCATCAGCTTTTCAGCTTTCAGCGCTTCGGCCACTTTACCGGCCACCAGGTCAGCGTTGATGTTGTACGACTCGCCGTTGGCGCCGACACCGATTGGCGCGATCACCGGAATGAAGTCGCCTTTGACCAGCAGGTTCAACAGGTCGGTGTTGATTCCGACCACTTCACCAACGTGGCCGATGTCGATGATCTCCGGCTGGGTCATTTCCGGTGTCTGACGGGTGACAGTGAGCTTTTTCGCGCGAATCAGCTCGGCATCTTTACCGGTCAGGCCAATGGCGCTGCCGCCATGACGGTTGATCAGGTTGACGATGTCTTTGTTGACCTGGCCGCCAAGGACCATTTCCACCACGTCCATGGTTTGCGCGTCAGTCACGCGCATACCATCGATGAAGTGGCTCTCGATCGACAGGCGCTTGAGCAGGTCGCCGATTTGCGGACCGCCACCGTGAACTACCACCGGATTGATGCCCACGGCTTTCATCAGCACGATATCGCGGGCGAAGCCGGTTTTCAGCTCCTCGCTTTCCATCGCGTTGCCGCCGTATTTGATCACCAGCGTCTTGCCGACATAGCGGCGAATGTAAGGCAGCGCTTCGGACAGGACCTTGGCGGTGTTGGCGGCGGCTTCGCGTTCGAGGGTCATTCAGGGCTCCGGGTGCATCAATAGATCAAAACGGTAATTGGAGATCAGGTGCAACGCGCTTCAGCTGGGCGTGGAACACATCCTTGATGCGCTGCAGTTCAGCCTCGTCATCGGCCTCGAAGCGCAGCACCAGCACCGGTGTGGTGTTGGAGGCGCGAACCAGGCCCCAGCCTTTGGCGTAGTCGACTCGCACGCCGTCAATGGTGGTCAGGTCGGCGCCTTCGCCCCACTGCGCATCGTGCAGAGCATCAATGATGCTGAATTTGCTCTCTTCGGTCACATGGATATTGATCTCTGGCGTAGAAATATCGTTCGGGAAGGTGGCGAACAGCTCTTCCGCGGTGGATTTTTCCTTGCTGAGGATCTCCAGCAGCCGTGCAGCGGCATAAATGCCATCATCGAAACCGAACCAGCGCTCCTTGAAGAAGATGTGCCCGCTCATTTCGCCTGCCAACAGGGCGCCGGACTGTTTCATTTTCTTTTTGATCAGCGAGTGACCGGTTTTCCACATCAGCGGCCGACCGCCATATTCCTTGATCAGCGGGATCAGGCGGCGGGTGCATTTGACGTCGAAGATGATTTCCGCATTCGGGTTGCGCGCCACGACGTCGCGGGCGAACAGCATCAACAGGCGATCAGGGAAGACAATGCTGCCGGTGTTGGTCACGACGCCCACACGGTCGCCGTCGCCATCGAAAGCCAGGCCCAGGTCGGCGTTGGTTTCCTTGACCTTGGCGATCAGGTCGACGAGGTTTTCAGGTTTGCCCGGGTCCGGGTGGTGGTTCGGGAAATTGCCGTCGACTTCACAGAACAACGGGATGACGTCGCAGTTCAGGGCTTCGATCAGCTGCGGGGCGATTACACCGGCCGCGCCGTTACCGCAATCGACCACCACTTTCAGGCGGCGTGCGAGTTTGATGTCCTGGACGATTTCCGTGTTGTAACGGTCGAGGATCTCGACCTGGGTGATGCTGCCCTTGCCGCTGCTCAGATTGTTGGTCTTGAGGCGTTCGTGCAGGGCCTGGATCTGTTCATTGGCCAGCGTGTCGCCAGCAATGACGATCTTGAAGCCGTTGTAGTTCGACGGGTTGTGGCTGCCGGTGAGCATCACGCCGGATTTGCCGGCCAATACGTTGGCGGCATAGTACAGCGCGGGGGTTGGCACCAGGCCGACGTCGCTGACGTGGCAGCCGCTGTCGGCCAGGCCCTGGATCAGTTGTTCCACCAGCTCCGGGCCGGACAGGCGACCGTCACGGCCGACGGATACGTTGGGTTCGTTCTGGGCCAGGCTCTGGGAGCCGATGGCGCGACCAAGCCAATAAGCGGTTTCAGCGTTCAAGAATTCCGGGACGGTGCCACGAATGTCGTAGGCGCGGAAAATGCTGTCGGGGAACGTGGGTGCGACTTGGGCTTGGGTGCTCATTTCTGGAAATGCTCCATCTCTAAAGTGGTTGGACAAGCCTGCGAAAAGCGCGTGGGCTGGCTCAAACTGAAGGGTATGACGGCGTTTTCGGCAGAGAGTTCGTGGTGCGAAAAGGCCATGCCATCAGCATTGGCAAGCAATTGGCCGGCCAATGCCTTGATTTCCAGTGGTAAACCTTCCAGATGACGTCTTTGCAATTTTCATCCTTAAAATGCAGAGGGCATTCAGGCCGGGCAGGGTTCCCGGCCTGAATGCCGATGGTCAATGGCTGCCCGAGTGTCCGAAACCGCCGGTGCCGCGCTGGGTTTCGACAAATTCTTCGACCATTTCAAAATGCGCTTGAACGACCGGTACCAGCACCAATTGTGCCAGGCGTTCGCCTACCACCATGTTGAAATCGGTCTGGCCACGGTTCCAGCACGACACCATCAGCGGGCCCTGGTAATCGGAGTCGATCAGGCCGACCAGATTGCCCAGCACGATACCGTGCTTATGGCCAAGGCCGGAGCGCGGCAGGATCAGCGCGGCCAAACCTGGATCGCCAATGTAGACAGACAAGCCTGTCGGAATCAGCAGGGTTTCGCCGGGCTTGATAACGGTGTCTTTTTCCAGCATGGCGCGCAGGTCGAGGCCGGCGGAGCCTGGCGTGGCGTACTGCGGCAGCGGGAATTCAGTACCGATGCGAGGATCGAGGATCTTGGCTTGCAAAGCGTGCATGTAAATTAAACCTGGTTCAGACGTTCGGCGATAAAGGTGATCAGCTGGCGAGCGATTTTGCTCTTGCTGGTCTGGGCGAAGAGTGTGGCGTGCAGCTCACGGTCGATCACGCTGCAGGCGTTTTCTTCGCTGTTGAAGCCAATACTCGGGTTCGCGACGTCATTGGCGACGATCAGATCGAGGTTCTTGTCTTTCAACTTGCGGGCAGCGTAATCGAGCAAATGTTCGGTTTCGGCGGCGAAACCGACACTGAACGGGCGGTCAGGACGGGTGGCGATGGTGGCCAGGATGTCCGGGTTGCGCACCATCTGTAGCAACAAGCCGTCGCCGTTCGTAGGATCTTTCTTGAGTTTCTGTGGGGCGACGACTTCCGGGCGGTAGTCCGCGACCGCAGCCGAGGCGATGAACAGGTCGCAAGGTATCGACGCTTCACAGGCGGCGAGCATGTCGCGGGCACTGACCACGTCGATACGCGTGACGCGATCCGGGGTCGGCAGGTGCACGGGACCGGTGATCAAGGTTACACGGGCGCCGGCTTCTACCGCGGCTTCGGCCAGGGCAAAGCCCATTTTGCCGGAGCTGTGGTTGGTGATGTAGCGCACCGGGTCGATGTTTTCCTGGGTCGGGCCGGCGGTGATCAACACGTGCTTGCCGGTCAGCGCCTGGCGCTGGAAGCACTCAGCCGCGCACTGGGCGAGGTCGGTGGCTTCGAGCATGCGGCCCATGCCGACGTCGCCGCAGGCCTGGCTGCCAGAGGCCGGACCGAAGACTTTGAAGTTGCGGCTTTCGAGGGTTTGCAGATTGGCTTGGGTTGCTGGGTCGCGCCACATGGCCTGGTTCATCGCCGGAGCAACGGCCACCACCGCGTCGGTGGCCAGCACCAGCGTGGTCAGCAGGTCGTCGGCGATGCCCTGGGCCAGCCGGGCAATCAGGTCCGCGGTGGCGGGGGCGATCAGTACCAGATCGGCCCATTTGGCCAGCTCGATGTGGCCCATCGCGGCTTCGGCCGCAGGGTCCAGCAAATCGAGATGGACCGGATGCCCGGACAAGGCCTGCATGGTCAGCGGGGTAATGAATTCGCTGCCGCCACGGGTCATGACCACGCGTACTTCGGCGCCCTGGTCGATCAGGCGGCGAACCAGCTCGGCGCTCTTGTAGGCAGCAATACCGCCGCCGACGCCCAGAACGATGCGTTTCCGATACAGCCGCTGCATAGGTCTGCCTTTCATTTCGTTGATGACTGCGTTGCGATACCCCCTCCCCAGGAGTGAAATCGCCCGCAAAAAAGATGGGCTACGATATCACAGCGACCGCTACGGAACAGCGGCGCCCACAGACATGGAGGTGTTATGAGCATTCGCGATTGGCCGGCGGCCGAGCGGCCGCGGGAGAGGTTACTGGAATTAGGCCCGACGAGTCTTTCCGACGCCGAACTGTTGGCGATTTTTTTGCGTACCGGTGTATCCGGCAAGAGTGCGGTAGACCTGGCACGACACTTGTTGAGTCAGTTTGGCGGCCTGCGCTCGCTACTGGAGGCTGATCAAAAAACATTCAGCAAACAATTAGGGCTCGGACCCGCGAAATTCGCTCAATTGCAGGCCGTCCAGGAAATGGGCAGACGGCATTTGGCTGAACGCTCGCGCTACAAGTCGGCGCTGGAAAATCCGCAGGTTGTCCGTGATTACCTGAAGTCGATGCTCCGTCATGAGCTCCACGAGGTGTTTGGCTGCCTGTTTCTGGATTCCAAACACCGGGTATTAGCATTCGAAGCGCTGTTCCGCGGCTCCATCGACAACACCAGCGTCTATCCACGGCAGGTGGTCAAACGCGCCCTGGCCCATAACGCCGCGGCGCTGATCCTGTGCCACAACCATCCGTCGGGTAATCCCGACCCCAGTCAGGCAGACCGAATGCTGACCAAGCGCCTGCAAGAGGCGCTGGACCTGATCGATGTGCGGGTGCTCGATCATTTCATCGTCGGTGACGGCGATCCGCTGTCCATGGCCGAGTATGGGTGGATGTAAGGGAAGCAGCGGTAAGCTTCGAGTTTCAAGCGGCAAGCCAGAGCAGTGCGCGGAATGCTTGAGCTTGCCGCTTGTAGCTTATGGCTTGAAGCTGATTTTTGAATAGTCCTGCCGGCCGAACGGGCTGACCTGATAACCCTCGACATTCTTGCGCGTCAACGCAAACGCAGTCGGATGCGCCAGTGGCAGCCACAATGCCTGCTGCTGGATCTGCGCCTGGGCCTGTTCGTAGAGCTTTGTGCGGACACCTTGTTCGCCGGTGGTCTTGCCGGCGCTGATCAGTTTGTCCAGGTCGTGATTGCAGTAGCGGGCGAAGTTGGTGCCGGACTTGACCCCCGCGCAGGAAAACTGCGGCGTGAGGAAGTTATCCGGGTCGCCGTTATCACCAGCCCAGCCCATGAACAGCAGATCGTGTTCGCCGGCCTTGGCGCGGCGAATCAGCTCGCCCCATTCGATCACACGAATCTCGGCCTGGATGCCGATTTCCGCCAGATCGGACTGCAGCAATTGCGCGCCGAGACTCGGATTGGGGTTGAGCAGGCTGCCGGATGGGCGGGTCCAGATGGTGGTCTGGAAACCATTCTTGAGACCGGCCTTGGCCATCAACGCGCGGGCCTTTTCGACGTCATGTGAGTAGCCCGGCAAGCCTTTGGCGTAGCTCCAGGTATTGGGCGGATAGGGGCCGTTGGCGGGTTCGGCGGTGTCTTCGAACACGGCCTTGACGTAATTGGCCTTATCGAACGCGAGATTGATCGCCTGGCGTACTTCAGGTTTGTCCAGCGGTGGATGCTGGCTGTTGATGCCGACGAATGCGGTCATGAAAGCGTCAGTCTTTTCGACTTTCAGGGTTGGCTCTTTCAGCGCGGCCTGTACGTCCAGAGGCTTGGGCGACAGGGCGATCTGGCACTCGTTGCGGCGCAACTTCTGCAAGCGCACGTTGGCATCCGGGGTGATGGCGAAAATCAGCGGGTCCACCGAAGGTTTGCCACGGAAATAATCCGGGTTGGCCTTGTAACGAATCGAGGCGTCTTTCTGGAAGCGCGTGAAGATGAACGGGCCACTGCCGATCGGCTGGCTGTTGAGTTTCTCCGGGGTGCCGGCTTTCAGCAGTTTGTCCGCGTACTCGGCCGAATAGATCGAGGCGAAACCCATGCTCAGGGTGGGCAGGAAAGTCGAGTCCGGGTGGTCGAGGGTGAAGCGGATGGTCAGCGGGTCCAATGCGTCAATCTTCTTGATCAGCGCGGGTAACTGCATCGACTGAGCGTGCGGGAAGCCGCTCTGGGCAACTTTGTGCCATGGGTTCGCCGGGTCGAGCATGCGGTCGAAGCTGAACTTCACATCTTCGGCGGTCAGTTCACGTGTCGGGCTGAAGTATTCGGTGCGGTGAAATTTCACTTGCGGGTGCAGTTTGAAAACGTAAGTCAGGCCGTCGGGCGTGACTTCCCAGCTGTCCGCCAGGCTGGCGACCACTTTGCCGCTGGCCGTGTCGAAGTCCACCAGGCGGTCCATCAGTACGTCTGCCGAGGCGTTGGTGGTGGTCAGCGAATTGTATTGCACCACATCGAACCCTTCCGGGCTGGCTTCGGTGCAGACGCTCAGGGCGGCAGCCATAGCCTGTGGGCTCAGTAGAAGCGGTGCGAGCAGCAGCGGTAGGGCAGCGAGGCGCATGGTCGGATTCCTTTACAGATCGAAGGCCCATCTGCAAGTGCAGTCTGGAAAAGGCTTACCCTAGTGGGCTCTTTTGCAAATGACTATCCCCTTTTTCGTTTTAAGGGGAGTATGGACGATTGTTTTTGGTGAGTGATGGTTGAGGAAAACCTGGAATTGGCCGATTGGCCGATGCTCTGCGACGAGCGGTCATTTTCGGGCGCAGCCTTTGTCCAAGGCACTCGGCGCCCGAAAAACCGGGTTTTTATCAATTCAATGTGCACCGGTTGTTGTTGCTCTCTAGTCTTTCTGGTATAAAGCAGCGCTCTTTTCTAGGGGCCCGGTTCCTTCGTTTGTAGGTGTAGCCGGTAAGACCCTTAAAGAAACGCGGCGCCTGGCGCCAAATGACTGAGAGATTAAGCGGCCAACCCATGCCGGGTTGGGCATGTGGTTTTAGAGGGCTGAGGCATGTCGAGAGTCTGTCAAGTTACCGGTAAGGGTCCGGTGACTGGGAATAACATTTCCCACGCAAACAACAAAACCCGTCGTCGTTTCCTGCCGAACCTGCAGCATCACCGCTTCTGGGTTGAAGAAGAGAAACGTTTCGTGCGTCTGCGCGTATCTGCCAAAGGCATGCGTATCATCGACAAGCGTGGCATCACTGTCGTGCTGGCCGAAATCCGCAAAGCTGGCAAGATCTAAGGGAGCTAATCATGCGTGAATTGATTCGTTTGATTTCGAGCGCCGGTACTGGTCACTTCTACACTACCGACAAGAACAAGCGCACTACGCCGGACAAAATCGAGATCAAGAAATTTGATCCGGTTGTTCGCAAGCACGTGATCTACAAAGAAGGCAAAATCAAGTAATTGATTTTTCTCTCTTACGAAAAAGGCCCGTATCGCGAGATACGGGCCTTTTTTGTTGCCTGTGGGTTGGTGTTGTCTGGCAGGGCCTCATCGCGGGCAAGCCCGCTCCCACAGGTTTTATGATCGACACAGATCCCTGTGGAGCGGGTTTGTCCGCGATGAGGCCGGCCCGAGCAACACAAATCTTCAGGCCTTCTGTTCAAACACCACATAAATCTTGCGGCAAGGCTCCAGCACTTCCCAGCTGCCTTTGAACCCAGCCGGGATTACGAAACGATCGCCCACACGCAGGGTCTTGGCGTTGCCATCGTTGTCGCGCAGCACTGAAACCCCCTGAACGATTTCGCAGTATTCATGTTCGGTGTAGTTCACCAGCCATTGGCCGACTTCGCCTTCCCAAACACCCGCATTCATCTGGCCGCACGGGCTGTTGTAATGGTTGTACACCGCTTGCTCAGGGTCGCCCTTGAGGATTTTTGCCGGGTCGGGCCGATAACGATCGGGCTTTGGGTTGGCCTGGCTGAAATCGACGATATCCTGAATGCTCATGCTGGTATTCCCCCATGATTGCGCTGGAAAGTTGAAAGTCTATGTTTATTAAAATGAACATCGCAAGGCCGTTTGCCGGCTTTGTGTCAAATATATTGAAACTTCACCGGCCGCTGGTTTAGGGTAACGGTTGCCTTGAGCCGAAAAAGCAGGCTGGCCGGGCAGAATTCCTGACAGCGCCCGCGCAGAATGCGGGGGCACTCGTATTCAATAAGAGGAGGACACTCGAATGACCACCCTGACTCGTGCCGACTGGGAACAACGGGCTCGCGATCTGAAGATCGAAGGCCGCGCCTACATCAATGGTGAATACACCGATGCAGTCTCTGGTGAGACTTTCGAGTGCATCAGCCCCGTCGATGGCCGTCTGCTGGGCAAGATTGCCAGCTGTGACGCCGCCGACGCCCAGCGTGCCGTTGACAACGCTCGCGCCACTTTCAATTCCGGCGTCTGGTCGCGCCTGGCGCCAACCAAACGCAAAGCCACCATGATTCGTTTTGCCGGCCTGCTCAAACAGCACGCCGAAGAGCTGGCCCTGCTCGAAACCCTGGACATGGGCAAGCCCATCAGCGATTCCCTGTACATCGACGTTCCCGGCGCGGCGCAAGCCCTGAGCTGGAGCGGCGAAGCCATCGACAAGATCTATGACGAAGTCGCTGCCACCCCGCACGATCAGTTGGGTCTGGTGACTCGCGAGCCAGTCGGCGTGGTTGGAGCGATCGTGCCCTGGAACTTCCCGTTGATGATGGCCTGCTGGAAACTCGGCCCGGCGCTGTCCACCGGTAACTCGGTAATCCTCAAGCCTTCGGAAAAATCGCCGCTGACGGCGATTCGCATCGCGGCGCTGGCGGTTGAGGCCGGTATCCCGAAAGGTGTGCTGAACGTGTTGCCGGGCTACGGTCACACCGTCGGCAAGGCCCTGGCCCTGCACAACGACGTCGACACGCTGGTGTTCACCGGTTCGACCAAGATCGCCAAGCAACTGTTGATCTACTCCGGCGAATCGAACATGAAGCGCGTTTGGCTGGAAGCTGGCGGCAAGAGCCCGAACATCGTGTTTGCCGATGCGCCGGACCTGCAAGCCGCCGCCGAAGCCGCCGCCGGTGCCATCGCCTTCAACCAGGGCGAGGTCTGCACCGCCGGTTCGCGCCTGCTGGTCGAGCGTTCGATCAAGGACAAATTCCTGCCGCTGGTGATCGAGGCCCTGAAAACCTGGAAACCTGGCAATCCGCTGGACCCGGCTACCAATGTCGGTGCGCTGGTGGATACCCAGCAAATGAACACTGTGTTGTCTTACATCGAATCCGGTCACACCGATGGTGCGAAACTGGTGGCGGGCGGCAAGCGCATTCTTCAGGAAACCGGTGGTACTTACGTCGAGCCAACGATTTTCGATGGCGTGAGCAACGCGATGAAAATTGCTCAGGAAGAAATCTTCGGTCCGGTGTTGTCGGTCATCACCTTCGACAGCGCTGAAGAAGCCATCCAGATCGCCAACGACACGCCTTACGGTCTGGCTGCTGCAGTCTGGACCGCCGACATCTCCAAGGCTCATCTGACCGCCAAGGCTTTGCGTGCCGGTAGCGTGTGGGTCAATCAATACGATGGTGGCGACATGACCGCGCCGTTCGGTGGTTTCAAACAGTCGGGCAATGGTCGCGACAAATCACTGCATGCGTTCGACAAGTACACCGAGCTGAAGGCGACCTGGATCAAGTTGTAAGCCCGTTAGGGAGCCCGCGAATAAATCGGGCGCCTGAACGACGCGATCCCCTGTGGGAGCGGGCAAGCCCGCTCCCACAGTTTTTTGCGCTGTACATAAGAATATCCACAGGAGCGTGGAACATGCGTTGGGCGACGTATTTCGCCGTTTTGGCGTCTGTCTTGAGTGTCGGCCTGGCCTTGGGTGTCAGCATGCCTTTGGTGTCGCTGCGTCTGGAAGGCTGGGGTTACGGCTCGTTCGCGATCGGCGTGATGGCAGCGATGCCGGCCATTGGCGTACTGCTGGGGGCGAAGATCTCCAGCCACCTTGCGGCCCGTCTTGGCACGGCCAATCTGATGTGCCTGTGCCTGTGGGCCGGAGCGGTGTCCATCGGGTTATTGGCCGTGTGGCCAAGCTACCCGGTCTGGCTGGTGTTGCGGTTGATGATCGGGGTGATCCTGACGCTTGTCTTCATCCTCGGTGAAAGCTGGATCAACCAACTGGTGGTCGAGCAATGGCGCGGTCGACTGGTGGCGTTGTATGGCAGCAGTTACGCGTTGAGCCAACTGGCCGGGCCGTTACTGTTGGGGGCGCTGGGCACCGAGCATGATTATGGTTTTTGGGTCGGCGTCGGTTTGCTGATGACATCACCGCTCCTGTTGTGGGGCCGCAGCGGCGCCCCCACCAGCGAAGCCTGCAGCGTGACCTTGGGTAACCTGTTGGCGTTCTGCCGCGGCTTGCCGGCGATTGCCTGGGCGGTGTCGCTGTTCGCAGCGTTCGAAGCGATGATCTTGACCTTGTTGCCGGTCTATTGCCTGCGTCAGGGCTTCACCACGGAAATCGCCTTGGCCATGGTCAGCACAGTGGTGGTGGGGGATGCTTTGTTGCAATTGCCGATTGGCGCGCTGGCCGATCGCTTGTCACGGCGTATGTTGTTCACCGGCTGTGCGATGCTTTTGCTGCTGTCGAGCCTGGCCATTCCACTATTGATCGACACGCTACTGATCTGGCCGCTATGGGTATTGTTTGGCGCCAGTGCCGGCGGTTTGTTCACCTTGTCGCTGATTTTGATTGGCGAGCGTTATCGCGACGATGCCTTGGTGCGCGCCAATGCTCATATCGCACAGCTATGGGGAATTGGTTGCCTGATCGGGCCCTTGGCGGCCGGTGCCGGGAGTCAGTGGATCAGCGGGCATGCCTTGCCGTTGCTAATGGCGGCGGGCGCGTTGGGGCTGGTGATTCTGGTCTCGCGGCAAGGGGCGTTTGGTGTGGTTGCCGAATCGGCCTGAACGCTGCATAAAGTCGCTCTACAACATTCGTTCCAGGCCGACCATGCTGCTGAGCCATGAATTGAAGTGTCGCCACCAACCCCCCGGTTCTTTGGTCAATGTGCGCTGCTTGCCGTCATCTTTGGTGACCCAGACGATCTGCCCCTTTTCCAGCCGGGCTTGATAGCTGAGGGCGGGTGCCATGCCCTCCAGTGCCAGTTCTCGCACCCGCCCGGCGAGCTGCGGGTTGTCTACCAGGACCCCGACTTCGGTGTTCCAAAGTACCGAGCGCGGGTCGAAATTGAACGAGCCGATAAAGGCTTTCTGTCGGTCGAAAATCATCGCCTTGCTGTGCAGGCTGGAGTCGGAGCGGTAGGAGCTGCTGCCACTGTGAAACAGGCTCGGTCCGCTACCGCCGTTGTCTCCATTGTCGCCGGGCTGACGGCGTAATTCGAACAGCTGCACGCCATGCTCCAGCAAGGCTTTGCGATAAGGTGCGTAACCACCGTGCGCGGCCGGTACGTCGGTGGCTTCCAGTGAGTTAGTCAGCACACTGATCGATACGCCGGCATCGGCGCGATCGGTCAGGTAAACCAGCCCCGGTTGGCCGGGTACGAGGTAGGCCGAGACCATGATCAGCTCTTTGCTGACCCCATTGAGCTCGGGCGCCAACTGGGTGGTCAACAACAAGTGCGGGTCAGGTTCGCCGTCGGACAGCACCTTGCTTGGTGCGTCCCACAATGCCTGGTTCCAGGCCCAGATCAGCTCCCGACGCCAGGCATCCAGACGCGGCTGAGTGGTATAGGCCATCAATTGCTGATAAAGCGCGTGATCCTGTTTGCGTGTTTCCTCCAGGGATTCGTCCAGTCGGGTCCGGGTATTTCTCAGATCCCTGGCTGTCGGCCTGGTCGAAAGGAACTGCTCGATCGGCTTGCTCAGGGCGCTGTTCCAGTATTGGTCGAAGCTGTGTCCCAACTGCTCTGCAACCGGGCCGACACTGAGCATGTCGATGTCGGTGAAATTGAGGTTAGGCTCGGCATCGAAATACTCGTCCCCCAGGTTACGCCCGCCAACAATTGCCGCGCTGTTGTCCGCCACCCACAGTTTGTTGTGCATGCGCCGGTGTTGCTGCGACAGGTTTAAGAACCGGCCCATGGCTCGCGTAACGCCGGTGCTGCGGCCCAGGTGCAGCGGGTTGAACACGCGGATCTGAATCTTCGGGTGTGCGGCGAGGGTCGCGATGATTCGGTCCAGGCCATCGCTGGTGGTGTCGTCGAGCAGAATCCGCACTCGCACGCCGCGGTCGGCGGCCTTGAGCAATTCGCTCACCAGTATTCGTGTACTGATGCCGTCATTGACGATGTAGTACTGCAGATCGAGGCTGCTTTGAGCCATGCGAATAAGCTCGGCGCGGGCGGTGAAGGCCTCGGCGCTATCGGAGAGCAAGCGAAAGCCCGATTGGCCCTTGTAGGGAGCTGCCTGGGCCTGGATCGAGCGGCCGAACGCCGAATCGGTCGCGGGGAGGGCCTGACTTGGTTCGCGGGGGACATTGAGTGTTGTACAACCACCGAGGAGCGAGGCGAGTAACAGAAGAGCAAGCAGGGGCTGTCTGATTCTCACGGAGCGTATTCCGGATGGTGGCGGTTAGCATATGGACGCCGCATCCCGAAGAAAGGTCAGTGGGTTTGCGCCAAGAGTTTGATGGCTGTCGCTCCGACCTTGCGCACGGCTTCTTCGATCTGCGGAGTTGTTTTGGCAGCGTAGTTCATCCGCAGACAATTGCGGTATTTGCCCGAGGCGGAAAAGATACTGCCGACCGCAATCTGCACGCCTTGATCATGCAGTGCCCGATTGAGTTTCAGGGTGTCGAAGCCCTCCGGCAATTCGACCCACAGCATGAAGCTGCCTTGCGGACGGCTGGCCCGGGTGCCAGCGGGGAAATAGCGGGTCACCCAGTCGATCATCGCATCGCGGTTGCGCTGGTATTGCGTGCGCATCCGCCGTAAATGCGGTTCGAAATGCCCGGCCTTGAGGAACTCGGCAATTGCAATCTGCGGTTGCGGCGCGGTGGACCCGGTGCTGATGTACTTCATGTGCAGCACCCGTTCCAGATATCGGCCCGGTGCAACCCAACCAATGCGCAGGCCAGGTGCCAAGGTCTTGGAAAAGGAACTGCAGAGCAGGACGCGGCCGTCTTCGTCGAAGGATTTGATCGTGCGCGGGCGAGGGTAGGTGTAGGCCAGTTCGCCATACACATCGTCCTCGATAATCGCTACGTCGAAACGCTGCGCGAGCGTCAACAGCGCACGCTTGCGCGCCTCCGGCATGATGTAGCCCAATGGGTTGTTGCAGTTGGGGGTCAACTGTATGGCTTTGATCGGCCATTGCTCCAACGCCAGTTCCAACGCATCGAGGCTGATGCCGGTGAGCGGGTCGGTGGGGATTTCCAGGGCTTTCATGCCCAGGCCTTTGAGTGTCTGCATGGCGCCGTGAAAGCTCGGCGAATCCACGGCGACGATATCACCCGGCTCGCAAATGGCACGGATGCTGGTGGACAGCGCTTCGTGGCAACCGGTCGTGATCACCAGATCGTTGGCGCTCAACTGGCAGCCGGAGTCGAGCATCAGGCGAGCGATCTGCTCGCGTAATTCAAGGGTGCCGTAGATGTTGTCGTAATACAGACCTGGCATGTCCTGCCGACGGCTGATTCGCGCCAGGCTGCGCAGCAGCGGTTTCATGGTCGGCGTGGTGATGTCCGGCATGCCGCGACCCAGTTGCACGACGTCCTTGCGCGGTACGGCGCGGATCAATTCCAGCACTTGATCCCACTGTGAGATATCCACCGGCCGTTGGGCCGGCCGGCCAACCGCTGGCAGCTCCGGCAGCTCGCGACTCACCGGTACGAAATAACCGGACTTGGGTTTGGGCATCGCCAGACCGATGTCTTCCAGCATTCGATAGGCCTGCTGCACCGTGCTCAGGCTGACCCCGTGTTCGACACTCAGCGCTCGCACCGAGGGCAACCGGTCGCCGGGGCGATAGAAGCCCTGTTCGATACGCGTGCCGAGCAATTCGGCGAGGTTGACGTAAAGGGTCATGGCGCAGTCTCGGTGTGGGTGATTCGGTTAACCAGTACAGATGGGGCAAAAATGTGTGATTCAGACGCTGAAACGGAAAATCTGTATGGAGTTAATACACTACCGTTGAATCTGTAATGCTTTTCGCCGCCCGCGCATCATGAAAGCTCTGGCTACCCAAGTAAACAGGAGCAATGAAAATGAACGGCTTGAGCGATGTGCGGCTGACGTTACACAGTCAGGAACTGGCGGCAGGGCAAAAAAACGGCGCACGCGAGGCGGTCACGCGCAACGCGCCGTCCGGCCTGGGTCGGTGGGGCCTGTTCTGGCATCGTTTGCACACGCGCAAGGCGTTGCTGACGCTGACGCCGGAGCAGCTCAGAGATGTCGGATTGAGCCGGGAACAGGCGCGGGAGGAGGGGCTTAAACCTTTTTGGCAGATCTGAATATCGCGGCGGTCTATAGATCCATTCGCGGGCAAGCCTCGCTCCTACAAGTTTCGCGCATGACTCTGTAGGAGCGAGGCTTGCCCGCGAAGGCGTCGACACAGACGCCGAAAATCTTTCAGACCAACTCCTTCATCCGATGCCACAACATCCCCAACGCCAACAACGGCGAACGCAAATGCTTGCCGCCCGGGAAGGTGATATGCGGCACTTTGGCGAACAGATCGAACCCTCCACTGTGCTGACCGCTGATGGCTTCCGCCAACAACTTGCCCGCCAGATGCGTGGCATTCAACCCATGACCGGAATAGGCCTGGGCGTAATACACATTCGGCTGCTCCTTGAGCCGGCCGATCTGCGGCAGGCGATTGGCGCCGATGCCGATCATCCCGCCCCATTGATAGTCGATGTTCACCCCGGCCAGTTGCGGAAATACCGCCAGCATCTTCGGTCGCATGTACGCGGCGATGTCTTTCGGGTCGCGCCCTGAATAATGGCAGGCGCCGCCGAACAGCAAGCGTCGATCCGCCGAGAGTCGGTAATAGTCCAGCGCCACCCGTTGATCGCAGACCGCCATGTTTTGCGGTAACAAGGCGTGAGCCTGTTCCGCACTCAAGGGTTCGGTGGCGATGATGTAGCTGCCGGCGGGCAGCACCTTGCCACCGAGTTGCGGGTTCAGATCGTTGAGGTAGGCGTTGCAACCCAGCACCAGGGTCTTCGCGCGAACCGTGCCTCGGGCGGTATGGACCTTGACCTCGGGGCCGTAATCGATGCGGGTCACCGCCGATTGTTCGAACAGCTTCACACCCAATTGCCCGGCGGCGACCGCTTCGCCCAGTGCCAGGTTCAAAGGGTGCAGATGCCCGGAGCCCATGTCGATCAAACCGCCGACGTAGCGATCGGACCCCACCACCCTGTGCATTTCGTGAGCTTGCAGCAGACGGGTTTCGTAGCGGTAACCGAGGCTGTGCAGCTCGATGGCGTCTTCGGCGAAGCCTTCCAGCTCTTGAGCCTTGTTGGCGAGGTCGCAGTAGCCCCAGGTCAGGTCGCAAGGGATCTGAAAGCGCTCGATCCGCTGTCGGACGATTTCCACCGCTTCCAGACCCATCAGTTTCATCTGACGCACACCGTCGACGCCGATCACGCTGGCGAACTGATCGAGGCCATGCCCGACGCCGCGAATCAACTGCCCGCCATTGCGTCCGCTGGCGCCCCAACCGATCTTGTGCGCTTCCAGCAGCACCACGCTGAACCCGCGTTCGGCCAATTCAATCGCTGTGTTCAGCCCGGAGAACCCGCCGCCCACCACGCACACGTCTGCAACCCGCTCACCTTCGAGTACCGCAAGCTCGGGCTGCGGCAGGCTGCTGGCGGCGTAATAGGAAGCCGCGTGTTGATGGCGTAAGGCAGGTTGCTGAACGGGGGCGTTCATGTGCGTCATCCTGGGGCATGTGTTTGAAAAAGTTGACGGAGCATAAGCCGGCGCTTCGGACGCGGGCAACACCGGTCGGTTGGTGCTGTCTGGATCGGGGCTTTTGCGTCAGAATCCTGGTCTATTTCGTATTCGGTCACCGCTTCGATGAGTTGCAACAGTCAGAAAATTCGCACGCTGCGCCAACAGATTCCCTCTTTCGAGTGCGTGCCCGGCTGCCATGACTGCTGTGGGCCGGTGACCACCTCGCCCGAAGAAATGTCCCGCCTGCCGCGCAAGACCCGGGCCGAGCAGGATGCGGCGATGGATGAACTCAATTGCGTCCATCTGGGCCCCAATGGCTGCACGGTGTATGACGAACGACCGCTGATCTGTCGGCTGTTCGGTACCACCCAGACATTGCCATGCCCCAATGGCCGGCGGCCGGTGGAGCTGATCCATCCGCGGGTCGAGAAGCAGATTCATGAGTACATGGCTTCTACCCGACAGGTGTTGGTTTGATCGTTCCCACGCTCTGCGTGGGAATGCCTCATCGGACGCTCTGCGTTCGGCTCTGATCGGTGCAGGCTCAATCCGGAATCGGCAGATTCAGGCTCTCTTTCACTTCTTCCATCACGATATAGCTCTTGGATTCGCGCACATGCGGCAGTTTGAGCAGGATGTCGCCCAGCAGTTTGCGGTAGGAAGCCATCTCGGAAATCCGCGCTTTCACCAGGTAATCGAAATCCCCTGACACCAAATGGCATTCCAGCACGTGGGGCAGTTTCAGCACCGCGCGTCGGAACTCTTCGAAAGTATCGCCGGATTTGTAGTCAAGGCTGATCTCCACGAACACCAGCAGGCTACCCTTCAGGTGCTGCGGATTCAGGCGGGCGTTGTAGCCCATGATGATCCCTTCGCGCTCCAGTCGCCGTACCCGCTCGGTGCAGGGCGTCGTAGAGAGGCCGACCTTTTCCCCCAGCTCGGTGAAGGAGATACGCCCGTCCGCTTGCAGGATCCGCAGGATGTTGCGGTCGATCTTGTCCAGCTCACGTTTGGTCTGAGTGTTGGTCCGCATAGGGGATGCGCCTCCGTGAAAAGGGTTTTTGCCGAGAATTGTCGCCAAATATAGGCACTTATATAGTGAAAAGCACTGGCTAATCTTTTTTAAACTGCCCACATCTTCGGTCTGCACAACAAACGTCAGCGGTAAGCCGCGATGAGGGATATGAAAATGCGCGTTCTGGTCTTGGGTAGCGGCGTCATCGGTACCGCCAGTGCCTATTATCTGGCACGGGCTGGCTTTGAAGTGACGGTTGTTGATCGTCAACCAGCGCCGGCCATGGAAACCAGTTTCGCCAACGCCGGGCAGGTTTCGCCGGGTTATGCCTCGCCGTGGGCCGCGCCGGGCGTGCCGCTCAAAGCCATCAAGTGGTTGTTGCAGCGTCACGCGCCATTGGCGATCAAGGCCACTGCCGACATCGATCAATACCTGTGGATGGCGCAGATGCTGCGCAACTGCACCGCCAGCCGTTATGCGGTGAACAAGGAGCGCATGGTGCGCCTGTCCGAGTACAGCCGCGACTGCCTCGACGAATTGCGCGCCGAAACCGGCATTGCCTACGAAGGCCGCACCCTGGGTACTACCCAACTGTTCCGCACCCAGGCCCAGCTTGATGGCGCCGCCAAAGACATCGCCGTGCTGAAAGAGTCCGGCGTGCCATTCGAATTGCTCGACCGCGCCGGCATTGCCCGGGTAGAACCGGCCCTGGCCAGTGTCACCGATATTCTCGCCGGGGCCTTGCGTCTGCCGAATGACCAGACTGGCGACTGCCAGATCTTCACCACCCGCCTGGCCGAGATGGCCACAAAACTGGGTGTGGAATTCCGTTTCGGCCAGGACATCCAGCGCCTCGACTTCGCCGGTGATCGCATCAACGGCGTGTGGATCGACGGCAAGCTGGAAACCGCCGACCGCTACGTGCTGGCGCTGGGCAGCTACTCGCCACAATTGCTCAAACCGCTGGGCATCCGGGCGCCGGTATACCCGCTCAAGGGTTACTCGTTGACCGTTCCGATCATCAACCCGGCGATGGCTCCGACGTCGACCATTCTCGATGAGACCTACAAGGTTGCGATCACCCGTTTCGACAACCGCATCCGCGTTGGCGGCATGGCGGAAATCGCCGGTTTTGACCTGTCGTTGAACCCGCGTCGGCGCGAAACCCTGGAGATGATCGTCAACGACCTTTATCCTCAGGGCGGCGATCTGGCCCAGGCGAGTTTCTGGACCGGCCTGCGTCCGACCACTCCGGACGGCACGCCGATTGTCGGCGCCACGCCGTTCAAAAACCTGTTTCTGAATACGGGCCACGGCACGCTCGGCTGGACCATGGCCTGTGGTTCCGGTCGTTTGCTGGCTGACCTGATGGCGAAGAAGACGCCGCAGATCAGCGCCGAAGGCCTCGACATTTCCCGTTATGGCAACAAACTCAAGGAGTCCGCAAAACATGTCAATCCAGCGCCAGCTCACCAATGAGCGCATGAGCCAGATCGTGGTCCACAACAGTACCGTGTATCTGGCAGGACAGGTCGGCGATGACATGAACGCCGGGATTGAACAGCAAACCCGTGAAACCCTCGCCAACATCGAGCGTTTGCTGGACCTGGCCGGGACCGACAAGAGCCGTTTGCTGTCGGTGACGATTTACCTGAAAGACATCGACGCGCACTTCGCAGGCATGAATTCGGTGTGGGACCAGTGGCTGCCAAAAGGCGTCGCACCGGCCCGCGCGACGGTTGAATCGAAGCTGTGCGAACCGCAAATCCTGGTCGAGCTGTCGGTTGTCGCCGCGCTGCCATAACGCTCAGCCAGAAAGATCCCTCTCCCGGCGCTGTTGGCGGTTCACGCTGTCAGCCAGCGCCGGTTTTTTTCAAATGACCGACTAGAAGTCTGCCGCCATGCGTCCAGCCCGTGCCCTGATCGACCTTCAAGCCCTGCGCCACAACTACCAGCTCGCCCGCGAAGTGACCGGGGCCAAGGCCCTCGCGGTGATCAAGGCCGACGCCTACGGCCATGGCGCGGTGCGCTGCGCCCAGGCGCTGGAAGCCGAGGCGGACGGGTTTGCCGTGGCGTGCATCGAAGAAGCTCTGGAGCTGCGCGCCGCCGGTATTCGTGCACCCGTTTTGCTGCTGGAAGGTTTTTTCGAAGCTGATGAACTGCCGCTGATCGTCGAGCATGATTTCTGGTGCGTGGTGCATTCGCTGTGGCAGCTCGAGGCCATCGAAAAAGCCGTGCTGAGCAAACCGATCACAGTCTGGCTCAAACTTGACTCCGGCATGCATCGCGTTGGCCTGCACCCGGCGGATTATCAGGCGGCCTATCAACGGCTGCTGGCCAGCGGAAAAGTGGCGAAGATCGTGCTGATGAGTCACTTCGCCCGCGCCGATGAGTTGCAATGCCAGAGCTGCGCCGAGCAGGTTGCGGTGTTCGAGACGGCGCGTCGGGGTTTGTCGGCTGAAATCAGCCTGTGTAATTCGCCGGCGGTGCTCGGTTGGCCGCAGGTTCCCAGCGATTGGGTGCGCCCGGGCATCATGCTTTATGGCGCGACCCCGTTCGAAGAGACCAATGCCGTGGCGGCCCGCCTGCAACCGGTGATGACCCTGGAATCGAAAGTGATTAGCGTGCGCGAACTGCCTGCTGGCGAGCCAATTGGCTACGGCGCGAAATTTGTCACCGCCAAGCCGATGCGCGTAGGTGTGGTGGCAATGGGTTATGCCGACGGTTATCCGCGTCAGGCACCGAGCGGTACGCCTGTGTTGGTGGCCGGGCAGCGTACTCAGTTACTGGGTCGGGTATCAATGGACATGCTTTGCGTCGATCTGACCGATGTGCCGCAAGCCGGCCTCGGTTCGCCCGTCGAGTTGTGGGGCAAAAATATTCTCGCCAGTGACGTCGCCATGGCTGCGGGCACGATTCCTTACCAGATCTTCTGCAACCTGCATCGGGTGCCGCGCCTCTATTCCGGGGCCTGACGAATCACATGCCCGACCGAAAGTCGCTTCGCCAAACAGGATTCAGGCCCAAGTGTTGTAAATACTGAACGCTGTCGCCATGATAACGCTCAATATTTCTGCAAACCTGAACCCCTGGAGGCTCCAGCATTGGACGTCGGTGAACGACTGCAATCGATCCGTAAGCTCAAAGGTCTTTCCCAGCGTGAGCTCGCCAAACGCGCGGGTGTTACCAACAGCACCATTTCGATGATCGAGAAGAACAGCGTCAGCCCCTCGATCAGTTCGCTGAGGAAGGTCCTGGGCGGGATTCCCATGTCCATGGTCGAGTTCTTTTCCGAAGAAATCCTGCAGGAAAAACCGACTCAGATCGTCTACAAGGCTCACGAGCTGATCGATATTTCCGATGGGGCAGTGACCATGAAACTGGTCGGTCGGGCTCATCCGAGCCGGGCCATTGCATTCCTCAACGAAATCTACCCGCCAGGCGCCGACACGGGCGAGGAGATGCTCACCCACGAGGGCGAGGAAACCGGAATTCTGGTGGAAGGGCGGCTGGAACTGGTGGTCGGGCTCGAAACATTTGTGCTCGAAGCCGGCGACAGCTACTACTTTGAAAGTACCAAGCCACACCGTTTCCGTAATCCGTTCGATGCCCCGGCGCGACTAATCAGCGCAGCCACCCCGGCAAATTTCTAAGAGAAGCGGCGTCCTGCCCGGATTGCGCAGACGCCCTTGCTGTATTTCCTTCCCACGATAAGACCCCTTCGACTTTGGGGTTGTTTCAGTGTGACGGGCTTACCGCTATACTTGCGCCCGCCTGCGAACCGTGGCCGTGGGCGTGACTAGCCACCATTGAGGGTGTACGCGTGAACCTAATTATGAAAATGCTGGCCGCACCAGCAACCGTATTGGCCCTTTGGGCAGTCAGCGCACAAGCTGCGACCAACGACGATATCGCTAAACGTCTTGAACCCGTTGGCCAAGTCTGTGTGCAGGGCAAAGAGTGCAAGGGAATGGAAGTCGCTGCGTCTGCGGGGGGCGGTGATGCCAAGACCCCTGACTCAGTGATTGCAAAACATTGCAACGCATGCCACGGCAGCGGCCTGTTGGGCGCGCCGAAAATCGGTGACGCTGCAGCCTGGGGCGAGCGCGCCAAGAAACAAGGTGGCCTCGACGGCTTGCTGGCCAAAGCAATTTCCGGTGTCAACGCGATGCCACCAAAGGGCACCTGCGCCGATTGCTCTGATGCTGATCTCAAGGGCGCCATCCAGAAGATGTCCGGTTTGAAATAAGCCAGTCTTCAAACAAAAAGCCGCTTTCGAGCGGCTTTTTTTGTACGTGCGATTTTCCGCTGAGGCTATGCTTTGCGACAAATCCCCGGCAAGCTCGGTCCAACCCCAATTCATGGAACGGCGGGAGGATCAGATGGTGCGTTTGTGTTCTATCGAACAGGCGGTCGATGATGTTCTGGCGCGGTTGCCGGCGCATATCCACATGGGATTGCCGCTGGGGCTGGGCAAGCCCAACCATTTCGTCAACGCGCTGTATCAACGGATCGCGCAATTGCCCGAGCGGCAGCTGACGGTTTATACCGCCCTGTGCCTCGGACGCCCGCCATTGGGCGATGGCTTGCAAAAGCGCTTCCTCGAACCTTTCATCGAGCGAGTATTCGGCGATTATCCGGAGCTGGATTTTCTCGCCGACCTGCATCGCGACAGCCTGCCGGCCAACATTCACGTCCATCAATTCTTCCTGCAGCCAGGCAGCCTGCTAAACAGCGCATCGGCCCAGCAGGATTACGTCAGCAGCAATTACAGCCACGCAGCCCGGGACATCAATGCCGCTGGCTTGAACCTGGTGGCGCAATTGGTCGCCAGCCACAGCGAGCATCCCGATCGCCTGAGCCTGAGCTGCAACCCGGACATCACCCTCGACTTGTTTCCGATGATCGCCAAGCGTCGGGCGGCGGGGGAGACGATCCTGCTGGTGGGGCAGGTACACAACGATTTGCCGTACATGCCTGGCGATGCGGAAATCGGCATCGACACCTTCGACCTGCTGATCGACGCGAAAGACAGCACCACGCTGTTTTCCACGCCGAACATGCCGGTGGGTTTCCAGGATCATTTCATCGGGTTGCACGCCAGCACGCTGGTGCGCGATGGCGGTACCTTGCAGATTGGCATTGGGGCCATGGGGGATGCTTTAACGGCAGCGTTGCTGGCGCGGCAGGCTGACAGTGATGGTTACAAGGCGTTGCTGGCGGATCTGAATCTCAGGCAATGGGCACAGTTGATTGAGCGCGAAGGAGGGATCGAACCGTTCGCCAAGGGCCTGTACGGGTGCAGCGAAATGTTCGTCAACGGCTTGCTGGTGTTGGCGGACGCCGGGATCGTGCGGCGCAAAGTCTACCCGGACGTGCCGACCCAGCAGCAGGCGAATGCCGGGACGCTGGACGAGGCCGCGCAGGCTGACGGCATCTCGGTGCATGGCGGGTTTTTCCTCGGGCCGCGCAGTTTCTACGAGCGCTTGCGCGCGTTGCCGCAGAACAAGCGACTCGAGTTCAACATGACCCGCATCAGCTACATCAATGAGCTCTACGGTCAGGAAGAACTCAAACGCTTGCAGCGCCTCGATGCGCGCTTCATCAACACCGTCTTCACCATGACCTTGCTTGGCGCCGGCGTGGCCGATCAACTTGAAGACGGGCGGGTACTGAGCGGAGTCGGCGGGCAATACAACTTCGTCGTCCAGGGCCATGCGCTGGAAGGCGCGCGTTCGATCCTGCTGCTGCGCAGTTGGCGCGAGTCGGGCGGTGACGTCAGTTCGAATATCGTCTGGGAATACGGCCATTGCACAATCCCGCGGCATCTGCGGGACATCGTCGTCACCGAATACGGCATCGCTGATTTACGGGGCAAGACCGACGCTGCAGTGATCGAGGCGTTGCTGAACATCAGCGACTCACGTTTCCAGCCTGGCCTGATCGAGCAGGCGCAGAGCGTTGGCAAATTGCCGAAGCATTTTCGCCTCGATCCGCGCTTCGCCGACAACAGCCCACAGCGTTTGCAGGCCATTCAGGCTCGGCATTCGAATCTGTTTCCGGAATATCCGCTGGGCTGCGATTTCACCGCCGAGGAACGGGACTTATTGCGGGCACTGAACTGGTTGAAGAGCAAGTTCAAGCTCTCGGAGATTCTGGAGCTGGGCAAGGCTGCGCTGGATGCGCCGCAGCCTTCGGAATTTGCGGTGCATCTGGAAAGGATGCAGCTGACCAATCCGGAGGGGTTGAAAGAGGATTTGTTTCAGCGGCTGTTGCTCACCGGCCTGAAGGCCACCGCGCATTAACAGCCGCCACAAAAACCTGTGGGAGCGGGCTTGCCCGCGATGGCGGTGGAACAGCCAACATCAATGTTGAATGTTATGACCTCATCGCGGGCAAGCCCGCGCCCACAGGTTCGGTGATGCAGCGGGTTTATTCGATAAAGGTTACAACGCCATCCTTCAGCGACTGCACCCGCGCCAACGATTCCACGCGATAACCCTGGGCGTCCAGTTCCGCACGGCCGCCCTGGAATGACTTCTCGATCACGATACCCAAACCGGCCACGGTCGCGCCGGCCTGTTTGATGATCGAGATCAGCGCTTGCGAGGCCTTACCGTTGGCCAGGAAGTCGTCGATGATCAGCACGCGGTCGCTGCTGGTCAGGTGGCGCGGGGAGATCGCCACGGTGCTTTCGGTTTGTTTGGTGAACGAGTAGACGGTCGCCGACAGCAGGTTTTCAGTCAGGGTCAGGGACTGATGCTTGCGCGCGAAAATCACCGGTACGCCGAGGTTCAGGCCGGTCATGATTGCCGGGGCAATGCCCGAGGCTTCGATCGTGACGATCTTGGTGATGCCCGAATCCTTGAACAGCGTGGCGAATTCGTCGCCGATCAGCTTCATCAGGGCCGGGTCGATCTGGTGATTCAGAAAGGCGTCGACTTTCAGGACCTGGTCGGAAAGCACGATGCCTTCTTCGCGAATTTTCTTGTGCAGTGCTTCCATGAAGCTTTCCTCTACTGACGCCGTGTGCGCCTGGCGTTTAAAAAGTGTGCGGTTAAAAAGTGCTCAATTCTAGCGCTTTAACATTGCACGTATATCTGCCAATGCGGTATTTCCGCGCACGGCTTTGACTTCGGTCGGGGTGTCGTCATTGCCTTCCCAGGCCAGGTCGTCCGGCGGCAGTTCATCGAGGAAACGGCTGGGTGCGCAGTCGATGATCTCGCCGTATTGCTTGCGCTTGGCGGCGAAGGTGAACGCCAGCGTCTGACGCGCCCGGGTAATCCCGACGTAGGCCAGGCGGCGCTCTTCTTCGATGGTGTCGGCTTCGATACTGGAACGGTGCGGGAGGATTTCCTCTTCCATGCCCATGATGAACACGTAGGGAAACTCCAAACCCTTGGAGGCGTGCAAGGTCATCATCTGCACGCCTTCGGCGCCGTCTTCCTCTTCCTGCTGACGCTCCAGCATGTCGCGCAGAACGAGTTTGCCAATGGCGTCCTCGACGGTCATCTCGCCTTCTTCGTCTTTCTCCAGGGTGTTTTTCAGCGCCTCGATCAGGAACCAGACGTTACCCATGCGGTAATCGGCGGCCTTGTCGCTGGAGCTGTTGGTGCGCAGCCAGTTCTCGTAGTCGATGTCCATGACCATGCTGCGCAGGGCGGAGATCGGGTCGTCGCCGGCGCACTGCTCGCGGACCTTGTCCATGAAGCGCTTGAAGCGCGACAGGCGATCGGTGAAGCGCGTGTCCAGATGCTCGCCCAAACCGATTTCGTCGGTGGCGGCGTACATCGAGATTTTTCGCTCGGTGGCGTAGTTGCCCAGCTTCTCCAGTGTGGTCGAACCGATCTCCCGGCGTGGGACGTTGATCACTCGCAGGAAGGCGTTGTCGTCATCCGGGTTCACGATCAGGCGGAAGTAGGCCATCAGGTCTTTCACTTCCTGACGTCCGAAAAAGCTGTTGCCGCCAGACAGGCGGTACGGAATCTGGTGGTGTTGCAGTTTCAGCTCGATCAGCTTGGCCTGGTAGTTGCCGCGATACAGGATCGCGAAATCGCTGTACGGCCGATCCGTGCGCAGGTGCAGGGTGAGCAGTTCCACGGCCACGCGCTCGGCTTCTGCGTCTTCGTTGCGGCAACGGATCACACGGATTTCGTCGCCGTGGCCCATCTCGCTCCACAGCTGCTTTTCGAATTCGTGCGGGTTATTGGAGATCAGCACGTTGGCGCAGCGCAGGATGCGGCTGGTGGAACGGTAATTTTGCTCGAGCATGACCACTTTCAGGGACGGATAGTCGTCCTTGAGCAGCATCAGGTTTTCCGGGCGGGCGCCTCGCCAGGCGTAGATCGACTGATCGTCGTCGCCCACCACAGTGAATTGGTTACGCTTGCCGATCAGCAGTTTCACCAGCAAATACTGGCTGGCGTTGGTGTCCTGATATTCGTCCACCAGCAGGTAGCGGACCTTGTTCTGCCATTTTTCCAGGATATCGTCGTGTTCCTGGAACAGTTTTACCGGCAGCAGGATCAGGTCGTCGAAATCCACCGCGTTGAACGCCTTGAGCGTACGCTGGTAATGGGTGTAGACGATGGCGGCGGTCTGCTCTTTGGGATTGCGGGCGTTTTCCAGGGCTTCGGGCGGCAGGATCAGGTCGTTTTTCCACGAGCCGATCATGTTCTTGATCTCGTCGACGCCGTCGTCGCCCGAGTATTCCTTCTGCATGATGTCGGTCATCAGGGCTTTGACGTCGGTCTCGTCGAAGATCGAGAAGCCCGGTTTATAGCCCAGCCGCACGTGTTCCTTGCGGATGATGTTCAGGCCCAGGTTGTGGAAGGTACAAACCGTCAGGCCGCGGCCTTCGCCGCCTTTGAGCAGGGTGCCGACCCGCTCCTTCATCTCGCGTGCGGCCTTGTTGGTGAAGGTCATGGCGACAATGTACTGGGCGCGGATGCCACAGTTCTGGATCAGGTGCGCAATTTTGCGGGTGATCACGCTGGTCTTGCCGGAGCCTGCGCCGGCGAGCACCAAAAGAGGGCCGCCGACGTAGCTCACGGCTTCTTGCTGCCGGGGATTGAGTCGGGACATACGAAATCAGGGAGTCATTAGCGAAATGGGCCGGCATTTTAACAGGCTCAGCGAATTGTGCTGCTCTCTCCGACTTGTGACGTAACACGCGATCTCTAATTGCCGGTTTTGATACTTTCACGCAGGATGCGTAGTGAATTTGCGTCTAATGTTCGTATTCAAGACGCATTTGGTCATTGGTTATCTGCGCGGCATAATGCCCGCCGCCTACATCTTTGCAGAGTCTAGGGAGCTAGCTTGTCTACGCCTGTCGAACCCTTGCGTTTGCTGTTACTGGCCGAAGAGCCAGCGTGGGCAGCGTTGTTGCGCGAGTGTCTGGCTCCGATGGGGAGTTCGGCTGTGCTGCTCAGCGCGCCGAACTGGGAGTCGGTCAGTAGCCTGTTCGATGACAACCGCAGCGCGGTGTTGTTGACGATTCCTGCTCTCCAGCCGGCCCCCGGCCGTTGCAACCTGCCGACGGTTTTGCTGCTCGAACACGAGCCGCTGGCGCCGCCCGACGGTGTGAGCGACTGGCTGGTGCGTAATCTGCTAGACCCGGGCATGTTGCGCCGCTGCCTGCGCCATGTGCGTGAGCGTGGCGTGTTGGAAAACACCTTGCAGCGTCTGGCCGAGCAGGACCCGTTGACGGGTATCGCCAACCGTCAAGGTTTCCAGACCTTGCTGGCGGCGCGTCTGGCCGACAACGATGGTCGGGGCCTGGCCCTCGGCCACCTCGACCTCGACAACTTTCGACACGCCAACGACGCCCTCGGCCATCAGGCCGGCGACCGGTTGATCCTGCAAGTGGTCTCGCGGCTGAAAAGCCAGCTGGAGGCCAGCGATCAACTGGCGCGGCTGGGTAGCGATGAATTTGCCCTGCTTATCGACACCCGCCGCGCCCCACAGCGCGCCGAATGGATGGCCGAACGCATTACCGAAGCGCTGTCCGAACCTTATTGGATTGACGGCGAAAGCCTGTTGATCGGTTCCAGCCTCGGCATCGCTCACGCACGAGCGCAGGCCGGCGCCGACCCGTTGATGTGGCACGCGCACATTGCCATGCAGCAGGCCAAGAGTACTCAGGGCTGCACGTTTCACGTCTTCAACGAACGGATCAATCGCAATGCCCGCAGCATCGCCGACCTCGAAAGCGAGCTGCGCCGGGCCTTGCGCCGCGATGAGCTGGAATTGCATTACCAGCCACGTCTGAACCTTGAGGATGGCCAGATTGTCGGTCTCGAAGCGTTGGTGCGCTGGCGTCATGGCGAACGCGGCTTGTTGCCTCCCAGCGAATTCGTGCCGCTGGCCGAGCAAAGCGGCTTGATCGTGCCGCTGGGTTACTGGGTGATTTCCCGGGCCCTGCGAGACATGCAAGCATTACGCGAACGAGGTCTGCCGGCGCTGCACATGGCAATCAACCTGTCGTTCCGGCAGTTCCAGGACAGCCAGTTGCTGTCGACCCTGAGCCGGCTGATTGCCGAGCGTGGCGTCGAGGCGCAATGGCTGGAATTCGAATTGACCGAAACCGCGGTGATGCGTCGCAGCGACCTGGTCAAGCAAACCATGGACGCCCTCGGGCGTTTGGGCGTGCGCTTCTCGCTGGACGACTTCGGCACCGGATTTTCTTCGTTCGTGCACCTCAACAGCCTGCCAATCGCCTTGTTGAAGGTCGACAAGAGCTTTGTCGGCGGCATGGAGGAACGGGAAGAGAACCGCAAACTGGTGCATGCGATGATCAACCTGGCGCACAACCTCAACCTGGAAGTGGTCGCCGAAGGTGTGGAAACGCCGGAACAACTGGATTTGTTGCGCGGTTTTGGTTGTGATCAGGTGCAGGGATATCTGATCAGCAAGCCGTTGCCGTTGGCGGAACTGGTTGAGTATTTGAGCTTCGGTTCCAGTCAGCAGGTGGTGCTCGCTTAACGACGTACCGTAGGAGCGAGGCTTGCCCGCGAATGGCATCACGCGTTGTCTCTGATACACCGCGTGATGCCATTCGCGGGCAAGCCTCGCTCCTGCAGGGATCTCAATCAGGCTGAGCTATCTGGAAATCGCCCTGCGACGCCGGCTCACGCCGAATCATCCGCTTCATCTTCCACTCAAACGCCAGCGTCAGGCTCACCGCCGCACACGCCAGCCCCAGCGCCAGACCCCACCAGACCCCCGTTGGCCCCCAGTTCAAATGGAAGGCCATCCACCAGGCGGCCGGTGCACCGATCAGCCAATAGCAGCCCAAACCCACCAGGAACGTGGTCTTGGCATCCTTGAGCCCACGGATGCAGCCCATGGCAATGGTTTGTGTGCCGTCGAACAGCTCGAACCACGCCGCCACCGCCAACAAGCTCACGGCCAGGTTGATGACTTCGCCGAACTCCGGATCGTTGTGGTCCAGGAACAAGCCGATCAACTGATGCGGCAGCAGCCAGAACACCATTGCAAAGCCGAGCATTGCCGCCGCACCAAAGGCGATCCCGACCCGTCCGGCCAGCCGCGCATCGAGCAATTGCCCGGCGCCGTAATGCTGGCCGATGCGCATGGTGATCGCATAGGAAAGCCCCGCCGGAATCATGAACGCCACCGAAACGATTTGCAGGGCGATCTGATGCGCCGCCAGTTGCGTGCTGCCCATGGTGCCCATGCACAGCGCGGCGAAGGCGAACAGGCCGACTTCCACCGCATAGGTGCCGCCAATCGGCAGGCCCAGGCGCCACAATTCCTTCAAGTATTGACGGTTGGGGCGCGACAGCCCAGGCAGCAAGGGATACGCGTCGTAGGCCGGATGCCGACGAATGTGCAGCGCGAGCGCCAGCGCCATCAGGTTGGCAACGATCGCCGTGACCAGGCCGATGCCCACCAGACCCATTTTCGGCAGACCGAACATGCCGGTGATCAACGCATAGTTGAGCAGGAAGTTGGCCACGGTGCCGGCGAGGCTGATGACCATCACCGGGCTCGCCCGGCCGATGGCGCTGGTGAAACCGCGCAGCGCCATGAAGCTCAGGTAGCCGGGCAGGGCGAAGGGCAGGATCAACAGAAACTGGCCGGCAGCCTGGACGTTGGTTTCGGTCTGACCGAACAGCAGCAACACCGGTTTGAGGTTCCACAGCAGCAAACCCGCCACCAGCGCCATCAACCAGGCCAGCCACAACCCGGCCTGGGTCAGCCGCGCCGCGCCAAGGATGTCACCCGCGCCCTGGCGGATCGCCACCAAAGTGCCGACGGCAGCGATCACGCCGATGCAGAAAATCGATACGAACGAATACGTCGCCGCGCCCAGGCCGCCGCCGGCCAGTGCTTCGGGGCTCAGGCGCGCCATCATCAACGTGTCGGTGAGGACCATCAACATGTGCGCCAACTGCGAGGCAATCAACGGCCCCGCCAGCCGCAGGATGGCCCAGAGTTCACTACGCGCTGGATGCTGCATGATCATCACGCTCGATATCAGAGAGAACAGGAAACGTCGATTCTCGGCGCTCTGCGGGGTTTGCACAAAGGGATAAAAAGGATGGGTGGCATGATTAAAACTCATGCAGGGGAGTTTCTGATAAGTTGGTGCAATCGCGCTAAAGGAGCCTTCCTGATGTCCCGTCGTCTTCCTCCCTTGTATGCCCTTCGAGCATTCGAAGCCGCGGCGCGGCATAGTTCGTTTACCCGCGCGGCCGAAGAACTGTCGATCACCCAAAGTGCGGTCAGTCGGCACATTCGTACGCTCGAAGAGCATTTCGCCTGTCGGCTGTTTCATCGCAGCGGGCGCAACCTGCAACTGACCGAATCGGCGCGGCTGATCCTGCCCGGCATTCGCGAAGGCTTCACCGCCCTCGAGCGGGCCTGTAATACCTTGCGGGCCGAAGACGACATCCTGCGCATGAAAGCCCCGTCGACCCTGACCATGCGCTGGCTGTTGGCGCGGCTCAGTCGTTTTCGGCACCTGCGACCGGGCAACGAGGTGCAATTGACCAGCGCCTGGATGGACATCGATACGGTGGACTTCAACCATGAGCCCTTCGACTGCGCCGTCATCCTCAGCAACGGGCATTTTCCACTGGACTGGGAGGCGACTTTCCTGTTCCCCGAAGAGCTGATTCCGGTGGGCGCGCCGAATCTTCTGAAGGACCAACCGTGGGACGTTGCGCGCCTGGCCAGTACCGAGCTGCTGCACCCCACGCCAGACCGCCGTGACTGGCGCAACTGGCTGGAGCGCATGGGCCTGACCGATCAAATCTCGCTCAAGGGCGGGCAGGTGTTCGACACGCTGGAGCTTGGCATGATCGCTGCGGCCAGAGGTTACGGCGTGTCCATGGGCGATTTGCTCATGGTGGCGGAGGATGTCGCGCAGGGACGTCTGAGTTTGCCGTGGCCGACGGCCGTTGCCAGTGGTGAAAACTATTACCTGGTCTGGCCGAAAACCCGCCCCGGCGGCGAACGTTTGCGCCGCCTCAGCGATTTCCTGCAAGGCGAGGTCCGGGCCATGGAATTACCGGCTGTCGAACGCCTGGGCTGAATCGATGGAGCCGCCGCAATGGCGGCCTTGGGCCATATCCTCGCTCATTACTCAAGTATTCAACTTTGCCGCCGAAAATCTGCTGATGGCACCGTCGTGCAGGTTCCATGTTTCCCCCACCATCAGAAATTTTGCCGAGTGTGCGATGGGATCAGAATGATCCGGCCACTGGGTCAGGAGCTGTCATGTCTCAACCTCGTGCTCGGATTGCCTCACAGCTGGGTCTTGCGCTTGCCGTGATTCTGGCAATTGTCATCAGTGGCAGTACCGTGTTCGCCCTGCGCTCGCTGGACACCGCCAACCTTGCCACCCGCGAAGAGCATCTGGCCAGTGAGGCTCGCTTGCTGGCTGATCAGTTGAGCACCTTTCACGGCACCTTGCGTGAAAGCACCCAGCGCTTGGCCGGCCTGTTCGAGAAGCGCTTCAGTGCCGGTTTGAGCGTGCACCCGGATCAGCCGGTGACCGTGGCGGGTGTGCAGACCCCGGGCCTGCACCTGGGCAGTGAAGTGCTGAATAACAACTTCGCGGAAGTCGACGAGTTCAAGCAGATGACCGCAGGCGTTGCGACCGTGTTCGTGCGCAGCGGTGAAGAGTTCATTCGGGTCAGCACGAATGTCACCAAACAAGACGGCAGCCGAGCCATTGGCACACTGCTCGACCACGCAAACCCGGCTTACGCCCGTTTGATGGCGGGGCAGAGTTACGTGGGGCGAGCGTTGCTGTTCGAACGCTTCTACATGTCGCAGTACACCCCCGTACGCGACAGCGGAGGTAAGATCATTGCGGTGCTGTACGTAGGATTCGATTACACCGACGCGCAGAACGCACAGTTCTCCAACCTCAAACGCTTCCGCATCGGCCAGACCGGTTCCCTGGCGTTGCTGGATGAACAAGGCAAATGGTTGGTGCCAATTGCCGGTGTACAGGCGCCGGATCAGGCGGTGCCAAGCATCGTCGGTCTGGCCAAGACGCCGGGCAAAGGCGACTTCTGGAACGACACGTCGCAAGATTTTTACAGTGTTGCCGTGCCGTTCGAAGGCGGGCCGTGGTCGGTGGTGGCGAGCATGCCGAAAAGCGAAATCCGCGCCGTCACCTGGAGCGTGGGTATTCAATTGGCGATCGGCAGCTTGCTGGCGATGTTGCTGGCGGTTGGTTCGGCGGTCTGGTTGCTGCGCAGCAAACTGGCGCCACTGGGGGATCTGGTACGCCAGGCCGAAGCCTTGGGCGCCGGTGATTTGAGTGTTCGCCTGAACGTGTCGAGCAATGACGAAATCGGTCAACTGGCCCGCGCCTTCAACCAGATGAGCCAAGCCCTGTCGACCATGGTCGAGCACATCCGTAAGGCCTCGGCAGAGGTCAACAGCCGTGCCCAGGCGTTATCCGGGTTGTCCGGTGGCGCCTATGAAGGGATGGAGCAGCAGTCCGGCGAAATCACCAGCATGGCCGGTGCCGTGGAAGAATTCAGCGCCACCTCGTTGAATATCGCCGACAACATGGGCAACACCCAGCGTCTGGCGCAGGAAAACGCACAGCAAACCCAGATCGGTCGTACGTCGATGGACGAAGCGTCTTCTTCCCTGGAGCAAATCGCCGGTGCATTGAACAGCACCGCGACGGTAATCAATACCTTGGGCCAGCGTTCCCAGGAAATCGGTGGCATTGTCGGGGTAATTACCTCGATTGCCGAGCAAACCAACCTGCTGGCGCTCAACGCCGCCATCGAAGCCGCCCGCGCTGGTGAGCAGGGCCGTGGGTTTGCGGTGGTGGCCGATGAGGTGCGTAACCTGGCCTCGCGTACCCGCCAGGCCACTGATGAAATTTCCGGGATGATCCAAAGCATCCAGCAGGAAACCGGCAACGCCATCAGCACCATGGAGCAGGGCAACGTGCTGATGCAAGAAGGCCTGTCACGCAACGCCAACGTCGCCTCGGCGCTGGCACGGATCGATGAACAAAGCCGCTCGGCCGGTCAGCAATTCGCCGCCATTACTACCGCGACCCAGGAACAAAGCAGCACCGCGACCTTGCTCAGCAGCAACCTGCAAAGCATCGCGTTGGCGAACAGTGAACAGCGCGAAGTGGTGTCGAACCTGGCTGTGACGGCCAAAGAGCTGGAGAAGCTGGCGGCGGACTTGCGGCATGAGGTTGACCGGTTTCGTTGAGTAGCTGCCGAAATCGCCATCGCGAGCAGGCCCACAGTTGATCTCGGGTGTTCACAAATTCTGTGTTCACCTTCGATCCAGTGTGGGCCTGCTGGCGATGGCATCGACTCAATCCCGATTTGCGAAATCTTCGGATCAATTCCTCTCTGGTCGTCTTCCTTGGCATTTAGCACCAGTGTCTCGATTTTTATGCTTGCTGAAACGTTTCTTCAAGTCTATAAAATTGGCACAACTCCAAGAAAGGCTGCCGCCATGACCCCGCTCAAACTCTTCGTTGCCCTCAGCGCACTGTCCGCTGCATCCCAAGCCTTGGCCTGGGATTACGTCCTGCTCGACACCGACAAAGCCGCCCAGAACTGGCAGATCACCAGCCAGCAACTTGGCGTAAAAACCGACAAACCCTTCAGCGTCACCCTGCGCACTTTGCACGGGGGGCGGCAGGAGGGCGTCAGCATCGTCGACATTGATAACGGCACGATGAAACTCTCGGTGGTGCCGACTCGTGGCATGAACGTCTTGCAGGCCTCGGTCGGCAATGTGCGCATGGGCTGGGATTCGCCGGTCAAGGAAGTGGTCAATCCATCCTTCATCGAACTCAACGGCCGCGGTGGCCTGGGCTGGCTGGAAGGTTTCAACGAACTGGTCACCCGCTGCGGCTACGAATGGGTCGGCCACCCCGGCATCGACAATGGTGAGCTGCTGACCCTGCACGGTCGCGCCGCCAAT
Organism: Pseudomonas sp. Tn43; assembly: GCF_014192635.1. Classification (NCBI taxonomy): domain Bacteria; kingdom Pseudomonadati; phylum Pseudomonadota; class Gammaproteobacteria; order Pseudomonadales; family Pseudomonadaceae; genus Pseudomonas; species Pseudomonas sp. Tn43. The sequence goes on from NZ_JACHYG010000004.1 coordinate 340,831, forward strand.
ATCCCTGCCAATAAAGTCACCCTGCACATCGATGAAAAACCGCCGTACGCCATCACCCTGCGCGGTGAGCTGAAAGAACAGGCGTTCAAGAAAGTCGACTTCTCGGTTGCGACCGAACTGGTCACCGAACCCGGCAGCGTAGCGTTCGCCCTCAACGATACCCTGACCAACAATGGCGACTATCCGAAGGAATACCAGGCGCTGTATCACAGCAACTTCGGTGCGCCATTCCTGGAGCAGGGCGCTCGTTTCGTTGCACCGGTGAAACAGGTGTCGCCGTTCAACGACAAGGCCAAGGGCGATCTGCCGGATTGGCAAACCTACCGCGCACCGACCAAGGACTACGACGAAACGGTTTACAACGTGGTGCCGTATGCCGATGCCAAGGGCGATACGTTGACCGTGCTGCATGACAAGGCCGGCAGCCTGGGGGTTTCGGTCGGCTTCAATACTCAAACACTGCCCGTGTTCTCCCTGTGGAAAAACACCGATACCCAAGGCCAGGGCTATGTCACGGGGTTGGAGCCAGGGACGAGTTTTTCCTACAACCGCCGGTATCAACGGCCCCTGAACCTGGTGCCGACGATTGCGCCAAAGGAACAGAAGCAGTTCAGGATCAGCTACAGCTTGTTGGCGGACAAGGCGGCTGTGGATAAGGCGTTGAAGCAGGTGAGCGAGATTCAGGGTGGGCGGGAGACTGAGGTGCGGCAGACGCCGTTGGTTGATCTGACCAAGGGGTGATGCCGGCTAGAGTGTTGTTGGCCGATATTGCAGCGCTTCGGCCAAGTGTTCACGGGTGATGCCATCGACTTGCTGAAGGTCCGCCAAGGTGCGAGCGACCTTGAGCAGTCGATGGGCCGCTCGCAGCGACAAGGTCAGCCGCTCACACGCCGTTTCCAGCCAGGTTTCGTCAACTGTGGATAACTTGCAGTGTTTGCGCAGGCCCGGTAAATCGAGGAATGCATTGGCGCAGTCTTGGCGTTTTTGTTGGCGTTCTCTCGCATCGGCCACCAACTCGGCGGCGGTGGCAGTATCATCGCCGGGTTTTAACGCAGGATTCAGCGCTGTGGCTTCGCGAGCAACTGTCAGGTGCAGATCGATGCGGTCCAGCAGTGGCCCCGACAGTTTGTTGCGGTAACGCTGGACCATGTCCGGTGTACAACTGCATTTACCACTGGGCTCGCCAAGATATCCACAGGGGCAAGGGTTCATCGCCGCGACCAGTTGAAAGCGTGCCGGGAAGCGTACGCGGTCCTTGGCGCGGGAAATCACGATGTGGCCGGATTCCAGTGGCTCTCTCAATACCTCCAATACCTTGCGATCAAATTCCGGGAGCTCATCGAGGAACAGCACTCCGTGGTGGGCGAGGGTGATCTCGCCCGGTTGCGGTTTTGAGCCGCCGCCTACCAGCGCTGGGCCTGAAGCGGAGTGGTGCGGCTGTCGGAAGGGGCGCTGTGGCCAATGACTCAGGGGCACACAACTGGCGACGGATTGAATCGCCGCGACTTCCAGCGCCTCACTCTCGGCCAATGGCGGTAACAGCCCCGGCAGACGACTCGCCAACAACGTTTTCCCCGTCCCCGGCGGTCCGCTGAACAGCAGATTATGAGCACCCGCCGCCGCAATCAGCAACGCACGCTTGGCGGCAAGTTGCCCCTGAACTTCGTTCAAGTCTGGATAGGGTTTGCTGGCGTAGAGCAAACCGCTGGAAGCGTAGGGGGCGATGGGCGTGTGGCCATTGAAATGCGCGACCGCTTCCAGCAGATGATCCACCGCAATCACCTTCAACCCGGAAGCGAGGCAAGCCTCCTCGGCATTCGCTCGCGGCACCACCAGCGTGCGCCCGGCCTTGCGTGCTGCCAGTGCCGCGGGCAATACACCGCGAACCGCCCGCACCGCACCCGACAGGGCCAACTCTCCCAGGCATTCCACGTCATCCAGCGTCAATGTCGGCACTTGCACGCTGGCCGAGAGAATTCCCAGGGCAATCGCCAGATCGAATCGCCCGCCATCCTTTGGCAGATCGGCCGGGGCGAGATTCAAGGTGATGCGCCGTGCCGGAAATTGCAGGCCTGAATTGATGATCGCGCTGCGCACCCGGTCTTTGCTTTCCTTCACCGCCGCCTCGGGCAGCCCGACCATGGTCAGCGACGGCAAGCCGTTGGCCAGATGCACTTCTACGGTGACGGCGGGTGCTTCTACGCCGACCTGGGCGCGGCTGTGGACGATGGAGAGGGACATGGTCGTTCCTTGAGCTGACGAGGACCGCTTCCTGCGGTTTTTTGAAGGGTAGTTGGCGGAGGAAGTTCTGGTGGGATGGTTTAGGCGACAAACTTTCACTGGATGTTGCAAGTACGCAGCAGGCCAATCGCGAGGCACAAAAAAACCGCCACTCGGGCGGTTTCTTCGGGGAGCCTGATCAGGCTCGTGCACCTGCAAGCAAGCCATCAGGTTCAAGTTCTTTGCCATACGTTGCTGCGACTTTAAAAAAGCGACGCTGACTGGCAGAAACGTTTCCGGCCAAGCGGAGCGCCTCGGCATGATACTCAGCGATCATTAAGGGCTTCGCTTTTTGCTTTTTGGGTTTCATAGACACCTCGCGTGCTGTTCGAGTCAATCAGCTTAAGAGATGTGCTTACTTGTGAGGCAATGGGAATTGGAGGTTTTTTTTGTAGGACTCAGCTTGGTTTGAAGACTTTCTGAAGGGCCCAGGTAGTCCTTTTCCTAGATTTTTGAAAGGGAGGCCAAAAGTCAAAACAGCACGTTTGCATTTGTGAATTCAGGTTATACACTCAAGCTTAATGCATAACGTTAAGCTTTAAATTATGATCGTTAGCTTTAAGTGTTCTGAGACCGAGTCCCTGTTTCGCAGCGGAAGAACCGTGTGTGGTCAGCCATTTTGAATGTCGCGGAACGAAAGCTGACGATGCTTGATGCCGCAGCTATGTTGATAGATCTCCGATCACCGCCGGGCAATCGCCTGGAAGCGCTCGAGGGTAGTCGCAAAGGGCAGCACAGCATCCGTATCAACGCCCAATGGCGAATTTGCTTTATCTGGGGTCCTAACGGACCGGAGAATGTCGAAATCGTCGATTATCACTGAGGTGAGTAATGACTAAGAATGGTATGCGCCCGGTTCACCCAGGCGAGATCCTCAAAGAGGAATACCTGGAGCCTTTGAACCTTTCGGCTGCAGGCTTGGCCAGAGCATTGAATGTGTCGACACCTACGGTGAACGACATTGTGCTCCAGCGTCGTGGGGTCAGTGCTGATATGGCTCTCAGGCTTTCTATCTGCCTGGACACCACTCCTGAGTTTTGGCTGAATCTGCAATCGACTTACGATTTGCGCAAGGCTGACATTGAACGGGGTGCCGCGATCCGGGATCAAGTTGAACGTCTTCCACATTGCGCCTGATCCTCAGATTGAACGAACCCCACGTTAAAGCGTGGGTTTTTTTGTTCAGAACGTTTGAAGTATTCGCGAAGCGCGTTTCCACCACGGAGCATTGACTGCACGTCGTGGTGGCTCTCCATCAGGCAGCACGTATGGAACATCCTGCAACCGAATCCACGGCTGGTTATTCCAGTGCAGCAAACTCAATGACATCTGCGGCCAATTCAGCAGGCTCAGTATCGGGCGCTCTGTTGAGGCAGATTGCTGGGCGTCTCTGAGCGCTGGGACCACGTCGTGGGTCAGCCATTCGCGCAGGCCTCGGTATTCGGGGCAGTAGTGGTAGATCAGTAACGCGTAGATGCCGGACTCGCTGATCAGCAGAGTGTTTTCGATGGCTCCGTGGATGAGCATTTGTACGGTTTGGTGTTGGTCGGGATCGAGTTTGCGTAGCGCTCGTTCGTCGAGGAAGAGACGTAGCAGTCGGCCAAGGTCTCGGGCGCTGAACCAGGGTTGGTTTTCCAGGAGAAGGGCGTGGAGGTGGAGTTTGTGGCGGGTGAAGACGTGGGGAATCAGATAAGCGTCATCGCTATTCATTGATACAGCTCCTTTTGCTAAAGGGGCTGCCGTCAATCGTCGCCAAACGATTGGGTGGCAGCTGTACGCGGGTTGGCGAACCGGAGCAAAAGGAACCCGGCAGATCCGAAGATCTCCCACGCACAACCGCCATGACTCGATGTGGCGGGAATAAGTCCGCCACCGGATGGTCGTCGTGCGCCTTAAGCTTCCGGGTCGCCAAACCCAGTGCTGAACATTCAGCATTGAGTGAGCTTAGAAACCGGGGCTTTGCGACGCAATCGGACGGCGGTGGTTTTCTTGTAGGACGTTGCCGGGGTTATTGAGGGCTTAAAGATCAAAAGATCGCAGCCTTCGGCAGCTCCTACAGAAAACATTGAATGATCGTTCCCACGCTCTGCGTGGGAATGCATCCCGTGACGCTCTGCGTCACATCTGGGGCGGAACGCGGAGCGTCCCTGGCAGCATTCCCACGCAGAGCGTGGGAATGAGCGGCTTACTCGGCGTCAGCAGATGGATTGAGCTTCGCTTCAAGCTCCGCCACTTTCGCCTCCAGGCTCTCCAGCCGTGCGCGGGTGCGTGCCAGTACGACCATCTGGCTATCGAATTCTTCCCGGCTGACCAGATCCAGCTTGCTGAAGCCGCTCTGCAACAGAGCCTTGAACTGGCTTTCGATTTCGCTTTTCGGCAGTGGGGTGTCGCCGCTGAAGAGGCGGGAAGCGGTGCCGCTCAGGGCGTCGAGGAAATCTTTGGGCGCGAGCATGGGAAATGTCCTGTCAACAATGGCGAGCAGTGTATCACGCAGTGTCTATAGTCAATCTCGGCAACTGCGATGCACGCTTTTCGCGCAATCGAGTGGGCGGCCGCGCACTGTTGTTGTGCGTAACGGTTGCCTCAATCGGGCGGAAGGCGCTTCGGCCGCGGCCAAGGCATTGAAATCAATGGGATTTGGATAGATGGCAAGCTTTCTGCTTAGTCGCTGGTGACCCATGCACTGATGCAGTCGCTGTGACGAATGCAGTGCGCCAAGCGGAACGGGGGATGTTTCGTGCGGAGTGGTTCGCTGGCGTCGGACGGCAGGTAAGGCCGACGATGCGTTACAAAGCCAGGCACTGCGCTTAGACTTGAGTCGGGTTTGTTTTCCTGGGGCAAGTCCACCAATTCGGGAGAGAGTTTCATGAAGCTAGTCACTGCCATCATCAAGCCGTTCAAACTGGACGACGTGCGCGAGTCGCTGTCCGAAATCGGCGTGCAGGGCATTACCGTTACTGAGGTCAAAGGCTTCGGCCGGCAGAAGGGTCACACCGAGCTGTATCGCGGCGCGGAATACGTGGTCGATTTCCTGCCCAAGGTGAAGATCGATGTCGCCATTGACGACAAGGATCTGGACCGGGTTATCGAGGCGATAACCAAGGCCGCCAACACCGGCAAGATCGGTGACGGCAAGATCTTCGTGGTCAATCTGGAACAGGCGATTCGCATCCGTACCGGCGAAACCGATACCGACGCAATCTAAGCCGCCACAAACCCAACGCCCCAGGAGAAAACAATATGACTCTGCGTAAAATCGCAGGGCTAGGAGCCCTGTTGTCCCTCGTAATGCCCGGCCTGGCCATGGCGGCAGACGAAGTGGCGGCCCCAGTCCTCAATTCCGGCGACACCGCCTGGATGATGACCTCGACAGCCCTCGTGCTGTTCATGACCATTCCCGGTCTCGCGCTGTTCTACGGCGGCATGGTTCGCTCGAAAAACATTCTTTCCGTGATGATGCAGTGCTTCGCCATTACCGGTCTGATCAGCATTCTGTGGGTCATTTATGGCTACAGCATTGCGTTCGACACCACCGGCATGGAACAGGGCGTCGTCAACTTCAACTCGTTCTTCGGTGGCATGGGCAAGGCGTTCCTCGCCGGTGTCACGCCTTCGAGCCTGACCGGCCCCGCGGCACTGTTCCCCGAGGCGGTCTTCATTACCTTCCAGATGACTTTCGCCATCATCACCCCCGCGTTGATCGTCGGTGCTTTCGCCGAGCGGATGAAGTTCTCCGCCATGCTGATTTTCATGGGCATCTGGTTCACCCTGGTTTATGCACCGATCGCGCACATGGTCTGGTCCGGTAACGGCGGCCTGATGTGGGACTGGGGCGTTCTCGACTTCGCCGGCGGCACCGTGGTGCATATCAACGCCGGTGTGGCTGGCCTGATTGCCTGCCTGGTGCTGGGCAAGCGTAAAGGTTTCCCGACCACCCCGATGGCCCCGCACAACCTTGGTTATACCTTGATGGGCGCCGCGATGCTGTGGGTCGGCTGGTTCGGCTTCAACGCCGGTTCCGCTGCCGCCGCCAACGGCACTGCCGGCATGGCGATGCTGGTCACCCAGATCGCCACCGCTGCGGCGGCGCTGGGCTGGATGTTTGCCGAGTGGATCACGCACGGCAAACCAAGCGCACTGGGTATCGCTTCGGGTGTGGTGGCCGGTCTGGTTGCAATCACTCCGGCGGCCGGCACCGTGGGCCCGATGGGCGCTCTGGTGATCGGTCTGGCGGCGGGCGTGGTGTGCTTCTTCTGCGCCACCACCCTGAAACGCAAACTCGGTTATGACGACTCCCTGGATGCCTTCGGCGTGCACGGCATCGGCGGTATCCTCGGCGCAATCCTGACGGGTGTATTCGCGGCACCGGCTCTTGGTGGCTTCGGCACCGTCACCGACATCGGTGCACAAGTCTGGGTCCAGTGCAAAGGCGTTGGCTTCACGGTGATCTACACCGCGATCGTCACGTTCATCATCCTCAAGGTCCTGGATGCCGTCATGGGGCTGCGTATCACCGAGGAAGAAGAAGCTGTCGGCATCGATCTGGCGCTTCACAACGAACGCGGCTACAACTTGTAAGCACGCCCATGAAAAAATTGCCCGGCTTGCCGGGCATTTTTTTGTCTGGGATTTGTCAGTGAAGGAAGGGCTGAAAGGTTTTTTCATACACGTTCAGTCCCGTTTGCGACGGGGGTTTTTACGCGGCCAATGGCTTACATGATTGAAGGAATATTAGGGCCTTTGTTTTTTTCCAGAGCGCGCTAGAATGCGCCCCGAACGTGCGGAGAACAGTATGTGGCAACAGACTCTGATCACCTTGCGAGCACGGCCCCGGGGGTTTCATCTGGTAACGGATGAATTGCTCGCCGGCTTGCCTGAACTCAAGGCGTGTCGGGTCGGTCTGTTGCATTTGTGGCTACAGCATACCTCGGCGTCGTTGACCATCAACGAGAACGCCGATCCGGCGGTACGTCGCGACTTCGAACGATTTTTCAATCGTCTGATCCCACAAGGAACAGACGGCTATGAGCATAACGACGAAGGCCTGGACGACCTCCCGGCGCACTTCAAGGCCAGCGTACTTGGCTGTCAGCTCAGTTTGCCGATCTCGGCAGGCCGACTGGCGTTGGGGACCTGGCAAGGTGTTTATCTGGGCGAGCACCGTGATCACGGCGGTGCCCGTAAAGTCCTCGCCACCGTGCACGGTGAAGGGGCATGAAAACCGCTGGTCACCAGTGGTGGTTGATTTTTTCCGGCAGCCGTCGACAGACAGCAAAGCTGGGCTATAACTAATTTGCTTTTCGCAAGTCATGAGGTAGAACATGAGCGACGATGATCTGGAAAACGACGACCTCGAAGTAGGCGACGAAGACGAAACCGAAGAAGGCCTTGATGCGGCGGCAGAAGACGTCGCTGAAGACGACGGCGGTGATGTGCCCGTTCCGACTGCCAAAGGCAAGGCCAAGGCTGCGGTATCGGTCGATGAGCTGCCGAGCGTCGAAGCCAAGAACAAGGAACGCGACGCCCTGGCCAAGGCCATGGAAGAGTTTCTTGCACGGGGCGGCAAGGTGCAGGAAGTGGAGGCCAATGTGGTCGCCGATCCTCCCAAAAAGCCTGATAACAAGTACGGCAGCCGGCCTATCTAAGCGCCTGCTTCTTGCTTGCTGAAAAAGCCCGCCGTCGCTGCGGGCTTTTTCATGGGGAAGGATAAATGGGCCGAAGAGCTTCGCGGGCAAGCCTCGCGCCTACAGGATTTGTGTCGTTCGCAAATATCGCGCATGACGCAAATCCTGTAGGAGTGAGGCTTGCCCGCGAAGGCGATCTCAAAGCCGCTACAAAACCGAATTCCAGCGCGCCAACAACCCCGGCAACTCGGTCAAACTGCGAATCTCGGCATCCGGCGCCTTCTCTGCTTCCCACACCTTGCCCGCCGGGTTGAACCAGATTGCCCGCAATCCCGCCTGCTGGGCGCCGGCAATGTCATCGCCGGGATGATCACCGATATGCACTGCGGTTTCGGCAGTTGCGCCGCCCCGCAGCAATGCTTCATGAAAGAGTCGCGCATCGGGCTTGGCGATGCCGATGTCTTCGGCGCACAGGGCAAACTTGAAATAATCTGCCAGCCCCAATCGACGCACATCGGCATTGCCGTTGGTCACCACGCCAAGCGCATAGTGATTGGCCAGAGTTTCCAGGGTCGGTTGCACCTCCGGGAAGATCTCCAGCTGATGCCGTGCATGCAGAAACACTTCAAAACCCTGATCGGCCAGGTCGGCTGCTTCAGCATGTCCATAACCGGCTTCTTCCAGTGCATGGAACAGCACCCGCCGACGCAAGGCACTGATGCGGTGTTTGAGGCTCGGTTCGTGGCTCAGCACCCGTTCGCGAATCGACCACAGATGTTCCACCGGTACTGCGCCCAGGGTCGGCGCTTGCTCGGTCAGCCATTCACGCAATACGATTTCGGCGCTGGCGATCACCGGGGCGGTGTCCCACAAGGTGTCATCGAGGTCGAAGGTGATCAATTGGATGGTCATGAATCGTCGCCTTTAATGCGTTTGGCCCGTGGATGGGCGCTGTCGTAGACCGTCGCCAGGTGCTGGAAGTCCAGATGGGTATAGATCTGGGTGGTCTTGATGTCTGAGTGGCCGAGCAGTTCCTGCACCGCCCGCAAGTCCTGAGAGGACTCCAGCAAATGGCTGGCGAAGGAATGTCGCAACATGTGCGGGTGCAGGTTCTGCCCCAGTTCGCGCTCGCCGGCAGCCTTGACCCGTACCTGAATCGCCCGTGGACCGAGGCGCCGGCCTTGCTGGCTGACAAACACTGCGTCGTCCGCCGGGTTGGTCATTGCCCGCAAAGGCAACCATAGCTCCAGCGCTTCGCGAGCCTTTTTACCCACCGGCAACAGCCGCGTCTTGCTGCCCTTGCCCAGCACTTGAACCATACCGTCAGCCAGGTCCAGCTGATCAAGGTTGAGCCCGGTCAGTTCCGAAAGCCGCAAGCCGGAGGAATAGAACAGCTCCAGAATCGCCTGATCCCGACGCGCGAGAAAATCGTCCTCCACCGCGCCCTCAAGCAGTTGCAGCGCGCGGTCGGTGTCGAGGGTTTTCGGCAGGCGACGTTCGCCCTTGGGCGGCGCCAGGCCGTTGGCCGGGTCGTGATCGCACAGACCTTCGCGGTTCAGATAGTGATAAAGCCCGCGCACGGCCGAGAGCAGCCGCGCCAGGCTGCGGGAGGATTGGCCCTGGGCATGCAGGCGGGCGATCAGGCTGCGCAGGCGCTGAATGTCCAGCGCGGCCCAACTGCCAATGTTCTGTTTGACGCACCAACCCAATACTTTGTCGAGGTCGCGGCGATAGGCGTACAGCGTGTGCGGCGACACCTGCCGCTCACTGCGCAGGTGTTCGCAGTAAGCGTCCAGTTGTCGTTCCATGGTCAGCGTACCGAGCGCAGGGAACTGTTGACCCGAGGCAGCACGCGGCCCATGACTTCGGCGATGTAACTCAGGAACAGCGTACCCACCGAGCTCTTGTAGTGCTGCGGATCGCGGCTGGCGATGGCCAGGACGCCGTGGATGCCCTGGTGGCAAATGGCGACGACGGCGGTGGAGCCGATCTGCTTGCGCTGTTCCTCGCCGAACAGGAAGTCCAGTTCATGCTCTCGCAGGCTGCCGCTGACGCTTTTGTCTTCCGAGAGCAAGCCGCCGATCGCTGTTTGCGCCTCGGCATGCGTCACCCAACGACCCACCGGCATCGGGTTGTCGCCCAGCAGGATCAGGCTGACGAAGGGCACCTGGAAGTCTTGTCGCAGGCTGTCTTCAACGCTGATTACCACATCTTCCAGGCTGGTGGCGTCCATCAGCGCGAGAATCAGGCGGCGGGTCTTGTCGAAGAGTCGATCATTGTCCCGGGCCACGTCCATCAAGTGCGAGAGGCGATGACGCAACTCGATATTGCGGTCGCGCAGAATCGTCATCTGGCGTTCGACCAGCGAAATGGTGTCGCCGCGCTGATGCGGAATGCGTAGCGCCGGAAGCAGTTCTTCGTGCTCGATGAAGAAATCCGGATGAGCCTCCAGGTACGCGGCAATCGCCGCCGCCTCAAGGCTTTCGCAAGGAGATTCGTCGGGCTGCGGGGCGGGAACCTGGGGCTTGTCGGTCATGGATTTGGCTCACTCAAAGACGCACTTGTCCTTCGTATACGCGTACTGCCGGGCCGGTCATCATGACCGGTTGGCCAGGGCCTGCCCATTCAATGGACAGACGCCCGCCGGGCAGGTCGATTAATAGCGGCGAATCCATCCACCCCTGGCTGATCGCGGCGACTGCGGCAGCACAGGCGCCGGTTCCGCACGCCTGGGTTTCTCCGGCCCCGCGCTCCCAGACGCGCAACTGCGCACGGTTCCGGTCGATGACCTGGAGAAAACCGACATTGACCCGTGCCGGAAAGCGCGAGTGATGTTCGATTTTCGGCCCCAGTTCATGCACCGGTGCGTTGTTGATATCGCTGACCCGCAACACGGCATGGGGGTTGCCCATGGACACCGCGGCCAGTTCGACCTGGGTGCCGTCGACGTCGACCTGATAGCTCAGGGCCTGGCTCGGGGCATCGAATGGAATCTCGGCCGGCACCAGGCGCGGGGCGCCCATGTTGACGCAGATCTGGCCATCGTTGCGGATGTCCAGTTCGATAATGCCGCTTTTGGTCTCGACGCGAATCAGCCGCTTGGCGGTCAGGCGCTTGTCGAGCACGAAGCGGGCGAAGCAGCGCGCACCATTGCCGCACTGTTCCACTTCGGAGCCGTCGGCGTTGAAGATCCGATAGCGGAAGTCCACGTCCGGGTTGCTCGGCGCCTCGACGATCAACAACTGGTCGAAACCGATCCCCGTGTGCCGATCGCCCCATTGTTTGGCGTGTTTAGGCAGGATGTGCGCGTGCTGGCTGACCAGGTCGAGGACCATGAAATCATTGCCCAGGCCGTGCATCTTGGTAAAACGCAGCAGCATGGTTTTACTCCGGCAGCAGGCTTTCGCCAGCAAACAACTCGGCTACCGTCTCACGGCGACGCACTTCAAATGCCTGATCACCGTCCACCAACACTTCAGCGGCGCGGCCGCGGGTGTTGTAGTTGGAACTCATGACAAACCCATAGGCACCGGCCGAATGCACAGCCAGCAGGTCGCCTTCTTCCAGGGCCAGTTGACGATCCTTGGCCAGGAAGTCGCCGGTTTCGCAGATCGGGCCGACGATGTCGTAGGCACGAGCGGCGCTGTTGCGCGGGCGCACGGCGGTGACGTCCATCCAGGCCTGATACAGCGCCGGGCGGATCAGGTCGTTCATGGCCGCATCGACGATGGCGAAGTCTTTGTGTTCGGTGTGCTTGAGGTACTCGACCTGGGTCAGCAGCACGCCGGCGTTGGCGACAATGAAACGGCCCGGCTCGAATACCAGCGCCAGGTCACGACCGTCGAGACGTTCGCGCACGGCTTTGATGTAGTCGCCAGCCAATGGCGGCTCTTCATCGCGATAACGCACGCCCAAACCACCACCGAGATCGATGTGGCGCAGGTAGATGCCGCAATCGCCGAGGCGGTCGACCAGGCCCAGCAGGCGGTCGAGGGCATCGATGAACGGTGGCAGGGTGGTCAGTTGCGAACCGATGTGGCAATCGACGCCGACCACTTCCAGGTTAGGCAGTTGTGCGGCGCGCACGTACACGTCCTCGGCGTCGGCGATGGCGATGCCGAACTTGTTTTCCTTGAGGCCGGTGGAAATGTACGGGTGGGTGCCGGCATCAACATCCGGGTTCACGCGCAACGAGATCGGCGCGCGAACGCCCAGCTCCGCGGCCACCACTTGCAGGCGTTCGAGCTCATCGGTGGATTCGACGTTGAAGCAGTGCACGCCGACTTCCAGCGCACGACGCATGTCATCACGGGTCTTGCCGACACCGGAGAACACGATCTTGTCCGCAGTGCCGCCAGCGGCCAGCACGCGTTCCAGCTCGCCACGGGAAACGATGTCGAAACCGGCGCCCAAACGCGCCAGGACATTCAGTACACCCAGGTTAGAGTTGGCCTTGACCGCAAAGCAGACCAGGTGTGGCATGCCGGCCAACGCATCGGCATACGCCAGGTATTGGGCTTCGATGTGGGCACGGGAATAAACGTAGGTCGGTGTACCAAAGCGCTCGGCGATGGCGGACAGGGCAACCCCTTCCGCGAACAGCTCACCGTCACGGTAGTTAAAAGCGTCCATAGCGTTCCCTTAGTAGACGTCGTGCTTGTGGGCTTTCGACGGAGTCTGCTGCGACGATTTGGCTTGCTCTGCGGGGTCCTGATTTTCATCAGGCAGGTACAGCGGGCCTTTTTGACCACAGGCCGATAACAAGCTGACAAAAGCGACGAGCGAAGTGAGCGCAGCAAGGGAAGAGATCAGGCGCTTCATGGCGAAATCCTTGAAAATGCGTTAATTGCGCCGGAGTATACCGGCCACCCGGCAGCTTGCCTATGCGACGCACCTCCCGTCCGGCGGGGCTTGTCTTGTCACCGCCGGAACGCGGCTCTCCTTGTGAGATGCACGCGATGGCGGTATGTCAGTCACCCGCGATGTTGCAAGTGCCCTCGCTTCGCAAACAGACTCGCTCTCACAGAGAGCAGTGTTGGATGTACCGACAGGGCCCTGGGTGGTTATCCTTTGCAATCACCGGGGCTCGCCCGTATCTTGCGGCGCTTGAGCGTGAGTAGACACTTTTTGAGGTTCCCGCAATGAGTTTGACCGAAGCCCGCTTCCACGACCTGGTCGATGCGACCCAGCAGACGCTGGAGGATATTTTTGACGATAGTGAACTGGATATCGATCTGGAGAGCTCGGCCGGTGTGCTCACCGTCAAGTTCGAAAACGGCACCGCGCTGATCTTCAGTCGCCAGGAGCCGCTGCGGCAGTTGTGGCTGGCGGCGGTGTCCGGCGGCTTTCACTTCGACTACGACGAGGAGAGCGAGCGCTGGATGTGCGACAAGAGCGAAGAGCAGCTGGGCGAAATGCTAGAACGCATCGTCAAGCAGCAGGCTGACGTCGAACTCGATTTCGAAGGTTTGTGAGATCGTGACTCAGCCTGCGTCCGTTCGTCCGCCCAAACCGCTTTACAGCAATATCAGCCCGGCGGTGCCTTCGCCGTGCAGTGGCGTGTGTCGGCTGGATGAGCAGAAGGTTTGTCTTGGGTGTTTTCGCCATGTCGAAGACATCCGTGAATGGCGCTCGGCCGATGATGAGCGGCGGCGGGTGATTTGTGCGCAGGCCCTCGACCGCAAAACCAAAGGCTAACCCGACCCCTGTAGGAGCTGCCGAAGGCTGCGATCTTTTGATCTTTATAAGTCGCGCCGACGGAAGATCAAAAGATCGCAGCCTTCGGCAGCTCCTACAGGGGCGTGGGGCCTTCGGGTCATGACTTGTATATTTATTGAGCTGTGATAGTGTCCAGAGACGCCTCAACCCACCGAGGCTCGTGAAAACCCCGCCTTCTTCTGGCGGGGTTTTGCTTTTTTCGTGCAGAAGAAAGGAGTCTGCCCTGATCATGACCGCACCTTCCATCACCCTTACCCGTCTGGACGTGCAACGTCTGGAGCGCCTGATCGACAGCCTGGATAACACGCTGCCGGGCGTGATCGCGCTGCAAACCGAACTGGATCGCGCCGATACCCTGGTCGGTCACGAAGAGGTGCCCGCCGACGTCGTGACGATGAACTCCCGCGTGCATTGCCGTGAAGAAAGCAGCGGCAAGGACTATCACCTGACCCTGGTTTACCCCAAGGATGCCAACGCCGACGAAGGCCGGATTTCCATTCTGGCGCCGGTGGGCAGTGCTTTGCTGGGCTTGAGAGTCGGTCAGCACATCGACTGGCCGGCACCGGGCGGCAAGACCCTCAAACTGACGTTGCTTGAAGTCGAATCGCAACCTGACCATGGCGGTGATTTCAACGTTTGACCACGCCTCAGACCTGCTCGAGCGCCTCGTTCAGTGCGCGTTCCAGGTCGGCCTTGTAGCGCAGATACAGATGGCTTGAACCCTGACCATCACCGAGCAGCCCCGACAGGTCCAGGTCGGTGATGTAGCAGCGATAGCGTTTGGCCTCGCGGCGCTGCTCGACGATTTCCCGGGCGACCACGCTGAACAGTTGGTCGCCATATTCCAGTTCGCAAAATTCCCGCTGGTTGCAATACAGCGTGACCTGCACCTGCCCTGGTGCGGCTTTGCCGATGATGGCTTGCACGTCATAGAACGGCTTGTTGACGGGGGATTGCGGTGCCGGCCGGGTTTCGACGCGACGCGCCCGTGCGGTACCTGAAGGCAACAACTGGTAATACAAAGTGTCCAGACTTAATGGTTGGGCAGCGTCCATCGGCAGCAAGGCATCACGCCGGTACTGGATCGATTGCAGGAAGCGCTGCAGCGGCACCAGCAGGCTCTGTTCGTCGTGATAGGGCAAGCGCTGCTGCCACAGGGCATTGAACTCATCCAGAACATACACCTCGGCCTGATGTTCGTTGATCCGGTAGAACACCTGAACGCAATCGGGTTGCCCCATGGGCAGGATCAGCGCCAGGTCGTGATCTTCCAGTGCCATAGGATCCAGATGAAACGGGCTGTAGCTCACCAGTTCTTCGCCAAGGTAATCGAACAGCGCTGGCAGGGTGGCGAGGGCAATGTGATTGACCTGGCCCGGCACCAGTTCCAGCACGTGGTAGTGCTGCTGGACCTGAATCAGGTAACGATGATTGAGTTTGCTCAGTAGCAGGTTCTGCGCGGTGTCGAGAATGTCCTCGACTCGCCGGGCAATGAATTGCGCGCGGTTGTGGCAGAAACAACGTACCCGCACCTTGGGCTGTTGTGGCCCGTCCGGCAGGGTGTTGAGGTAATCGCGCAGGCAGTCGAGCAGGGCATGGGGGCCGTCAAAGCGGCTGACCAGCACTTCGTTCCAGCTATTGAGCGTGACCTGGTCCAGGGTCAGCACCAGGTTTTCCCGCACGCCGGCGTAACTCAGGGAATCGGTGCGTTCGGTGGTCATCAGGATGTTCAGGTCGCGATGGTGCTTGAGCGGGTCGATGCCGACATTCACCAGAATCAGTACTTCGCTTGGCACGCTGGCGCGCAGTAAAGGCTCTTCGGCGACAGTACTCAGGGGCAGGGCGATGCTTTGTTGCAGGCTGCCGAGCAGGTTGAACAGTTCGAACTCGCTCAAATCGCTGGTGCCGGGATGCAGGGCCAGGCGGGTGCTGCTGTCGATCACGCCGTTGCGGTGGCACCAGGTGAGCAATTCCAATAACTGACGGCTGCGCTTGATCGGCGCGAAATGTTCCCACTCATGGGCCGTCAGGCTGCCGTTGTACAGACCCCATTGGGTTTGCCCCGGTTCTTTCTTGTTTGGCGCCTGCACCAGCGTCAGAGTGTCTTCGGCCAGATCAGGGGCAATGCCCGGGTTGATGAATTCGACCTTGTCGGCCTTGCGCTCGAAGGCCGCGTACAAACGCCGCCCCAGTACATTGAGGTCGCGTTTGTTGATCAGGCTGACGGTCTGCTCGTTGCGGGCAAACTGCGTCAGGAAGCGGTAGCTGTAATTCAGCTCGCCGACCAAGGCTCGGCGTTCGGCGCTGACCTGGCGGACCTTCCATTGGCTGCGGCTATCGAGCAACGCAAGCTGACGCTGATCCCACTGCCATTCGTGGGCCAGGCGTTCGAGCAACGAACGCTGCCAGTTCTGGGTGCGACCGCTGCTGCCGGTGAGTTTGCGGTTGACCTTCAAGTACAGCGCGCGGCGCACCAGCTCCAGGCGTTCCGATTCGCCCCGGGCCGTGAGGTATTCCTCGATACGCCGGTAAACCACGACGTATGGATCCAGTTCATCCAGGTCCAGCTGATTGGCAAACACCGCCTGCTTGAAGCGCAGGCTCAGGCAGTGGACCTTGGGGTGTTCACTGGCATAGACCTCGGTCAGCAACAGTTTGAGCACGGATTTGTAGGGTGACTCAATGCCTTTGAACAATTGCCAGAGCCCGGCACCGATGAATTCTCCGGGCGGGATATAGGCCAGATGCCCCAGGTCCAGGGTTTCGTCGGAACGGATGAAACGCTTGGATAACAGCGTGTGGGTATAACGGTCATACGCTGCCTCTTCATAAACCGGCACCAGCCACCAGATGGGGGTGCGGCCGGCCAGCCAGATCGCGGTGCGGTAGAACTCGTCCAGCAGCAGGTAATGCTGGGTGGTGCCGCAATCTTCCGAACTCAATTGGGTATCGCGCTCACCGAGCACGAACCGCGCAGGGTCGATCAGGAAGAGATGCGCCTCGGCACCCTGGCTGGCCGCCCATGTTTCAAGTAGCTGGCATTTTTTGCGCAGCTCCGTGAGCTCGCTTTCGCTCAAGTCCGGCCCGTGGCAGACCCACACGTCCATATCGCTCTGATCGGCCTGGGCCAAGGTGCCGAGGCTGCCCATCAGGAACAGGCCGTGGATCGGTCGCGGCGGGTTGCTGCCGTGGCGTGGTTTGTAGGAAAACGAGCGGGTCAGGCGCTGGGCTTCGGCGAGGGTATTGGCGTCAGGTTCGAAATTTGACAGCCCTGCCGGGGTGCTACCTGAAACGTAACCCGGCAACAGCGGATGATTGACGTGGAAAAACAGCGGCAGCAGGCTCAGCACCGTTTGCTGGCGGGTCGATAGCCCTTCCATGGCGCGGGCCATGCGGCCCTCGTTGAGCTTCAGAAAACGGGCGCGCAACTGGCTGAGAACCTTGCGGTCGATTCCCTCGTCCAGATCGGGGCGGATTTCATGGGTGCGGGTCATGTCAGCTCAATCCGGCTCGCGGGCTCGAATGTGGAGGGCTCGGGATGAGGGGCAGTTTAGCGCCTCGGCCCCGGGACTTTTAAGCTGATTTTGTATTTCTGGCGTCAGGTTTTTATCGCGCGGCGACGGCGGGCACCAAGGTGTGCCCGCGGAAATCCCGTGACAGAGCTTTCCGTGGGCGATGCGCTGATGTTCAGGCTGTTTCGCGTACGGACAAAATGGTTAGAAGGGTTTGTACATTTTGAGCAGCGTCACGCCCCAGGCTGGTCAGATAACCGCCATCGGGCTGGGTAATCAATTCTTTGTCGAACAGTCGTTGGGCAGCGGCAATGGCTTTCGGGGCAGCGGTCTGATGAATTTTCAAACCTTCCTGGGAACTGTCCAGGTTGAAGAGGGCGAGGATTTCCAGTTCGGCAACCAACTCAGGGGTAAGCGACATAAGGACTCCAGACTTTCTAGGAATTGGACGATAGCGCTCCTAAGGTGAGCCCACTCGCGCAGCATGTCCAGTGCTCGTAACAGGGTTTTTCACTTGAGGTGGTTTCCAGTTCAGTCAGCGTCTGGGGCAAGGCAATACGGATGGATGACAAATCCATGTGGAGGCGGGCTTTTGTGGAGAGGGGGCTTGCCCCCGTTCGGCTGCGAAGCAGTCGCAAAGCTTTTGGGGCCGCTTCGCGACCCAACGGGGGTAAACCCCCTCGCCACAGTCCCGTGCCCGAAACGGATTGGGCTTATTTCTTTTCCGGCGGCAACTCTGGCAGCGCGCGCAACGCGGTTTCATACCATTCGGTATTGAAGGCACGGTCGTCATCGAGCATGGCATCGATTTCATAAGCCAGCACGTGGGCCATCAGGTTGAGGATTTCCTCACGCTCGTAACCCACCAGGGTCAGCTTGTTGAACGTGGCCTTGGCCGCCGGTGGATTGTCGCTTTCGATCTGGTTTTCGATGGCTTCGATCAGCGTCGTTTCGGTGAACTCTTCTTCGTCGTTGTCGATGTCAGTTGGCTCGCTCATGGCAGGCTCCTCAAGTTAAGGCGGCCAGTTTACCTGCATTCAGCGCTGTGATGCTGCTGGCGAGAAGTGCCCGGGCGTTCTATAACTGGCGCTGCCAACCCCTTGCACGGCCTGGAGGCTAACTAATGCTCAAGCTTTATGGATTTTGCGTCAGCAACTACTACAACATGGTCAAGCTGGCGTTGCTGGAAAAGGGATTGCCGTTCGAAGAGGTGCTGTTTTACCCAGGCACTACCCCCGAGACGCTAGCGATCAGCCCGCGCGGAAAGGTCCCGGTGCTGTGTGTCGAACAAGGTTTCATCAACGAAACCAGCGTGATTCTCGAGTACCTCGAGCAGAGCCAGACAGGCACGCCGCTGCTGCCGGACAATCCCTTCGAGCGAGCGCAGGCGCTGGCTTTGGCCAAGGAAATCGAGTTGTACATCGAACTGCCGGCGCGCGCCTGCTACCCCGAAGCGTTTTTCGGCATGTCTGTGCCGGAGGCGATCAAGGACAAGACCAAGGCCGAGCTACTGCTGGGATTTGCCTCGCTGGGCAGGCATGGCAAATTCGCCCCCTATGTGGCGGGTGACAGCCTGAGCGTGGCCGATCTGTATTTTCTCTACAGCGTACCGATGGCTTGTGCCGTGGCGCGGAAGCTGTTTGATATCGATCTGTTGGCCGAGATGCCGGCGGCCAGGGCGCTGCTGGAGCGTCTGGAGCACAATCGGCATGTGCAGCGGATCGCAAAGGACAAGGACGCGGCGATGCCGGCGTTCCTGGCGATGATCGCGTCCAAAAAGTAGACGTGTAACGATCTTGAGAATGCCTTCGCGGGCAAGCCTCGCTCCTACAAGGACAAATACAGTCCCCTAATGTAGGAGCGAGGCTTGCCCGCGAAGCTTTTAACGGCTGGCGAGCAACGCCTGACCGCGAGCAACAGCCTTCTTGACCTGCGCCGGCGCCGTCCCGCCGATGTGATCGCGAGCATTCACCGAGCCTTCCAGAGTCAGCACGGCAAATACGTCCTGCTCGATCTGGTTGCTGAACTTGCGCAATTCTTCAAGGCTCATTTCCGCCAGGTCCTTGCCGGTGTCCACGCCATACTTCACCGCATGGCCGACGATTTCGTGGCAATCCCGGAACGGCAGGCCACGGCGTACCAGGTAGTCAGCCAGGTCGGTGGCGGTAGAGAAACCGCGCAGTGCCGCTTCGCGCATCATGGCGTGCTTGGGCTTGATCGCCGGGATCATGTCGGCGAAGGCGCGTAGCGAGTCGCGCAGGGTATCGGCGGCGTCGAACAGCGGTTCCTTGTCTTCCTGGTTGTCCTTGTTGTAGGCCAGCGGCTGGCCTTTCATCAGGGTCAGCAGGCCCATCAACGCGCCGAATACCCGGCCGGTCTTGCCGCGAACCAGTTCTGGCACGTCCGGGTTTTTCTTTTGCGGCATGATCGAGCTGCCGGTGCAGAAACGGTCCGGCAGATCGATGAACTGGAACTGCGCGCTGGTCCACAGCACCAGCTCTTCGGAGAACCGCGACAAGTGCATCATCGCGATGCTCGCGGCCGAGCAGAATTCGATGGCGAAGTCGCGATCGGACACGTTGTCCAGGGAGTTACCACCGACCGCGTCGAAGCCTAGCAATTGAGCGGTGTACTCGCGGTCGATCGGGTACGTGGTGCCGGCCAGCGCGGCGCTGCCCAGCGGCATGCGGTTGGTGCGCTTGCGGCAGTCGACCAGGCGCTCGTAGTCGCGGCTGAGCATTTCGAACCAGGCCAGCATGTGATGCCCGAAGGTCACTGGCTGCGCGGTTTGCAGGTGAGTGAAGCCTGGCATGATGCTGGCGGCTTCGCGCTCGGCCTGCTCCAGCAAGCCTTGTTGCAGGCGGGTGATTTCGCCCAGGATCAGGTCGATCTCGTCCCGCAGCCACAGGCGGATGTCGGTGGCGACCTGATCGTTACGGCTGCGGCCGGTGTGCAGTTTTTTACCGGTTATGCCGATGCGGTCGGTCAAACGCGCCTCGATGTTCATGTGCACATCTTCAAGGTCGATGCGCCAGTCGAACTGGCCGGCCTCGATTTCACCCTGGATGGTGTTCAGGCCATCGATGATGCTGTCGCGCTCGGCATCGGTCAGCACGCCAACCTTGGCCAGCATGCTGGCGTGGGCGATCGAACCCATGATGTCGTGGCGATACAGGCGCTGGTCGAAGGTGACGGAGGCGGTGAAGCGGGCGACGAAGGCGTCGACGGGTTCACTGAAGCGGCCGCCCCAGGACTGATTGGTCTTGTCAGTGCTCATGAATTCGCTCGTATCGGCTTGAAGAAAGATGGCGTGAAACGCTGACGCGGATAATAACAGGGTTGCCAATCCTGTCGCTGACACTGGTCGACAGGTTTTTTTCTCATCGCGCCACCCCCTGCTCGAAGCAAGCAATGCGCAAATTGCGCAAGGATATTTTTCAATTGAGCAATATCGTCCCGGCAACCGTCTACAGTTGGACAGAGGATCAGCGCACTTCTCGATGCTGCAGCTGACTATAGAGAGAAGAGGGGTGTTCATATTGTGTATCAGCAAACCCTACGGCGATGTCTCGCCAGTGCGGGCCTGGGCCGCCAGTCACGCGGCAAATGAAAATTTAGCCGCCGGTCTCGCGGCACTTTTTGGCCCTCGCGCTAGTCTTAGCGTGGATCGCGGTGACGGACGTCACTTCACCTGTCTACGCTATCCTTGTGCGAGACTCACGCAGGAATCCAGCGCAATATGAATGTCCTGATCGTTGATGACGAACCCCTGGCCCGCGAGCGCCTGAGCCGAATGGTTGGCGAGCTCGAGGGATACAATGTCCTGGAGCCCAGCGCCACGAACGGCGAAGAGGCGTTGGCACTGATCGACAGCCACAAACCGGATATCGTACTGCTCGATATTCGCATGCCCGGCCTCGATGGCCTGCAAGTGGCTGCACGATTGTGCGAACGCGAAACCCCGCCCGCCGTGGTGTTTTGCACCGGGCCCGATGAATTTGCCGTGGAAGCCCTGCAGGCCAGCGCCGTGGGCTATCTGGTGAAGCCAGTGCGCACAGAACAGTTACAGGAAGCATTAAAGAAAGCCGAGCGACCCAATCGCGTCCAGCTTGCGGCGTTGACTCGCCCGGCGGCCGAAACCGGCAGCGGTCCGCGCAGCCACATCAGCGCTCGCACCCGAAAAGGCATTGAACTGATTCCGTTGGGTCAGGTGGTCTACTTCATCGCCGACCACAAGTACGTCACCTTGCGTCATGAAGGTGGTGAAGTACTGCTCGACGAACCACTCAAGGCCCTTGAAGACGAATTTGGCGAACGTTTTGTGCGGATCCACCGCAATGCACTGGTGGCTCGCGAACGCATCGAGCGGTTGCAGCGTACGCCCCTTGGGCATTTCCAATTATTTCTCAAAGGCCTGAACGGCGATGCCCTGATCGTCAGTCGACGTCATGTGGCCGGCGTGCGCAAAATGATGCAACAGCTTTAAAAGCGGATTTTCAGCCTGTTACCGGACATAGAAGGCCAGGGAGGCCACGTGGTTTCTGATACAAGTCAAAGCGGATTTGGCTGAGCTGTTATTATCTGCCGTATCTATTTCAGTACGGATTGATCCATGTCCTCTCGCGAAATCCGCATCGCCACCCGCAAAAGTGCTCTCGCCCTATGGCAGGCCGAGTACGTAAAGGCTCGTCTGGAAGAGGCCCATCCGGGCCTGCTCGTGACGCTGGTTCCGATGGTCAGTCGTGGCGACAAGCTGCTCGATTCGCCGCTGTCCAAAATCGGCGGCAAGGGCCTGTTCGTCAAAGAGCTGGAAACCGCGCTGCTGGAAAACGCAGCCGACATCGCCGTGCATTCCATGAAAGACGTGCCGATGGACTTCCCTGAAGGCCTCGGTCTGTTCTGCATCTGCGAGCGCGAAGACCCACGCGATGCCTTTGTCTCCAATACCTACGCCAGTCTGGCTGAGTTGCCGCCAGGCAGCATCGTCGGCACCTCCAGCCTGCGTCGTCAGGCGCAGTTGCTGAGCCGTCGCCCGGACCTGGAAATCCGCTTCCTGCGCGGCAACGTCAATACTCGCCTGGCCAAGCTCGATGCCGGTGAATACGACGCGATCATTCTCGCCGCGGCGGGTTTGATTCGCCTGGGCTTCGAAGACCGCATCACCTCGGCCATCAGCGTCGAAGACAGTCTGCCGGCCGGTGGCCAGGGCGCGGTCGGTATCGAATGCCGTAGCGCCGACACAGAGATCCACGCGTTGCTGGCGCCGCTGCATCACCAGGACACGGCCACTCGCGTTACCGCCGAACGTGCGCTCAATAAACATCTGAATGGCGGCTGCCAGGTGCCCATCGCTTGCTACGCCGTGCTTGAAGGCGAGCAGATCTGGTTGCGCGGTTTGGTGGGGGATCCGGGCGGCGGTCTGTTGCTCAGCGCGCAGGCCCGGGCGCCGCGGGCTGATGCCCAGGCTTTGGGTGTGCAAGTGGCTGAAGACCTGCTGAACCAGGGCGCTGCCGACATTTTGAAAGCAGTCTACGGCGAGGCGGGGCACGAGTGACCGGCTGGCGCCTGTTGCTGACACGCCCTGCGCAGGAGTCGGCGGCGCTCGCCCGGGTGCTGGCCGACGCGGGGGTTTTCAGCAGCACGTTGCCGCTTTTGGATATCGAGCCGATTCCTGCCTCTGACACAATGCGCGAAGTGATTCAGCACCTGGAAAACTATCGCGCGGTGATCGTGGTCAGCAAACCGGCCGCCAGAATCGCTGTCGATCTGCTCAACCAGTACGGGTCGCAGCCATCGGGCCTGAAGTGGTTCAGCGTGGGCGCGGCGACGGCGCAGATTCTCAAGGACAGCGGGCTGGATGTGAGCTTCCCGGTGGACGGCGATGACAGCGAAGCCTTGCTTGAGCTTGCGCCGTTGCGCGAGGCTGTCGTCGGCCCTGATCCGCGGGTGCTGATCCTGCGCGGGGAGGGTGGGCGCGAGCTGCTGGCTGAGCGTTTACGTGAGCTTGGTGCTAGTGTCGAATATCTGGAGTTGTACCGGCGCGGTTTACCGCGGTACCCGTCGGCGACCTTGCCAGACCGGATCAGGGCGGAACGCTTGAACGGGCTGGTGGTCAGCAGTGGACAGGGTTTTGAGCACCTGCACCGATTGGCTGGCGATGCCTGGCCGAGCATGGTGCGGTTGCCGTTGTTTGTTCCAAGCCCCAGGGTCGCCGCGCTGGCACATGCCGCCGGGGCCCAAACAGTTGTGGATTGTCGTGGCGCCAGTGCCGCGGCCTTGCTGGCGGCGTTACGGGAACATCCCGTGCCCGTTTTCTAATGCAAAGGATGGATACGTGAGCGAAACAGCCTTGCCTAAAGATGACGTCCGGCCTGTGCTTGATGCATCGGCTGATGCACCGGTTGAAACTACGCCAACTGCTGTTGAGCAGCGCCGAGGCAATGGGTTGGCAATCGTCGCGCTGCTGTTGGGCGCCGCCGGTGTTGCCGTGGGCGGTTGGGGAGTCTGGCAGGTGCGTCACCTGCAAGCCACTAACCAGCAACAGTTGAATCAGGTGCAGGCGTTGAGTGATCAGGCCCAGAGCCTGAAGCTCAACGAGCAACGCCTGACGGCTCGCCTCGAGCAAATACCGGCCGCCGAGGAGCTCGACGCGCGCAATCGTCTGGTCACTCAGCTCCAAGGCGATCAGCAACGCCTGAATCAACGTCTGGAAACCGTCCTCGGCGCGAGCCGCAAGGACTGGCGTCTGGCCGAAGCCGAGCACTTGCTGCGTCTGGCCAGCCTGCGTCTGTCTGCATTGCAGGACATCAACAGCGCCCAGGCCCTGGTGCAAGGCGCCGACGAAATTCTCCGTGAACAGAACGACCCCGGGGCTTTCGCCGCTCGAGAGCAAGTGGCCAAAACCCTGGTGGCCCTGCGCAGTACCGAACAACCGGATCGCACCGGGTTGTTCCTGCAACTGGGTGCCTTGCGTGATCAGGTGATCAACCTCACCGAGTTGGCACCTGAGTACAAGGATCGTGGCGAATCCCTGTTGGGCCTGACCGCTGATGGCGACGGCGCCAGTCGCTGGGCGCAATGGTGGGACCAGATCTCGCGTTATATCCGCATCGATTTCAACGCCGACAAGAATGTCCGTCCGCTGCTGGCGGGGCAGAGCCTGAGCCAGGTGCGTCTGGCGCTGAGTCTGGCGCTGGAACAGGCGCAATGGGCCGCGCTCAATGGTCAGGCCGCGGTGTACACCCAAGCGCTGGCTGAAGCGCGGGATGTACTCAAGAACAACTTCAACCCGGACAACCCACAGAGCAAAGTCATGCTCGAGCAGGTGGTCGAGTTGAGCAAGCAGCCAGTCACGGTGGTCACGCCAGATCTGACGGGCACCTTGAGTACGGTTCAGGCCTATCTTGAACGTCGTAATATCAATGCCGAGGAGTCGGTGAAACCTCTGGCCAAACCTGCCGCGAGCACCCCCCAGGAGGCCACGCCATGAAGCGCCTCTATGTCATCGTGTTCGTCGTCATCGCGGCGGCTGCCGCGCTCGGGCTGGCGATTGCCGAGCATTCCGGCTACGTGCTGATCGCCTACAAAACATTCCGTTATGAATCGAGCCTGTGGGCAACCCTCGCCCTGGTGGCTGTGCTGTGGCTGGTGTTCTGGGGCATCAAGGCGCTGATCGAGCTGGTGACGACTTCCGGTGGCGTGGTCAATCCATGGTCCCGGCGCAATCGCAGTCGGCGGGTACAAGTGGCCATCGAACACGGTCAGCTGGATTTGGCCGAGGGCCGTTGGGCCAGTGCGCAGCGTCATTTATATCGCGCAGCGGAAGCCGAACGCCAACCGCTGCTCTATTACCTCGGTGCCGCCCGTGCCGCGAACGAACAAGGTCACTACGAGGAAAGCGACAACCTGCTGGAACGTGCCCTCGAGCGGCAGCCCCAGGCCGAGCTGGCGATTGCCTTGAGCCATGCCCAGTTACAGACAGACCGCGGCGATACTGACGGTGCGCTGGTGACCCTGCAGGCCATGCACGAACGCCATCCCCATAACGTCCAGACCCTGCGCCAGTTGCAACGCCTGCATCAGCAGCGGGGCGACTGGTCGGCCGTGATTCGCTTGTTGCCGGAGTTACGCAAGGACAAGGTATTGCCACCGGCCGAACTGGCTGAGCTGGAGCGCCGCGCCTGGGGTGAAAATCTTTCGTTGGCGGCCCACCAGGAAGAAGACGGAACAGTTGGTTTGCAATCGCTGCAGCGCGCCTGGCAACAACTCACCAGCGCTCAGCGCCAGGAACCACAACTGGTGCTGGCCTATGCCGAGCAATTGCGGCAACTGGGCGCGCAGGTCGAGGCCGAAGAAGTTTTGCGGACAGCCCTCAAGCGCCAATACGACAGTCATCTGGCGCGTCTGTACGGGCTGGTTCGCGGCAGTGATCCGGCCAGGCAGCTGCACACCGCCGAGGGTTGGCTCAAGGATCATCCCGCCGACCCGAGCCTGCTGCTGACGCTGGGCCGTTTGTGCCTGCAAAGCAGTCTGTGGGGCAAAGCCCGGGATTATCTGGAGAGCAGCCTGCGCGTGCAGCGCAACCCTGAAGCCTGCGCCGAGCTGGCGCGGTTGCTGGCGCAACTGGGTGATACCCAACGCAGTAATCAGCTGTTTCAGGAGGGCTTGGGCCTGCTGGATGAGCGCTTGCTGGCGGCACCGCTGCCGGTGCCGGCTCACGCCTGATTTCGCTGTAGCTGTAGCAGCTGGCGCAGCCTGCGTTCGGCTGCGCAGCAGTCGCCCAGATTTAATGCGACTTGGCTGACCAAACCGTGTCTGTTTTACGGCTGCTGCGCAGCCGAACACCGCCTTCGGCAGCTGCTGCAACGGGCGGAAATCGCTTCGAATCCGTCTCTGTTTCAGCGCTGTAATCCTTCGGCGGCAAAGTCCTACAGAGGACTACATCAAATCCTCTCGACACTGTCGGGAATTCCCTACACTTCTGGTGAAGTGTCCGTGGCGGCCTGCCTTGAAAGGCTGCTGCGCTTTCCTCTACCGTAACCGCCTGTCTCTACTGTTACGGAAAAGCCATGTCTTTGGCCTGCTCACGCTCCTTGTTTTTCATGGTTTTCATTGCAGGTGCCCTGGCCTTGGGCGTTTCCTATCACCTGGAATATGCCGTCGGCCTCAAGCCATGCGGGTTGTGCCTATTGCAGCGGGTTTGCCTGGCGCTGTTGACGGGTATCTGTCTGGCGGCTTCAGTGCAGGGGCCTGGCCGCTTCGGATTGTTCCTGTATTGGTTGCTGGGTCTGCTCTGCAGTCTGGCGGGCACCATCACAGCGTGGCGCCAGGTGGTGTTGCAGAGCGATCCGGCACATCAGTTATCGGCATGCTCGCCTGATCTGGCTGATCTGTTCGCCAGTACGCCCTGGCTGTGTGTCGTACAGCGAATGTTCAAAGGAACCGCCGATTGCGCGGAAATTTCCTGGACGCTGTTCGACCTGAGCATCCCGGAATGGAGTCTGTTGTTCTTCGTTGCGATGATGATTCTGGGCGGGTATCAGTTGCTGCGCCTTGTCTGGATCGCATGCCAGCGACCGCTCAGCGGCGAGTCGTCGCACCGGGCGTTGGCGGGAGATTAAACACTTGTATGAACTTTATCTCCTGCGTACCTTGAAGCTATAAGCGCGCGGGCATAATCTGGCCCGCACGTGTCATTGGATTTATGTTGCTCGAATGACGCTCTGCCTGGTCGATCCGTGATTTCAAGTGCGACAGGTGTAGAGCAGCATGACCCACAAGGGAAGAGAGAATCACCATGCTCGAAAGTTGTCAGAATGCTCAGGAACGCTGGGGTGGAGTGCATCTGCTGATCGATCGCTGGTTGCAGGAGCGTCACGAACTGGTTCGGGCCTATGATGCTCTCGGCGACAAGCCCGAGGCTCTGAGCGAGGACCGAAAACGGTTGCAGGAGTTCTGCGGTGTGCTGGTCGACTACGTGTCTGCCGGGCATTTCGAGATCTACGAACAACTGACAAGTGAGGCCAAGGCCTTCAACGACAAGCGTGGCCTGGAACTCGCCGAGCAGATCTACCCGCGCATCGACGTCATCACCGAAAAGCTGCTGGCGTTCAACGATCTGTGTGATGCCGGCAAGTGTGTCGCGGAGAAATTCAAGGAGCTGGGTGGCTTGTTGCACGAACGCTTCGAACTGGAAGATTGCCTGATTGAAGTGCTGCACACCGCTCACAAGCAAGAGGATTCGGTTCAGGCCTGAACCGTATCCGGCAACACCCTCAAAACGGTGCGCCTATGCGCGCCGTTTTTCGTTCACGGCTTTCAGCTTTTAGCACCCAGCAATTCGACCTCGAATACCAGCGGCGTGAACGGCGCGATCACATCGCCGGCACCGTCGGCGCCGTAGGCTTGCGCCGACGGAATCACCAGGCGCCATTTCGCGCCGACCGGCATGTTTTGCAGCGCACTGCGCCATCCACTGATTACGCTATCGAGACTGAACCACTGCGCCTGGCTGTTCTGGTCGAACACCGAGCCGTCAGGCAGGCGTCCGGTATACAGCACCTGGACTTTGCCATTCGGACCGGCCTTGGCGCCGGTGCCCTGCACCCACTCGGTCAGCAGTATTCCATCGGCCAGTTCGCGCACGCCGGGTTTGGCTTTTTCTTCAATGAGAAACCGTCGCTCGTTTTCCAGTGCCAATTCGCTTTGCGGTACCGGTGACTGCATGGCAATCCGGGCTTCATGCTCAGCCAGAATCTGTTCGATCCGCTCATCTTTCAGCGCCAGCGGCTTGCCTTGATAGGCTTGCTGCAAACCTTCGAGCAGGGCCTGAAGTTGCAGGTCCGGAACTTCCTGGCGCAAGCGTTCGCCAAGACTTGCGCCCAAGCTGTAAGCGAGATCGTGAGTGTCATTTGCGGCGTTTTTTTCGGTGGCTTGTGCCACAGAAAAACACACGCACAACGATAAAAAAAGGTAGCGCGACATGGGCACTCTCCAGCCTGGGATGAGCAGGATTATGCCAGTGTGGATGCGCTCGAAGGTGAACTGGTTTTGGCTGCGTGCAGAACATTTTGGCGATGTTGCAACGGCGTGCTTTCGATACTGTCAACAGGCCCTAGCGGCGGTTGCAGCAGAGGTCTAGTATGAGCCGCATTCACGTCAGCCAGGAGGTAAATCATGTCGGCCACCAAGAAGCCAGTAAATACTCCGTTGCACTTACTCCAACAACTCTCGGGCAGCCTGCTCGAGCATTTGGAAAACGCTTGTTCCCAAGCCTTGGCTGATGCTGAAAAACTGCTCGCCAAACTGGAGAAGCAGCGCGGAAAAGCGCAGGAAAAACTGCACAAATCCCGGACCAAATTGCAGGATGCGGCGGCGGCCGGCAAAGCCAAGGCGCAAGCCAAGGCCAAGGAGGCGGTGAAAGAACTTGAGAACTTGCTCGATGCCCTCAAGGATCGCCAGTCCGAAACGCGCAGCTACATCCTGCAACTCAAACGCGATGCTCAAGAAAGCCTGAAACTGGCCCAGGGTGTCGGTCGTGTCCAGGAGGCTGTCGGCAAGGCGTTATCCCTGCGTTCGGCCAAGCCAGCGGCGGCACCTGTGAAGAAGGCTGCGGCCAAACCAGCTGCTGCGAAAGCACCAGCCAAAACTGCGGTGAAAACCACAGCCAAGCCAGCCGTAAAACCGGCGGCGAAAAAAACAGTCGCTGCCAGTGCTGCAAAACCAGCAGCTAAAACGACGGCTGCCAAACCTGCCGCCAAGCCTGCTGCTGCCAAAACAACTGCCGCCAAAACAACTGCCGCCAAAACAGCTGCCGCTAAACCGGCTGCAAAAACCACGGCTGCCAAACCCGCCGCAAAAACGGCAGCGGCTAAACCTGCTGCCAAGCCAGCCGCTAAAACTGCCGCCGCCAAACCGGCTGTAGCTAAAACCGCCGCGGCCAAGCCTGCTGCGAAAACCGCTGTAAAAACGGCGGCTAAACCCGCTGCTAAACCAGCTACCAGAACCGCTGCTGCCAAACCCGCTGCCGCTGCCAAGCCAGCCGCCAAGCCAGCCGCCAAACCGACTGCGAAACCAGCAGCCAAAACCGCGGCCAAGCCAGCAGCAAAACCGGCCGTGAAAAAGCCGGTCGCTGCTGCCAAACCGGCCACTGCGCCTGCTGCCAAGCCAGCGACTGCAGCACCCGCACCCGCTGCTTCGGCTGCGCCCGTACCTGCAGCAACCACCCCGACAACTGCGTCTGTGCCAACGCCAGCCGCGCCGTCGAGCACCAGCACTACCCCGACCAGCGCTTCCTAAGTGCCGGTTGCCGCGACGCGCAGCTGATGCAGCGCGTCGCGGTCCAGGTTGGCGGCGCCTGCCGCCACACCTTCCAGCCAGGCCGAGAGATCGGTCGCCTCATCCTGCGGCCAACGCTGCGTCAAACGTTCCAGTCGCAGCAACAAATGCCTTTCGGCTTCCATCTCCAGTGTCTTCACGCGTCCGCGTAAATCATCCAGCCCGGCATCCTCGCTCGCAGCGGCTTTCCATTGCTGGCGCAAGGTGCGCAATGGTTGCACGACATCCGCATCCCAAGGCCCGGCTACATCGCGTAGCTGCTGCAAGCGTCGCTCGCTGCAGGCAACGCCCCGTTCTCCCAGCCATAACCCGCACAGCAGCAGGCACACGTTCACACCCCTGGACTGCAAGTGCAGGCATGCGCGTTCAACGCCACGACGAGAATACGTGGTAACGGAAAAGCTCCACAGGTCAGAGGACATAGTGCTACTCGCGCCAGTTGCGAGCGAAGCTGGTAGACTCCGCCGCCATTATGATTCGACTTCAGAACCTCACTTTACAGCGTGGCCCGCAACGTCTGCTAGAAGACGCCGAGCTGACCCTGCACGCCGGCCACAAAGCCGGCCTCATCGGTGCCAACGGCGCCGGCAAATCGAGCCTGTTCGCCTTGATTCGTGGCGAACTGCATCCGGACTCGGGTGACTGCTTCTTGCCGGCCGACTGGCGCATCGCCCACATGCGCCAGGAAATCGAGACACTCGAACGCCTGGCGGTCGACTACGTGCTCGATGGCGACCTGCGCCTGCGCGAGGTGCAACGCGACCTCGCCGCAGCCGAAGCGGCCCATGACGGTGCCGCTCAGGCCCGCCTGCACTCGGAGCTCGACAGCGCCGACGGCTACACCGCCGATGCCCGGGCCCGCAAGTTGCTGGCCGGCCTTGGGTTCACCAACGAGCAGATGGATCGGCAAGTAGGAGATTTCTCCGGTGGCTGGCGGATGCGTCTGAATCTGGCGCAGGCTTTGATGTGCCCTTCGGACCTGTTGCTGCTCGACGAACCGACCAACCACTTGGACCTCGACGCCATCATCTGGCTCGAAGAGTGGCTTAAAAGCTATCCCGGCACTTTGCTGCTGATCTCCCACGACCGGGACTTCCTCGATGCCGTGGTCGATCACGTCGCCCACGTCGATCAACGCAAGATCACCCTGTATCGCGGTGGTTACAGCGCTTTCGAACGTGCCCGTGCCGAACGTCTGGCCCAGCAACAACAGGCCTACGAGAAGCAGCAGGCGCAACGTGCGCACATGGAAAGCTACATCGCCCGCTTCAAGGCTCAGGCCACCAAGGCCCGTCAGGCCCAAAGCCGGATCAAGGCACTGGAGCGGATGGAAGAGCTGTCCGCCGCCCACGTCGATTCGCCGTTCGATTTCGTCTTCCGCGAGTCGACGAAAATTTCCAGCCCGCTGATCGACCTGTCAGATGCTCGACTGGGTTACGGCGACAAAGCCGTGCTGGAGAAGGTCAAGCTGCAACTGACCCCTGGTGCGCGCATCGGTTTGCTCGGCCCGAACGGCGCCGGTAAATCGACCCTGATCAAAAACCTCTCCGGTGAGCTTGAGCCGTTGGCGGGTCGCCTGACGCGCGGTGAAAATACCGTCGTGGGTTACTTCGCCCAGCATCAACTGGATTCTCTCGACGCCAAAGCCAGCCCGTTGCTGCATTTGCAGCGCCTGGCGCCGACCGAACGAGAGCAAACCTTGCGTGATTTCCTCGGTGGTTTCGACTTCCGTGGCGCGCGTATCGATGAGCCAGTCCTTAATTTCTCTGGCGGTGAGAAGGCACGTCTGGCCTTGGCATTGATCGCTTGGGATCGACCCAACCTGTTGCTGCTCGATGAACCGACCAACCACCTGGATCTGGAAATGCGTCTGGCGCTGACCATGGCGCTGCAGGAGTTCAGTGGCGCGGTTTTGGTGGTCTCACACGATCGCCATCTGCTCAAAAGCACCACTGACAATTTCTATCTGGTGGCAGACGGCAAGGTCGAGGAGTTCGACGGCGACCTGGAGGATTACGCCCGTTGGCTGGTGGAATACCGTCAACGCAACGCCCCGGTCAGCAATACGCCGGTCAATCCGGACAAGACCGACAAGAAAGCCCAGCGCCAGGCGGCTGCTGCGTTGCGTCAGCAACTGGCACCGCACAAGCGTGAGGCTGACAAGCTTGAAGCCGAGCTGGGCAAGCTGCACGAGAAGCTGGCGAAAATCGATACCAGCCTCGGCGACAGCGACATTTACGAGCCGATGCGCAAGAACGATTTGCGTGATTTGCTGGCTGAACAGGCCAAGCTGAAGGTGCGTGAAGCGGAGCTGGAAGAAGCCTGGATGGAAGCGCTCGAACTGCTCGAAAGCATGCAGGCGGAGCTGGAGGCGTTGTCCTGATGGAAGCCTTCAAGTTGCCGCTGCCGGCTGGGTGGGGCGAGCCGCTCTGGCTGGTCGTGCAAATTCTGCTGATCCTGCTGGCCGGTTATATCGCTCAGCGCGTCGTCGCTAAATGCCTGACTCGCCTGGGCGAACGCTATCCGTTTCCGCCGCAGTTTTTCATGCCGCTGCGCGGTGGTTTGCGCTGGCTGATCATGGGCAGTGCGTTGATCTTTGTGCTGGAACGCCTTGGCGTGTCGGCCACAGTGCTCTGGACGGCATTGTCCGGTTTCGTTGCAGTGGCCGCCGTGGCGTTTTTCGCCATGTGGAGCGTGCTCTCCAACTTGCTGTGCGCGATCCTGATCTTTACCGTCGGCCCGTTTCGTATCGGCGATGTGGTCGAGTTGGTGGATACCACCGACAAGCCCGGTGTCAAAGGCCGGGTGGTGGCGATCAATCTGCTCTACACCACGCTGATCGAAGCCGAAGAACTCGGCACCGGCAGCGCCATGGTGCAGGTGCCCAATAGCCTGTTTTTCCAGCGCTCGGTCCGGCGTTGGCGTGGGACGGATGTGCTCCCTTCGAACGGGTTCGAAAAGTAAGCCTTCTGTTGCCTGACACACCGCCATCGCGGGCAAGCCCGCTCCCACAGTTTTTTGGGGGCGGATTACAGGTTTGTGATCAGCCCGAAACCCTGTGAAGCGAGCTTGCTCGCGATGGCGGTCCGTCAGACGATGGGCCCTTCAAGCCGTAAGCGCAGATCGACAGTCGCCATATCCCACAAAAAATCGGTAGTCATCGGCCCGAAGGCGCATTAGTTTAGGTGTCTGTCACGAGTCTGAATCGAGGTGGGCGATGGTGCTTCAAACATGGCTGGCTTTTTTTGCCGCCTGCTGGGTGATCAGTCTTTCACCCGGTGCCGGCGCCATTGCGTCGATGTCCAGCGGTTTGCGCTACGGTTTCTGGCGCGGCTACTGGAATGCTCTGGGCCTGCAACTGGGCCTGGCCTTGCAGATCGCGATTGTCGCGGCCGGTGTGGGGGCGATCCTCGCGGCTTCGGCCACGGCTTTTTATGCGATCAAATGGTTTGGCGTGGCTTACCTGGTCTACCTCGCGGTCAAGCAATGGCGCGCGCTGCCCAATGACATGAGCGACGATGCCGCCATCCGGCAGATCGGCAAGCCGATGGCGCTGGTGTTCCGGGGCTTTCTGGTGAACATCAGCAACCCCAAGGCCTTGGTGTTCATGCTTGCGGTGCTGCCGCAATTCATCGACCCTCACGCGCCGCTGGTGGCCCAGTACCTGATTCTCGGCGTGACCATGATCGGCGTCGACCTGATCGTCATGGCCGGCTACACCGGGCTGGCGGCCAAGGTGCTGCGTTTGCTGCGCACACCCAAGCAGCAACAACGCATGAACCGGACTTTTGCCGGATTGTTCATTGGCGCGGCGGCGTTCATGGCGACCCTGCGCAAAGCGGCGGCATAGACCGTCAGGCACAAAAAAGGCGACCTCTTCAGGTCGCCTGATCGTTCCCATGCTCTGCGTGGGAATGCCTCAACGGACGCTTCGCGTTCGGCTCTTTGGGACGCAGAGCGTCCCTGGCTGCATTCCCACGCGGGGCGTGGGAACGATCAGAACGGGAGCAAGCTCCCTCGCCACAAAGCCCCCTCGCCACAGATAGCCAACCTGAGGTCAGTGCAAAATCACCGGCGCCGTATCCTGCGGCAGGTTATTGCGCAGCGGCGCTTGCCTCGGCTGCTCGTAGCCACCATCGCCACCGAGCTGTTGGCTCAGTTGCGCAGCCACATCTTCACCCAGCGCCTTGGACACGTCACGTACCACCCGTGGGCGGTTCAGTGAAATCCTGATGTCCCGACCATTCACCAGTTTGGTGTCCTGACCTTCGCCCATCGCCGTGAACGCCGAGGTGATTTCAAAGGTCTTGGTGTTGATCAGGCTGAAGTCCGCCACCAACGTCAGCCCCAGCACCGCCGCATAGCTGTCGGTGTTGGCCAGCTCATTCATGTCGCGGGTGAAATCGATGTCCGACACGGTGCCGAACAGCACGTAGTCGGCACCCTTGAAGTTACCGGCCTTGATCCGCTTGATCACGTCATACACATCACCTTTGGACGATGCTGTGTAAGGCGTGCCTTGCACCAGCTGGAACATGCCGGTGCGCAGAATCTCGCCCTTGATGTCGCCGGTGAATTTACGCAGCTCGCCTTGCTCGATGTAGCTGCTGGTCGCTTCGATCTCGTTGTAACTCGAAGAGCCGCTGGCGCCGTAATAACTCTGGCTGTGGTTGCTCTGTGCCGAAACGATGTGGATGTATTGCTCCACCCGCTCCTGATACGCCAGATCCGTCACCGCGACTTTCGGGGCCGCTTGCACGCTGAACGCGCAAGCCAGGGCCATCATGCCAATCCATGCGCGCATCGATTAACGCTCCGTGGTCTTGCGGATCTCTTTTTCGTCCATCCACTCGGCCAGGCCGCTTTCAACGTCGATCAACTGCAGGCTGAATTTGTAGAAGACGTCCTTGTAATCGCTGCTGCGCTTGACGATCGAGCTGATCGAACCTTCAAGACGGTATTGGGCGGCGATCATGTTGCCCGTCTTGGCCACGGTGCTTTTCTTGTACAAACCGCTCTGGTTTTGCAGCTTGAGCTGGTCGACCTGGCTTTGCATGGCGGTGTTGTCGCTGGCGAAGCGGGCAGTGCCGGACTTCATCAGTTGAGTCTTGATGCTGGTGGTGATTTCGCGGGTATCGATGTACTCGCTGGTCTTGTTCTTCACGTCGTAGACCTGAACCACCGGGCGGCCTTGCAAGATGCCGGACTGGGCCAGGGAGCGGGTCATGGATTCAGCGATCATCTGCAGATCAGTGGAACCGAATTCGTTGGTCACGGTTTCCACGGCCTTGGTGTCGCCGTAGCTGATGTTTTTGTTGCCAAGCGTCGGCGAAGTGTTGGCGCAACCGCTGGCCAGCAGGGCGATGAAGGCGATGAACGAAAAGCGTGCAAACATGGGAATGCTCTCTAGAACTGAACGAATAGGGTGTCGGGCTTAAGGCGTTTTGATTTCGAGACGGAAATCCACGGCTTTGGCGGTCGGCGCAATGGCCTGGATAAAACTGGTCTGCTCGCCGTACATCATCTGGCTTTTCCAGGTTTCCTCTTCGGCAACCGGAAAACCTTCAGGGCCGAGCCAGGCAAAGCGGTAGTAGAAGGTCTTGTTGTTGTAGCTGGTGTTGCTCAACTGCGCATTGACCGTCATGAAACCGTTTTCCCGGGCCACGCGCATGGCGCCGACCACGATGTTCTTGAGCTTGCCCATGGCCACGACCTTGCTGGCCGCGCTGCCTGGCTCCGGCGGTGGCGGGGTGGCGCAGCCGGCCAGCAAGGCCAGGGCGACGACAGCGATGAATTTGAAACGCATGCAAAGACTCCGTTCTTAAGGTTGTTTGAGGCTGGCCACGGCGGTCGGGTTGGCGCTCGGGATCACATGCGCAGCCAGGCCGCTGGTGAACACGTGATTGCCCACGGCGCGCAGGGTGATGACCTGAAAGCGCTGATCGACGGTGACCTTGACCACCGAGCCACCCACGGCGCTCGGCAACGTGACGCTGTGCTCGCCTTTCTTCAAACGCAGCCGCACCACCTGAGTGTTGTCCGGCAGCGTGCGCCACGTACGGGTATCGGCGCCTTCGAGTACGGCTGAAGTGATGCCGACCGCAAGACCCGCCAGCGGGTTGGTTTCGTTGATCTGCTTCTGTGCCACGCCACGAGTGATCGCCCGCACGGTAGTGCGCAGGATGATGCCTGGCATGTCATCACGCAGCGCGCGACGGGACATGGCAGTGGTGCTGTTGAGTGGGGTCAGGTCCAACTGCTGACCGTCCACGCCGATTTGGGCAAACACGGCGGTGGAGGTGTCCGGCTTGATGATCGGGAATGACAGCGGCGTAATCACCACGTTATTGCTGATCGGCAACGGCAGCGGAATGCGGATCGAATCACGGGACGGCGCCAGACCGCTTTGCACCACGATCAGGATGTCGCTGTCCTCGTTCTTGGCGGGTTTGTCGAGATTCACCAGCGCCTGCTCCAGCAGCGGCGTGTTCGGACGCAGCTCGGCGGCCTTGCGATAACCTGGTGCCGCCAGATCTTTCTCGCCCAGGGCTTCATAGACGAAGCCGGCCAGATAATGGCTGAACGCGCTCTGGTAGCTGTTTTTCAGGCTGACCACTTCCGGCGCATCGAGGCTGGCCACCGGGTAACCCTGCAAATCCTTGTACTGGGTTTTGACGCCTTGTTTCTCGGCTTGCTCTTCGCTCTTGAGGTATTCCTTGTCACGAAGGTCGGCAATCACCGCTTCACGCTCGTGAGTCTTCTTGATCGCCGTGCGCGCGCCATCGAAGTCATTCACCGCCAGCAGGTTGAGGGCCATCTGCGTGGTCAGCATGACTTTTTCGTAATCGTAGCCTTCGTAGCGACGCACTTTATCGTTGACCAGGAAGCTGCCGAACTGAGCCAGGTATTTGTCGGTGTCGAGCTTGACCGCGTCTTCCCACTTGCCCACCACCTGATCGGCACTGGACCAGGCGTTCTGGCTGCCGGACAAGTCGCCCTTGGCGCGCAGCAATTCACCTTTCTCGAAGTAATAGAGCAGGTCTTTGTCTTTGCTGGTGTTGTTCTTTTCCAGCAGGGTCAAGGCGGCGTCGACGTTGCCGGAGGCCAGTTGCTGGTTGGTTTGTGCAAGTTCCGAATCGTAGTTACGAAAGGCCGAGCAGCCGCAAAGCAAGGTGACAGCGCTGAGCGCGATCAAGGTGGGGGCATGGAATGCCATAAGGGGTACGTCTTCCCTGAATTTAAGCAGCCGCGTGCTGGTCGGGCTGTTGGGACCCATCGGCAGGGCTGTTGGCCTCCTGCCAATTCCTCATAAAAAAAGGAGCTTAAATGCCATATCGCAATAACGAAGGCGCGGCATTATAAACAGGGATGCTGGCCATGTAATGGCTTTTTAATTGCAAATTTCCGCGATGTGCCATTACTTATTTCAGGCCGAACACCACAGCGCTTTCCCAGGAAATTCCAACAAAGCTTGAGTGAAACTCATTCGAAGTGAACAATGTGTTACTTCGTATTTCCATTTGAGAGTTATTCATGACTGCTTCCTCTCGTTTTCTGGCGTGGCTTGTGCTGCCGATGATTGCGTTCTGCAGCTTCAATACGCTGGCCGAAACCGCAGAAGGTGCGCCCAAGGCCTTGCATTTGCTCGATTACATCGGCGCCGATTACCCGGCGACGGTGGAGGCGGGCAACGTCATCGATGAACCTGAGTACCGCGAACAACAGGAATTCCTAAAAGTGCTGCAAGGTTTGATCGCCGATTTGCCGGCCAAACCCGAGCGCGCAGAGCTGGAGCAGGGCGTCGACAGCCTTGGCGCGGCCATCGCTGCTCGCAAGAATGGCGCGGATGTTGCCCGTCAGGCGCGTCAGCTGGGGGCCAGACTGGCGGTGACCTATGAGGTCAGCCAGGCCCCGGTCATTACCCCCGACCCGACTCGCGGTGCGCCGCTGTATGCCCAGCAATGTTCGGTATGCCATGGCGATGCGGGGGCCGGTGACGGCCCGGCGGGCGTCGGCATGACGCCGCCGCCGGCCAATCTGCGGGATGCCGTGCGACTGGACCGTCTGAGCCTCTATGCGATCTACAACACGCTGGGCATGGGGGTCGAAGGCACCGACATGCCGGCCTTCGCCGATCAACTGGATGATCGTCAACGTTGGGACCTGGCAACCTACATCGCCAGCTTCAGCGCCGATCCGGCTGCGGCCACATCCGGGAAAACCTACAACATCGCCGACCTCGCGCGTCAGACACCAGCCGAAGTGCTGGCCGCCGAAGGCCCGCAAGCAGCCGCTACCTTCCGTGCACAACGGGCGCAACCGCCGCAGGTCAAGCGTGGGCCGGGGCAGTTGCTTGATTACACGGCCGCCACCCTGGACAAGAGCATCGCAGCCTACCGCGCCGGCGATCACGATCAGGCTTATGACTTGTCGGTAGCGGCGTACCTGGAAGGCTTCGAGCTGGTTGAAAGCTCGCTGGACAACGTCGACGCCAACGTGCGCAAAGACACCGAAAAATCCCTCATGGCGTACCGTCAGTCGTTGCAGGACGGCTTGCCGGTGGCCCAGGCCGAGCAGCGTCTGGAAGCGGCCAAAGCCAAGTTGAAAGAGTCTGCCGGCTTATTGGGCAGTGATGGCTTGAGCTGGTCGCTGAGCTACGTTTCCGGTCTGTTGATCCTGTTGCGCGAAGGTCTGGAAGCGATTCTGGTGCTCGCGGCGATTCTCGCCTTCCTGCGCAATACCGGCCAGCAATCGGCGGTGCGCAGCGTCAACATCGGCTGGGGCCTGGCACTGCTGGCCGGGCTGGCGACCTGGGCAGTGGCGGCGTATGTGATCGACGTCAGCGGCGCGCAACGTGAACTGCTGGAAGGTGCGACGGCGTTGTTTGCCAGTGTCATGGTGCTCTGGCTCGGCGTGTGGATGCACGACCGTCGCCACGCAGCGGCCTGGCAGGATTACATCAAGAGCAGCCTGGTAAGCGGCGGCGGGCGTTTCGGCTTTGCAATCCTGGCGTTCTTCTCGGTGTATCGCGAGCTGTTCGAAGTGATCCTGTTTTACGAAACCCTGTGGCTGCAAGCCGGGCCGGCAGGGCACAACGCCGTAATGGCGGGCGGAGCGACGGCGCTGGTATTGCTGATTGGTCTGGCGTGGGTGATTCTGCGCGGCTCGGCGAAACTGCCGCTGGCGTTGTTCTTCGGCATCAATGCCGGTTTGCTCTGCGCGTTGTCGGTGGTGTTTGCCGGCCATGGCGTGAAGGCATTGCAGGAAGCCGGGATCTTCGGCACGCGGCCGGTACCATTCTTTGACTTCGACTGGCTGGGGATCCACGCTGATGCGTATTCGCTGAGTGCTCAGGCTGTGGCGATCATTGCGATCATTGTGTTGTACAGCCGTAGCCGAATGGCCGAGAAGCGGCGGATGCAGGTTTCTTAAAAGCATTCGCTGCGCTCATATTCGCGGGCAAGCCTCGCTCCCACAGGTTAAGCGCTAACCTTGTGGGAGCGGGCTTGCCCGCGATGCTTTTCAATAGAGGAAACGCTATGCGCGTGTGGATCGATGCTGACGCTTGCCCTCGGGCAGCCAAGGATCTGGTGGTGAAGTTCGCCCTCAAGCGCCAGTTTGAAGTGGTGCTGGTGGCCGGTCAGCCGCAGATCAAACCGGGCCTCGCCTTGGTGAAACTGATCGTGGTGCCCAGCGGCCCGGATGCCGCCGACGATTACCTGGTGGAACACGCGGCGCCGGGTGAGCTGGTGATTTGCAGCGATGTACCGCTGGCGGATCGGCTGGTAAAGAAGGGCGTCGCGGCGCTGGACCCGCGGGGCAAGGAGTTCGATGCGCAGAACATGGGCGATCGACTGGCGGTGCGAAACCTGTTCACCGATCTGCGCGAGCAGGGCCAGATGAGCGGCGGACCGGCGCCGTTTGGCGAGCGCGAGAAGCAGGCATTCGCCAATGCGCTGGACCGGATACTCACGCGGTTATCGCGTAAAGCCTGAAAAGATCGCAGCCTTCGGCAGCTCCTACAGGATTCGCATAAACCTGTAATTTGCGTCGGTCACGGTCCATGTAGGAGCTGGCGAAGCCTGCGATCTTTTGATCTTGCTTCTTTACTCGTCGTTCTCGTGGGTCAGTTCCAGCACGCGGTCGACCAGTTTGTTGATGCCAGAAGCGGCCTCGCTGATCGATTGGGCCAGCATGTACGCCGGCGTGCTTACCAGTTTGCGCGCCTTGTCTTCGACGATGTCGGTCACCGCGCACTCGGCATGGGTGGCGCCCATTTTACTCATCGCGGCGGCTGTATCGGCATCGTTGCCGATGGTGCAGGTCACGCCTGGGCCGTAGATCTTGGCCGCCAGCGCCGGCGAGATGCAGATCAGGCCCACCGGTTTGCCGGCTTCGGCGAACGCTTCGGTCAGCGCCAGCACATCAGGCTGAACGCTGCATCCGGCACCTTCGACGGCAAAGTTCGACAGATTCTTGGCTGATCCGAATCCGCCGGGAATGATCAGCGCATCGAAATCTTCGACGCTGGCTTCACGGATATCCTTGATGTTGCCTCGGGCGATCCGTGCCGATTCCACCAGCACGTTGCGCGCCTCGGGCATTTCTTCGCCAGTCAGGTGGTTGATCACATGCAATTGCGCGATATCGGGTGCGAAACACTGCACCTGGGCACCGCGCTGGTCCAGCCGCAGCAGGGTGATCACGCTTTCGTGGATCTCGGCGCCGTCGTACACGCCGCAGCCGGAAAGGATCACTGCAATTTTTTTGCTCATGGGCTTTTCTCCAGATTCATGGCGTTAAATGTCCACTAATTTGTCATTCGTTGCCATAGGGTTAATACGCGGCTACACCTAATCTCTGCTGAACGATTCTGATCAGGGCGCGTCATGGACTTCATTCTGTATGCGGTGCCGTTTTTCTTTGTGCTGATTGCAGTCGAGTTGCTGGCTGACCGTTGGCGCGCAGTGAGCAATTACCGCTTGGCAGACGCGATCAACAGCCTCAGCACGGGTGTGCTGTCGACTACCACGGGCCTGCTTACCAAAGGCGTCGGCCTGGTGACTTATGCTTTCGCCCTGAAGCATCTGGCCGTGATCGAGCTGTCGGCCGACAGCGTCTGGGTCTGGGTGTTCGCTTTCGTTTTCTACGACTTCTGCTACTACTGGCTGCACCGCATGGGCCACGAACGCAACATCCTCTGGGCCGCGCACTCGGTGCATCATCAGAGCGAGGAGTACAACCTCTCCACGGCCTTGCGCCAGACCAGCACCGGGTTCCTGTTGAGCTGGATTTTCTACCTGCCCATGGCCGTGCTCGGCGTGCCGCTGGTGGTGTTCGTCAGCGTTGCGGCGCTGAATCTGCTGTACCAATTCTGGGTGCATACCCGGCACATTCCCAAGCTTGGCTGGTTCGAATGGTGCTTCGTCACGCCGTCCAATCATCGGGCTCACCATGCACAGAACGCTCTTTACATGGATCGCAACTACGGCGGGGTGTTCATTATTTGGGACCGTCTATTTGGCTCGTTCCAGGAAGAGGATGACAACGAACCGGTGATTTTCGGCGTGACCACGCCGCTGGCGAGCTGGAATCCGTTGTGGGCGAACGTGCAGTTCTATGTGCAGCTGTGGGATGACGCCCGGCGCGCAGAAAGCAGATGGGACAAACTGCGGATCTGGTTCATGCGCACCGGTTGGCGGCCGGCGGATGTGGCGGCCAAGTACCCGATGAACAAACCGGACCTTAGCCAGTTCCGCAAATTCGAGGTTCCACTCGACGGACGCCAGCAGTGGTATGTGGCGCTGCAATTTTGCGTCTACATCGCCTTGGGCAGTTACTTGATGAACCTGGAGCACAGTCTGCCCACCGCAGCCTTGGTGTTGGGCTGGGGCGCCGTGGCGCTGGGGTTGTTTGTGTTGGGCATGGCCCTGGAAAATCGCCCGCAGGCATTGAAGCTGGAGCTGTTGCGGCTGGCGTCAAACCTGCCGCTGGTATGGCTGGCGCCAATGGTCGGGTTATGGCCGGCCCATGTAATGGGCGGCGCGGCGGGCTGGGTGGGGCTGCTCAGTTACAGCCTGCTCAGCGGAATCGGTCTCTACTGTTGCACAAACCGCTTCACTCGATGGGCGTCGTAGATTCGC
This sequence comes from Pseudomonas sp. Tn43, assembly GCF_014192635.1. Lineage (NCBI taxonomy): Bacteria > Pseudomonadati > Pseudomonadota > Gammaproteobacteria > Pseudomonadales > Pseudomonadaceae > Pseudomonas > Pseudomonas sp. Tn43. The sequence continues at coordinate 382,444 of NZ_JACHYG010000004.1, forward strand.
TGGATTTGGCCTGTTCGGCTTTCAACGCTTGCTCGTCGGCATAGATCTGCTTCGCCAGACGGGCATTCTTGAAGCGCCGGCGCAGCCACAGGAAAAAGCCCAATACCAGCAGGGCGCCCAGTACCCACAGCTCATACTTCTTGACGCTACCGAGCATGCCTTCGAGCACTGCGCCAAAGTGATAAGCGGCGGACGCCAGGGCGGCGGCCCAGATGGCTGCGCCAATCCCGTTGAGCAGCAGATAACGTCCCGGCGGATAGCCCGACAGACCGATCGCCACCGGCATCACGGTGCGCAGTCCATAGACAAAGCGAAAGCTCAGCACCCAGATATCCGGATGCTTGCGGATATGTTCCAGCGCCCGATCGCCCATCAGTTGCCAGCGCGGTTTGCGCGCCAGCAATTTGCGCCCGTGCTTGCGTCCCAGGAAGTACCACAGCTGATCGCCGGCATAGCTGCCGAGGAATGCCACGAGCATCACCACTTTGATGTCCATGTATCCACGGAACGCAAGGAAGCCTGCGAGCACCAGGATGGTTTCGCCTTCGAAGAACGTGCCGAGAAAGAGGGCGAAGTAGCCGAATTCCTGAAGAAATTGTTGGAGCATTGTCTGGGTGCTGGCGAAATGAACGCGCAGCCTAACCCCTCGGACACATTCAGGAAAGTGTCAAAATGTGTCTCGACGTGAACATTTCCTACAGGGACAATGGAATGCGGCGTGCTGAAGCACAACTGTCATCCGTTCGTCATAATGGCCGCTTATAACTGTCACGCTCGCCCGCCAGCGCGGGCTCAGGAGTCTGCCGTGAGTTTTACCCCCGCCAATCGTTTGTTTCCTGCAACCCGCCTGCGTCGTAATCGTCGTGATGATTTCTCGCGTCGACTGGTCCGTGAAAACGTACTGACCGTCGATGACCTGATCCTGCCGGTGTTCGTGCTGGACGGTGAAAACCGTCGCGAAGCGGTGGCATCGATGCCGGGCGTCGAGCGCCTGACCATCGACCTGTTGCTGGAAGAAGCGGCCAAGTGGGTCGAGCTGGGAATTCCGGCCCTGGCATTGTTCCCGGTAACGCCGCCGGAGCTCAAATCCCTGGACGCCGCCGAAGCCTGGAATCCTGACGGCATCGCCCAGCGCGCCACCCGAGCGCTGCGTGACCGATTCCCGGAACTGGGGGTGATCACCGACGTCGCTCTGGACCCGTTTACCACCCACGGTCAAGACGGCATTCTTGATGAAGAAGGCTATGTGCAGAACGACATTACCGTCGACGCGCTGGTTAAACAGGCCCTGTCCCACGCCGAAGCCGGCGCTCAGGTGGTGGCGCCTTCGGACATGATGGACGGGCGCATTCAGGCGATCCGCGAAGCGCTGGAGCTGGCCGGTCACGTCAACGTGCGGATCATGGCTTACTCGGCCAAATACGCCAGCGCCTACTACGGCCCGTTCCGCGATGCGGTGGGTTCGGCGCTGAACCTGGGCAAGGCCAACAAGGCCTCCTATCAGATGGACCCGGCCAACAGCAACGAAGCCCTGCACGAAGTGGCTGCGGACTTGTCAGAAGGTGCGGACATGGTCATGGTCAAGCCAGGCATGCCGTATCTGGATATCCTTTGCCGGGTCAAGGAAGAATTCAAAGTGCCGACCTTTGTCTATCAGGTCAGCGGCGAATACGCCATGCACATGGCAGCGATCCAGAATGGCTGGTTGAGCGAAGGGGTTATCCTCGAATCCCTGACCGCTTTTAAACGTGCAGGCGCTGATGGCATCCTGACTTACTTTGCCGTCCGTGCTGCTCAATTGTTACGAGAGCAAAAATAGCCCTCCCAGGAACATTCGATGAATACCGAAGGACTCACTGAAGTTGCCGTAAAAGACGCTCAACCTGTGGTGGAGCCAATCGCCGAAACCCCGCCGGAGCTGGAGCCTGCTCCTCCCGCAGTGGTGGCCGAGCCTGTTGTTGCGGCGGCGCCAGCGATTGCCATTCCCGGCCTGGATGACAGCAGCCTGTACATCCATCGTGAGCTCTCGCAACTGCAGTTCAACATCCGCGTGCTGGAGCAGGCGCTGGATGAGTCCTACCCATTGCTGGAGCGGCTGAAGTTTTTGCTGATTTTCTCCAGCAACCTGGACGAGTTCTTCGAGATTCGTGTGGCCGGCCTGAAGAAGCAGATCACCTTCGCTCGCGAACAGGCTGGCGCCGATGGCCTGCAACCGCACCAGGCCCTGGCTCGCATCAGTGAACTGGTGCACGGCCACGTCGATCGTCAGTATGCGATCCTCAATGACATTCTGTTGCCGGAACTGGAAAAACATCAGGTCCGCTTCATCCGTCGCCGTTACTGGACCACCAAGCTCAAGACTTGGGTTCGACGTTATTTCCGCGACGAGATCGCGCCGATCATCACCCCGATCGGCCTCGACCCGACGCACCCGTTTCCGTTGCTGGTGAACAAGAGCCTGAACTTCATCGTCGAGCTCGAAGGCATCGACGCCTTCGGTCGCGACTCCGGTCTGGCGATTATCCCGGCACCGCGTCTGCTGCCGCGGATCATCAAGGTGCCGGAAGAAGTCGGCGGCCCCGGCGACAACTATGTGTTCCTGTCGTCGATGATCCACGCCCACGCCGACGACCTGTTCCAGGGCATGAAGGTCAAGGGTTGCTACCAGTTCCGCCTGACCCGAAACGCCGACCTCGCGGTCGACACCGAAGATGTCGAAGACCTGGCTCGCGCCCTGCGCGGTGAGTTGTTCTCCCGTCGCTACGGTGACGCGGTGCGTCTGGAAGTCGCCGATACCTGCCCCAAACACCTGTCCGATTACCTGCTCAAGCAGTTCAACCTGCATGAGACCGAGCTGTACCAGGTCAACGGCCCGGTCAACCTGACCCGGCTGTTCAGCATCACCGGCCTGGACAGTCATCCGGAGCTGCAATACACACCGTTCACACCGCAGATCCCGAAACTGCTGCAAAACAGCGAGAACATTTTCAGCGTGATCAGCAAGCAGGACATTCTGCTGCTGCACCCGTTCGAGTCGTTCACCCCGGTGGTCGACTTGCTGCGTCAGGCGGCCAAGGATCCGCACGTGTTGGCGGTTCGCCAGACGTTGTATCGCAGCGGCGCCAACTCCGAGATCGTCGACGCGCTGGTGGACGCTGCGCGCAACGGCAAGGAAGTGACGGCGGTAATCGAATTGCGCGCGCGCTTCGATGAAGAATCCAACCTGCAACTGGCCAGCCGTCTGCAAGCGGCCGGCGCGGTGGTGATCTACGGCGTGGTCGGCTTCAAGACCCACGCCAAGATGATGCTGATTTTACGCCGCGAGGCGGGCGAAATTGTCCGTTATGCCCACTTGGGGACCGGCAACTACCACGCAGCCAACGCCCGTCTGTACACCGACTACAGCCTGCTGACTTCCGACGATGCCTTGTGCGAAGACGTCGGCAAACTGTTCAGCCAGTTGATTGGCATGGGCAAGACCCTGCGCATGAAGAAACTGCTGCACGCGCCGTTCACGTTGAAGAAGGGCATGCTCGACATGATTGCCCGGGAGACGCAATTCGCTCTAGACGGCAAACCGGCGCACATCATCGCCAAGTTCAACTCGCTGACCGACCCGAAGGTCATCCGCGCGTTGTACAAGGCCAGCCAGTCCGGGGTGCGTATCGATCTGGTGGTGCGCGGCATGTGCTGCCTGCGCCCAGGCATCGCCGGCGTGTCCCACAACATCCACGTGCGCTCGATCATCGGCCGCTTCCTGGAACACACCCGGGTCTTTTACTTCCTCAATGGCGGCGAAGAGCAGATGTTCTTGTCCAGCGCCGACTGGATGGAGCGCAACCTCGACAAACGCGTCGAGACTTGCTTCCCGGTCGAGGGCAAGAAGCTGATATTGCGGGTCAAGAAAGAGCTGGAGCTTTATCTCACCGATAACACCCACAGCTGGAGCCTGCAGTCGGATGGTCGCTATATCCGCAATACGCCGACCGGCAACCAGAACCCGCGCAGTGCCCAGGCCACCTTGCTGGAGCGTTTGGGTAGCCCGATTCTGACCGTTCGTTAACGCGCAGAACCTGTGTGGCGAGGGGGCTTGCCCCCGTTCGGCTGCGTAGCAGTCGTAGAACATTGCACGCGGTGTACCCGATACACCACGAGCGCAGATTCTGGGGCCGCTTCGCGACCCAACGGGGGCAAGCCCCCTCGCCACATAAGCCCGCTCCCACATGGGGATTGCATCGTCTGCTGAATCGCGGGCACAAAAAAAGGCCTTCCGAAGAAGGCCTTTTTCAATTTCAACGAACGTTAAGCACGAAGCTGACGCGAGTCAGCCATTCCGCTTCGAGGGCGAAGTCGGCCTGGGTCAACTGGTTATCGTCCAGCCAGTGTTCGGGGAACAACACATCCAGGCTGTGGCCGTTGGCGTGCAGTACGACCTGAGGCATTTCCTGGGTGCCGCGGATGTGGTGAAACAGAATCGCAAAACGCAGCAACACGCACAGGCGAATCAGCTTGATGCCGTCGTCGCCGAATTCGGCGAACTTGTCCTTGGGAATGTTGCGTCGGTGGCCACGTACCAGTAGCGCGAGCATTTGCTGGTCTTCGCGGGAGAAACCAGCCAGATCCGAGTGCTCGATCAGGTAAGCACCGTGCTTGTGGTACTGATAGTGGGCGATGTCCAGGCCCACTTCATGGACTTTGGCGGCCCAGCTCAGCAGTTCGCGCCAGACACCGTCATCCAGCTCCCAATCCACGGCCACTTGATCGAAGGCGTGCAGCGCCTTGCGTTCAACCCGGGCGGCTTGCTCCAGGTCAACGTGGTAACGCTCCATCAGCGAGCTGAGGGTGCGCTCACGCACGTCTTCATGGTGATGACGGCCCAACAGGTCGTAGAGCACGCCTTCGCGCAGGGCGCCTTCACAGTGGTCCATGCGTTGCAATTCGAGGGCGTCGAAGATTGCTTCGAGAATTGCCAGCCCGGCGGGGAAGATTGCCCGACGGTCGGGCTTGATGCCTTCGAAATCGATTTTTTCGGCATCGCCGAGTTTGAACAGCTTGCGCTTGAGCCAGGCCAGGCCTTCGGCATTCACTTCGCCCGTGCCATGCCCGCCGGCCTTCAGTGCCAGGCCAATGGCGCGAATGGTGCCCGAGGAGCCGATGGCTTCATCCCAGGTCAGGCGGTGCAGGGCGTGTTCGATGCTCATGATCTCCAGCCGCGCCGCGGTGTATGCCTGGGCATAGCGGGCCGGGGTTATCTTGCCATCCTTGAAATAGCGCTGGGTATAACTGACGCAACCCATTTGCAGGCTTTCGCGCAGCAGCGGTTCGAAGCGCTGGCCGATGATGAATTCGGTACTGCCGCCACCGATGTCAGCCACCAGGCGCTTGCCCGGCGTATCGGCGAGGGTGTGGGAGACGCCGAGGTAAATCAGGCGCGCTTCTTCACGGCCCGAGATGACTTCCACCGGATGGCCAAGGATTTCTTCGGCGCGGTGGATGAATTCGGCGCGGTTACGGGCTTCGCGCAGGGCGTTGGTGCCGACGATCCGCACGGTGCCCGGTGGCATACCGCTGATCAGTTGGGCGAAGCGTTTCAGGCAATCGAGCCCGCGCTGCATGGATTCTTCGCTGAGTTGACGTTCTTCGTCGATGCCGGCGGCCAGCTGAACCTTTTCCCCGAGACGCTCGAGAATCCGGATTTCGCCGTTCTGGGCCTTGGCCACGACCATGTGAAAGCTGTTGGAGCCCAGGTCGATTGCGGCGATCAGGGACAGATTCTTGGCTTGGGATAGCGGCATGGTCAGGGGGTCTCGGTCGATAACCCCGACATCCTGCCACGATCAAACGCTGCCGCCAACGCGTAGGCGCTGTCGAAGGCTGCGATCTTTTACCACGGGGCATCCGTGGTGTTGCGAATGACCTCTTCGCGGGCAAGCCCGCTCCCACAGGTTTTTGCGTCGAACACATGATCGCGTTCCAGCAGAGAACCCTGTGGGAGCGGGCTTGCCCGCGAAGGCGGCCTCAAAGGCACTAAGTTTCCTTCAGCCTGCCGCTTCCACCGTCCCGATAAAATTCGCCAGTTCCGCCGTCTGCGGGTTGGCGAACAGCACCTTCGGATCCCCCACCTCATGCACCTTGCCCTGGTGCATGAACACCAATTTGTCCCCCACCTCGCGGGCAAAACGCATTTCATGGGTGACCATGATCAGCGTCATGCCCTCCCTGGCCAGTTGCCGGACCACGCTCAGCACTTCGTTGACCAGTTCCGGGTCCAGCGCCGAGGTGATTTCATCGCACAACAGCACCTTCGGCGACATCGCCAGCGCCCGGGCAATCGCCACCCGCTGTTGCTGGCCACCAGACAGCCGGTCGGGGAAGGCATCGAACTTTTCCCCCAGTCCGACCCGTTCCAGCATGTGCCGCGCCAGTTCGGCGGCTTTGGCTTTCTGCACTTTTTGCACCACTTGCGGCGCGAGCATGACGTTTTCGCCCACAGTGAGGTGCGGGAACAGATTGAACTGCTGGAACACCATCCCGACTTTCTGCCGCAAGCTGCGCAGGTCGGCACGGGCTGCGTCGAGGTATTCGCCATCAACTTCGATCACGCCGTCATTGATCGATTCCAGGCCATTGAGGGTGCGCAGCAAGGTGGATTTGCCCGAGCCGCTGCGACCGATGATCGCCACCACTTGGCCTTCCTCGACACTCAGGTCGATGCCTTTGAGCACATGATGGTCGCCGTAATATTTATGCAGGGCGGAAATTCTAAGCAGAGGCATGCAGTCTCCTTTCCAGGTAGCGCGCACTGAGGGACAAGGGGTAGCAGAGCAGGAAGTAACCGAGCGCCACCAGGCCGTAGACCATGAAGGGCTCGAAGGTCGCGTTGGCGAGCATGCCGCCGGTCTTGGTCAGTTCGGTGAAGCCGATGATCGAGGTCACGGCGGTGCCTTTGACCACTTGCACCGAGAAGCCCACGGTCGGCGCCACGGCAATGCGCAAGGCTTGCGGCAGGATCACGTAACGCAGTTGCTCCAGCGGATTGAGCGCCAGGCTCGAGGAGGCTTCCCACTGGCCATTGGGGATCGAATCGACACAACCGCGCCAGATCTCCGCCAGATAGGCGCTGGTGAACAGCGTCAAGGCTATCGCCGCGGCCATCCACGGCGAAATCTCCACACCGGCCAGCGCCACACCGAAGAACACCAGAAACAGCTGCATCAATAGCGGCGTGCCCTGGAACAGTTCGATGTAGGTGCGGGCGAAGTGGCTGGGCAGGGACTTTTTTGAAATCCGCATCACCATGATCAACAAACCGATCAGCCCGCCGCCGATAAATGCCACCAGCGACAGCGCGAGGGTCCATTGCAGGCCGGTGAGCAGGTTGCGCAGGATGTCCCAGAAGGTGAAATCGCTCATTGGCTGCTGCTCCTTGCTATGTAGCGCCGGCCGATCCAGTTCAGCAATTGGCGGATCAGCAGCGCCATGCACAGGTAGATCAGTGTGGTCAGGGCATAGGTTTCAAAGGCGCGGAAGTTGCGCGATTGAATGAAGTTGGCGGCGAAGCTCAGCTCTTCGGTGGCGATCTGCGAACAGACCGCCGAGCCGAGCATCACGATGATGATCTGGCTGCTCAGGGCCGGCCAGACCTTGCCCAGCGCTGGTAGCAGCACCACGTGGCGGAAGGCTTCGAAGCGGGTCATCGCCAGTGCGGCTGCGGCTTCCAACTGCCCGCGCGGAATTGCTTGAATGCCGGCGCGGATGATCTCGGTCGAATAGGCGCCAAGGTTGATCACCATCGCCAGCACCGCCGCCTGCCATTCGGAAATCTGCAGGCCCAGCGACGGCAAACCGAAGAAGATGAAAAACAACTGCACCAGGAATGGCGTGTTGCGGATCAACTCGACGTAAACCCCGAAAATGCCGGCGAACGGGCGGATGTTCCACGCCCGCACCAGTGCCCCGACGATACCCAGACCGACTCCGAGTACCGCGCCAATGGCCGTCAACTCAAGGGTGAACAGCGCACCGCGCAGCAGCAGATCGGTGTTTTCCACCACCGGCAAGAAATCGAACTGATAAGCCATAAGTCGTCTCCGCGAACGATCAGAGATCGGCCGGCAGCGGCTCTTTCAGCCAGGTTTGCGAGTTCTTTTCCAGCGCACCGTCAGCCTTGGCCGAGGTGAGGATGTCATTCACCTTGCCCAGCAGCGCTGGCTCGTTCTTGTTCACGCCGACGTAAACCGGCGAATCCTTGAGCTTCACCTTGAGGGCTGGCACGCGTTTCGGGTTTTTCTCGCTGATCGCCACCATCACCACGTTGCCACTGGCGATCAGGTCGACTTGCCCGGCGAGGTAGGCGGCGATGGTCGAGTTGTTGTCTTCGAAGCGTTTGATCGTCGCGCCTTCAGGAGCGACTTTGGTCAGCTCGATGTCTTCGATGGCGCCACGGGTGACGCTGATGGTTTTGCCCTTGAGATCCTCCAGGCCCTTGATGGCGGCGTCTGGCGGGCCGAATACGGCGAGGTAGAACGGCGCGTAGGCACGTGAGAAGTCGATGACTTTCTCGCGCTCAGGGTTCTTGCCCAGGCTGGAAATCACCAGGTCGACTTTGCCTGTGGTCAGGAACGGAATGCGGTTGGTGCTGTTGACCGGGGTCAGTTCGAGTTTGACCTTGAGTTGGTCGGCCAGCAGTTTGGCGGTGTCAATATCGAGGCCGCGCGGTTTCATGTCCGGGCCGACCGAACCGAACGGCGGGAAGTCCTGGGGCACGGCGACTTTGAGGGTGCCGCGCTTGACCACATCCTCCAGACCGTCGGCGTGGGCGGGTGCCTGGCTCAGCATCAGGCTGGCAAACAAGGCGGCGAGGAGGGCGCTGTAACGCAGGGTCATGGCAAATCTCCGGATCGGCGAGAAGTGATTTCTGCGGATCGACAGAGCACGGGCCATGCCAAAAATGGTTTTTGGGGGGCGCAGGCCACGGTTTTGCTGGTGTCGTTCGGTCTTACTGGTCTGAACAGTTGAGTGACATTTCGCACCCTGATGGCGCACCCGTGAAAATTCCCGAACCCCCATGGGGCACGACTTGCCGGGCGTTGCGAATAGCTTTACAACTAGCCGCTCATTGGCCTGGTTCGTCTGAAAAAACCATGAACTCGATCTCCCGCGCCGTACCCGAAGTGGCGCTGCAAGCCATCCGCAAACTGATTACCGAACAAGGCTTCGGGGCGGGGGACGCGTTGCCGTCGCAACGGGATCTGGCAGCTCAGTTGGGCGTCAGTCGGGCGTCATTGCGCGAGGCGTTGTCGTCCCTGAGCGCGCTGGGGGTGGTCAGTATCCAGCCGGGCAAGGGGGTGTTCGTGCAATCGCCGGTAGATCTGCCCCGGGGCGATGCGGCGCCGGGCTGGCCGTTCGCGGCTCAGGCATCGCCATTGGACATTTTCCAGCTGCGCTACGCGCTGGAAGGTTTTGCCGCCGGGCTGGCTGCCGTGACCTTGAGCACCGATGAACTCGATGCCCTGGAAGACAATGTCGCCGCCATGCGCAACGAACTGCGGACCGCCGACTTCGATGCAGCGGCGCGACTGGATTTCGAGTTTCATCGACGTATCCTCCTGGCCAGTGGCAATCAGGCGATGCTAAGCATCCTTTCCGCCAGCGCCGACATCTTCCTGGAGAGCCAGAAGCTACCGTTCATCAGGGCCGAACGGGCGATGGAAACCTGGCAGGAGCACCGTAAAATCCTCCGCGCGCTGGCGCGTCGGGCCTCTGGCGCCGCGCAGAAGGCCATGCAAGAGCATGTGCGCAATGCCGCCCTGCGGACCGGAATTGCTTTTGTCGCTCCCGCCACCTCATGACTTGAGCTATACCCAAACTCATGGGCCACCATAGCGAGACTCAATCATCTGCGGCTTCCTGAACACGGGAAGGGCGGCTATGATGGGCCACGTTTTTTATTGCTTACAACCCGGAGACATCCATGAGCAGCGATCTTATCAAGCACGTCACCGACGCTAACTTCGAAGAAGAAGTACTGAAGGCTGCTGGCCCTGTGCTTGTTGACTACTGGGCTGAGTGGTGCGGCCCTTGCAAAATGATCGCCCCGGTTCTGGACGAGATTGCTGGCACCTATGCTGGCAAGCTGACCGTTGCCAAGCTGAACATCGATGAAAACCAGGAAACCCCGGCCAAGCACGGCGTACGCGGTATCCCGACGCTGATGCTGTTCAAGAACGGCAACGTCGAAGCCACCAAGGTCGGTGCGCTGTCGAAGTCGCAACTGGCTGCTTTCCTCGACGCCAACATCTAAGCGTTGTTATAAAGCGTCATGAAAAGGCCCCGCATAATGCGGGGCCTTTTCGTTATTGAGGGCTAGACGCTCCGAAATTCAGGTGGTACATTCGGCCCCGCACTGGTTTCTCCACTGCCCCCTGCTAGCCGTCGCCGACGCACTCCTTTTCGAATAAGTACGCGATCCTGTCGCCTTCTCTGCGGCGCGGCCTCATTAAGCCAAAAGCTTAATTTCCCCCCTCCATAAATGATTACGTCATTCCTATATGAATCTGACTGAACTCAAGCAAAAGCCGATTACCGAACTGCTCGAATTGGCCGAACAGATGGGCATAGAAAATATGGCCCGTTCGCGCAAGCAGGACGTGATTTTCTCCCTGCTCAAAAAGCACGCTAAAAGCGGCGAGGAAATCTCCGGTGATGGCGTGCTGGAGATTCTCCAGGACGGCTTCGGCTTCCTGCGCTCCGCTGACGCTTCCTATCTTGCCGGCCCGGACGATATCTACGTCTCGCCGAGCCAGATCCGCCGCTTCAACTTGCGCACCGGTGACACCATCGTTGGCAAGATCCGCCCTCCAAAGGAAGGCGAGCGGTATTTCGCGCTGCTCAAGGTTGACACGATCAACTACGATCGTCCCGAGAACGCGAAAAACAAGATTCTCTTCGAGAACCTGACCCCGCTGTTCCCGACCGTGCGCATGAAGATGGAAGCCGGCAACGGTTCCACCGAAGACTTGACCGGTCGTGTCATCGACCTGTGCGCCCCGATCGGCAAGGGCCAGCGAGGCCTGATCGTTGCACCGCCGAAAGCCGGTAAAACGATCATGCTGCAAAACATCGCGGCGAACATCGCACGTAACAATCCTGAAGTTCATCTGATCGTATTGCTGATCGACGAACGTCCGGAAGAAGTGACCGAAATGCAGCGCACCGTGCGCGGCGAAGTGGTTGCCTCGACGTTCGACGAACCGCCAACCCGCCACGTGCAGGTTGCCGAAATGGTAATCGAGAAGGCCAAGCGCCTGGTCGAACACAAGAAGGACGTGGTGATCCTGCTTGACTCCATCACCCGTCTGGCGCGTGCCTACAACACCGTGATCCCGAGCTCCGGCAAGGTGCTGACCGGTGGTGTCGATGCCCACGCCCTGGAGAAACCGAAACGTTTCTTCGGTGCTGCACGGAACATCGAAGAAGGTGGTTCGCTGACCATCATCGCGACCGCGCTGGTTGAAACCGGTTCGAAGATGGACGAAGTGATCTACGAGGAATTCAAAGGCACCGGCAACATGGAACTGCCTCTGGACCGCAAGATCGCCGAAAAGCGTGTATTCCCGGCCATCAACATCAACCGTTCCGGTACTCGCCGCGAAGAGTTGCTGACGGCCGACGACGAGCTGCAGCGTATGTGGATCCTGCGCAAGTTGCTGCACCCGATGGACGAAGTCTCTGCCATCGAGTTCCTGGTCGACAAGCTGAAACAGACCAAGACCAACGACGAGTTCTTCCTGTCGATGAAGCGCAAGTAAATCGCAGAAAGTCAGCAAAAGCCGGGGAAACCCGGCTTTTTGCTATCTGATTTTTGATCAACGGCAGTTCGTGGTTCTGAATAGAGGGGTTCGGCGCTAAACTGCCTGCCCCGAACGCCACGGCCAACACGAGGCTCACGCATGCAGTATCGCGACTTGCGCGACTTTATCAGCGGCCTGGAACAGCGCGGCGAACTCAAGCGCATCCAGGTTCCGGTGTCCCCAGTGCTCGAAATGACCGAGGTCTGCGATCGCACGTTGCGCGCCAAGGGCCCGGCGCTGCTTTTCGAAAACCCTACCGGTTATGACATTCCCGTACTCGGCAACCTGTTCGGCACCCCTGAGCGCGTGGCGCTGGGCATGGGCGCAGAAGCGGTCAGCGAGCTGCGCGAAATCGGCAAGCTGTTGGCGTTCCTCAAGGAGCCCGAGCCGCCGAAGGGCCTCAAAGACGCCTGGTCCAAGCTGCCGATCTTCCGCAAGATCATTGCCATGGCGCCCAAAGTCGTCAAAGACGCGGTGTGCCAGGAAGTGGTCATCGAAGGTGACGATGTCGATCTGGCGATGTTGCCGGTGCAGACCTGCTGGCCGGGCGACGTCGGTCCACTGATTACCTGGGGCCTGACCGTCACCAAAGGTCCGAACAAGGATCGCCAGAACCTCGGTATCTATCGTCAGCAGGTGATCGGCCGCAACAAGGTGATCATGCGCTGGTTGAGCCACCGTGGCGGCGCGCTGGATTACCGTGAATGGTGCGAAAAACACCCCGGCCAGCCGTTCCCGGTCTCCGTGGCCTTGGGCGCTGACCCGGCAACCATTCTGGGCGCCGTGACCCCGGTGCCGGACAGCCTCTCCGAGTATGCTTTCGCCGGCCTGTTGCGCGGCAATCGCACCGAACTGGTGAAGTGCCGCGGTAACGACCTGCAAGTGCCGGCTACTGCTGAAATCATTCTGGAAGGCGTGATCCATCCGGGTGAAATGGCCGACGAAGGCCCGTATGGCGACCACACTGGCTATTACAACGAAGTCGACAGCTTCCCGGTGTTCACCGTCGAGCGCATTACCCACCGGATCAAACCGATTTATCACAGCACCTACACCGGCCGTCCGCCAGATGAGCCGGCGATTCTCGGTGTGGCGCTTAATGAAGTGTTCGTGCCGATCCTGCAGAAGCAGTTTCCGGAGATCACCGACTTCTATCTGCCGCCCGAGGGCTGCTCGTACCGCATGGCCATCGTGACCATGAAGAAGTCGTATCCTGGGCATGCCAAGCGGGTAATGCTCGGTGTCTGGTCGTTTTTGCGACAGTTCATGTACACCAAGTTCGTTATCGTCACTGACGACGATATCAACGCACGGGACTGGAACGACGTGATCTGGGCCATCACCACGCGCATGGACCCCAAGCGTGACACGGTGATGATCGACAACACGCCGATCGACTACCTCGACTTCGCCTCGCCGGTTTCCGGCCTGGGTTCGAAGATGGGACTCGATGCCACGCATAAGTGGCCCGGTGAAACCACTCGCGAGTGGGGCCGGGTCATCGTCAAGGATGAAGCCGTTACCCAACGGATCGATGCCATCTGGAATCAGTTAGGAATAGATTGATGCGTGTAACTTTGCAGCCTTCCGGAGCAGTGCTGGATATTCTGCCCGGCGAGCGGATTCTCGATGGCGCGCGGCGCCTGGGCTATGAATGCCCGCAAAGCTGTCGAAACGGCAATTGCCATGTGTGCGGCGCGTTGCTGGTGGAAGGGCGGGTCCAACAAGCCGGCGATGTGCGCGACCATGGCGAGTTCTACACTTGCATTGCAGAGCCGCTGGAAGACTGCATCGTGCTGTGGGATGGCGTGCTCGCGCTGGGAGAATTACCGGTGCGCAGCGTGTCGTGTCAGGTCATTGAATGCAGGGACGTCGGCGGCGATACCTGGCGCGTGCGTCTGCGTGCCCCGGCGGGCAAGCCGCCGCGCTATCACGCCGGCCAGTACCTGATGATCGAGCGTGAAAACGGCGAGAAATCCGCCTTCTCCCTGGCCTCCGCACCGCATTCGGGTCGCGACCTGGAAATTCACATACTGGCGCGCGAAAGCAGTGCGCTGAGCCTGATCGAACAGCTTCAGCGCAACCCGATGGTGCGCATCGAGATGCCGTTCGGCGATACCCATCTGGCGGAACTGCCAGACGGTCCATTGGTGCTGATTGCTGCCGGGACCGGCATGGGCCAGATTCACAGCCTGATCGAACATTGCCGGGCTGCGGGGTTCAAGCATCCGGTGCATCTGTATTGGGGCGTACGTCGTCCTGAAGATTTTTATGACATCGAACATTGGGATGAATGGGAAAAACTGCCCAATCTGTTCCTGCATAAAGTCGTCAGCGATCAGTGTGGCTGGGGAGGGCGCTGCGGCATGTTGCATGAGGCAGTGTGTGAAGATTTCCCCGATCTCAAAGCCCTGCACGTCTATGCCAGCGGCTCTCCGGCGATGGTCTATGGCACCCTGGATGCGCTGGTCGAAGCGGGAATGGATGCCCATCAAATGCGCGCGGATGTGTTCGCTTACGCGCCGCGATCTTGAATCGTTATAACTCCTCATATAGCCGATCGGTATTTATATAATTATATAAATGCCGGTAGGTTATATCCCATTCAGGCAATAAGTTTTAGAGCGCCGCCATGGCACTTAAATTGCCTTAAACCTATGTGCCTTATTGTTACAACGGTGCGTTCTATTAAGTAATTCTTCACCCGCGGGGAGCTGAACGCTATTCGCCATGAGCGCCATTGAATCTGCTTTTTTGAATCTGGCTTACCCTCCGCGGCTCGATCTGGGGCCGCAACTTACGCATGAACAACTGCTCAACTCGATGCAATCGACCATGGCGCGCCACAAGGGTGGGCCGGTCTGGCTATTCGCTTATGGTTCGCTGATCTGGCGCCCTGAATGTGCGGCGGTTGAGCGAGTACGCGGTCGCGTGCATGGCTACCATCGCGGTTTATACCTGTGGTCCCACGAACATCGCGGTACGCCGGAAGCGCCCGGGCTGGTATTTGGCCTGGATCGCGGCGGCTCATGCAGCGGCTTTGCCTATCGCTTGCCCGAAGAGCAACTCGACGCTTCGCTTTATGCGCTCTGGCAGCGTGAAATGCCATTCCCGTCCTATCGCCCACACTGGCTCAACTGCCGTCTCGAAGACGGAAGCCAGGTTCAGGCATTGGGATTCGTTTTGGAGCGACACCTGCCCAGCTATGCCGGCAACTTGCCGGATCATGTGCTGAGCCAGGTGTTCGAAAGTGCTTGCGGGCGTTATGGCACGACGCGCGAGTATGTCGAGCAGACTGCCCACGCCCTGCGTAGCCACGCCATGCCAGACCGGAATCTGGAGGCGCGGCTCAAGCGCTGCAAATCAAAAGCCGATCAGGCGATCGCTTCGCGGCTCTGACTGGCGACGTTTTTGTGACCCAAAGTAGGCGCCAGGAACGCCATCGCCAGCAGGCAGGCAACAACCAGCAGGATGAAGCCGCCATCCCAGCCGAAATAGTCCACCGTGTAGCCCATCAGGGCACTGGCCGCGACTGAACCACCCAAATAACCAAACAAACCGGTAAAGCCCGCGGCCGTTCCTGCAGCTTTCTTCGGAACCAGCTCCAGCGCCTGCAGGCCGACCAGCATCACCGGGCCGTAGATCAGGAAGCCGATCGCGAACAGCGAGATCATGTCGACCATCGGATTGCCCGGCGGATTGAGCCAGTAAACGATCGTCGCAACGGTCACCAGTGCCATGAAGACCATGCCCGTCAGGCCACGGTTACCCCGGAAGATCTTGTCCGACATCCAGCCGCACAGCAGCGTGCCGGGAATGCCTGCCCACTCATACAGGAAGTAAGCCCAGGACGTCTTGTCGAAGTTGAAATGCTTGACCTCCTTAAGGTAGGTCGGCGCCCAGTCCAGAATGCCGTAGCGCAACAAATAGACGAAGACGTTGGCCAGTGCGATGAACCAGAGCATTTTGTTGCGCAGCACGTATTTGACGAAGATGTCTTTGGCGCTGAATTCTTCTTCATGGCTGGCGTCGTAGCCTTCCGGGTAATCGTTCTTGTACTTCTCGATCGGCGGCAGTCCCGTCGATTGCGGGGTATCACGCATGACGATGAAGGCAAATACAGCGACCAGCAACGCCACCGCTGCCGGCACATAGAACTTGCTGTGCCAGTCGTTGAACCAGCCCATGCCGAGTATTGCCAGCGGGCCGATCAAACCACCGCCGACGTTATGCGCGGTGTTCCATACCGAAACCACACCGCCGCGTTCTTTCTGTGACCACCAGTGCACCATGGTGCGCCCGCTCGGCGGCCAGCCCATGCCTTGCGCCCAGCCGTTGATGAACAACAGGATGAACATCATGGTCACGCTGGACGTCGCCCACGGCGCGAAACCGAAAATGAACATGACTCCGGCGGACACTATCAGGCCAAAAGGCAGGAAATAACGGGGGTTTGAGCGGTCGGACACGATGCCCATCAAAAACTTGGAAAGGCCGTAAGCGATCGCAATCGCCGACATGGCCACACCCAGCTGGCCTTTTGTATAGCCTTGAGCAATCAGATCCGGGATCGCCAGGGTGAAGTTCTTGCGCAGCAGGTAGTAACCCGCGTACCCAATGAAAATGCCGGCGAAGATCTGCCAGCGAAGGCGTCGGTAGGTGCTGTCTATTTTTTCTTCAGGCAATGGAGCCTGATGTGCGGCAGGACGAAAGAAAGCAAACATTCAAGAGCTCCAGAATTCTTGTTTTGACTGCGGATGCGAATGTTACAGTTTCGTTACCGAAAATAGCACCGGTTCGCATCGGCAAAACAGCGGAAATGTTGGAGATCGCATGTTCCTTTATGAACATGTCGCTCAGGTATAAATGAGGGTCGGTGTGGGGATGACGGAGCCAGGTCGCAAGGCTGCGACCTGGCTAGAAAATAATCAGCGAACCTGCACGACCACTTTCCCGACCGCCTTGCGCTGGCCAAGATCATTGATGGCTTGGGCCGCGTTGCTCAGGGGATACACCTGAGACACTAACGGCTTCAACTTGCCCTCGGCAAACCAGCCAAACAACTGTTGGAAGTTTGCTGCATTGTCTTGTGGCTGACGTTGGGCGAAGGAGCCCCAGAACACGCCGATCACCGCTGCGCCTTTGAGCAGTGCCAGGTTCACGGGCAGCTCCGGGATTCGTCCGCTGGCGAAACCGACCACCAATAGCCGGCCGTTCCAGGCGATGGCGCGGATGGCCTGGTCGAACAGATCACCGCCAACCGGATCGTAGATCACGTCGGCGCCCTGGCCGTCGGTCAGGCGTTTGATCTCGTCCTTGAGACTGGTTTCGCTGTAGTTGATCAGCTCATCGGCGCCGGCGGCCTTGGCCACCGCGAGTTTTTCTGCGCTGCTGGCGGCGGCTATGACGCGAGCACCCATGGCTTTGCCGATTTCCACCGCGGCGAGGCCGACGCCGCCGGAAGCGCCGAGCACCAGCAAGGTTTCGCCGGGTTGCAGCTGGCCCCGTTGCCTTAGGGCGTGCATCGATGTGCCGTAGGTCATGCTGAATGCGGCGGCGGTGTTGAAGTCCATCGAGGGCGGGATTGGCAGCACGTTGTAGCTCGGCACCGCGACTTGCTCGGCAAAGCTGCCCCAGCCAGTCAAGGCCATGACCCGATCACCGACCTTGAGGTGGCTGACCTTTTCGCCCACCTCGCTGACCACACCCGCCGCTTCGCCCCCCGGCGAAAACGGGAAGGGCGGCTTGAATTGGTATTTGCCCTCGATGATCAGCGTGTCCGGGAAGTTCACCCCGGCGGCATGCACATCCAGCAGGATTTCATTCTTCTTCGCCACAGGGCTGGCGACGTCTTCCAGCACCAGCGATTCGGCAGGGCCGAAGGCTTTGCACAGCACGGCTTTCATCAGGGCTATTCCTTTGGGAGTGATGGCCGATAAGTGTAGGTGTGTGAGTCATCGGGTCAACGAGCATGCCCGACCCTGATAGTCAGCCATAAGCTTGTGCTTGAGCGGCGGGTCGTTATGCTTGGCCGCAAACCGGATAAGGAGTGAATTGTGAAAGCGTGGATCATGTTGATGCTGGCCCTGTCTCTGCCTGTGGCAGCGATGGCCGAAGAAGCCAAAGAAGGTGAAGCCCCGAAGGTCAACTACATCACCCTGAGCCCGCCATTCGTGGGCAACTATGGGCTGGACGGCACGCCCAAACTCAAGGTCTACAAGGCCGATGTAGCATTGCGGGTGACCGGTGACGAGGCGACCAAAGCGGTAAAAGCCAATGAGCCGTTGATCCGTAACAAGCTGGTGGCCCTGTTTGCGCAGCAGACCACGGAAGCCATGAACAATGTCGAAGCCAAGGAAAAGCTGCGTCAGGAAGCCTTGAAGCAGACCCAGCAAGTGATGAACGATGAAACCGGCAAACCGGTGGTTGAGGATTTGTTGTTCAACAACCTGATCATTCAATAGGCAGAGGGGGGGCTGATGCCGATGAGTTAAGCTGTCATACGATCTGTAGCAGCTGCCGAAGGCTGCGTTCGGCTGCGAAGCAATCGTAAAATCAGAAACTGTGGTGTATCAGACAGACCTCATTAGCCGGACTCACGACTGCTGCGCAGCCGAACGCAGCCTTCGGCAGCTGCTACAAGGCGCGCGCTGCAGTTTAGCTTGCCGGTATCAGGGCTTGCTCTTCGCCACTGGTTCAGGACGCCAGGCTCTTGCGAAAACGCATCAGCGCAATGGTAAAAAACAGCAGGCCGATGGCGCTCAATGCCAGTAAGTCCGGCCAGACCACGCCGATGCCCGCGTCGCGAAACAATATCGCGGCGCTGAGGCTGACGAAGTGCGTGGAAGGCGAGCCCTGCATCACCCATTGCAGCCATTGCGGCATGCTGTCGAGCGGGGTGCTGCCGCCAGAGAGCAGCAACATCGGAATAATCACCGGAATCGCCAACAAACCGAACTGCGGTGTCGAGCGGGCGAGGGTCGCGAGGAATATCCCCAGCGCCGTGCTGGCGAACAGATAAACCGCCGTCACCAGCAAAAACAAGGTCAAGGAGCCGGCCAGCGGCACGCCGAGCGCACCTTTGACGATCACTTCAAGTGATACCCAGGTGCACAGCACCACCACCAGCATATTGCTCCAGATTTTAGCCAGCATGATCTCCAGTGCTGTCAGCGGCAGCACCAGCAAATGGTCGAGGGTGCCGTGTTCACGCTCACGCAGCAGTGCTGTGCCGGTCAGGATGATGGCGAGGATGGTGATGTTGTTGACGATCTGAATGACCGCCAGGAACCAGCCACCTTCCAGGTTGGTATTGAACAAGGCTCGCGTCGTTAACAGCACGGGGGATTTGTTCGCCGCATCGTCCTGGCCACTGTAGGTCAGCAGCTCGCGCTGGAAAATCCGTCCAATGTAGCCCGCGCCCATGAATGCCTGGCTCATGGCCGTGGCATCGACGTTGACTTGCAGCGCCGGCTGGCGGGCGGCTAACAGATCCGCCTGAAAATTTGCCGGAACATTGATCACGAAGGTGTATCGGCCGCTGTCCAGCACTTCGTCCATTTGTTCATAAGGCAGCGACACCGGCGGCTGGAATTCCGGTGGTTGCAGGGCTTGGGCCAATTGCCGTGACAGGTGACTGTGATCTTCATCGACCATGGCCACACTGGCGTTGTGCACGCCGATCACGGAGCCCGCGGCCGGCATGTAGATTGCCACCGTAAAGGCGTAGAACAGAAACAACAGCAACACACTGTCGTGTCGCAGGCTCGTGAGTTCCTTGAGGCCAAGACGCAGGATGTGCGCAAGCTTGTGCATCAGACCTCCTGCTTTTTCAGCATGGCCAGGCTAAGCCCGGTGAACACGAGAAAAAACCCGAACAATGCCAGGCATTGAGGCCACAACTGGCGGATATCCAGCGCCTTGGTAAAGGTGCCGACGGCGATATCGAGGAAGTAGCCCGCCGGAAACAGCATCCCCATGACTGCCGCCGCGCCGTCAAGGGAGGAGCGCGGCACGATCAAGCCGGAAAACTGAATGGTCGGCAGGCTGGTGATGATCATGGTGCCCAAAATGGCGGCAATCTGGGTTCTGGTGAATGCCGAGATCAACAGACCCATGCTGGTGGTTGCCAGCACATAGAGTAGCCCGCCGAAGGCCAGGGTCAGTGCGCTGCCCTTGAAGGGCACGCCGAACAGCCAGCGATTCATGGCCGCCAGGACGGCGAGGTTGATCAGGCTGATTGCCAGATACGGCGCCTGTTTACCTAACAGGAATTCCAGGCGGGTCAGCGGTGTCGCGTAGAAGTTGGTGATCGAGCCCAATTCCTTCTCCCGCACGATACCCAGCGCGGTCAGCATGGCGGGGATGAACGCCAGGATCAGCGCCATCACCCCGGGGCCGATGGCGTTGACGCTGATGACGTCCTGGTTGTAGCGGAAGCGGGTTTCCAATGCGGCCGCTGCTGGCCGCTTTAATGCGGAGCTGGACTGCTCGGCCAATTGCTCCAGGTTGGCCAGGTGGACCGCTTCCACATAATTGCGGCTGGTTTCGGCGCGAAACGGCATGCCGCCATCGAGCCAGGCCGCCACCACGGGTTGACGACCGGCGAACAGGTCTCGGCCGAACCCGGGCGGGATCTCCAGCGCCAGTTTGATTTCCGAGCGTTGCAGGCGTCGATGCAACTGCTCCGCATCGTTGATGGGAGGATGCTCATCGAAGTAGCGGGAGCCACGGAAGGCCTCCAGATAAGCCCGGCTTTGCGGGGTCTGGTCCTGGTCGTAAACCGCGAAGGCGAGTTCTTCCACATCCAGGGAAATGCCGTAGCCGAAGATCACCATCATGAGGATCGCCCCGAGCAAGGCGAAGGCCATGCGTACTTTATCGCGCAACAGTTCCTTGCTTTCACGGCTCGCCAGTGCCCGCAACCGTCCAAAACTGAAGCGACGGTCTATCGGTGTGGTCAGTGCGAGCGTGGCGTCGACGGGCGCTGTCGGCGTTGCGATGGGGCCCTGCGCCTGTTCCAGGCAGGTGACGAACGCTGCCTCCAGTGTCTGGCCCTTGAACCGCTGTTGCAGGGCTGCCGGGGTGTCGCAGGCCAATACCTTGCCGGCGTGCATCAACGAGATGCGGTCGCAGCGTTGGGCTTCGTTCATGAAATGGGTGGACAGGAAGATCGTCACGCCCTGTTCGCGGGACAGTTCGATCAGCAGCCGCCAGAAATCGTCCCGGGCCGCCGGATCGACACCGGAAGTCGGTTCGTCGAGGATCAGCACTTCCGGGCGATGCAGCACCGCCACCGCCAGGGATAACCGTTGACGCAGGCCAAGCGGCAACGCACCGGACGGCTGATGAGCGACGCTGCCCAGGTTGAAACGCTGGATCAGCTCATTGATGCGCGGCGCGCTATCGACCTTGGGCAAATCGAACAGTCGCGCGTGCAAGTCCAGGTTCTGTCGCACGCTCAGTTCGCCGTACAAAGAGAAACTCTGGGACATGAAACCAACGCGTTTGCGGGTGGCCAGATCCTTGGCGTTCACCGGATTGCCCAGCAGCGTGGCACTGCCTTCGCTGGCGGGAATCAGCCCGGTGAGCACTTTCATGGTGGTGGTTTTGCCGCAGCCATTGGAGCCCAGAAACCCGAAGATCTCGCCGCGGCCGATGGCGAAGCTGACCTTGTCCACAGCCGTGAAATCGCCGAAGCGCAGGGTCAGGTCGTGGGCTTCGATGGCGATGTCGGTGGTGGCATTGACTTGAGGAGGGATTACCAGCGGCTGGTTGTCATGGACGGTGTCGCCCTGAAAATGGGTGAAGGCCGCATCGAGTTTGCCGCCAGGAGTGACCGCCTCCAGTTCGCGGGTCAAACCGGCGGCGATCAGCTTGCCGCCATCAAGCATCAGGCAGTGTTCGAACTGCTCGGCCTCCTCCATGTAGGCGGTGGCGACCAATAGCGTCAGTTGCGGGCGTTGGCGCCGAACGTCATCAATCAACTCCCAGAAACGCCGTCGGGACAAGGGATCGACGCCAGTGGTCGGTTCATCGAGGATCAACAGGTCCGGTTCATGGATCAACGCACAACAGAGGCCGAGCTTCTGTTTCATCCCGCCCGATAGTTTGCCGGCCGGGCGCTCGGCAAATCGCAGTAGATCAGTGACCAACAGCAGGTTATGCATGCGCTGATCACACTCGGTCCCGGACAGCCCGAACAGTGTGGCGAAAAAGTGAATGTTCTCGCTGATCGACAACTCGGGATACAGGTTGCCACCCAGGCCCTGAGGCATGAACGCGATACGCGAGTAGAGGCTGTTGCGGTGGCGACGGTCCTGGATCGAGCCACCAAGTACTTCCAGTTGGCCGTCTTGTAATGTCTTCACGCCGGCGATCAATCCCAGCAAGCTGGATTTACCGGCGCCATCCGGACCAATCAAACCGCACCGGGTGCCGGCGGGCAGGCTGAATGAGATGTCGCTCAGCGCATTCTGTTGGCCGTAATGGTGCTGAAGGCCAGTGGCATGCAGCGCCAGGCCGGTCATTGAAGGTTGGCCGGCCAGTCAATGGGAGCGGTGCGCACGTAGCCGTTACCGGGCATCCCCGGTTTGGCCTGGGGCACGGCGCTGGGTTGGGTCAGACGTAGCTTGACTCGAAACACCAGTTTCTGACGCTCGTCGCGGGTCTCGACTTCTTTGGGGGTGAACTGTGATTTGGCCGCCACGAAGCTGATTTTCGCCGGCAACGGCTGACCGGGCAGGGCGTCCAGCAAGATCCGGGCTTCATCGCCGACCGCCAGGCGTCCGGCTACGGATGCCGCAAGATAAAGGTTCATGTATTGGTCGTTCGGGTCAATCAGCAGCAGTACCCGCCCACCGGCACCGAGCACTTCACCGGGCTCGGCGGTGCGAAGCTGAATGACCCCATCGATGGGGGCCCGTAGGCTGCAATCGTCAATTTCGCTGGTTAACTGAGCGACTTGTGCCTGTGCCGCACCAATGGCTGCGCCAACGGCAGACACCTGAGCGCGGGCGGCGGTGACAGCCGCATTGCCGGTGTCGAAGCGTGACTGCTGCTGATCAATGATCTGGCCACTGGCGAAACCGCGCTTGAACAATTCCTGGGAGCGTTTGAGTTCTTGATGGGCAAGCAGTTGCTCACTCTGGCGCAGTTGCAGATTGGCCTGAGCGGCCGAAAGGTTTTCCCGGGCGCGTATCACTTCAGCTTCAGCCTGCTTGCGCTGGGCTTCAAGGGTGCGGGTGTCCATGCGGGCCAACAGTTGACCTTTGGTGACTTTGTCGCCTTCGTCCACCCAAACTTCAGCCAGCCGGCCGGGTGTCTTGCTGGCGATCTGCACTTCAGTGGCTTCGAGCCGACCATTGCCGACATACAACCCTTCGGGCAGTCGGTTAAGCGTCGACTTCCAGTAACCGAATCCCCCAGCGGCCAATAGCAAAGCCCCCAGTAAAAAAACGAAGAAAAGCGAAGAGCGGCTGTGGGTCGACATGTAGGCATCCTGCATCTGTAGCGCCGTAGTC
Organism: Pseudomonas sp. Tn43; assembly: GCF_014192635.1. Lineage (NCBI taxonomy): Bacteria > Pseudomonadati > Pseudomonadota > Gammaproteobacteria > Pseudomonadales > Pseudomonadaceae > Pseudomonas > Pseudomonas sp. Tn43. Next base: position 405,818 of record NZ_JACHYG010000004.1, read on the forward strand.
TGACAGGCAAGCGCCTGAGCGACTTGATGTCCGTCAACTGAGGGTCAAACCTGACCGATGGGTAAGGTAAACCAAAGCACAACGGTCCTGCTTCATTTAGCGCAGGCCAAGCACCGCCGTCCATTGCTCAGCGGTGACGGGCATCACCGACAGCCGCGAGCCTTTTTGTACCAATGGCATCTCGGCCAGCGCGGTTTGCTGCTTCAGATAATCGAGCCTCAGCACCTTGGGGAACGTCTCGACGTGAGCAACATCGATCGCGCTCCAGGCGTTTTTCTCGGCAGTGGCCTTGGGATCGAAATAATGACTTTCAGCTTCCAGTGCCGTTGGGTCCGGATACGCCGCCTCGACAATCTTGCCGATCCCGGCAATCCCAGGCTCGGGGCAGCTGGAGTGATAGAAGAAAAACTCGTCACCCACCGCCATGGCCCGCAGGAAGTTACGTGCCTGATAGTTGCGAACCCCGTCCCAGCGCGCTCGGCCTAGCTTCTCCAGGTCATGGATCGAGAGTTCATCGGGCTCGGATTTCATCAGCCAATAGGCCATGGTTTTGCTCCTTGCGAGGTGAGTGGGCAAGTGGTCGGTCAATTTTATGACAAACCGACGGTCGGTTGACGCCAGTGTTTGCGTGCCGGTTCACGTTGTCGCAAAATGCCGGCCTTCTAAGCTTGACGCTGCTGCACGGCCTACACCTACAACGGAACCGCTGCTGTCATCGTGTTGATATGCCTTTGGGGGGCAATCGATGAAACGCAAACCGGATTTACTATGGATTTTGGTTGTTCTATTTGGCCTTGGTGTCGTGACCACCGGCTATGCCCAAAGCCTGTGGAACAATAAACCCGATGCTCCGGTCGAGATCGCGCAGCAACAGCCGTCGGCCTTCAAGCGCTGAACCTGTCTTGATGGACGCCGCTGATACCAGTGGCGTCTAGTCCGCGAAATACCACGCCTTGTCCGTGACCGTTCCTTGCAACGGCACATCCCAGCTCGCCTGAGCCAATCGTTGCACCTTCTGGCATTCATGGGCCAGGCCCAGCAGCGTCGGCTTGCGCCAGTTTTTGCGCCGTGCCAGGTACGCCAGGCTTCGGTCGTAGAAGCCGCCGCCCATTCCCAGGCGTCCGCCGACATCGTCAAAGCCCACCAGCGGCAACAACACCAGATCCAGCGCCCAGACCTTGCGTTGCCGGGCAATGTTGTGCCGTGGTTCGGGAATGCGAAAACGGTTGGGCTTGAGCTTTTCCCCGGGGCGGATCCGCTGGAACACCATTTTGGTTCGCGGCCAGGCACTGAGCACCGGCAGATACGTCGTTTTGCCCCGGCGTTGCGCGGCACGCATCAGCAGGCGCGGATCGATCTCTCCGTCGGTGGGCAGGTACAGGGAAATGTGTTTTGCGCGGCGGAACAGCGGGTGCTGGATCAATTGCTTATACAGCCCGCGAGCGGCCTCGCGCTGCTGACAGGGTGTCAGTGCGCGGCGGGCCTTGCGCAGCATGCGTCGAAGTTGCGGGCGGGGCAGCAGCGCAGGTTCGGTCATGGATTCAGGCTTCAGAAGTGCGAGTACCAAAGCGTACCCGTAAAAAAGCCGATGCCGGTATTTGAACCGGCATCGGACTGGAATAAGGCTCCCCGGATGAACCGCTGTCGACTTAGCCCTTGAACCCGAAAGTTCAAGGTGGAAGATGCAGTAGGCTTTAAGGCTTTCCGTCTAGCGGACATGCACACCAGCCCAACGTGCAACCTCCAGGGTAGTGCGAATCGGCTCAGGGACGTCGTCAACTGGCAAGCACCCCAGGGAGTGATGCGAGTATACCCCAAGCGGTTTCGTGTTTCAGCCCTTGGTGACATCCGGATCGGTCGACAGCGCCAGATCGACGCGGTCCAGCAGGTCGCGAACCTGCTCACGGGTCGAGCTGCTGGCCTGCACATCCGGGCGTTCTTCCTTGTGCAGAAGCTCGTGTGTGATGTTCAGGGCTGCCATCACGGCGATGCGGTCGGCGCCGATGACTTTGCCGCTGCTGCGGATTTCGCGCATCTTGCCGTCCAGGTAACGGGCAGCGCTCACCAGATTGCTGCGCTCTTCCTGGGGGCAAATGATCGAATATTCTTTGTCGAGGATCTGCACGGTTACGCTATTGCTTGAACTCATGAGTCTTGCTCCAGGGCCTTGAGGCGCGAAATCATCGATTCGACCTTACGCCGGGCGATTTCATTTTTTTCAATGAGGTGCGCGCGTTCCTCGCGCCAACTCTTTTCCTGAGCTAATAGGAGTCCGTTCTGACTCTTTAGTTGCTCGACTCGAGTAATCAGCAATTCGAGTCTGGCCATCAGCGCTTGCAGGTCGGTGTCTTCCATTGTGTCCACTGGTTGTGTCTGATGCGTGATAGCTGGCGGACAGCCTTTAATAGTCTTGGCGAGTCTGTCGATGTAGGATACAAGGCCTTCATTCTAGACATAGCGCCGTCTGGCGCCTAGCTGCCCATGCCCATTCAGAATTCTCCGTACCAAGCCTTCGCCACCCTGCTGAGCACCAGCGGCCATCCCGTCTCGCCTGCCGAACTGCACGGCCTGTTGCTCGGTCGCAGTTGCGCCGGTGCCGGCTTTGAAGCCGACAGCTGGTTGGCCGACGCCGCCGAGCTGCTCGAAGGCGAGCCACAAGACAACGTTCGCAACGCCTTGATCGGGCTGCAAGAGATGGTCAAGGGCGAGCTGACCAGCGACGACATGACCGTTGTTCTGCTGCTGCCGACCGACGACGCGCCACTCACCGAGCGTGCGGCCGCGCTGGGCCAGTGGTGCCAGGGCTTTCTCGCCGGCTTTGGCTTGACCCGCCGCGAATACGCGTTGAGCGAAGAAGCTAAAGAAGTGTTGCAAGACCTGGCGGCGATTTCTCAGGTCCAGGATGCTCTGGAAGAGTCCGACGACGGCGAAAGCGATTACATGGAAGTGATGGAGTACCTGCGCGTCGCTCCTTTGCTGCTTTTTACCGAAACCAGGAAAACCGACAAAGCGGCTGCCAAACCGTCGTTGCATTAATCGCGTGCCAGGGAAAGCCATCTGCCCATGATTCATATCCCGAAATCGGAATACAGCCGTCGCCGCAAGGCGCTGATGGCGCAGATGGAACCCAACAGCATCGCCATCCTGCCCGCCGCCGCGGTGGCCATCCGCAACCGTGACGTCGAGCACGTCTACCGTCAGGACAGCGACTTCCAGTACCTCAGCGGTTTCCCCGAGCCTCAAGCCGTCATCGTGTTGATGCCCGGCCGTGAGCACGGCGAATACGTGCTGTTTTGCCGGGAACGTAATGCCGAACGGGAATTGTGGGATGGCCTGCGTGCCGGCCAGGAAGGCGCGATCCGTGATTTCGGCGCCGACGACGCGTTTCCCATCACCGACATCGACGACATCCTGCCGGGCCTGATCGAAGGCCGCGACCGGGTGTACTCGGCCATGGGCAGCAACCCGGAATTCGATCGGCACCTGATGGACTGGATCAACGTGATCCGCTCTAAAGCGCACCTCGGCGCCCAGCCGCCGAACGAATACGTTGCCCTGGATCATCTGCTTCACGACATGCGCCTGTATAAATCGGCGGCGGAAGTGAAGGTGATGCGTGAAGCCGCACGGATTTCCGCCCAGGCCCATATTCGTGCGATGCAGGCCAGCCGTGCCGGTTTGCATGAGTTCAGCCTCGAAGCCGAGCTCGATTACGAGTTTCGCAAGGGCGGGGCAAAGATGCCGGCTTACGGGTCGATCGTCGCCGCCGGGCGCAACAGCTGCATCCTGCATTACCAGCAGAATGATGCGGTGCTCAAGGACGGCGATCTGGTGCTGATCGATGCCGGTTGCGAGATCGACTGTTACGCCAGCGACATCACTCGCACGTGGCCGGTCAACGGCAAGTATTCACCGGAGCAGAAAGCGATTTACGAGTTGGTGCTGGCTTCCCAGGAAGCGGCGTTTGCCGAAATCGCACCGAACAAACACTGGAATCAGGCGCACGAAGCCACGGTCCGGGTGATTACCGCCGGTCTGGTGAAGTTGGGCCTGTTGCAGGGCGACGTCGACGAGTTGATCGCCAGCGAAGCCTATAAAGCGTTTTACATGCACCGCGCCGGCCACTGGCTGGGCATGGATGTGCACGACGTTGGCGAGTACAAGGTCGGTGGTGAATGGCGTGTGCTGGAAGTCGGCATGGCGCTGACAGTCGAACCGGGCATTTACATTGCGCCGGACAACCAGAACGTGGCGAAGAAATGGCGCGGCATTGGCGTACGCATCGAGGACGACGTGGTGGTCACTAAAACCGGTTGTGAAATCCTGACGAACGGCGTGCCGAAAACGGTCGCCGACATCGAGGCCTTGATGGCCGCCGCACGGGCACACGCGACATGAGTCGAGTCAATCTGGCAATCATCGGCGGTGGCCTGGTCGGCGCCAGTCTGGCGTTGGCATTGCAGGCCGGGGCCAAGGCCCGTGGCTGGAAGATCGTGCTGATCGAACCGTTTGCCCCCGGCGACAACTATCAACCGAGTTATGACGCCCGCTCTTCGGCGTTGTCCTTTGGTGCCCGGCAGATTTATCAACGGTTGGGCGTATGGCAGGAAATCTCCCGCCGCGCCGAGCCGATCAAACAGATTCATGTCTCCGACCGTGGACGTTTCTCCACCGCGCGGCTGTCGGCGATGGAAGAGGGCGTTCCGGCGCTGGGTTATGTGGTGGAAAACGCCTGGCTTGGCCAATGCCTCTGGCACAGTCTGGACAAGGACGTGATCAGTTGGCGTTGCCCGGCGGAGGTCACCGCCATGGAACCGCTGACCGACGGCTATCGCCTGGCGCTCAATGATGAAACCCTGGTGGAATGCGACCTTGCGGTACTCGCCGATGGCGGCCGTTCCGGCTTGCGTGAGCAACTGGGGATCGGCATCAAGAAACGCCCCTACAACCAGAGCGCGCTGATCGCCAACATCACCCCCAGCGAAGCGCACAACGGCATGGCCTTCGAACGTTTCACCGATGATGGGCCGATGGCCTTGCTGCCGTTGCCGGACAACCGTTGCGCGCTGGTCTGGACCCGTCTGGGCATGGACGCGCAACGGCTGGCAGCCCTTGATGACCGCAGTTTTCTCACTGAACTACAGGGCATCTTCGGTTATCGCCTCGGCACACTGAAACAGGTCGGTGCACGGCATTTGTATCCGTTGTCGCTGATCGAAGCCGAGGAACAGGTCCGCCCGCATCTGGCAATCCTCGGCAACGCCGCCCACAGCCTGCATCCGATTGCCGGGCAAGGGTTCAACCTGTCGTTGCGCGATGCCCAGGCGCTGGCCGACAGTTTGTTGGGCAGCGAGACATCGCCCGGTGATTTCGCCACCTTGCAGGCCTACCGCGAGCGTCAACGCATGGACCAGAACCTGACCGTGGGCTTCTCCGATCAGGTCACCCGGTTATTCGGCAGCACTCAGCCGCTGGTTTCCCTGGGTCGCAACATCGGGCTGCTTGGCCTCGATCTGCTGCCGCCGGCCAAACGCTGGTTCGCCCGCCAAGCCATGGGCCTGGGTACGCGTCCCGATGACTAAGCGAAAGCCGGGCAGGGGGCACCTGCAAGTCGTTATTCACGACGGCGCGAGCTCTTGGGTGATGCGAGTCGAAAAAAAACTTTATGTGCGGCTCAAGCCGCAAGCGAGACAGGTTTAAGCATGGAAATGCGCGCAGATCTGCTGATTGTCGGGGCTGGAATGGTCGGCAGTGCCTTGGCGCTGGCGTTACAAAACAGTGGGCTGGAGGTCCTGCTGCTGGACGGCAGCCCCCTGAGCGTCAAACCCTTCGATGAACAGGCGCCGTTCGAACCGCGGGTGAGCGCCTTGTCGGCGGCCAGCCAGCGAATACTCGAACACTTGGGCGTTTGGGATGGCATCGTCAGCCGGCGCAGCAGTCCTTATACAGACATGCACGTCTGGGATGGCAGCGGCACCGGGCAGATCCACTTCTCGGCGACCAGCGTGCATGCCGAAGTGCTTGGGCATATCGTCGAGAACCGTGTGGTGCAGGACGCCTTGCTCGATCGACTGCACGATTGCGATCTCGGGTTGCTGGCCAATGCGCGCCTGGAGCAGATGCGTCGCTCCGGTGACGACTGGCTGCTGACCCTGGCCGATGGCCGTACTTTGCGGGCCCCCTTGGTGATCGCGGCGGATGGCGCCAACTCGGCCGTTCGGCGCCTCACCGGTGTGGCGACTCGCGAATGGGACTACATGCACCACGCGATCGTAACCAGCGTGCGCAGCTCAAAACCTCATCAAATGACCGCCTGGCAACGATTCACCGACAACGGCCCGCTGGCGTTTCTGCCGCTGGAGCGGGACGGTCAACAGGATTGGTGCTCGATCGTCTGGTCGACCACGCCGAGCGAAGCCGAACGCCTGATGGCACTGGATGACGAAGGCTTCTGCAAGGCGCTGGAGCGGGCCTTTGAAGGCTGCCTCGGCACCGTGCTGCGCGTCGACCCGCGTTTGTGTGTGCCGCTGCGTCAGCGTCATGCCAAGCGTTACGTGGCTGAAGGCCTGGCACTGATCGGCGATGCGGCCCACACCATCCATCCGCTGGCCGGGCAAGGCGTGAACCTTGGTTTTCTCGATGCCGCGGTGCTGGCCGAAGTGCTGCTGCAAGCGGTCGCGCGCGGTGAGCGGTTGGCGGACGTGAAAGTACTCAGTCGCTACGAGCGTCGGCGCATGCCCCACAACCTGGCGTTGATGGCCGCGATGGAAGGGCTCGAGCGATTGTTCCAGGCCGATCCGTTGCCGGTGCGCTGGTTGCGCAATACCGGGTTGAAGATGGTCGATCAAATGCCCGAGGCCAAGGCATTGTTCGTGCGAGAAGCGCTTGGGTTGATCGGGGATCTGCCGGCACTTGCCAAGGCCTGACAGGGATGGCCTTGTGGCGAGGGGGCTTGCCCCCGTTGGGCTGCGAAGCAGTCCCGGCATTTATCCCAGACAAAGTTTGCTATCCGGTCTGCGACCGCTACGCGGCCGAACGGGGGCAAGCCCCCTCGCCACATTTGTCTTTCATTCGGCTGTGCAACATCCGGTAACGCCTCCACCCACTGTCCGATTGAGATGCGAAATGTGAGTCCTTATCATTTGCTCTCACTCCCCCATTCGAGAGACCACTCCCATGTTGGCACCCAAGCGTCTACTGACCGCCCTGGCCCTGACCCTGATTGGCAGCACCGCCGCCCAGGCCGCCGACGAGGTGGTGGTTTACTCCTCGCGTATCGATGAGTTGATCAAACCGGTCTTCGATATGTACACCCAGAAAACCGGCGTGCAGGTGAAATTCATCACCGACAAGGAAGCGCCGCTGATGCAGCGGATCAAGGCCGAGGGCGAAAATGCCACTGCCGACCTGCTGCTGACCGTCGATGCCGGCAACCTCTGGCAGGCCGAGCAAATGGGCATCCTCCAGCCGTTCACTTCCAAGGTGATCGACGCCAACATCCCGTCGCAATACCGCGCATCCTCCCATGCCTGGACCGGCCTCAGCCTGCGGGCACGGACCATCGCCTATTCCACCGACCGGGTAAAACCCGGTGAACTGACCACCTACGAAGCGCTGGCGGACAAACAATGGGAAGGTCGTCTGTGCCTGCGCACGGCGAAGAAGGTCTACAACCAGTCTCTGACGGCCACCATGATCGAAGTCCATGGCGCCGAGAAAACCGAGAAAATCCTCAAGGGCTGGGTCAACAACCTGTCCACCGACGTGTTCTCCGATGACGTTGCCGTGCTGGAGGCGATCAACGCCGGCCAGTGCGATGTCGGCATCGTCAACACTTACTACTATGGCCGTCTGCACCAACAGAAGCCGGACCTGCCGGTGAAACTGTTCTGGCCGAATCAGGGCGACCGCGGCGTGCACGTCAACCTGTCGGGCATCGGCCTGACCAAACACGCTCCACACCCAGAAGCCGCCAAGGCGCTGGTGGAGTGGATGACCACGCCTGAAGCACAGAAGATTTTCGCTGACGTGAACCAGGAATTCCCGGCCAACCCTGCCGTTGAGCCTTCAGCTGAAGTCGCGAGCTGGGGTAAGTTCAAGGCTGACACCTTGCCGGTGGAAATCGCCGGTAAACGTCAGGCTGAAGCGATCCGGATGATGGATCGGGCTGGCTGGAACTGAGTCTGTCGATATACTGCGCCACAGAATGAAGTCGGCGACGTCCCTGCCGGCCTGATCGTTCCCGCGCTCTGCGTGGGAATGCATCCACCGACGCTCCGCGTCGAAGCGTGACGCAGAGCGTCACAAGATGTGTGCCCACGCAGAGCGTGGGCACAATCATTTAAACGAGAGTTTTCCTTGGCCCACCCCGCCCAACGCCGCTGGTATCCCCTGGTCTTCGCCATTGCTGCGCTGGTGCTGCTGCCCCTGAGCGTTCTGCTTTTTTCCTGGCAAATCATTGATCAGCAGATCTGGTCCCACCTGTGGGACACGCAAATGCCGCGGTTGCTGGGCAATACCCTGACGTTAGTACTCGGCGTCGGCTTTGGCGTAACGCTGCTGGGCGTCAGCCTGGCCTGGCTCACAAGCCTCTGCGAATTCCCCGGTCGGCGTTGGCTGGACTGGGCGCTGATGTTGCCCTTTGCGATTCCCGCTTATGTGCTGGCATTCGTCTTCGTCGGCCTGCTGGATTTCGCCGGCCCCGTGCAAACCTTGCTGCGCGAATGGTTTGGCAGCGGTTTGAGGCTACCGCGAGTGCGCTCCACCGGCGGAGTGATTCTGGTGCTGGTGCTGGTTTTCTATCCGTATGTTTACCTGTTGGCGCGTAGCGCATTCCTGGCTCAAGGCAAAGGCTTGATGGAAGCAGCGCGAGTCCTTGGGCAATCCCCTTGGCAGGCGTTCTGGCGAGTGGCATTGCCGATGGCGCGTCCGGCCATCGGCGCGGGCGTGGCGTTGGCGCTGATGGAAACCCTGGCGGATTTCGGTGCTGTGTCGGTGTTCAACTTCGATACGTTCACCACCGCTATCTACAAGACCTGGTACGGCTTCTTCAGCCTCTCCACCGCCGCGCAACTGGCCAGCCTGTTGCTGTTGGTGGTGATGGTCGTGCTGTATGGCGAGCGCCGTGCCCGCGGAGCCAACCGGGCGAGCAACGAACGGCCACGGGTCAAGGCGTTGTATCACCTGAGCGGGTTCAAGGCGCTGGCGGCCATGAGCTGGTGCGCTCTGGTGTTCGCCTGCGCCTTCGTCATTCCCGTGCTGCAACTGATGGTGTGGTTCTGGCAACGCGGGCGCTTCGATCTGGATGAGCGTTATGCCGGATTGATCCTCCATACCCTGTACCTGGGCGGCATGGCCGCAGTGATCACCGTCAGTGTCGCTCTGGTACTGGCCTTTGCCCGTCGATTGGCGCCGACTCGGGCGATCCGCTCCGGCATCAGTCTGGCCAACCTTGGCTACGCCTTGCCGGGCTCGGTGCTGGCGGTGTCGATCATGCTGGCGTTCAGTTACCTGGATCGCGAACTGGTGGTCCCGTTGTCTGGCTGGCTTGGCGGCGCGGGCAAACCGCTGCTGCTGGGCAGTCTGTCGGCGTTGTTGCTGGCCTATCTGGTGCGCTTCATCGCGGTGGCCTATGGGCCGCTTGAAAGCAGCCTGGCGCGAATACGGCCCTCTTTGCCCGAAGCAGCACGTAGCCTTGGCGTCAGTGGGCCACGACTGTTTTTCAAAGTGTATCTGCCGCTGCTGCTGCCGGGCACATTGAGTGCGGCGTTGCTGGTGTTCGTCGACGTGCTCAAGGAAATGCCCGCAACCCTGCTGATGCGCCCGTTTGGCTGGGACACGCTGGCGGTGCGGATCTTTGAAATGACCAGCGAGGGCGAGTGGGCGAGGGCCTCGTTGCCGGCATTGACCCTGGTGTTGGTCGGGCTGTTACCGGTCATCGGATTGATCCGACGTTCGGCGCATCGAAACGCGTAGGTGTCAGTCCTACACCTTGCGGCTACAATGCGCGGCATTCGGTGCGGTCCGTCCTCGGATCGGGTTGCTGAAATCGGCTGAAAGCCTTTTATTTCAAGGCATTTATCCCGTACAGCGCCTGCCCGCACCTTCGCCACGCCCGGAAGGAGAAACCCATGGGACAGCGTACGCCTCTGTATGACCTTCATCTCGCCCTCGGCGCGAAGATGGTCGATTTTGGCGGTTGGGACATGCCCTTGCATTACGGCTCGCAGGTCGAGGAACACCATCAGGTGCGCCGCGATTGCGGGGTTTTCGATGTATCCCACATGACCGTGATCGATGTCGACGGCCCCCAGGCCAAGGCCTGGCTGCAGTATTTACTGGCCAATGACGTCGAACGTCTGCACAGCCCCGGCCGTGCCTTGTACAGCGCCATGCTCAACGAGCACGGTGGCATCGTCGACGACATGATCGTCTACCGTCTCCAGGACGGTTATCGCCTGGTGGTCAACGCCTCCACCCGCAATCAGGATCTGGCCTGGATGCAGGCGCATCTCGACGACTTCGATGTACGGCTCAACGAGCGCTCCGAACTGGCGATGCTGGCCATTCAAGGGCCTCACGCCCGGCACAAGATTGCCGAACTGGTGACTCAGTCCCGCGGCACGCTGATTGAGAAGCTCAAATATTTCGAAGGCCAGACCGACGGTGACTGGTTCATCGCGCGCACCGGTTACACCGGTGAGGATGGTCTGGAAATCCTGCTGCCAGCCGATCAGGCCCCGGGCTTCTTCAACGATCTGGTGGGCGCGGGTATTTCCCCGATCGGCCTCGGAGCACGAGATACCTTGCGCGTCGAAGCCGGCATGAACCTCTACGGGCAAGACATCCATCAAGAGGTTTCGCCATTGGCCTCCAACATGGCCTGGAGCATTGCCTGGGAACCGGACACGCGCCAGTTCATTGGCCGCACTGCCCTGGAAGCCGAACAGGCCAATGGCGTACAGCACAAACTGGTGGGGCTGGTCCTGGAAGAACGTGGTGTTTTGCGGGCCCATCAAGTGGTTCGCATCGCTGATGTTGGCGAAGGGGAGATCACCAGTGGTAGTTTCTCTCCTACGCTTAGCAAGTCGATTGCACTGGCGCGCGTACCGGCGGCCACCGCCGACCGCGCTGAAGTGGAAATCCGTGGCAAGTGGTACCCGGTTCGAGTGGTCAAACCGACCTTCGTACGCCACGGCAAAACCTTGATCTAACTTTTTTGGCGGCAATGACCGCTGACATTTTTCTTGAGGACACAAAACATGAGCGAAATCCCAGTCGACCTGCGTTTTGCCGAAAGTCACGAATGGGCCCGTCTAGACCATGATGGCGGCGTGAAAGTGGGTATTTCAGACCATGCTCAAGAAGCCTTGGGTGATGTCGTGTTCGTCGAGCTGCCGGAAATCGGCAAAGTGTTCGAGGCCGGTGAATCTGCGGGTGTCGTCGAGTCAGTCAAGGCTGCGTCCGATATTTACTCGCCGGTTTCCGGCACCGTCATTGCCGTCAACGAAGAGTTGGCCAACAACCCGGAACTGGTCAACAGCGCGCCTTATGACAGCTGGTTCTTCAAACTCGAACCAACCGATACCTCCGAGCTGAACAACTTGCTGGACCCGGCGGCCTACAAGGTCGCCATCGGCGAGTAATGCTCGCCCCGTAGGAGCTGCCGAAGGCTGCGATCTTTTGATCTTGTATTCTTAAAATCAAAGATCAAAAGATCGCAGCCTTCGGCAGCTCCTACATCGTTTACCGACTCCTTCTTCAATGGCTCCCCGACAGCGACTGCTATGCTGGTTTGACCGCATTGCATCGACGCCGAGCGCCAGTCAAGAGAGAGCCCGTCATGTCCCAGTTGCCGTCCTTGAGCCAGTTACGCGACCCTAATACCTTCCTGCGCCGCCACTTGGGCCCCGATGCCGCCGAGCAGCAGGCGATGCTCGACAGCCTCGGTCTTGGCAGCCGGATCGAACTGATCGAGCAGACGGTGCCGCCGGGAATCCGCCTCAACCGGCCGCTGGACTTGCCGCCGGCCCTCGACGAACAAGCCGCGCTGGCCAGGTTGCGGGGTTACGCCGAGCAGAACCAGGTCTGGACCAGCCTGATTGGCATGGGATACCACGGGACCCTCACGCCGGCCGTCATCCTGCGCAACGTGCTGGAAAATCCCGGTTGGTACACCGCCTATACCCCCTATCAACCGGAGATCGCTCAAGGCCGGCTCGAAGCGTTGCTGAATTTCCAGCAGTTGACCATCGACCTGACCGGCCTGGAACTGGCCAACGCCTCGCTGCTGGATGAGGCCACGGCGGCAGCCGAGGCCATGGCATTGGCCAAGCGCGTGGCCAAATCCCGAAGCAACCTGTTTTTTGTCGATGAGAACTGCCACCCGCAGACCATTTCCGTGGTGCGGACCCGGGCCGAAGGGTTCGGTTTCGAGCTGATCGTCGACGCTGTGGATAACTTGCCACAGCACCAAGTGTTCGGCGCGTTGCTGCAATACCCCGACACCCACGGTGAAGTGCGCGATCTGCGTCCATTGATCGATCAATTGCATGCCCAACAAGCTCTGGCTTGCGTGGCGACCGATCTGCTAAGCCTGTTATTGCTGACCCCACCGGGGGAGTTGGGCGCCGACGTGGTGTTCGGTTCATCCCAGCGATTTGGCGTGCCTATGGGATACGGCGGCCCTCATGCGGCGTTTTTTGCCAGCCGCGACGAATACAAACGGGCGATTCCCGGGCGGATCATCGGTGTGTCGAAAGATGCTCGCGGCAATGTCGCCCTGCGCATGGCCCTGCAAACCCGCGAGCAACATATCCGCCGGGAGAAGGCCAACTCCAACATCTGCACCGCCCAGGTGCTGCTGGCCAATATCGCCAGTTTCTACGCGGTCTACCATGGACCGGAAGGGCTTAAACGGATTGCCCAACGTGTCCATCGGCTGACCTGCATCCTCGCCGCTGGCCTGGAGCGTCACGGAATTACTCGTCTCAACCAGAATTTCTTCGACACCTTGACCCTGGAGGTCGGTGGCACTCAGACGGCGATCATCGAAAGCGCTCAGACGGCGCAGATCAATTTGCGCATTCTCGGCCGCGGGCACCTGGGCCTGAGCCTCGACGAAACCTGCGATGAAAGCACCGTGGCGAAGCTGTTCGATGTGTTTCTCGGTGCCGATCATGGGCTCAACGTCGACGACCTGGACGCTGAAACGCTGGCATCCGGTATTCCTGCCGGGTTGCAGCGCAGTACGCCTTATCTGCGTCATCCGGTGTTCAACGCTCATCACAGCGAAACCGAAATGCTGCGTTACCTCAAGCAGCTGGAAAACAAAGACCTGGCGCTCAATCAATCGATGATTCCGCTGGGCTCTTGCACCATGAAGCTCAATGCCACCAGCGAGATGATCCCCATCACCTGGCCACAGTTCGCCAACCTGCATCCGTTTGTGCCGAAAGAGCAGGTGGTGGGTTATTCCTTGATGATCGAGGAACTGGAGCGCTGGCTTTGCGCAATCACCGGTTTCGATGCGATCTGCATGCAACCCAACTCGGGTGCCCAGGGCGAGTACGCCGGGTTACTGGCGATTCGCAAATATCACGAGAGCCGCCATCAGGGCGCGCGGGATGTTTGCCTGATCCCGGCTTCGGCCCACGGCACCAACCCGGCCTCGGCGCAAATGGCCGGGATGCGCGTGGTGATCGTCGAGTGCGATGAGGCGGGTAATGTCGATCTGGATGATCTGAAGGAAAAGGCCACGGCAGCGGGGGATAAACTCGCCTGCCTGATGGCGACTTATCCTTCGACCCATGGGGTTTACGAGGAAGGCATCAGCGAGATCTGTGAAGTTATCCACAGCCATGGCGGTCAGGTGTACATGGATGGTGCCAACCTCAATGCGCAAGTCGGATTGGCGCGGCCGGCAGACATCGGTGCCGACGTGTCGCACATGAACTTGCACAAAACGTTTTGCATTCCCCACGGCGGCGGTGGGCCGGGCATGGGGCCGATCGGTGTTCGCGCGCATTTGGCGCCGTTCGTCGCCAATCACCCGGTAGTGCCCATCGATGGCCCGCTGCCGGCAAACGGCGCGGTGAGCGCGGCCCCTTGGGGCAGTGCGAGCATTTTGCCCATCAGCTGGATGTACATCGCCATGATGGGACCGCAATTGGCGGATGCGAGTGAGGTGGCGATCCTCGCCGCGAATTACCTGGCGCAGCATTTGGCCGGCGCATTTCCAGTGCTCTACACGGGGCGCAACGAGCGAGTGGCCCACGAATGCATCCTCGACTTGCGCCCTCTCAAGGCGCAGACCGGGATCAGTGAAGAGGATGTTGCCAAGCGTCTGATGGACTATGGCTTCCATGCGCCGACCATGTCATTCCCGGTGCCGGGGACGTTAATGGTCGAACCGACCGAGAGTGAATCGAAGGCGGAACTGGACCGTTTTATCGGCGCGATGCTGAGTATTCGCGCGGAAATTACCGAGGTGCAGAACGGCAATTGGCCGGCGGAGGACAACCCGTTGAAACGCTCACCGCATACCTTGGCCGATATCACCGGGGTTTGGGAGCGCCCGTACAGCATCGAGCAGGCGGTGACGCCAGATGCGCACACCAAGGCCCATAAATATTGGCCGGTGGTGAACCGTGTGGACAATGTCTACGGTGACCGCAATCTGTTTTGCGCGTGTGTGCCGGTGGACGAATACCGCTGACAGCGGGAGGCTGATCGTGCCCACGCTCTGCGTGGGAATGCCTCCCGGGACGCTCCGCGTCCCAAGAGCGGACGCAGAGCGTCCATGGCGGTGCTACCACGCGCAGCGTGGGGAGCGATCATTGACAGGGTTTTGTATCGGGCAAAAAAAATGCCGCTCATCCAGAGCGGCATTTTTTGTTCAGCAACGAACCTTATTTCGAAGCGATGGCATTCTTCGCCAGGAGGGCGTTCGCCAGTTCCATGTCCGTGGCTTGCAGGCCAGGGTTATCGGCGCGGACTTTCTGTATCGCAGCTTCCAGGTAGGGGCCGCGGATGGCGCCGTCACTGGCAACAAAGCTGCCGGCGTCGTCCTGGGCGGCGACGACCAGCTTGTGATCCCTGGAGGTCAGGTAAGAGGTGCCGGTGGTGGCACCGGATGTAAGAACGTTACGCCAAAAGCTGTCATCAGCCATCGCCGAACCGACTGGAAGGGACAACACGGCAAAGGTAGCGACAGCAAGTTTGAGACGCATAAAAGGTGACTCCACTGGGTTTTAACTGCGGGCTTTGATTGCCAATTACCCAATCGAGTTCCGTGACGGCTGTCGGAGCTGCCGCAGGCTGCGATCTTTTGTTGTTGTTTTTAAAGCGAAAATCAAAAGATCGCAGCCTGCGGCAGCTCCTACCAGGCATGCAGGCTTGGCAGTTGCTACAAACAAGGAGTGTGTAGCGGTTGAAATGGCCTACTTCTGCTCACTCTGCGGCGTCACCCGCAGTACCTCTTCGATCGTGGTCAGCCCCGCCGCCACTTTCTGTGCCCCTGACAAGCGCAAACTGCGCATGCCTTCCTTGAAGGCCTGACGGCGGACCGCCAGTAAATCGGTATCGGGGTTGATCAGTGCTTTGATGCCGTCCGTCAGCTGCATGATTTCGTACACTCCGGCGCGGCCGCGATAGCCGGTTTCGCGACATTCCAGACAACCGATGGCGCGTTGTGCGTTACCTGGCAGTGGCGCTTGCCAAGGTCGGGTCAGGGTTTGCCAGTCGTCCTCGCCCAAAGTTAATGGCGCCTTGCAATGCGGGCAGAGGGTTCGGACCAGGCGCTGAGCCATGACTCCGAGTACCGTGGCCTTGATCAAATAGTGCGGCACGCCGAGTTCCAGCAGGCGGCTGATGGCGCTCGGGGCGTCGTTGGTGTGCAATGTCGACAGCACCAAATGGCCGGTGAGTGCGGCCTGAATCGCCATTTCGGCGGTTTCGAGATCGCGGATTTCGCCGATCATGATGATGTCCGGGTCTTGGCGCATCAGTGCGCGCACGCCGGCGGCAAAGGTCAGCTCGATGTTGTGCTGGACCTGCATCTGATTGAACGCTGGCTCGACCATTTCGATCGGGTCTTCAATGGTGCAGAGGTTCACCTCTGGCGTCGCCAGTTTCTTCAGGGTGGTGTACAGCGTGGTGGTCTTGCCCGAACCGGTCGGCCCGGTTACCAGAATGATGCCATTGGGCTGGCGAGTCATGTCCTGCCAGCGGCGCAAGTCATCGGCGGAAAAACCCAGCTGATCGAAATCCTTGAGCAGCACTTCCGGGTCAAAGATCCGCATGACCATTTTTTCGCCGAACGCGGTCGGTAATGTCGACAGGCGCAATTCGACTTCGCCGCCATCCGGGGTTTTGGTTTTGACCCGGCCGTCCTGGGGTTTGCGCTTTTCTGCGACGTTCATCCGCCCCAGGCTTTTCAGGCGGCTGACGATGGCCATGGTCACCTGCGGGGGGAATTGATAGACGTTGTGCAGCACGCCGTCGATGCGAAAGCGCACCGTGCCTTGCTCGCGCCGGGGTTCGATGTGGATATCGCTGGCCCGTTGCTGGAACGCGTACTGGAACAGCCAGTCGACGATGTTGACGATGTGCGCATCGTTGGCGTCCGGCTCCTGGTCGCTGGCGCCGAGGTTGAGCAACTGTTCGAAGTTGCCCAGGGTGCTGTTTTGCTGATCCGCGTTGGTGGCGCCCGTGACCGATTTGGCCAGCCGGAAAAACTCCACGCTGAAACGCTGGATGTCCACCGGGTTGGCGACTACGCGTTTGATCGGCAGCTTCAGCACGTGGGTCAGGTCGGCTTCCCAGCTGCTGACGAAGGGCTGGGCGCTGGCGACGGTAACGGCGTCGCGGTCGATGGACACCGCCAGAATCTTGTGGCGTTGGGCGAAGGCATAGGACATCAGCGGCGTGATGGCCGCGACGTTGATTTTCAGCGGGTCGATGCGCAAGTAAGGCTGGCCGGCCCGCTGAGACAGCCAGAGTGTCAGGCTTTCCAGATCGAGGTGTTTGCCGGGACGGCTGAGGTCGTCCAGGTGTTGGCTGGCGATGAATTCCAGCGGGTGCTGTTGACCATTTATGGCATGACGGCGGCGGGCGTTGAGCGCGTGCTCGGCCGAATCCTGACTGATAAAACCTTGGGCGACCAATTCACGCAGCAAATCATTAAGGTCCAGCCAGCGGTCCTGAGTGGCGAGTTGAACGGACATGCGGGCTCCTTTTGAACAACCGTTCGCAAAGGATAGTCGCGCACCCGCAGACCGTTGGGCCACTACCCGACCAAGGCATGTCGTTTCTTTTCAGCCTGTCGCCTGAGCCGGCTCTACCCACGCAGAATCAACCACTTGCAGGTTCACCGAGCAGACGCTGATCAGGTTACGTAATTTTTCCGCAATCACTTGAGCCCGGTGCCCGCTCAGGCCGTCCATGACGATGTCGACCGACAGCAGATCGTCCATGCGCTGCACGTTGACTTGCTGAGGTGTAAGAAACTGCAGGGCGAACAGGTTAAGCGCCCGACACAGCAGGTCCGGCTCGGCCTCGGCCAGTAATTGATAGTGAACGCGGCAATGGGCGTTGTTGACGTTCCAGACATCGGCGCGGGCAGGCAAGGTGGTCACGGCTTCTAAATGCGGCATGGTCGAGCTCCAAAATCACTGGAGGAATTTTTACATTCGGTGCCGGGCATTTCTTATCTATGATTGGGCGCATTGGGGATCTATCGAATCGATCAATTCGTATTCATATCATTTACAGGTTTTTCTATGCACAGCGAGCTGGATAACTACGACCGCAAGATTCTCGCGTTGCTGCAAGAGGACGCTTCGCTCTCCAGTGCGCAGATCGCCGAACAGGTGGGGCTCTCGCAGTCGCCGTGCTGGCGGCGGATCCAGCGGATGAAGGAAGAGGGGATCATTCGCGCTCAGGTGACGTTGCTTGACCGCAAGAAAATCGGCCTGAACACGCAGATCTTCGCCGAGATCAAACTCAACGCCCACGGACGTTCGAACTTCACTGAGTTCACCGAGGCGATTCGCGGTTTTCCCGAGGTGCTGGAATGTTATGTGCTGATGGGGTCGGTGGATTTCTTGCTGCGGATCGTCACGGCAGACATCGAGGCTTATGAGCGCTTCTTCTTCGAGAAGCTGTCGATGGTGCCGGGGATTCAGGAGGTCAACTCGATCGTGGCGTTATCGGAGATCAAGTCCACGACGAGTTTGCCGGTGTTGCGCTGAGGATGTTCGAAGGCTTTTGTGGCGAGGGGGCTTGCCCCCGTTGGAGGCCGAAGGACTCCCAAAACCAGCCAACACGATGCATCAGGCATAACGGGTTGGCTGGGTTTACGACTGCTTCGCAGCCGAACGGGGCAAGCCCCCTCGCCACAGGGGTCTTACAGACGCAGCAAAGTCTTCCAGGCGCGATTCTGATACACCGCGATGGCCTGCTGCTTGCGCGCATCCAGCGATTCATCGGTGATCGGCTCGTTGGCCAGTTGCGCCAATTTGTTCAATTCACCGTACAGGCGATCCATTTCCGGGATCTCCAGTACGTTGCGGGCATGGTGCAGCCACGCCTGGATGCGTTCGATACGCGGCAACTGTTCGGCCAGGTCTTCCGGCTGTTGCTGATAACGCTGCAACTGCAGCGAGTTGGCTTCTTCGCCCAGCATGCGTGGCAACCAGCTGCCCAGTTGTGCAGCGCCCTGGCGATTACCGCGGGTGTTGCGGTCGGTGGCCCAGGTGCGAGCCAGCAACCAGCGCGAAGTGTTCAGGGAGAACAGGCCCCAGCGCGGGTCTTCGAGTTCTTCGAGGAACTGCTCCGGCGCAGCTTTACGCACGTCTTCGTCGTCCAGGCCGGCTTGTACCAGCGGGCGCCAGTCTTCCAGCAGGGCATCCAGCGCGATGCGCAGATCATGAGTCGACTGACGCGGTGCGGCCTGACCGAGGCTGCTGATCAGCGCGCGCATCTCAGCGAGGTTCTCGACCCAGTCTTGCAACAGACGCCAGTGGCCATTGAAGCGATATTGCTCGGCCAGACGCTGGCTGCTGCTCAGCAAATGCCAGCTCAACGCGGCGAACGCATCGTCCAGCGGCATTTCGGCGGTGATCTGCGGCGCAGCCAGGCTCAGCGAGTAGCTGTTGGCGTCGAACAGGCGATAACCGCGTTCGGCCTTGCTGATGTCACACGGCATCAGTGGAAGGGTCGCGGCCAGTTCGGCGGCCAGTTCCAGCAGCGCGGCCGGTTCGCCTTCGCGCAGTTCCAGTTCCAGCTCGCAGATTTCTTCTTTTTGCTTGCCGACCACCACGTGGCCCAAATCCAGCGCGGCTTCGATGACCACTTTGGTCTTGCCACGGCCCCAGGCGATTTCGGCGCGTTCGCGAACGAAATCGGTGGTGAAGATGGCTTTCAGGGTTTTCTTGTCCAGTTCGGCCAGCTCTTGGGGCCAGCATTCGCCGTCGAGTTTTTTCACGTCGAGCTTGGCTTTGGCCAGAGGCCAGTCGTACTCGTGACGCTCGGACAAACCGGCGACGCTCTGGCCTCGGGTCTTGAGGGTCTGAATCACTTCGTCGCCATCACGGCGCAGGCGCAGGGCAACCTTGGCGCGGGCCAGGTCGCGCTCAGGCGTGTCGAAGTACTGGTTCATCAACTCACGGCGTTCCCAGCCACTTTTGTTGCGTTTTTTCAGTAACGGGTGCTCGCGCAAGGCGGCGAGGGTTTCGCGGCTGACGCGGAGTTTGATTTCGGTTTCTTTCTGCATGGCCGGAAAATCCAGGATCGGGAGCGCAGCCGGGGGAATGTGTGGCTGCCAAGGTCGTGCAGTGTACAGGACTCATTCGAGATAGGGTCTGTTGACGCTTGGTGACGCGCCGCGACAGTTTATTCCTGTCACCGGATGGTTCTATGATGGACTTCAATTCGCGAGTGGGGAGTCAGCGATGCCTTTGCCGTCCATGAAAGATCAGTTCGCTGCGCTGATCGCCGCGCCGTCCGTCAGCTGTACCCAACCTCGCCTGGATCAAACCAATCGGCCGGTCATCGACTTGTTGGCGACTTGGCTGGGGGACTTGGGTTTTGCCTGCGATATCCAGCAGGTCAGCCCCGGCAAATTCAATCTGCTGGCCAGTTTTGGCTCCGGCCCCGGCGGCCTGGTGCTCGCCGGTCACAGCGATACGGTGCCCTACGACGAGGCGTTGTGGCAGACCGATCCGCTGAAACTGACGGAAGTAGAGGGTCGTTGGGTCGGTTTGGGCAGTTGTGACATGAAGGGTTTCTTCGCCTTGGCCATCGAAGCCGTCAAACCCTTGCTCGACCAACCGTTCAAGCAACCCTTGCTGATTCTCGCCACCTGCGATGAAGAAAGCTCAATGGCCGGAGCTCGTGCCCTGGCCGAAGCCGGACGGCCCTTGGGTCGCGCGGCGGTGATCGGCGAGCCGACCGGGCTGAAGCCGATCAGGATGCACAAAGGCATCATGATGGAGCGCATCGACATCCTCGGTCAGAGTGGCCATTCCTCGGACCCGCGCCTGGGTCACAGCGCCCTCGAAGCCATGCACGACGCCATGGGCGAACTGCGCGGCTTGCGCCTGGCGTGGCAGCGCGAGTTCCGTAACCCACAGTTCAGCGTGCCGCAGCCGACCCTGAATTTCGGTTGCATCCACGGTGGCGACAACCCTAATCGCATTTGCGGCCAGTGTTCGCTGGAATTCGACCTGAGGCCTTTGCCAGGCATGGACCCCAAAGCGCTGCGCGCAGCGATTTTGCAGAAGCTCAATCCGATTGCCGAACGGCATCAAGTGAAGATCGATTACGCGCCGCTGTTCCCTGAAGTGCCCCCCTTCGAGCAGGCCGAAGACTCGGAATTGGTCAGGGTCGCAGAAAAGCTCACCGGCCATCGCGCCGAAGCAGTGGCGTTTGGCACAGAAGCGCCTTATCTTCAGCGTCTTGGTTGTGAAACACTGGTACTGGGCCCGGGCGACATCGCCTGCGCGCACCAACCGGGGGAATACCTCGAAATGTCACGTTTGCAACCTACCGTGCATCTATTACGTCAACTGATTGAACATTACTGCCTGACACCGGCCAAAACGGTGTAGGAGCTGCCGAAGGCTGCGATCTTTTGATCTTTGCATTTTAAAAACAAGATCAAAAGATCGCAGCCTTCGGCAGCTCCTACAGAGCGTGTATAAATTGCCGATGTCCCAACCCGTATTCATGAGGAGAGCGCGCGTGTCGCCAAGCCTGTTCCGACGATAACCATCAGCCCGCTGTGCGTTTACTGCTTTACCCTTTTTTCGGCTGCTATTTATTACAGGCCCAGGTTCATGCCCGAATACGTCAATTGGCTTCGTCACGCTTCGCCTTACATTAACGCCCACCGCGATTGCACGTTTGTCGTCATGCTGCCCGGCGACGGCGTGGAGCACCCGAACTTCGGCAACATCGTCCACGACCTGGTGCTGCTGCACAGCCTGGGCGTGCGACTGGTGCTGGTTCACGGTTCGCGCCCGCAAATTGAAACCCGCCTCGCTGCTCGCGGCCTGATTCCGCATTACCACCACGGCATGCGCATCACCGATGCGGCGACGCTTGAGTGCGTGATCGATGCGGTGGGTCAACTGCGCATCGCCATCGAAGCCCGGCTGTCCATGGACATGGCCTCCTCGCCAATGCAGGGGTCGCGCCTGCGGGTGGCCAGCGGCAATCTGGTCACGGCACGGCCGATTGGCGTACTTGAAGGTGTCGACTACCACCACACCGGCGAAGTGCGCCGGGTTGACCGCAAGGGCATCAATCGCCTGCTGGACGAACGCTCCATCGTGCTGTTGTCGCCATTGGGTTATTCGCCGACCGGTGAGATCTTCAACCTCGCCTGCGAAGACGTTGCCACCCGCGCCGCTATCGATCTGGGGGCGGACAAGCTGCTGCTGTTCGGCGTCGATCCTGGCTTGATCGATGAAAATGGCCGGCTGGTCCGCGAATTGCGACCGCAGCAAGTACCCGCTCACTTGCAGCGTTTGGGCAACAACTATCAAGCCGAGCTGCTGGATGCGGCCGCTGAAGCGTGTCGGGGCGGGGTGGCGCGCAGCCACATCGTCAGTTACGCCGAAGATGGCGCGCTGCTGACCGAACTGTTCACCCGTGACGGTGGCGGTACACTGGTGGCCCAGGAGCAATTCGAGGTGGTGCGCGAGGCGGCCATCGAGGACGTCGGCGGTTTGCTGGACTTGATCAGCCCGCTGGAAGAGCAGGGCATTCTGGTACGGCGTTCCCGGGAGGTGCTGGAGCGTGAGATCGAGCAGTTCAGCGTGGTCGAACGTGAAGGGATGATCATCGCCTGCGCGGCGCTGTATCAGATTGCCGATTCGGATGCCGGGGAGTTGGCGTGTCTGGCGGTGAATCCGGAGTACCGCCATGGTGGTCGCGGCGATGAATTGCTGGAGCGCATCGAAACCCGCGCCCGGGCCCAGGGGCTGAAAACCCTGTTCGTGCTGACGACCCGGACGGCCCATTGGTTCCGTGAGCGGGGCTTTGTGCCAAGCAGCGTCGAACGCCTGCCGTCGGCGCGGGCGTCGCTTTACAACTATCAGCGTAATTCGAAGATCTTCGAAAAAGCCCTGTGATGCCCCAAGCCTTGTAGGAGCAAGGCTTGTTCGCGAAGGCGGCCTGACATTCAACACTTGTGTCGGCAGATATGGCCTCTTCGCGGGCAAGCCTCGCTCCTACCGGGGCGGGGGTGTTACTCAGTGATGAATTTCGCGCTGACATACGGCGAATAATCCGGCTGCATCTCGACCTTCCTTGTCCCTTCCAGCACTTCGCTGTTTCGCCCATCGCCTTGGCTGCAAATGCCGAGCTGGCGCGTGCTTCGGCACATTATTGGCGCCGGTCATCTTGGCGTAAATCCTGTGAACGACCCTCTCCGTCGGCGGAAAAAAGAAAATATCAGCGATACACAAACTGTAACAATTTGACTGGATAGTGCGCGCTTGGCCATCATGGGCGTCGCCTTTTCGATACTGATTGACGTTTGGGGAATACGTCGAAAGCTAATCGATCTAAAAAAACGTCAATAAATACCATTTAGGAATTAGCTTATGAGCCGATACCTTGTGTCCCGGTTCGGATACTGGCGACCGAGCTATATTCCTAAAGAATATTAAAAAGAGCTAAATAATTCTTTTTGGGTTTATAAGGAAGTCATTAACCTGCAGGAGCAAATCACGGCGGTTAGACCTTGGTCGTAGACACACATGGTTACGATTGACTTGTCAGTCATGGACCAGTGCTAATCGCGCATCTTGGATCCGGGGCGTTAGACCCTGGACCAAAGAGCATAAAAATTAGAACGAGAGGAGCGAAACAATGAAGAAGTCCACCTTGGCCCTGGCAGTGGCCGTAGGGGTTTTGGCGCAGCAGGCAAGCGCCGCCGGTTTTATCGAAGACAGCAAGGCTACATTGGGGCTGCGTAACTTTTACATCAATACAGATAACCGTAATGGCTCCGGTGCGAACAAGAACGAAGAATGGGGCCAAGGCTTCGATCTGCGCTTCATTTCCGGTTATACCCAAGGAACCGTAGGCTTCGGTGTTGATGCCATCGGCTTGCTGGGTATCAAGCTGGATTCGGGCGGCGGCACTAATGGTGCCACTGCTACCTCTTACGGCGGCACCGTTTTCCCAAGCGAATCCAATGGCGAAGCGGTTGATAACTTCTCCAGCCTGGGCCTGACTGCAAAAGCCAAGATTTCTCAGACCGAACTGAAATTGGGCACCCTGCAGCCAAAACTGCCGGTGATCGTGACCAACGACGGTCGTCTGCTGCCACAAACCTGGCAGGGTGGCCAGATCACCTCCGGCGAGATCAAGGACCTGACCCTTATTGGCGGTCAAATCGAGCACGTTAAAGGCCGTAACTCCAGCAACAATGAGCAGTTGTCCATCGGTGGCGCGGCTGCGCGTACCGCTAACAGCAATAAGTTCATCTATGCCGGTGGTGACTACAAAATCACCAAAGACCTGACTGCCCAGTACTACTACGGCAACCTGGAAGATTTCTACAAGCAGCACTTCCTGGGTCTGGTGCACAACTGGTCGATCGGTCCGGGCGTGTTGAAATCTGATTTGCGTTATTTCAACAGCTCCGATGATGGTCTCAATAGCAACACTCCGGCTTATTACAGCAACGGCAACTACAGCAGCACCTCCAACGGTAAAGGTAAGGTCGACAACAATCTGTACAGCGGTCTGTTCCTGTACACCGTTGCCGGTCACACCTTCGGTGGCGGTTACCAGGTCAGCAATGGCAGCAGCGATTTCCCTTGGCTGAACCAGGGCGATGGCTCGTCGGCTTACCTTACTACCGACAGTCAGATCCAGAAGTTCGCCCGTGCCGGCGAACGTACCTGGCAAGCTCGCTACTCGTATGACTTCGCCAAAGTCGGCGTGCCTGGCTTGACCGCCGGTGTGGTTTACCTGCATGGCGACGATATCGACACCAACAGAACCTCTACTGCGCCAGCAGGCAACAACAGCTCCGAGTGGGAGCGCGACCTGACTGTAGGTTACGTTGTGCAAGAAGGCCCGCTGAAAAATGTGGGGGTCATGTGGAAAAACGCGACGTGGCGCACCGACATCCCGGGCGTTCGCGATCAGGACGAAAACCGTCTGATCGTCAGCTACTCGATCCCGCTGTTGTAATAACGCTCACGTAGCCGACGCAAAAAAAGCCCCGCCCGGCATCTCGCCAGGCGGGGCTTTTGCGTTTTCAAGGGGGGCTCACCCCCGTAAACCCTCCTTGAAATTCCCCTCTTTTGCAGCAACTCAAGGCCTTCTCGAACCTTGTGGCCGATGTTCGTCTCGATGACTATTCAGGTCCAGTGAATAGATTTTTAATATTCATTTTTAATCTAAATAAATCGATATTTATTCTTTTTAATTAATATCGAACGCAGGCACAGTTGGGCTCAACAAGCACTCACAAGGAGCCGCACCATGAGCCTCAGACTTGGCGATATCGCCCCCGACTTCGAACAGGATTCCAGCGCGGGGACTCTCCGTTTCCATGAATGGCTGGGCGATAGCTGGGGCGTGTTGTTTTCCCATCCGGCGGACTTCACGCCGGTATGCACCACCGAATTGGGCTTCACCGCCAGGCTCAAGGATGACTTCACACGGCGCGGCGTCAAAGCCATTGCTCTGTCGGTCGACCCGGTGGACTCGCATCACAAGTGGATCGAGGACATCAACGAAACCCAGAACGCCATCGTCAACTTCCCGATACTCGCCGATGCGGACCGTAAAGTGTCCGACCTGTACGACCTGATCCATCCGAACGCCAATGACACCCTGACCGTCCGTTCTCTGTTCGTGATCGATCCGAACAAGAAGATTCGGCTGACCATTACTTACCCGGCGAGTACCGGCCGTAATTTCAATGAAATTTTGCGGGTGATCGATTCGCTGCAGCTCACCGACAACTACAAAGTGGCCACCCCGGCCAACTGGCAGGACGGTGATGAAGTGGTGATCGTGCCGTCGCTCAAGGACGAAGATGAAATCAGGCAGCGCTTTCCCAAAGGTTATCGCGCGGTGAAGCCGTACCTACGCCTGACGCCACAGCCGAATCGTTGATTTTCTGTAGGAGCGAGGCTTGCCCGCGAAGGCGTATTTGGGCGGGGCCAGAGAGATACCGAGTTGTACCGTTCGCGGGCAAGCCTCGCTCCTACAGGTCTACCAAAGCAGGGGATTTTGGGCCGTTTCGACGGCTCTTTTTTTGTCCGGGAAAGACCATCGCCATATTCATTAAAAGAATAAACAAATGAATAAATATGATTTATGGATATATGAATCAGCTGTTAATGTCACTCCATCGACGCGAGATCGCACGCCGCGAAATCGCCAACATCGCTCAAGGAAATGTCTGAATGCTGGTCGTCTCACTCGGTGGCAGTCCCAGCCCGCGTTCCCGTTCCGGGGTTTTGCTGGAGCGCTCGCGACGCTGGTTGCAAGAGCAAGGTGTGGAAGTGGTGAATTACCAGGTACGGGACTTCCCGGCCGAAGATTTGCTGCATGCCCGCTTCGACAGCCCGAAAGTGATCGACCTGTTGCAACAGATTGAAAACGCCGATGGTTTGCTGATCGCCACGCCGGTTTACAAGGCGTCGTTCTCAGGTGCGCTGAAAACCTTGCTCGATCTGCTGCCCGAACGTGCCCTCAACCACAAGGTGGTTTTGCCGATGGCTACCGGCGGCAGCATCGCTCATATGCTGGCGGTGGATTACGCGCTCAAACCGGTGCTGTCAGCGTTGAAAGCTCAGGAAATGCTACAGGGGATTTTCGCTGTGGACAGCCAGATCGCTTACGGCGAGGGCAGCGCCCAGGCGCAGTTGGCGCCGGAGCTTGCGCAACGATTGTTTGAAGCGCTGGAGCAGTTTTTCAGCGCCATGGCTCGACGGCCCAAACCGCTCGATCCGAACCTGTTGAACGAACGTTTGTTGAGTGCTCGCTGGAGCATTTAAGCCAGCCCTCAAACCACATATGAATTTGAAGTACTCACCTTACTCAGCCGCTAACGGCCAAGCAGGTGCAGCCAAAACCCAACTGCAAAAAGGAGAGCGCTATGCGCACTGTCATTTTGCGTCGTGGTCTGGTCGCTCTGTTTGCTGCGGCTGTTACCTTCGGCGCCATTACTCAAGTTCAGGCCGAGACACTCCGGATCGGTTATCAAAAGTACGGCACCCTGGTGCTGCTCAAAGCCAAGGGCACACTGGAAAAACGCCTCGCCGCTCAAGGCGTGGACGTGCAATGGACTGAATTCCCCGGTGGCCCGCAACTGCTCGAAGGCCTGAACGTCGGCTCCATCGACTTTGGCGTCACCGGTGAAACGCCGCCCGTGTTCGCTCAGGCAGCCGGCGCCGATCTGCTTTATGTCGCCTACGAACCGCCAGCGCCCCACAGCGAAGCGATCCTGGTGCCGAAGGACTCGCCGATCAAATCGGTGCAGGACCTCAAGGGCAAGAAAGTCGTGCTCAACAAGGGCTCCAACGTGCACTACCTGCTGGTGCGTGCGCTTGAAGACGCCGGCCTCAAATACACCGACATCCAGACCGTGTTCCTGCCGCCGGCCGATGCCCGCGCTGCATTCGAGCGTGGCAGTGTCGATGCCTGGGTGATCTGGGACCCGTACCAGGCCGCCGCCGAACAGCAACTGCAAGCACGCACGCTGCGCGACGGCGAGGGCCTCGTCGACAACCATCAGTTCTACCTGGCGACCAAACCTTACGCGCGGAAAAATCCTCAAGTGATCAAGGCGCTGGTGGAAGAAGTGCGTGCGGTTGGCGAATGGTCCAAGGCCAATCCCGAGGACGTGACCCGGCAAGTTTCGCCACTGCTTGGCCTGCCAGCGGACATCACCCTGACCTCGATGAAACGCCAGGGCTACGGCGCGCTGTTCCTGACGCCGGAAGTCGCCGCCGCCCAGCAAAAAATTGCCGACAGCTTTTACCAGCTCAAGCTGATTCCCAAACCCTTGAGCATTAAAGACGTGATCTGGACGCCACCTGCCACCGTGGCCAAAGCGCCGTAATTCGATTCCCTGAGGAGACCACTCCATGAGCCTTAATATCTTCTGGTTCCTGCCTACCCATGGCGATGGCCATTACCTTGGCACCGCCGAAGGCGCTCGCGCCGTCGATCACGGTTACCTGCAACAGGTCGCGCAAGCGGCGGATCGTCTGGGCTTTGGCGGGGTGTTGATTCCTACCGGTCGCTCCTGCGAAGACTCGTGGCTGGTGGCCGCATCGCTGATCCCGGTGACCCAGCGCTTGAAGTTTCTGGTTGCCCTGCGGCCCGGGATCATTTCCCCGACGGTGGCGGCGCGTCAGGCCGCGACACTGGATCGCTTGTCTGGCGGTCGGGCGCTGTTCAACCTGGTCACTGGTGGCGATCCGGAAGAACTGGCCGGCGACGGTTTGTTCCTCAGTCACGAGGAACGCTATCAGGCCTCGGTGGAATTCACCCGCATCTGGCGCCGGGTGCTGGAAGGTGAAACGGTTGATTACGACGGTCAGCACATCAGCGTGAAGGGTGCCAAGTTGCTCTATCCGCCGATCCAGCAACCGCGCCCGCCGCTGTATTTCGGTGGCTCGTCGGAAGCCGCCCAAGACCTCGCGGCAGAGCAGGTCGAAATGGTTCTGACCTGGGGCGAGCCGCCTGCCGCCGTGGCGGAAAAAATCGAACAGGTTCGTGCCAAAGCCGCGAAGCTCGGTCGCACCGTGCGCTTCGGTATTCGCCTGCATGTGATCGTTCGCGAAACCAATGCCGAGGCGTGGCAAGCGGCGGAGCGACTGATCTCGCATCTGGACGATGACACCATCGCCCGTGCCCAGGCGTCTCTGGCGCGTTTCGATTCGGTCGGCCAGCAACGGATGGCCGCGTTGCATGGTGGCAGCCGCGACCATCTGGAAGTCAGCCCCAACCTCTGGGCCGGTGTTGGTCTGGTGCGCGGCGGGGCCGGAACGGCGCTGGTCGGCGATGGCCCGACCGTGGCCGCTCGCGTGAAGGAATACGCGGACCTGGGCATCGATACGTTCATCTTCTCCGGTTATCCACACCTGGAAGAATCCTATCGCGTGGCTGAGTTGCTGTTCCCGCACCTGGATATCGAGCGTGCGCAGTTGCCAAAAAGTGGCGGTTACGTCAGCCCGTTCGGCGAGATGGTAGCCAACGACATTCTTCCCAAAGCCGCGTCCCAGCGCTGAGTTGCCGCCATGAAGAAAATCATCCACAACCTCACGCCCTGGGCGTTGCCGGTCTTGTTGCTGGCGGTGTGGCAGTTGTCGGTGTCGACGGGCTGGTTGTCGACGCGGATTCTGCCGGCGCCGATCGCGGTGATCGAAGCCGGTGTGAGCCTGGTCGGCAGCGGTGAAATCTGGACTCACCTGGCCATCAGCGGCTGGCGCGCGGCGCTCGGTTTCGTCATTGGCGGCGGCATCGGCCTGGCCTTGGGCTTCATCACCGGCTTGTCGAAATGGGGCGAACGCCTGCTCGACAGCTCGGTGCAGATGATCCGCAACGTGCCGCACCTGGCACTGATTCCACTGGTGATTCTGTGGTTCGGCATCGACGAGACGGCGAAGATTTTTCTGGTGGCGTTGGGCACGTTATTCCCGATCTACCTCAACACGTATCACGGCATTCGCAACGTCGACCCGGCGCTGGTGGAGATGGCGCGCAGTTACGGCCTGTCCGGTTTCAGCCTGTTTCGCCAAGTGATTTTGCCGGGCGCGCTGCCTTCGATTCTGGTCGGCGTGCGTTTTGCCCTGGGCTTCATGTGGCTGACCTTGATCGTGGCGGAAACCATTTCCGCGAGCTCGGGCATCGGCTACCTGGCGATGAATGCCCGGGAATTCTTGCAGACCGACGTGGTGGTGCTGGCGATTCTGTTGTACGCGGTGCTCGGCAAGCTGGCCGACCTTGCGGCGCGTGGGCTTGAGCGTGTGTGGCTGCGCTGGCATCCGGCTTATCAGGTTGCCAAGGGAGGTGCCGCATGACAGCTCAACAACCTCCACGCCTGCGGCGCGGTATCCCGCTGGCGGTGGGCAAGCTGCAAAAAACCTTCGGTTCGCGGCAAGTGTTGCGTGAAATCGATTTGCACATTCCGGCCGGGCAGTTTGTGGCGGTGGTCGGGCGTAGCGGCTGCGGCAAAAGTACTTTGCTACGCCTGCTCGCCGGTCTCGACACACCCACCGGGGGAGAGCTGCATGCAGGCTCCGCGCCGCTGAGCAATGCACGGGAAGACACTCGGTTGATGTTCCAGGAAGCGCGTTTGCTGCCTTGGAAAAAGATCATCGACAACGTCGGTCTCGGGCTCAAGGGCAACTGGCGGCCGCAAGCATTGCAAGCGCTGGACGCCGTCGGCCTGGCGGATCGCGCCCACGAATGGCCGGCAGCGTTGTCCGGCGGGCAGAAGCAGCGTGTGGCCCTGGCCCGCGCGTTGATCCATCAACCGCGCTTGCTGTTGCTGGACGAACCGCTGGGCGCACTGGATGCCCTGACCCGAATCGAAATGCAGCAGTTGATCGAACGGCTCTGGCAACAGCATGGCTTCACCGTGTTGCTGGTGACCCACGACGTCAGCGAAGCGGTGGCAATTGCCGATCGGGTGATTCTGATTGAAGAGGGCGAAGTCGGCCTCGACCTGCCTGTGGAACTGCCGCGCCCTCGGCCCCGTGGCTCCCATCGGCTGGCGGCGCTGGAAACCGAAGTGCTCAACCGCGTGCTGTCCCTGCCAGGCCAACCGCCGGCACCGGAACCTGTTTCACCACTGCCTGCGCAATTGCGTTGGGCGCAATAAGAGCAGCGCAAGCCTCACGCTTGAAGCTGCAAGTAAAGCGCTCTGCTTCTTCTTGCAGCTTGTAGCTTGCAACTTGCAGCTCATTTCGACCTCAGGAGAAATCTTATGACTATCAAAGCCATCAACGTTCGTAACCAGTTCAAAGGCTCGATCAAGGAAATCGTGCTGGGTGACGTGCTGTCGGAAATCGACGTGCAGACGGCCTCCGGCATCGTCACTTCGGTGATTACCACCCGTTCAGTGAAAGAGCTGGAACTGGTGGTCGGCAGTGAAGTGATCGCGTTTGTGAAATCCACCGAGGTATCGATCGCCAAATTGTAAGCACGAGCGCCAACCCCCCGGAGGACTGATCGTTCCCACGCTCTGCGTGGGAATGCAGCCCGGGACGCTCTGCGTCCCACAAGCCGAACGCGGAGCGTCCGAAGAGGCATTCCCACGCAGAGCGTGGGAATGATCAAAGCACTTCGCGTTTGGGCAAATATGGCGGCAGATAAAGCCCCAAATAGGCATCAAACACCCGCATCCCTTCTTCAGCCATCCGCGGCGTGATCTGCCCATGCTGCTGCACCGAGCGCGCATACACCCGATCGCCCAGCTCCATGGCCAGTGCAAACACATCGACATCACTGGGCAACCTCGGCAATTCGAAATGGTGGTCGAACAGCTTGTGCATCAGGTCGCCGAGTTCGATGTCGTGCTGGCGGTCGGCCTGGGTGACTTCGGTCAGGCCATGCTGGGCGAGGATCAGTTGACGGGCGGCGGCGTCTTCGTCGTAGATGGCAAGCATGCGTTGTTCCACCAGGCGTGACAGGTCGCGCCAGCCGTTGAGGGCGTGGTGATCGATTGGCGCTTGCAGGCAGGCACGAAACGCGGCATGGACATCGGCGGTCAGGGCCTCAAGCAGGGCCGGGACGCTGGCGAAAAAATGGTAGACGGAGGAGGGTGGAATCTCCGCGCGTTCGGCGACGCTGTAAATCGACAGGCTGGCCACGCCCTCGGCGGCCAGCAGCGTGCGGGCGGCATCGAGTATCGAGTCGATCCGGGCCTGACTGCGGGCGCGGGGTTTGCGAATAGTGGCGGTGCGCGTCATTGAAGTCTCCTGCGGGGCAGCGGGCATTGTACGAGTCGAGTTGTGTGTTGTCTTCCCGGCCGCCATCGCGGGCAAGCCCGCTCCCACAATGTCATGTGTTGAATGCAGATATTGAATACGCAGACGATCCCTGTGGGAGCGGGCTTGCCCGCGATCCGCCGTAGGCGGCCATAAAAAAACGCCGCTCGGCCTTATCAGCCGGCGGCGTTGTTTTTACTGCAACCGCTTAAACGGTATGCAGGTACCAGTTGTATTCGAGGTCGGAGATGGAGTGTTCGAACTCCTCCAGCTCGCTCTCTTTACAGGCAACAAAAATGTCGATGTATTTCGGATCGATGTACTTGGCCATGACTTCGCTGTCGTCCAGCTCGCGCAGTGCATCACGCAAGTTGTTCGGCAGGCTTTGCTCGTTCTGCTCGTAGGAGTTGCCTTCCACGGGCGCGCCCGGCTCGATCTTGTTGGTCAGGCCGTGGTGCACGCCCGCCAAAACCGAAGCCATCAACAGATACGGGTTGGCGTCGGCACCGGCGACACGATGCTCGATGCGCACGGCATCGGAGGAACCGGTCGGTACGCGAATGGCCACGGTACGGTTGTCCAGGCCCCAGCACGGCGAATTCGGCACATAGAACTGGGCGCCGAAACGACGGTAGGAGTTGACGTTCGGGCAGAGGAAAGCCATCTGCGCCGGCAGGGTCTCGAGCACACCGCCGATCGCGTGACGCAGTGCGGCGTTCTGCTCGGGATCCTCGCTGGCAAAAATGTTTTTGCCCTCTTTATCAAGAATCGAGATGTGGACGTGCAGACCGTTACCCGCCTGGCCTGGGTAAGGCTTGGCCATGAAGGTGGTGTCCATCTCATGGTCGTAGGCGATGTTTTTGATCAGACGCTTGAGCAGGACCGCATAGTCGCAGGCCTTGATCGGGTCGGCCACGTGGTGCAGGTTCACTTCGAACTGTGCCGGGGCACTTTCCTTGACGATGGCGTCGGCCGGAATGCCTTGCTCTTTCGCACCTTCCAGAATGTCCTGGAGGCAGTCGACGTATTCGTCGAGGTCGTCGATCAGGTAGACCTGGGTCGAATGCGGGCGTTTGCCGGAGATCGGCGAGCGCGGCGGTTGTGGGCGACCGTTCACGTTTTCCTGGTCGATCAGGTAGAACTCCAGTTCGAACGCGGCGCAGATGGTCAGGCCCATCTCGTCAAACTTGGCTACGACTTGTCGCAGGACTTCGCGCGGGTCGGCGAAGAAAGGATCACCTTCGAGTTCGTGCATGGTCATCAGCAGTTGCGCGGTCGGGCGCTTCTGCCAGGGCTCATTGCACAGGGTATCGGGGATTGGATAACAGATTCGGTCAGCATCGCCGATGTCCAGGCCCAGGCCGGTGCTTTCCACCGTCGAGCCATTGATATCCAGAGCAAATAGAGAGGCCGGCAGGTTGATGCCTTTCTCGTAAACCTTGTGGAGGCTGGTGCGTTCAATGCGCTTGCCGCGCACCACACCATTCATATCCGCAATCAGAAGGTCAACGTACAGAACCTCAGGATGTTCCTTAAGGAACGCGTTCGCTTCGTTAAGCTGAACGGCACGCGGGGGTACCGACATGATGCAACACCTTTGTTGTTAAAAATATCAATCATTGATCTCTTCGGATTCCAGTCAACCCGAACGGCATGCCGAAGTCAAGTGAGGCCTTTTTTGCCCTAAAAAAGCACTGGCCGGGCTTTTTTGAGGCACTTTGGGGCATTTTTTTGCCTTCAGCCTTCTTGGCGCCCGCGAGCTTGAGCGGGCCGTGTTGTATTTTTTACGGGGGTGTTGTGTAAAAAAATGAACAAGGCTAAGCTCGATTCAAACCCATAACAGCAATAATACCGGGGTGCTTCATGTCTCGCCTGCCGTTAATCGGCGTCACCGCCTGCTCAAAGCAGATCGGTCTGCATGCTTATCACATCAGTGGCGACAAATACGTACGCGCCGTGGCTTCAGCTGCCAAGGGCCTGCCGTTGATTCTTCCATCCCTGGCGGATCTACTGACATCGTCCGATATTCTGGACGCTCTGGACGGCATTCTCTTTACAGGCTCTCCTTCCAATATAGAACCGTTTCACTATAAAGGCCCGGCCAGTGCGCCAGGTACTGCTCATGATTCTGCACGCGATGCCATCACTCTCCCGCTGATCCGCGCTGCTGTCGAGGCGGGTGTGCCCGTGCTCGGTATTTGCCGCGGCTTCCAGGAAATGAATGTGGCGTTCGGTGGCAGTCTGCATCAGAAGGTTCACGAGGCCGGTCCATTCATGGATCACCGTGAAGACGACAGCCTGCCGCTGGAAGGGCAATACGCGCCAAGGCACCTTGTACACGTTCAGCCGGGCGGTGTACTTGCCAGGCTGGGCCTGAAGAGCGAGATTGAAGTCAATTCGATTCACGGTCAGGGCATCGAGCGTCTGGCGCCAGGCCTTCGCGTGGAAGCGGTGGCTCCCGACGGGTTGATCGAAGCCATCTCTGTCATCGAAGGCAAGGCTTTTGCTTTAGGGGTGCAATGGCATCCCGAATGGCAGGTAAGCTTGAATCCTGACTACCTTGCGATTTTCCAGGCATTTGGCGATGCCTGCCGCAAGCGCGCACTACAACGCGACGCCGATGCGTCAAACAACGCCTGACTTATAAGAGTCAGGAAACTCAGCCTAAGAGGCATTTATGAGTAACAACCTCGACCAGCTCACCGATTGGTTGAAAGACCACAAGATCACAGAAGTCGAATGCATGATTGGCGACCTGACGGGCATTACCCGGGGCAAGATCTCGCCGACCAACAAGTTCATTGCTGAAAAAGGCATGCGCCTGCCCGAAAGCGTTCTGTTGCAGACCGTCACCGGCGACTACGTCGAAGACGACATCTATTACGAACTGCTCGACCCGGCCGACATCGACATGATCTGCCGTCCCGACCAGAACGCGGTGTTTCTGGTGCCATGGGCCATCGAGCCCACCGCCATCGTGATTCACGACACTTACGACAAGCAAGGCAACCCGATCGAGCTGTCGCCACGCAACGTGCTCAAAAAGGTGCTCAAACTCTACGCCGACCACGGCTGGCAGCCGATCGTGGCGCCGGAAATGGAGTTTTACCTCACCAAGCGCAGCGATGACCCGGACTACCCGCTGCAACCGCCGATTGGCCGCTCCGGTCGCCCGGAAACCGGCCGTCAGTCTTTCTCGATTGAAGCGGCGAACGAATTCGACCCGTTGTTCGAAGACGTCTACGACTGGTGCGAACTGCAGGAGCTGGACCTCGACACGCTGATCCACGAGGACGGCACGGCGCAGATGGAAATCAACTTCCGTCATGGCGATGCCCTGTCCCTGGCCGACCAGATTCTGGTGTTCAAGCGCACCATGCGCGAGGCCGCGCTCAAGCACAACGTGGCGGCGACCTTCATGGCCAAGCCCATGACCGGCGAGCCAGGCAGCGCCATGCACTTGCACCAGAGCATCATTAGCCTTGAGACCGGCAAAAACGTTTTCTCCAATGAAGACGGGACCATGAGCCAGCTGTTCCTCAACCACATCGGTGGCCTGCAGAAATTCATTCCTGAGCTGCTGCCGTTGTTCGCTCCCAACGTCAATTCATTCCGCCGCTTCCTGCCGGATACCTCGGCCCCGGTGAACGTGGAGTGGGGCGAAGAGAACCGCACCGTAGGCCTGCGGGTTCCGGACGCCGGGCCGCAGAACCGTCGGGTGGAAAACCGTCTGCCGGGTGCCGATGCCAACCCTTACCTGGCCATCGCCGCCAGCCTGTTGTGTGGCTTGATCGGCATGGTCGAAGGGCATAACCCCAGTGCGCCGGTCGTGGGTCGTGGTTACGAGCGACGCAACCTGCGCCTGCCCCTGACCATTGAAGATGCCCTGGATCGCATGGAAAACAGCAAGACCATCGAAAAATACCTGGGCACGAAATTCATCACGGGCTACGTCGCGGTCAAGCGAGCCGAGCATGAAAACTTCAAGCGCGTGATCAGTTCGTGGGAGCGGGAATTCCTGCTCTTTGCCGTCTGATGCGCCGAGCGCGGCTGTCAATCGCCGCGCCTTCACTGGAATCCAAGGAGAATTGGCATGACCAGCAACAACCCGCAAACCCGTGAATGGCAAGCCCTGAGCAGTGATTACCACCTGGCCCCGTTCAGCGACTTCAAGCAGCTGAAAGAAAAAGGCCCGCGGATCATCACCCATGCCAAGGGCGTTTACCTCTGGGACAGCGAAGGCAACAAGATCCTCGACGGCATGGCCGGCCTGTGGTGCGTCGCCGTCGGCTACGGTCGCGATGAGCTGGCCGATGCCGCCAGCAAACAGATGCGCGAACTGCCTTATTACAACCTGTTCTTCCAGACCGCTCACCCGCCGGTGCTGGAACTGGCCAAGGTCATTGCCGACGTTGCGCCTGAAGGCATGAATCACGTGTTCTTCACTGGTTCCGGGTCCGAAGGCAACGACACCATGTTGCGGATGGTTCGCCACTATTGGGCGATCAAGGGCCAGCCGAAGAAGAAAGTCATCATCAGTCGCAAGAACGGCTATCACGGCTCCACCGTGGCCGGCGCGAGCCTGGGTGGCATGACCTATATGCACGAACAGGGCGACTTGCCGATCCCGGGCATCGTCCACATTGCCCAGCCGTACTGGTTCGGCGAAGGCGGTGACATGACGCCGGACGAGTTCGGTATCTGGGCGGCCAATCAGCTGGAAGAGAAGATTCTGGAAGTCGGCGTCGACAATGTCGGTGCCTTTATTGCCGAGCCGATCCAGGGCGCCGGCGGCGTGATCATCCCGCCAGACACCTACTGGCCGCGTATCAAGGAAATCCTCGCCAAGTACGACATTCTGTTCGTGGCCGACGAAGTGATCTGCGGTTTCGGCCGTACCGGTGAATGGTTCGGCAGCGATTTCTACGACCTCAAACCTCACATGATGACCATCGCCAAGGGCCTGACGTCCGGCTACATCCCGATGGGCGGCCTGATCGTGCATGACGACGTGGTCGAGGTGCTCAACGAAGGTGGCGACTTCAACCACGGTTTCACCTATTCCGGGCACCCGGTGGCCGCTGCGGTGGCGCTGGAAAACATCCGCATCTTGCGCGACGAGAAAATTGTCGAGCGCGTGCGGACAGAAACGGCACCTTATTTGCAAAAGCGTCTACGGGAACTGAGCGATCACCCGTTGGTGGGGGAAGTGCGTGGGGTCGGTCTGTTGGGGGCCATTGAACTGGTCCAGGACAAAGCCACCCGCAAACGTTACGAAGGCAAGGGTGTCGGCATGATCTGCCGCACGTTCTGCTTCGAAAACGGCCTGATCATGCGCGCCGTCGGCGACACCATGATCATTGCTCCGCCCCTGGTGATTACACCGGCTGAAATCGACGAGTTGGTGACCAAGGCGCGCAAGTGCCTGGACCTGACCCTGAGTGCGTTGCAGGGCTAAGTGCTAGGCTCTGAACGAGGTGCGAAGTTTGCACTTCGTTCAGTGCAAACAAAGGATGGGTCTTTCCTTGAAAGCCTGCCTTGGAACTTGCCAGACTAACGGTTGTTCGGATGCCCGGTAACCGGCCGCCGAGCACGTGGTTAAAAAGAAAAACTGGAGCATTACCCATGAAGGCATTAGGTATGAAGATAGCTGGCAAGACCCTCCTCGCCATGTCCCTGATGGGCATGATGGCGGGCGCCGTTCAGGCGGACGACAAAGTGCTGCGCGTGTACAACTGGTCCGATTACATCGCACCGGATACCGTCAAGAAGTTCGAAGCCGAGTCGGGTATCAAAGTCGTCTACGACGTGTTCGACAGTAACGAAACCCTGGAAGCCAAGCTGCTGGCAGGCAAGTCCGGCTATGACATCGTCGTGCCGTCGAACAACTTCCTGGCCAAGCAGATCAAGGCCGGCGTTTACCAGAAGCTGGACAAGTCCAAGCTGCCTAACTGGAAAAACCTGAACCCGGACCTGCTTAAAGCCGTATCGGTAAGCGACCCGGGCAACGAACACGCCTTCCCTTACATGTGGGGTTCGATCGGTATCGGTTTCAACCCCGACAAGGTCAAGGCTGCACTGGGTGCCGATGCGCCGACCAACTCCTGGGACTTGCTGTTCAAACCTGAAAACGCTGCCAAGTTGAAGTCGTGTGGTATCAGCTTCCTCGATTCGCCAACCGAGATGATTCCGGTGGCGTTGCATTACCTGGGCTATCCAACCGACACCCAGGACAAGAAACAACTGGCTGAAGCCGAAGCGCTGTTCCTCAAAATCCGTCCTTCGGTGGGCTACTTCCACTCGTCCAAATACATCTCCGACCTGGCCAACGGCAACATCTGTGTCGCTGTGGGTTACTCGGGCGACATCTACCAGGCCAAGGCTCGCGCCGCTGAAGCCGGTGACAAGGTGAAAGTCAGCTACAACATTCCAAAAGAAGGTGCCGGCAGCTTCTACGACATGGTCGCCATCCCTAAAGATGCCGAAAACGTCGAAGGCGCCTACAAGTTCATGACCTTCCTGCAGAAGCCGGAAATCATGGCCGAGATCACCAACGCCGTGCGTTTCCCGAACGGTAACGCGGCATCTACCGCATTGGTCGATAAAGAAATCACCAGCGATCCTGGCATCTACCCGCCAGCAGAAGTACTGGCCAAGCTGTACGCGATTGCCGATTTGCCGGCCGCCACCCAGCGGATCCTGACTCGCAGCTGGACCAAGATCAAATCCGGTAAATAAGCCATAAACCCTGTAGCAGCTGCCGCAGGCTGCGTTGAGGTCCCAAGGACCTCCGCTTTTCGACAGCACAACTGCTTCGCAGTTGAACGTAGCCTTTGGCAGCTGCTACAGGGTTCTGCATAAAAGTTTTGCTGGAACGGTTTTTCGAGGGTAAGTTGCGCGCCGGTTTTGTTGTCAGGCAGCCATGGCTGTCATGTAACGCGGGGCAACTTGGGCCCAACTAATTTTAGAGGACCTCCACTTGCCTATTTTTTCTTTGTTGCGCAATGCCCTGTTGGTCGGCGCCGGGCTGACACTCGCTGTCAGTGCTCAGGCGGCTGGCACGGTGCATATTTATAACTGGTCGGACTACATCGGTGAGAGCACCCTGGCCGACTTCCAGAAAGAAACCGGCATCAAGCCGGTGTATGACGTATTCGATTCCAACGAAACCCTGGAAGGCAAGTTGCTGGCCGGGCGTACCGGTTATGACGTGGTCGTGCCGTCCAACCACTTCCTTGGCAAGCAGATCAAGGCCGGGGCTTTCCAGAAGCTCGACAAATCGAAGCTGACCCACTATTCCAACCTCGATCCGGTGCTGCTCAAGCGCCTGGAGCAGAATGATCCGGGCAATCAGTACGCCGTACCGTATCTGTGGGGCACCAACGGCATCGGTTACAACGTCGACAAGGTCAAGGCCGTGCTGGGTCTCGACAAGATCGATTCCTGGGATGTGGTATTCGAACCGCAGAACATCAAGAAGCTGCACAGCTGCGGCGTGGCGTTCCTCGACTCCGCCGATGAAATGATGCCCACGGTCCTCAACTACATGGGCCTGGATGCCAACAGTACCAACCCTGAAGACTACAAAAAGGCCGAAGCCAAGTTGCTGGCGGTGCGGCCTTACGTGACGTATTTCCACTCGTCCAAATACATCGCAGACCTGGCCAACGGTGATATCTGCGTGGCGATCGGTTTCTCCGGCGATATGTTCCAGGCCAAGGCCCGCGCGGCTGAAGCTGGCAAAGGCATAAACATCGCCTATTCGATTCCGAAAGAGGGCGGCGCGCTCTGGTTCGACATGCTGGCGATCCCCAAGGATGCCGCCAACGTCAAGGAAGCCCATGCCTTCATCAACTATTTGCTGAAACCCGAGGTGATTGCCCAGGTCAGCGATTCCGTAGGCTACGCCAACCCGAATCCCGGGTCGGACAAACTGATGGAACAGTCCATACGCACCGACGAATCGGTCTATCCACCGCAAGCGGTCCTCGACAAGACCTACGTTTCCACCGAGTTGCCACCAAACATTCAACGTTTGATGACGCGCAGCTGGACCAAGGTCAAGTCGGGCAAATAGCTGCAAACTATCCAGGTTCGCCACGTTGGGCGAACTGCAAATTCTGTTGGGAGTTTCGTAAATGGCAGTTGCCTCCGGCGCCTATAAGAAAGCCCTCGAGGGCGACCAGACACCTAAACAGGTGCTGGTCAAAATCGACCGGGTCACAAAAAAGTTCGACGAGACGATTGCCGTGGACGACGTGTCCCTGGAAATCAGGAAAGGCGAAATCTTCGCCTTGCTCGGCGGCTCGGGTTCGGGCAAATCCACCTTGCTGCGGATGCTGGCAGGTTTCGAACGGCCCACGGAGGGGCGCATTTACCTCGATGGCGTCGACATCACGGACATGCCGCCGTACGAGCGGCCGATCAACATGATGTTCCAGTCCTACGCGCTGTTCCCGCACATGACCGTGGCGCAGAACATCGCCTTCGGCCTCAAGCAGGACAAACTGCCTGCCGCTGAAATCGATGCGCGCGTGGCCGACATGCTCAAACTGGTGCAGATGACTCAGTACGCCAAGCGTAAACCGCATCAATTGTCCGGTGGCCAGCGTCAGCGTGTGGCGCTGGCGCGTTCCTTGGCCAAACGACCGAAGCT
Source organism: Pseudomonas sp. Tn43 (assembly GCF_014192635.1). Lineage (NCBI taxonomy): Bacteria > Pseudomonadati > Pseudomonadota > Gammaproteobacteria > Pseudomonadales > Pseudomonadaceae > Pseudomonas > Pseudomonas sp. Tn43. The sequence goes on from NZ_JACHYG010000004.1 coordinate 445,952, forward strand.
GTTGCTGCTCGACGAGCCAATGGGCGCGCTGGATAAAAAGCTGCGTTCGCAAATGCAACTGGAACTGGTGGAAATCATCGAGCGGGTCGGCGTGACCTGCGTGATGGTCACCCACGACCAGGAAGAGGCCATGACCATGGCCGAGCGCATCGCGATCATGCACCTGGGCTGGATCGCCCAGATCGGCAGCCCGATCGACATCTACGAAACCCCGACCAGCCGTCTGGTCTGCGAATTCATCGGCAACGTCAACATCTTCGACGGTGAAGTGATCGACGACGCCGAAGGCCACGCGATCATCACCTGCAAGGACCTGGACCGGCAGATTTATGTGGGCCACGGCATCAGCACGTCGGTGCAGGACAAATCCGTGACCTACGCGATCCGTCCGGAAAAACTGCTGGTGACGCCGACCATGCCGACCTGCGAATACAACTGGTCCAGCGGCAAAGTGCATGACATCGCCTACCTCGGTGGCCACTCGGTGTTCTATGTCGAACTGCCGAGCGGCAAGATCGTCCAGTCGTTCGTCGCCAATGCCGAACGCCGTGGCGCGCGCCCGACTTGGGGTGACCAGGTTTACGTGTGGTGGGAAGACGACAGCGGCGTGGTACTTCGCTCATGAACCTGCGCAAATTCAAACGCCGGCTCAATCGAATAATTCCCGGTGGCCGCCAGTTGGTCATCGGGGTGCCGTTCATCTGGCTATTCCTGTTCTTCATGCTGCCGTTCTTCATCGTCTTGAAGATCAGCTTTGCCGAAGCCGACGTGGCCATTCCGCCGTACACCGAAATTTACAGCTTCATCGACCAGAAGCTCCAGGTGCTGCTTAACCTGAGCAACTACGCGATGCTCGGCGACGACGATTTGTACATCGCCGCTTACCTGGGTTCGCTCAAGATGGCGCTGATCAGCACCGTCCTCTGCCTGTTGATCGGCTACCCGATGGCCTACGCCATTGCCAGTGCCCGCAAAGAGCTGCAGACGGTGCTGGTGTTGCTGATCATGATGCCGACCTGGACCGCGATCCTGATCCGCGTGTATGCGTGGATGGGCATTCTCAGCAACAACGGTTTGCTTAACGGCTTTTTGATGAGCATGGGCTGGATCGACCAGCCGCTGCAGATTCTCAACACCAACCTCGCGGTTTATATCGGGGTCGTTTACTCCTATCTGCCGTTCATGATCCTGCCGCTCTACGCCAACCTGGTCAAACATGACACCAGCCTGCTGGAAGCCGCGTCGGACCTGGGTTCGAGCACCTTCAACAGTTTCTGGAAGATCACCGTGCCGCTGTCGAAAAACGGCATCATTGCCGGCTGCATGCTGGTGTTCATCCCGGTGGTGGGCGAGTTCGTGATTCCGGAACTGCTCGGCGGTCCGGAAACCCTGATGATCGGTAAAGTGCTCTGGCAAGAGTTCTTCAACAACCGTGACTGGCCGGTGGCGTCCGCGCTGGCGGTGGTGATGCTGGCGATCCTGATTGTGCCGATCATTCTGTTCAACCGTAGTCAGGCCAAAGAAATGGAGGGCAAGGAATGAAGCGCTTCCGTTTCTCGAGTTTCATGCTGGTAGCGGGTTTGCTGTTCATCTACGCGCCGATGCTGATCCTGGTGATCTACTCGTTCAACGCCTCCAAACTGGTGACGGTGTGGGGCGGTTGGTCGATCAAGTGGTACGTGGGGTTGATGGACAACACCCAACTGATGGGCTCGGTGGTGCGCTCGCTGGAAATCGCCTGCTACACGGCGATTGCCGCGGTGGCACTGGGGACACTGGCGGCGTTCGTGCTGACCCGTATCACCCACTTCAAGGGCCGCACGCTGTTCGGTGGTCTGGTCACCGCGCCGTTGGTGATGCCGGAAGTGATCACCGGTCTGTCGCTGTTGCTGCTGTTCGTGGCCATGGCGCAGATGATCGGCTGGCCGCAGGAACGCGGCATCGTCACCATCTGGATCGCCCACACCACGTTCTGTGCGGCGTATGTGGCGGTGGTGGTGTCGGCGCGCTTGCGTGAGCTGGACCTGTCCATCGAAGAGGCGGCCATGGACCTGGGCGCGCGGCCGTGGAAGGTGTTCTTCCTGATCACCATCCCGATGATCGCGCCGTCGCTGGCGGCGGGCGGGATGATGTCGTTCGCCTTGTCGCTGGATGACCTGGTGCTGGCGAGCTTCGTATCGGGTCCGGGTTCCACGACCCTGCCAATGGAAGTGTTCTCGGCGGTGCGCCTGGGCGTGAAGCCTGAGATCAATGCCGTGGCCAGCCTGATTCTGCTGGCGGTGTCGTTCGTCACGTTCCTGGTCTGGTTCTTCAGCCGTCGTGCCGAAGAGATTCGCAAGCGTGCGATCCAGCAGGCCATCGAAGAAGGCGCCGCCGACTCCTGGAAACAACCGGACGTGCGTCGGACGCAGGCGCCGGAAGCGGCTTGAGCCTGAGGCCGGGTTGACCACCGTTGCGGGGCCAACCCAAATCCAGGCTTGCTCGCGATAGCGGTCTGTCCGTCGATATCTATGTTGACGGTGATGCCGTTATCGCGGGCAAGCCCGCTCCCACAGTGATCGGTGTGAAGTAACAGTTTTGTGATCAACACAAAACCTGTGGGAGCGGCGGTGCGACGATTCGACTTGCCCGCGATGACGTCAGTTAAACCAACAGAAATCTATTGCCCTGAACGCGCTGGCAACAGCTTCAACGTACTGCGGGTATTGGCCGTCACTTCTTCATCGTTTAAATACGCCTGGTAATAAACCCCTTCGATATACGCCTCGGACTGATCGTCATAGTGACGGTCGAACGGCACGCCGCTCTGGCCGACCGGGTTGATGGTCAGGCTGTGGGCCGGGTCGGCGAAGTCGATCAGCCGCCGCGTCGACGGGCCGTAAGTCACAGGCCACGGCGCCGGGCCGATCTTGGCCGAGAGGTTGTTTGGCACTTCATGGGTGCCGGGCGCCGCGAATGGCCCGACATTGAAGATCCGCTCCAGTGGCTTTTGCGTTCCCAGCGGATGGCCGTGGGTCAGGGTATGTGCCTTGCCCCACTGCCATTGTGCGGAGTCGGCGCCAAGGGTGGTCTTGAGGTGAGCCATGCTCGCTTGCCAGGCCACCTTGACCGTATCGGCGCGGGTCTCTTTACCGGAAGTGTTGCGGTTGTCCCACCACGGTGAATCGGCGGAGGCCGCCAGACGCGGCAGTGCGGCATCGATCACCCGGGTCGGCAGCAGCGTTTCGAAGAAGTCGTTGCCCAGTTCATCGCGCATCGCGGCGTCGGCGAGGTTGAACAGAAACTGGTTGAACAGCGTGGCGCTGATCGAGTCCAGCGGGTAATCGCCAGTCCATTGCGCCAGTTGCTCCACGAGTTTGAGCTCGGCGGGATCGCTCACCCCTTCACGCAGTACCGGTAGCAACGGCGCGAGCAAGCGCGGACCGTAGTCGGTGGTGGTGCCCAGTTGCAGCTTCTGGCCGGACTCGTTGTCCCACTTCACATTTTTGTCGCTGAGTTGACGATTGAGCTGCTGACCGCGATCGGCAAGGTTGTAGTAACCGGGAATTTCCATGCCGGTCGGCGACACTGGCTGGAAGTTGGCCGAGACGATATAGCCCCGCGCCGGGTTTTCTTCCTGGGGGTTGGCGCTGAACGGGTAGAAACCTTCCTTGTCCGCCTGAGGGGTGCTGCCGTCGAGGATGAACCCGGGTTTCACCCCGGCCGGGCGCTTGGGCAGCAGCGCCGAGGCCCACCAACCGATGTCGCCCTTGGCGTTGGCGTAGACGATGTTCAGCCCCGGCGCCTGAACCTTGGCCGAGGCGGCGCGGGCCTTGGCCAGGGTGTCGGCGCGGTTGAGCTGGTAGAAACCGTCGAGGATCGGATTCGGCGTCTCGAGGAAAGCCCACCACATGGCGACCGGTGTTTTGCCGGCGGCAGTGCCGAGCGCATCGTTGATGATCGGGCCATGGGGCGACTGGCGCAGGGTCAGCGTGACCGGTGGCTGGCCTTTGACCGCGATCTGTTGTTCGGTGTTGACCAGGTCGGTCCAGTTGCCGCGATACCAGACCTGGTTCGGGTTCTCCGGGTTGACCTTCTCGGCAATCAGGTCCAGGTCGTCGTTCTGGAACATCGTCAGGCTCCAGCCGAAGTCCAGGTTGTGGCCCAGAAACGCAAACGGCACCAGCGCCTGATGGTAACCGTAAAGCTCGAAGCCTGGTGCCGACAGGTGCGCTTCGTACCACACCGACGGCGCCGAGAAGCGAATGTGCGGATCACCGGCCAGCAGTGGCTTGCCGCTTTTGCTGCGGCTGCCGGCAATCACCCAGGCATTGCTGCCTTCGAATTGCGGCAGGCCATTGTCGGCCAAGGCGTGCTCACTCAAACGGGCGAGGGCATTCAGATCCTTCCAGTCATTGGCGGTGAGGGCCGGTGCAGGGTTGGCGCGCCTCTTGGCCAGCACGCCCTTGGGCTGCCAGTCGAGATCGAAGATGGTCAGGTACTCGGCGCCCAGTTGCTCACGCACGTAAGTCAGCAAGGGTTCGGTGCGAAACGCCGCGGCAAAGCTGTAGGCCATGTAGCCGGCGATACTGATGCTGTCTTCGGCAGTGAACGGGCGCTTGGGGATCCCCAGCACGTCGAACTCGGCGGGCGCCGCGTGGCTGTCCTGATACTGATTGATGCCGTCCAGATAGGCTTGCAGAGCCTTCCATGCCGGCGACTGACGATCCAGCGCGGCCACATAACTGTCTGCCCGTTCGCGGATACGCAGGCTGCGAAACAGTTTGTCGGTGTCGATCAGTTTCGGGCCGAGGACTTCGGCCAGTTCACCGCGGGCCAGGCGCCGCATGGCTTCCATCTGGAACAGTCGGTCCTGGGCGTGCACGTAGCCGAGGGCGCGGTAGAGGTCGGTTTCGTTTTCGGCGCGGATATGCGGCACGCCGCGCTCGTCGTAGCGCACGGTCACCGAACCTTGCAGGTGCTGCAACGCCACCTGGCCCTGACGCGTCGGTTGCTTGCTGTACACATACCAGCCGCCTCCGGCGACGAGCACGATGATCAGCACGGCAAGTACGGTCAGGACGCGTTTCATGGTGACTCCTTGTTCTTACGGGATTGCCGCCCGTGGGGCTGCAAACGTGTAGCACAGACCTTCTGCGCCGGCCATCGCGGTCCTGGAAAAGTCAGCAATGCCTTTACTGCATCTCAGCAGGCCACGGGCAGTAGCAACCCACCGCCAGCGTATGGGTGGCGTTCACCGCTCGACCTTCGTTCAGCGCTTGCAGGATGGGCTCGATAAAACTGTTGCTCGAATTGCAGGTCAGGCCTTCGCTGTACGGACCGAAATACGCCAGCCTGCCACTGCGGTCCCAGATCGCCACCGCCGGGCTGGCAGGGATTTGTTCGGAACCAGGCAGGACCGTGATGGTTTTAAGGCGGCTCAACGTGCTGGGCAATTGACCGTGGCTGCCGGGCCTTTGAACCGCATAGAACTCGATGCCCTGCGGTACATACTGCTCGACCAGTTCGGTCAGGTGTTGTTGATTGCCGACATTGCACGGGCAGGCCGGGTCCCAGAAATGCACCAGGCGAATGGCGCCGGGGCCGGCGAGCTCGTCCGGCAGGCGCAATGGATCGCCGGAAAACATCGCAGTGTGCGAACTGAAGGCGCGCAAGTAGCGCCCCTGAAACCAGTCATAGGCGGCCCACAGCACGCCGGCACACACAAGGGCGAGCAGGCTGGCAAGCAATGTGGTGCGGTAGACCGGACGCATGGGTTTCAATCCTCGAAGGTCGGCTAGCTTGCCATGCTTGCCGCGACAGATGAATATCGCAGGCCCATAAAGTCCATTTCGCGCTCTGGAATCGCCCATGTCTGCCACTTTCGACCCCGATCATTTGCGTGCCAGCCTGCGGCCATTGGCCGAGTGGCAGCCGCTGTCGACCGAGGCCATGGCCTATCAGCATTTTTATGGGCTGGATTTCCCCCGGCGAACCTTGCGCAGTGGCCTGGGGCGTTTCGAGGTCGATGGCTATGAAGTGGTCAGCCAGCTCTGGTGGCCCGAACGGGCGAAGGCGACGCTGTTTCTGTTTCACGGTTTCTACGATCACACCGGGCTCTATCGGCATGTGATCGAGTGGGCGCTGGACCAGGGTTTTGCAGTAATCGCCTGTGACCTGCCGGGCCATGGCCTGTCCAGCGGCGAACGGGCGAGCATCAAGGACTTCGCCGAGTATCAGAGCGCGTTGCAAGGCCTGTTGGTCGAGGCGCAATCGCTCGGCCTTCCGCAGCCCTGGCATTTGTGCGGGCAAAGTACCGGCGGGGCGATCGTGATTGATCATGTGCTCAATCAAGGCGCGAGCAGTCCGGCCCAAGGGCAAGTGATTCTGCTGTCACCACTGGTGCGGCCGCGAGCCTGGGGCTGGTCGCAGCTCAGTTATTACCTGCTCAAGCCATTTGTCAAAGGCATCGCCCGGCGTTTCAGCGAGAATTCCAACGACCCTGACTTCCTCGCATTCCTGCAAGCCGATCCGCTGCAGCCGCTGCGTCTGCCAACGGCCTGGGTCGGTGCGCTGGGGCGCTGGATCAAGCGCATCGAAGCGGCACCGAGCAGCCCGCGGCAGCCGCTGATCGTGCAGGGGCAGGCGGACATGACCGTGGATTGGAAGCACAACCTTGATGTATTGCGGGGCAAGTTTGATCGGCCCCAAGTGCTGATGCTGCCCAAGGCGCGGCATCATCTGGCGAATGAGTCAGCCGGATTGCGGCAGGAGTATTTCGGGTTTTTGAGCAAGCGGATGAAGGGGCGGAATCTTTAGCGGTAGTCAGGGCCCCATCGCGGGCAAGCCCGCTCCCACAGGTTTTGTATTGGCCATGGGTGACTTGCACAGGTCCACTGTGGGAGCGGGCTTGCCCGCGAAGGCGATTTGGCAGACGCCAAAAATTACTGGGCCAGGCTCGACGTACTCTGCCCCACCGCCAACCCCGCCCGAATCGCCGCCAATGCTGCCTGGTAGTAAGCCTTGCCTTCAGCGGACTCGGCAAATGTGGCGAACTCTTCCAGTTCTTCATCCGACAGGTCGCGATAGACATACAGCAGCGTGTTATTCAGATCGGCGCCGATCTGCTCCATCAGACGCTGGCGCTGGCCGTTCAGCATGCCTTGTGCCTGGCCGCCACCGAGCAGGCCGGGGATCATCGAGCTCAGGCTGTCGGCCGCCACGCCCGCGATGGCGAGGCTGACTTCAGCACCGGCCTCGCGGGCAGGCAAGGCCTGGGCGAGGTGGCCGATGATCAGCTGACGGGTATCGCTGGCCTGCATTCTCGGCAAACCCTTGGCGTTTTTGGCCAATTGATCGCGACGGGTCGCCAGCAGTTCGGCGGCGACGATTTTCCTGCCCAAGGGCGATTGGAAGAAGGTCAATGCAGGTTTCGGATCGGCAAGCTTTTTGCGCAGCTGCGCTTCAGCACGTTGATCCATGGCTTTGGGCGCAAAGCGCTGATTACTGTTGTTGATCAAGGCCTGAAACACCGCCGGCGGCAGGCTGTTCTGATAACGCTGCTGAGCGGCAGAAAGAGCATCGTTGAAGTGCGCACGTTGTTCTGGCCAACCGGCAACCTTGTACAACTGGTCGTGGCCGTCCGCCCAGGCGGGCAAAACACAGAACATCAGCAGTGAAAAAAGCAAACGGCGCATAGGGACTCCTGTCAGCAGGCGACTATTCTCCGTGCGGCATTCGTACTTGTCGAGAATTCGTATCAGGTTGCGTGCCTTATCCGACCAATCCTCCGCTGCGCGGCTCTGTCGGATTTGCGGGCACAGGAATACTATGCGCGCCATGCAAATATCCTCTGATCATCCGCTGCTGTTACGTATCGTCGACGACCTGGCTGAGCGCGGCTGGTCGCAGCAGACTATTTTCCTGCCTCTGGATCTGACCCGGGCGCTGGCGGCCGAGTGCCAAAAACGTGCCGCCGAGGGCGAGCTTGCGCCGGCCGGTGTGGGGCGTGGGCCGTTTTCGGAGATCCGCGAAGGCATTCGTGGTGACCATATCCAATGGCTCGAACCCGGCCAGGCCGAGGCTTGCGACCGCTATCTGGGGTTGATGGACAGCCTGCGTGAGGCGATGAATCGCAGTTTGTTTCTGGGCCTGGAAGATTTCGAAAGCCATTTCGCTCTGTACCCGCCTGGCGCTTTCTACCTCAAGCATGTCGACCGGTTCCGCGATGACGACCGGCGCATGGTTTCGGCGGTGATCTACCTCAATGACGCCTGGCTGCCCGAGCATGGCGGTCAGTTGCGCATGTACCTGGATGAAGGCGTTGAACACGATGTAGTGCCTACCGGCGGATGCCTGGTGGTGTTCCTGTCGGGCGAAGTTCCCCACGAAGTGCTGCCCGCGACCCGGGATCGCCTGTCGTTGACGGGCTGGTTCCGGCGTCGTGGCAATGAGCCGTTCTGATCATGCATAAGATTCTGGTAAGCCGTTGTTTGCTCGGTCACCGCGTCCGTTACGACGGCGGCGCCAGTGGGCCATTCAATCTGTTGGAACAGTGGATTGCCGAAGGCCGGGTAGTGCCGTTGTGCCCGGAAGTCGCCGGTGGTTTGCCGACGCCAAGGGCCGCGGCGGAGATTGCGGGCGGGCAGGGCGGTGAAGTGCTTGATGGCCTGGCATCGGTCATCACCACCGAGGGCGAGGACGTCAGTGCCGAGTTTCTTTGCGGGGCCTGTCAGGCGCTGGAGTTGGTGCAACAGCACGGCATTCGCATCGCCGTGCTCAAGGCCAACAGCCCGTCGTGCGGGAATCTGTTGACCTATGACGGAACGTTCAGTGGCGTGAAGGTCAGCGGCGAGGGTGTAACCGCGGCATTGCTCAAGCGCCATGGCGTGCAGGTGTTCAGCGAGCTGGAGTTGGCTGAAGCGGCGCAAGCGCTGGCCGCGCAGGACTAGCAGTCACCCCAATACCTGTGGGAGCGGGCTTGCCCACAATGGCGGTTCAACATTCAACATCGATGTTGGATGTTAGGGCCTCATCGCGGGCAAGCCCGCTCCCACAGGGGTTATTCATCAACCTTGAATCAGGGTTTCGGCGCATCCGCCCCGAACCATTTCTGCTCCAGCGTCTCCAGCCGGCCATCAGCCTTGATCCGCTGCAAGGCGTTTTCCAGGCTGGCTTGAAATGCCGGGTTACCCTTCTGAAACGGAATGGCCAGGCTCACAGCCGGGGCGGCTTTGGGCTTTTCTTCCGTCAGCGACTGCACCAACAGGATTGAACGCGGCGGCTCTTCTTTCTGCGCGATCAATTGTGAATTGGTGTGAATGTAAGGTTCGCTGAAGTCGAAACGATCCTTCAGCTCCGGGGTCTGTGCTATGTGATTGATGGCGACGTCGTACTTGCCGCTTTCGACGCCGGCCAGCAGGTCGACCGAATCGGTGACGACGAAGTCGGCCCTTACATCCAGTTCATTGGCCAGCATTTGGCCCAATTCCACCTCGAAGCCGGTCAGTTTGCCGTCATCCTTGAAATTGAAGGGCGGGGTATTAGCCTCAAGGGCAATGCGCAATTCGCCGCGGTCGTTAACATCGTCAATCAGTTCGGCATGAGCCAAAGGGCTCAAAAGGGGTAGCAGGCAGATCAGGCCAGGCAAAAAGCGCATGGTCACTCCTTTGAATTCATTTATCGCGATGCGCTGTTCAGGCTCGCTTTGCTATGGTTGTTGTCGTGTGCCTTCGACAACGAATGGCCGTTAAGTTGTCACGGCCGAGCGAATTTTACGGAAAAAATGGAGAAGAGAATGAAAAGCTTTGTGTCACGTGCAGCATGGACTGGCCTGTTACTGAGTGCTTCGATGCTGGCAACGGCTGCGACTCCGGCCCCCAAGGGTGCCGAAGTGTTTATCGTTTCTCCTGAGGACGGTGCCACGGTACCCCAGACTTTCATCGTCAAATTCGCTGTGAAAAACATAGCCTTGGCACCTGCCGGTGATGTCACCAAAAACACGGGGCATCATCACCTGCTGATCGATGCCGACAAACTGCCTGCGGCCGGTGCGCCGATCCCGACGGATGCCAACCATATGCATTTCGGCAAAGCGCAGACCCAGGCTGAAATAAAACTGGCACCGGGCAAGCACACCTTGCAGCTGGAATTGGGCGATGCCGGGCACATGCCGTTCGAGCCGCCAATTGTTTCGAAGAAAATCACCGTGAATGTGAAATAAAAAACGGGAGCCTCAGGGGCTCCCGTTTTTTTATAGCGGCAAGGTTTAAGCGGCAGGCTTCAAGTAGAAGCCAACGCTGACTCGGCTTGCCGCTTGTAGCTTGCCGCTCGAAGCTGCTGTTAAAACAACACTCGGCAACGAATGGTGCCGTTGATGTGCTGCAGCTTCTCTTGCGCCATTTCCGAGTATTCGGCATCGACGTCGATCACGACGTAGCCGACTTTGTCGTTGGTCTGCAGGAACTGACCGGAAATGTTGATGCCGTTTTCGGCGAAGACCTTGTTGATCTCGCTCATCACACCCGGAATGTTCTCGTGGACGTGCAGCAAACGGTGCTTGCCAGGGTGAGCCGGCAGGGCCACTTCCGGGAAGTTCACGGACGATACCGATGTACCGTTGTCGCTGTATTTGACCAGTTTTTCCGCCACCTCCAGACCGATGTTGGCTTGCGCCTCAGCGGTAGAACCACCGATGTGCGGGGTCAGGATCACGTTGTCCAGGCCACGCAGCGGGCTTTCGAACTCTTCTTCGTTGGAGCGTGGCTCCACCGGGAAGACGTCGATGGCCGCGCCGATCAGGTGCTTGTCCTTGATTGCGTCCGCCAGGGCGTCCAGTTCAACCACGGTGCCGCGAGCAGCGTTGATCAGAATGCCGCCCTTCTTGATGGCGCGGATTTCCTTCTCGCCGATCATCCACTGAGTCGCTGCGGTTTCCGGAACGTGCAGGGTGACGATGTCGGACATGCCCAGCAGCTCGTGCAGGTTGCCCACCTGGGTCGCGTTGCCCAGTGGCAGCTTGGTCACGGTGTCGTAGAAATACACCTGCATCCCCAGGCCTTCAGCCAGGACCGACAGCTGAGTACCGATCGAGCCGTAACCGACGATGCCCAGCTTCTTGCCACGGATCTCGAAGGAGTTGGCTGCGCTCTTGATCCAGCCGCCACGGTGGCAGGAAGCGTTCTTCTCAGGGATGCCACGCAGCAACAGGATCGCCTCGGCCAATACCAGCTCGGCTACGGAACGAGTGTTGGAGTACGGAGCGTTGAATACGGCGATGCCGCGTTCGCGAGCCGCGTTGAGGTCGACCTGGTTGGTGCCGATGCAGAAACAGCCGACAGCCACCAGTTTCTTCGCGTGATCGAAGATCTCTTCGGTCAGTTGAGTGCGGGAGCGAATGCCGATGAAGTGCGCATCAGCGATCTTTTCCTTGAGCTGGGCTTCCGGCAGAGAACCTGTGAGGTACTCGATGCTGGTGTAGCCCGCCGCCTTGAGGACGTCGACAGCCGATTGGTGGACGCCTTCGAGAAGAAGGAACTTGATCTTGCTCTTATCGAGAGAAGTCTTGCTCATCTGCGTAAACCTGTATCCCGGAGAAAATTGGCAGGAAATAGCCAGCAGACGCTGACCTGGACGGCAGGAAAGCCGTCACCGCAGAACAGCCGTTGGGCACTATCCTGCGGGGTCGGTATGCTAGCATATGCACCCCGCTAAACACTCATTCCTGCGACGTGAAGCGTTCTCAGGATGACCATGAATTGTTCGAGAGTTCTGTCGATGACCGATCCTGCGCTGATTGATGAGCTGAAGACCCTGGTTGAGCCTGGCAAGGTCCTGACCGACGCCGACTCCCTGAATGCTTACGGCAAGGATTGGACCAAGCATTTCGCCCCGGCCCCGACGGCCATTGTGTTCCCCAAGACTACCGAACAGGTCCAGGCCATTGTCCGTTGGGCTAATGAACACAAGGTGGCGCTGGTGCCGTCCGGCGGTCGTACCGGGCTTTCGGCTGCCGCCGTGGCAGCCCATGGCGAAGTAGTCGTGTCTTTCGATTACATGAACCAGATCCTCGACGTGAACCTGACCGACCGCACGGCCGTGTGTCAGCCGGGAGTGGTTACCGAGCAATTGCAGAACAAGGCCCAAGAGCACGGTTTGTACTATCCCGTGGATTTCGCGTCCGCAGGCTCCAGTCAGATTGGCGGCAATATCGGCACCAATGCCGGCGGAATCAAGGTCATTCGCTACGGCATGACCCGCAACTGGGTGGCCGGCATGAAAGTCGTCACTGGCAAGGGCGATCTGCTGGAACTGAACAAAGACCTGATCAAGAACGCCACGGGCTACGACCTGCGTCAGCTGTTCATCGGCGCCGAAGGCACGCTGGGCTTTGTGGTCGAGGCCACCATGCGCCTGGACCGCGCACCGAAAAACCTCACCGCGATGGTCCTTGGCACCGCCGATTTCGATTCGATCATGCCGGTGTTGCATGCATTCCAGAGCAAGCTTGACCTGACCGCCTTCGAATTTTTCTCCGACAAAGCGCTGACCAAGGTCATGGCCCGCGGTGATGTGCCTGCACCATTCGAATCCGATTGCCCGTTCTACGCGCTGCTGGAATTCGAGGCGACCACCGAAGAAGTGGCCAATCATGCCCTGGACACCTTCGAGCACTGCGTTGAGCAAGGCTGGGTACTGGACGGCGTGATGAGCCAGAGCGAAACCCAGTTGCACAATCTATGGAAATTGCGCGAGTACATCTCCGAAACCATTTCCCACTGGACGCCGTACAAGAACGACATTTCGGTCACTGTGTCGAAAGTCCCGGCGTTCTTGAAAGAAATCGACGCGATCGTCGGCGAACACTACCCCGATTTCGAAATTGTCTGGTTCGGTCACATCGGCGACGGCAACCTGCATTTGAATATCCTTAAGCCGGACAACCTGAGCAAGGACGAGTTCTTCGCCAAGTGCGCGACCGTCAACAAGTGGGTGTTCGAAACCGTGGAGAAGTACAACGGTTCGATTTCCGCCGAACACGGCGTGGGCATGACCAAGCGTGATTACTTGACCTACAGTCGCTCGCCGGTTGAGATCGAGTACATGAAAGCCGTCAAAGCGGTGTTCGACCCGAACGGCATCATGAACCCGGGCAAGATTTTCGCTGTTTGAATCACTGAATCAGGAGTCGGTCAATGAGCTATCAGCACCAGTATGTCGACGGCACGCGCATTCACTTCCCGTTGGGCAAAGTGGTGTGCATCGGCCGTAACTACGCCGAACACGCCAAGGAACTGGACAACCCGGTGCCTACTGAACCGCTTCTGTTCATCAAGCCGGGCAGTTGCGTGGTGCCGCTGGAAGGCGGTTTCAGCATTCCGACCGAGCGTGGCTCGGTGCATTACGAAGCGGAAATCGCTGTGTTGATCGGCAAGCCACTGTCGACCAAACCGAGCCGTGAAGAAGTACTGGATGCCATCTCGGGCATCGCTCCGGCGCTGGACCTGACCCTGCGCGACAAGCAGGCCGAGCTGAAAGCCAAGGGCCTGCCGTGGGAAATCGCCAAGTCCTTCGACGGAGCGGCAGTGATTGCGCCGTTCGTGGCAAGCAGCACCTTCGCCGATCTGGCCGACATCGGCATCCGCCTGACCATCAATGGTGAAGTGCGCCAGGACGGCAATAGCAAGGACATGCTCAATCCGATCGTGCCGATGATCCAGTACATGGCTGGCTGCTTTTCGCTGCAGGCCGGTGACGTGATCCTCACCGGTACGCCGATGGGCGTTGGCCCGTTGAATGTCGGTGACGAACTGGTGCTCGAGCTGCCAGGCGTCAGCCGCTTCACCAGCAGCGTGCGCTAAAAAAGCAAAAGATCGCAGCCTTCGGCAGCTCCTACACCAATCTCTGTAGGAGCTGCCGAAGGCTGCGATCTTTTGATCTTGGCCGCCCGCACAGGGCAATCCCGCCATTTCCCGTTTTTTTCACATCTTTTCCGGATAATTCCCAGGCTTCTGGCGTCTGAGCCAGTCCAATGTGCTATTACCCAAGCCTGAATTTCTGGAACGCCCCCCCGCATGGCCACCCAACCGCTGTCCAAGCTGAAAACTGCTCGCCGCTCGCGCTTTGTCATGCGTTGGTATTCCTGGCTTTTGCTGGTGGCGGCTGCTGTGTATGGCCTCGCCGTTGCGATGCACTGGGATGATCGCGGCGTGCTCTGGGTGATGGAGCGTTTCGAAAGCCCGGCTGAACGAAAAGAAAGTATCTGGCTGCCGGATTACCGGGCAGTGATCGACGCCAAGTTGCTGCCGGGCATGGAAAGGGACGAAGCGTCAGACGTCACTTATGACCCGCAGACCAAAACCCTGTTTGCGGTGATGGGCAAGAAGCCGTTTCTGGTAGAGCTGACATTACAGGGCGATGTGTTGCGCAAAATGCCGTTGGTGGGCTGGGGTAACCCGGAAGGCGTGGCGGCCATGGGCAATGGTTTGCTGGCAATCACCGATGAGCGCAAACACTTGCTTTCCATCGTCAAGGTCGAGGCCGATACTCAAGAACTGAATATCGACAGCTTCCCGAAATACGATTTGGGCCCGTCGAAAGATCAGAATAAAGCCTTCGAGGCGATCGTCTGGGATGCGCCTAACCAGCGACTGCTGCTGGGCGAAGAGCGTCCGCCAGCATTGTTCAGCTGGAAAAGCGATGGCAGTCAAATCCTCAAGGGCGACAAGCAAAAGCTGTCCGGCGATGCATTGGATATCCGCAACCTGTCGGCCCTGGCGATTGATCCGCGCACGGGCCATACCCTCGTACTGTCCGCCGATTCGCATCTGTTGCTGGAATTGGACGAGAATGGCGAGCAGGTCAGTTTCATGACCCTGCTGGGTGGTTTCAATGGCTTGAAAAAAACCATTCCCCGAGCCGAAGGCGTGACCGTGGACGAGGCGGGCACGTTGTACATGGTGAGTGAGCCGAACCTGTTCTATCGCTTCGAAAAACAACGGTAGGCGTTCGGTAATTGTGGTCAAAGGCCATTGGCCATTAAGCTTGAATTCATACTGCCGTGGTATTTCATTCGCCCGTCTTGTTTCCGAGCCCGCCTGAATGCGCCGACTTGCCCGCCCCAAACCCCTGATGCTGATCCTGTCGGTCATTGCGCTGATTGTGCTGATTGCCATCGGCCAATACCTGCGCCTGTTCGAGCGCACCTGGTTCAATGTGCAAACGCTATGGCAGCCGATGAATGCCCAGTCGATTGGCCTGGATCAATATCAGGTCGCGGTCGAGGCGCGAGCCATCGAGGGGCTGGACGATGATGTTTCGGCACTGACTTTCGATCCCGTGCGCAAAAGCCTGTTCACGGTGACCAACAAAAATGCCGAGCTGATCGAATTGTCCCTGGAAGGCAAAATCCTGCGGCGTGTGGCGCTGATCGGGTTTGGCGATCCGGAGGCGGTGGAGTTCATCAGCGCTGACACGTACGTGATCACCGACGAACGCCAGCAACGGTTGATCAAGATTCATCTGGAGGCGGACACGACCTTCCTCGATGCCGCCGACGCCGAACAGATCACGCTCGGTGTGCACATGCGTGGCAACAAGGGGTTCGAAGGATTGGCCTATGACTCGGTGGGCAAGCGCTTGTTCGTCGCCAAGGAACGCGACCCGATGCTGATCTACGAAGTCCAGGGTTTTCCGCACTACAACCCGGAGAAGTCCTACGCTGTGCATGTGGTGAACAACCCCAAGCGCGATGCCGGGATGTTCGTGCGAGACCTGTCGAGCCTGCAATACGACGAGCGTAGCGGCCATTTGCTGGCGCTGTCCGATGAATCGCGGTTGATTCTGGAGCTGGACGTTGACGGGCGACCGCTGACCACCCTGTCACTGAGCAAGGGGCGTCAAGGGTTGCAGAAAACGGTGCCGCAAGCGGAAGGCATCGCCATGGACGACGACGGTACCCTGTACCTCGTCAGCGAGCCGAACCTGTTCTACGTCTTCAAAAAACCACCGCAACCCTGATCAGCACCCATACCCCCTGTAGGAGCGAAGCTTGCTCGCGAAAGCGGCGCATCAGTCAATAGAGACGTCGACTGATACGCCGCCTTCGCGAGCAAGCTTCGCTCCTGCAGGGGTTTTGTGTTTGGCTTACTGGGCGCGCAGGGTTTTCACGCCTTCGCTTGTGCCCAGCAGCAACAAATCAGCCGGGCGGGCCGCGAACAGGCCGTTGGTGACCACGCCGACGATGGCATTGATCTGAGTTTCCAGCTCCACCGGATTGGTGATCTGCATGTTGAACACATCGAGGATGATGTTGCCGTTGTCGGTCAGTACGCCTTCACGGTAAACCGGGTCGCCGCCGAGCTTCACCAGTTGACGGGCGACGTGGCTGCGGGCCATCGGGATCACTTCCACCGGCAACGGGAACGCGCCGAGCACCGGCACCAGTTTGCTGGCGTCGGCGATGCAGATGAAGGTCTTGGCCACGGCTGCAACAATCTTTTCGCGGGTCAGGGCCGCGCCACCGCCCTTGATCAGGTGCAGGTGCTCATCGCTTTCGTCGGCGCCATCGACGTAGAACTCCAGGTCGCTGACGGTATTGAGCTCATACACCGGAATGCCGTGGCCTTTGAGGCGGGCGGCGGTGGCTTCGGAGCTGGCGACCGCGCCATCGAACGCGCTTTTGTGCTTGGCCAGGGCATCGATGAAGCAATTGGCGGTGGAGCCGGTGCCGACCCCGACGATGCTCTTGTCATCGAGTTTCGGAAGGATGAAGTCGACGGCGGCCTGAGCCACTGCCTGTTTGAGTTGATCCTGGGTCATGCGGGCTCCGAAGTGCCGAAAAGGGGGACGAAAGGCCGGCATTATAGGCCTCGCGATGGGGAAGGTCATTGCCCGATTGGCGGGTCAAATGCACGCGCAAGACAACTGATTAACTGTAGGAGCGAGGCTTGCCCGCGAAGAGGTTGTCATATCCAGCATAAATATTGGCAGTAAGATCGCTTTCGCGGGCAAGCCTCGCTCCTACAAGTGTGGTCGCCTGCCTAAAAGCCGGGTTAGACTCCTTGGCCCTGCCCAACCCGCTCAGTGATGCTTTCCGATGCTCGAACAGTACGTCAAAAAGATCCTCACCTCGCGCGTTTATGACGTTGCCGTAGAAACCCCATTGCAGACTGCCCGCCAGCTTTCCGAGCGGCTGGGCAACGATATCTGGCTCAAGCGTGAAGACTTGCAGCCAGTGTTCTCGTTCAAAATTCGCGGCGCCTATAACAAGCTCACGCAACTGAGCGATGAAGAGCGTGCTCGTGGCGTGGTCACCGCATCGGCGGGCAACCATGCGCAAGGCCTGGCCCTGGCGGCCAAGGTTCTGGGCGTGAAAGCGACCATCGTGATGCCCAAGACCACTCCGGAAATCAAGGTCGAAGGCGTGCGCTCGCGCGGCGGCAAAGTGGTGCTGCACGGGGATTCGTTCCCGGAAGCCCTGGCCTATTCGCTGAAACTGGTCGACGAAAAAGGCTATGTCTACATTCACCCTTACGATGATCCCCACACCATTGCCGGGCAGGGCACGGTGGCCATGGAGATTCTGCGCCAGCACCCGGGGCGTCTGGATGCGATCTTCGTTCCGGTGGGCGGCGGCGGGCTGATCGCCGGGATCGCGGCCTACGTGAAATACCTGCGCCCGGAGATCAAAATCATCGGTGTCGAACCGGATGATTCCAACTGCCTGCAAGCCGCGATGGCGGCCGGCGAGCGCGTGGTTTTGCCGACCGTGGGTCTTTTCGCCGACGGCGTCGCAGTGGCACAGATTGGCCAGCACACGTTTGATATCTGCAAAGACTATGTAGATGAAGTGATCACTGTCAGCACCGACGAGATCTGTGCGGCAATCAAGGATATCTACGACGATACCCGCTCGATCACAGAACCCGCCGGTGCCTTGGGCGTAGCCGGGATCAAGAAGTACGTTGAGCAACGCGGTATCACGGGGCATACCTTCGTGGCCATCGACTCCGGCGCCAACGTCAATTTCGACCGCTTGCGCCACGTGGCCGAGCGCGCTGAACTGGGCGAGGGCCGCGAAGCCATCATCGCCGTGACCATTCCCGAGAAACCGGGTAGCTTCAAGGCGTTCTGCGAAGCCATCGGCAAGCGCCAGATCACCGAATTCAACTACCGCTACAACACCGGCAGCGAAGCGCACATCTTTGTCGGCGTGCAGACGCATCCGGAAAGCGACCCGCGCAGTGCGCTGCTCGCCAGCCTCACCGAACAGGGTTTTCCGGTGCTCGACCTGACCGACAACGAACTGGCCAAGTTACACATTCGCCACATGGTCGGCGGGCGTGCTGTCCATGTGGTCGATGAAGTGGTGCTGCGCTTCGAATTCCCGGAGCGTCCGGGTGCGTTGTTCAACTTCCTCAACAAGCTCGGCGGGCGCTGGAACATTTCGATGTTTCATTACCGTAACCACGGCGCGGCCGATGGTCGTGTGGTCGCGGGGCTGCAAGTGCCGCACGACGAGCGGCATCTGGTACCGGCCGCGCTGGAGGAAATCGGTTACCCGTACTGGGACGAAAGCGACAACCCGGCCTATCTGCTGTTTCTCGGCTGAGCGGCTACGCTGATCGGCAGGCCATAAGGAAATCGAACAATGGAAACGTTAACCGCCCTGAAAATCGCTCATAGCGTGGCGACGATATTGCTGTTGATCAGTGCGCTGGGGCTGGCGATCTGGGTCTGGCGCGCACGCCGTAACGGCGATGCGAGAGCTCACACTCGTACCGTGCAGCGACCGCTGGTGTTCATTTGGCTATTGATGGGCCTGGCATTGCTGAGCATGCCGTTCACCGGTTGGTGGATGGTGCATCTGGTGGGCTGGCCGTTGGGGCAGACCTGGCTGCTGGCGTCCAGTGTGCTCTACACCGTGGCAGCGTTGGGCTGGTTCTGGCTGGTAGTGCGGCTCAATCGGTTGCGCAAGGCACCCGCGGCGGTGAATGGGAAGTTTACGTTTGCGTTGGCGCTGTTCAGCTTTGTCTGCTTTATCGCCATTGCGGGGTTAATGGGGGCCAAGCCGGTATAGCGCGGAATCTGTAGCAGCTGCCGAGGTACGAGGCTGCGATGGGCTGCGAAGCGGCCCCAAAGGGCGGTCCTGCGGACCGCAACGCAGCCTCGTACCTCGGCAGCTGCTACAGGCTTAATCAATCGCGCAGACTGATCACCGGCCAACCCCGCTTCTCGGCCTCGGCCCGCAGATTGGGATCCGGGTCGACAGCGATCGGATTCGCCACTTGTTCCAGCAGCGACAAGTCATTCATCGAGTCACTGTAGAAATAGCTGTCTTCCAGGTTATGGCCGGTTTCTTCCAGCCAACGATTCAACCGGGTCACCTTGCCTTCGCGAAAGCACGGGACATCAGTGCTGCGGCCGGTGTAACGGCCGTCGATCATTTCGCATTCCGTGGCGATCAGGGTTTCAACGCCTAAACGTGTTGCGATAGGCCCGGTCACGAAGCGGTTGGTGGCGGTGATGATCACCAGTTTGTCGCCGGCCTCACGGTGCTTGGTCAGCAGTTCAATCGCCTTGGGCAGCAAGATCGGTTCGATGCAGTCGCGCATGTAGTCCAGGTGCCATTGATCCAGCGTGGCCATCTCGGTGCGGCCGAGCACTTCCAGGCAGAAGTTCAGGTAGGCGTCGTTATCCAGTTTGCCGGCCAGGTAATCCTGATAGAACTCGTCGTTGCGTGCCTTGTAGGCGACGGCGTCGAGGAAACCGCGTTCGCACAGATAATCGCCCCAGGCGTGGTCACTGTCACCGCCCAGAAGTGTGTTGTCCAAGTCGAATAAAGCCAGCCGCATTGCAGTTACTCGCTGAAAAGTCTGTAGAAAGGTGTCCAGAATACGGACTTTTCACAAGAGTGCACATAAGGTAGGTCGGCTCGTTGCTGCTTTCACAACCTTTGTGGAACAATGCGACGACATGCGTTTGCGAGGTTGTTGCCGTGATCGACCCCGATGGTTTCCGCCCCAATGTCGGGATCATTCTGACGAATGATGCCGGCCAGGTGCTATGGGCTCGCCGTATCAATCAAGATGCCTGGCAGTTTCCACAGGGAGGGATCAACCCCCAGGAGACGCCGGAAGACGCCTTGTACCGCGAGTTGAACGAAGAAGTGGGCCTGGAGCGCGAAGATGTTGAAATACTCGCCTGCACCCGGGGCTGGTTGCGTTATCGTTTGCCGCAACGTCTGGTAAGAACGCACAGCCAACCGCTGTGCATCGGCCAGAAGCAGAAATGGTTTCTCTTGCGCCTGATCTCCAACGAGCAGCGGGTGCGGATGGATTTGACCGGTAAACCGGAGTTCGATGGCTGGCGCTGGGTCAGTTATTGGTATCCGTTGGGCCAGGTGGTGACATTCAAGCGCGAGGTTTATCGCCGCGCTCTCAAAGAGCTTGCCCCGCGCCTTTTAGCGCGCGACTGACGACGGAGTTCGACCCCGAGCCATGCTCAATACGCTGCGCAAGATCGTCCAGGAAGTTAACTCCGCCAAGGATCTCAAGGCGGCGTTGGGGATTATTGTGTTGCGCGTCAAAGAGGCCATGGGCAGCCAGGTCTGCTCGGTCTACCTGCTTGACCCGGAGACCAACCGCTTCGTGTTGATGGCCACCGAGGGCTTGAACAAGCGCTCGATCGGCAAAGTCAGCATGGCGCCCAACGAAGGTCTGGTCGGTCTGGTCGGCACGCGTGAAGAACCCCTGAACCTCGAAAACGCCGCGGATCACCCGCGCTATCGTTACTTCGCCGAGACCGGTGAAGAACGCTATGCCTCATTCCTGGGGGCACCGATCATTCACCACCGTCGCGTCGTCGGCGTGTTGGTCATTCAGCAAAAAGAACGCCGCCAGTTCGATGAGGGTGAAGAAGCCTTCCTCGTGACCATGAGCGCGCAACTTGCCGGCGTTATCGCCCACGCCGAGGCCACCGGTTCGATCCGTGGCCTGGGCCGGCAGGGCAAAGGTATCCAGGAAGCAAAGTTCGTCGGGGTACCAGGTTCGCCGGGCGCGGCGGTCGGAACCGCGGTCGTCATGCTGCCGCCGGCGGATCTGGATGTGGTGCCGGACAAGACCATCACCGACATCAACGCCGAACTTGGCCTGTTCAAGACTGCCATCGAAGGCGTGCGCGCCGACATGCGGGCGTTGTCCGCCAAGCTGGCGACCCAGCTGCGGCCTGAAGAACGGGCGCTGTTCGACGTTTACCTGATGATGCTCGACGATGCCTCGCTGGGCAGCGAAATCACCACGGTGATCAAGACCGGCCAGTGGGCTCAGGGCGCCTTGCGCCAAGTGGTCACCGAACACGTCAACCGATTCGAACTGATGGACGACGCCTACCTGCGTGAGCGCGCCTCGGACGTCAAAGACCTCGGTCGGCGCTTGCTGGCTTATCTGCAGGAAGAGCGGCAGCAGACCCTGGTCTACCCCGACAACACCATTCTGGTCAGCGAAGAACTGACGCCGGCGATGCTCGGCGAGGTGCCGGAAGGCAAGCTGGTCGGTCTGGTGTCGGTACTCGGTTCCGGCAACTCCCACGTGGCAATCCTGGCGCGCGCCATGGGTATTCCGACGGTGATGGGCCTGGTCGACTTGCCGTACTCCAAGGTCGACGGCATCCAGATGATCGTCGACGGCTACCACGGCGAGGTCTATACCAACCCCAGTGACGTGCTGCGCAAGCAGTTCGCCGATGTGGTCGAGGAAGAGAAACAGCTGGCCCTCGGGCTGGATGCATTGCGGGACTTGCCGTGTGTAACGCTCGACGGTTACCGAATGCCGCTGTGGGTCAATACCGGCCTGCTGGCAGACGTGGCCCGGGCGCAGAAGCGCGGTGCCGAGGGTGTGGGTTTGTACCGCACCGAAGTGCCGTTCATGATCAACCAGCGCTTCCCGAGCGAAAAAGAGCAGTTGGCGATTTATCGTGAGCAGCTCGCCGCGTTCCATCCACAACCGGTGACCATGCGCAGCCTGGACATCGGTGGCGACAAGGCGCTCTCGTACTTCCCGATCAAGGAAGACAACCCGTTCCTCGGCTGGCGCGGCATTCGTGTGACCCTCGACCACCCGGAAATCTTCCTGGTGCAGACCCGCGCCATGCTCAAGGCCAGCGAAGGCCTGAACAACCTGCGCATTCTGCTGCCGATGATTTCCGGTATCCATGAACTGGAAGAAGCCCTGCACCTGATCCATCGGGCCTGGGGCGAAGTTCGCGATGAGGGCACCGATGTGCCGATGCCGCCGATTGGCGTGATGATCGAAATTCCGGCGGCGGTGTATCAAACCAAGGAACTGGCGCGACAAGTGGACTTCCTGTCAGTCGGCTCCAACGACCTGACCCAGTACCTGCTGGCCGTGGACCGCAACAACCCGCGGGTGGCCGATCTCTACGACTACCTGCATCCGGCCGTGTTGCAAGCCTTGCAGAACGTGGTGCGCGACGCCCATGCCGAAGGCAAGCCCGTGAGCATCTGTGGCGAAATGGCCGGTGACCCGGCCGCAGCGGTGCTGTTGATGGCGATGGGCTTCGACAGCCTGTCGATGAACGCCACCAACTTGCCGAAAGTGAAGTGGATGCTGCGTCAGATCAACCTGAGCAAGGCCAAGGAGTTACTGGCTGAGCTGATGACCATCGACAACCCGCAAGTTATCCACAGCTCGCTGCAACTGGCGCTGAAGAACCTTGGGTTGGCGCGGATGATTAATCCGGCTTCGGTCAAGACTCTTTAAAAGGCTGAGGGCCTCTTCGCGGGCAAGCCTCGCTCCTACAGATGACGCGTCGTGTCCATTCCGGCGACCAACACAAACCCTGTAGGAGCGAAGCTTGCCCGCGAAGGCGGCCGCAAACACACCACATCTTCAAATCCTGACTTCAACTTCCCCCAAATGCCCCCCATACGGCCCGAAACTCCGTTCAACCATATGCCGCTGCCCATCCGCCTGAACGATCAACGCCGTGCTCGCCCGTGTCCCGTAAGTCGGGCTCTTGATAAACACGCTCGACAATAACGTCTCGGTAGCCTGTCCCACACCGGTGTCCGGCAATTCGGCAAGCGGCGCTGTCTGCGGATCGCTGAGCAGGGCCAATAGCGCTTGCGGCTGTGGATCGCCCAATACCTCGCTCAATGCTGCCTTGGCCTTGAGCACTTTCGGCCACGGCGTATCCAGGCCCGCGTTCGATAACCCATAAATGCCCGGTTGGAGCATGACCGCCTCTGTCTCCCGGGCATTGAAATGCCAGAGCTCATGGGCATTGCCAACCAACAGATTAAAACCGGCATATTCAGGCAAACGTCCGACAACGTCCTTTAAATAGTCGACAATCGACCTGTCCCCACTGAGAAATTGCGCCACCAGTTCACCTCGCGACTTGCGCGCCGGCGGTTGAAGGGGATCACGGATGTTGGTCAGTGCGGCGAAGCGCCCGTTGGCGCCGACACCGAGCCACGTGCCTCCCGCCTCGAGGTCGCGACCGGCGTACACGTGCGGGGCGTCTGACCATTGCGCCAGAGGCAGACTGGGCCGGGCATAGAATTCGTCGCGGTTGGCCGCCACGACCAGCGGCTGGGCATGACCTGACCGCCAGGCAAAAACAATCAGGCACATAAGGTGGTCCTTGTGTGTTTTTTGCTCACTCTACGCAGACATCGCTCATCGATCCATCGCCATCCGCAGTGGAGCCTGAGGCCATGCATCCGTTACCATGCCGCTCCTGATTCGGGATGCTTGGGGATGTGGCCATGGAATTTCTGCTCTATCTGGCGCTGGGCGCCTGTGCGGGCGTGCTGGCCGGGCTGTTTGGGGTAGGTGGCGGGATTATCATTGTCCCGGTGCTGGTATTCAGTTTCACCTTGCAGGGATTTGATGCGTCGATTCTGACGCATCTGGCCGTCGGCACCTCCCTGGCGACGATCATCTTTACGTCAATCAATGCGGTTCGCGAGCACCATCGCCGCGGCGCCGTACGCTGGCCGATCTTTGCCTGGATGACCCTCGGCATACTGATCGGTGCCGGTTTCGGCGCGCTGACGGCAGAAGCGATCTCCGGGCCGAATTTACAAAAGATCATTGGGGTATTTGCGCTGGTCATCGCCGTTCAGCTCGCGTTGGACTTCAAACCCAAGGCCAGCCGAACGGTGCCCGGTAAAGTCGGTCTGACCGTGGCCGGCAGTGTGATTGGCTGGGCCTCGGCGATTTTCGGCATCGGCGGCGGCTCGTTGACCGTGCCGTTCCTGACCTGGCGCAGCGTACCGATGCAGCAGGCGGTAGCCACTTCGTCGGCCTGTGGCCTGCCAATTGCCTTGGCCAGTGCATTAAGTTTCATGATTCTGGGGTGGCACGATCCACTGCTGCCGGCCCATAGTCTCGGTTTTGTTTATTTGCCGGCGTTGCTGGGGATTGCCCTGACCAGCATGGTGTTCGCCCGCCTCGGTGCGCGACTGGCCCACAGGCTGTCGCCGCGCTTGCTGAAAAGATTGTTTGCCGCTTTGCTGTTTTGCGTCGGCTTGAGCTTCTTGCTCTGACGCATAGCGCAATCCTGGCTTAATCCTAGCGTGACAGCGTCGCCCGGGAATTTGAAGGTTTCAACTCTAACGAGGAGTCGCAATGCTGCCTTACCCGCAGATCGACCCGGTGGCCCTGGCCATCGGTCCGCTGAAAATCCACTGGTACGGCCTGATGTACCTGATCGGCATCGGCGGCGCGTGGTGGCTGGCATCACGCCGGCTGAACCGCTTCGACCCGACCTGGACCAAGGAGAAACTCTCCGACATGGTGTTCTGGATGTCGATGGGCGTCATCGTCGGTGGCCGTTTGGGTTATGTGCTGTTTTACGATCTGAACGCCTACCTGGCCAACCCGACCCTGATCTTCGAAGTGTGGAAGGGCGGCATGTCGTTCCACGGCGGGTTTATCGGTGTGATGCTGGCGGCGCTGTGGTTTGGTAAAAAGAACGACAAGTCGTTTTTCCAGCTGATGGACTTCGTCGCGCCGATGGTGCCGATCGGCCTGGGCGCCGGGCGCATTGGCAACTTCATCAACGCCGAGTTGTGGGGCAAAGCGACCGATGTGCCGTGGGCGATGGTCTTCCCGACCGATCCGGCGCAACTGGCCCGTCATCCCTCGCAGCTGTACCAGTTCGCGCTGGAAGGCGTGGCGCTGTTCGCGATTCTCTGGCTGTTCTCGCGCAAGCCGCGGCCGACCATGGCGGTGTCCGGGATGTTCGCGCTGTTCTATGGCATCTTCCGTTTCATCGTCGAATTCGTTCGCGTACCGGATGCGCAACTGGGTTATCTGGCCTGGAACTGGCTGACCATGGGTCAGGTACTGTGCCTGCCGATGATCGTCGGCGGGTTGTTCCTGATCTGGCTGGCTTATCGACGCGCCCCGGCGGCCCCCGCAGCTGCTGTATAAGAAGCAGGCGCTATAAATTCGAACCTCGGGGCGACGGTCCCGGGTTCAAGGACACAGGTAATTCATGAAGCAATATCTCGAACTGGTCGCCCACGTCATCAAGAACGGCACCAAACAGGCCAACCGCACCGGCGTGAACACCATCAGCTTTCCGGGCGCGATGCTGCGCTTCGATCTGCAGGAAGGTTTCCCGGCGATCACCACTCGCAAGATGGCCTTCAAATCCGCCATCGGCGAGATGTGCGGTTTTCTGCGCGGGGTGAACAACGCCGCCCAATTCCGTGCGCTGGGCTGCAAGGTCTGGGACCAGAACGCCAACGAAAACGCCCAATGGCTGGCCAACCCCTTCCGTCAGGGTGAAGACGACCTCGGCGAAATCTACGGCGTGCAATGGCGCAAATGGCCGGCGTACAAGCAGATCCCGGTCAGCAACCAGGCGGCCATCGAGCAGACGCTGAGCCAGGGTTATCGTCAGATCGCCGAAGGCGAAGAAGAGGGTCAGGCCTACGTTGTGCTGTACAAGGCGATCGACCAGGTCCGTCAGTGCGTCGACACCATCATCAAGGATCCGGGCAGCCGTCGCATTCTGTTCCACGGCTGGAACGTTGCACAGCTCGACGAAATGGCCCTGCCACCGTGCCACTTGCTGTACCAGTTTCACCCGAATGTCGAGACCAGGGAAATCTCCCTGACCCTCTACATCCGTTCCAACGACCTGGGCCTGGGCACGCCGTTCAACCTCACCGAAGGCGCCGCGTTGCTAAGCCTGATCGGTCGCCTGACCGGATACACTCCGCGCTGGTTCACCTATTTCATCGGCGACGCCCACGTCTACGAAAACCACCTGGACATGCTCAACGAACAGCTTAAGCGCGAGCCGTTCGCCATGCCGAAGCTGAAGATATCCGACCGCGTGCCGGAATTCGCCAAGACCGGCGTGTATCAGCCGGAGTGGCTGGAGTTGATCGAGCCGGGCGATTTCTCGCTGGAAGGCTATGAACACCACGCGCCGATGACCGCGCCGATGGCGGTCTGATTCAGGCACCGCTTACATGATCGTTCCCACGCTCCGCGTGGGAATGAATCCCGTGACGCTCTGCGTCACAGTGGACGCAGAGCGTCCATGGCTGCATTCCCACGCAGAACGTGGGAACGATCATAATCCCGTAGGAGCGAGACTTGCCCGCGAAGGCGTCCTCAATGACCATGACTTCTCCCGACATGGGAGGGCTCAACTTCCGTCGCCACAACCCCGCCGCTCACTTCCAGCCGCTGCAAAATCCCGCACTGATCGATATCCGGCCCTTCGCTGCAACGTTGGCGCAGGTCGAGCAGTTGTGTCTGCAAGGCCAGCAAACCATCGATCCGAGCCTTTACATGGTGGATGTGTTCGTCGATCAACGCGTTGACGTTTTCGCATTGATCCTGCGGGCTGTCGCGCAGGGCCAGCAGGCTGCGGATTTCCTCGAGGGTCATGTCGAGGGTGCGGCAGTTGCGGATGAAGGTCAGGCGCTCGGCGTGGGCCTGGGTGTAGACGCGGTAATTGCCGTCGCTGCGGGCCGGCTCCGGCAGCAGGTTTTCGCGCTCGTAGTAGCGGATGGTTTCTACGGCGCAGTCGGTGAGTTTCGCCAGCTCTCCGATTTTCATCGCGACAATCTCCCAAAAGGTTGCTTGACCCTATAGTGGCTACAGGGTCTTTACTTGGCAACAGGCACCTTCATGGACGCGACCAATGAGCGATTCTCTTCACACCCACAAACCCGAGACCGGGCACGACCACGCAAGCCATAAGCATGGCAGCCATGGCGATTCCTGCTGTTCCTCCAAAGCAGCAGCGCCATCACTGATCAAACTCAGTGAAGCGCCGACGGCCAGTGCCCGTTTGAGCAGCTTTCGCATCGAGGCCATGGACTGCCCGACCGAACAGACGCTGATCCAGAACAAACTCGGCAAGCTGTCGGGTGTGCATCAGCTGGAGTTCAACCTGATCAATCGGGTGTTGGGCGTGACCCATGACCTGCCAGACACCCTGCCGATCATCGACGCGATCAAGTCCCTGGGCATGCACGCCGAGCCCATGGAGCAGGGCGTCGAAGCACCGGTATCGAGCCCTGCGCCAGGGAAAAAGCCCTGGTGGCCACTGGCGTTGTCCGGTGTCGCGGCGCTGGCCGCCGAACTTATCCACTTCACCAGTGCGGCGCCGAACTGGGTGGTGGCGGTGATCGCGCTGGTCTCGATTCTCAGCGGTGGCCTTAGCACTTACAAAAAGGGCTGGATTGCCCTGAAAAACTTCAACCTGAACATCAACGCGCTGATGAGCATCGCGGTGACCGGTGCAATTCTGATCGGCCAATGGCCGGAAGCGGCGATGGTGATGTTCCTGTTCACCGTGGCCGAGTTGATCGAAGCCAGGTCTCTGGACCGGGCGCGCAACGCCATCGGCGGGCTGATGCAAATGGCCCCCGAGCAAGCCACGGTGCAGCAGGCCGACGGCAGTTGGGTCGCGCAACCGGTAAAAGACATCGAACTGGGTGCGCGGGTGCGGGTGCGTCCCGGCGAGCGGATTGGTCTGGACGGCGAAGTGCTGTCCGGTAACTCGACCATCAATCAGGCGCCGATCACCGGTGAAAGCCTGCCGGTGGAGAAAGCCATCGGCGACAAAGTGTTCGCCGGCACCATCAACCAGTCCGGTTCGCTGGAATACACGGTAACCGCTGCGGCAAACAATTCGACCCTGGCGCGGATTATTCACGCCGTGGAACAGGCTCAGGGCGCGCGCGCTCCGACCCAGCGTTTCGTCGACAGCTTCTCGAAAATCTATACCCCGGCGGTGTTCATCCTGGCCCTGGCCGTAGCGGTGATTCCGCCGCTGTTCATGGATGCGCTGTGGTTCGACTGGATCTACCGGGCGCTGGTGTTGCTGGTGGTCGCCTGCCCGTGTGCCTTGGTGATTTCCACCCCGGTGACCATCGTCAGCGGCCTTGCGGCAGCGGCGCGCAAAGGGATTCTGGTCAAGGGCGGCGTTTATCTGGAGCACGGCTACAAACTCGATTACCTGGCCCTCGACAAGACCGGCACCCTCACGCACGGCAAACCGGTGCAGACCGACTATTTGTCCCTCGATCCAACCGTTGCTGAAACGGCGCCAGCCATTGCCGCGGCATTGGCCGGTCGCTCGGATCACCCGGTGTCGCTGGCCATCGCCAGCGAGGCTGTGGATAAGCATCCGGTGCCGTTGACTGTGGATAACTTCGCAGCACTGGCGGGGCGTGGTGTACGCGGCGAGATCAACGGTGAGCTCTACCACTTGGGCAACCACCGCCTGGTGGAAGATCTGGGCCTGTGTTCGCCAGCGCTGGAAGAGCAGCTGTTTGCTCTGGAGAAACAGGGCAAATCGGTGGTGCTGTTGCTCGATAAATCCGGTCCGTTGGCATTGTTTGCCGTCGCGGACACCGTGAAAGCGTCCAGTCGCGAAGCGATCGAGCAGTTGCATGAGTTGGGCATCAAAACCCTGATGCTGACCGGCGACAACGTTCACACCGCTCAAGTCATCGCCGCCCACGTGGGCATCGATCAGGCGCAGGGCGATCTGTTGCCGACCGAGAAGCTGCAAGCCATCGAAGCGCTGTATGCCCAAGGCTATCGGGTCGGAATGGTGGGTGATGGCATCAACGACGCCCCGGCACTGGCACGGGCCGAGATCGGTTTCGCCATGGCAGCCGCCGGCACCGACACCGCCATCGAAACCGCTGATGTCGCCCTGATGGATGACGATCTACGCAAGGTTCCGGCTTTTATCCGGCTGTCGCGGCAGACCTCGAATATCCTCAAACAGAACATTGCCCTCGCATTGGTCATCAAAGTGATCTTTCTTGGGGTAACCTTCGCCGGGATCGCCACCATGTGGATGGCGGTGTTCGCCGACATGGGCGTAAGCCTGTTGGTGGTGTTCAACGGTTTGCGCCTGTTGCGCAAATAGACGATGAGGCAAGGGTGTGCTGAGTGCCGAGCTGAAGGCGTTTTACATGGTGGCCCGGCTGGGCAGCATTACCCTGGCGGCGAAAAAGCTTGGCCTGAGCCAGCCGACGGTGACGACCCAGATCCGGCATCTGGAAAGCCAGTATTCGGTGGAGCTGTTCTACCGTGGCGGCCGTCGCCTCAGTATCAGTGATGAAGGCGCGCGGTTGTTGCCGATGGTCAAAGCGCTGTTGCAACAAGAAGCCGACATCGAGTTCTTCCTGCGTAACAGCGGTCAAGTCCAGGGCGCGTTACGCATCGCCGCCACCGCGCCGTATTACATCCTTGATCTGGTGAAGACCTTTCGCGAGCGCTTGCCGCAGGTGGAGGTGTCGGTGGAAATCGGCAACTCCCAACAAGTGCTCGAAGCGCTGGAGGATTACCGGGTCGATGTCGCGGCGTCCTCGCAGTTGCTGGACGATGCGCGGTTGATCCGCCGGGTGCTCGGCAGTGATCCGCTGGTGCTGGCGGTGCACCGCAATCATCCGCTGGCGGTGCATGATCATGTGCCGCTCAGTGCGCTGGCGGGGCATACCTTGTTGATGCGCGAATCGGGCTCGACCACTCGGCGCTTGACCGAAGAATTGCTGGCCAGCGCCGGGGTGAGTTTCGGGCCGTTGCTGGAGATTGGCAGCCGCGAATCGATCCGTGAGGCGGTATTGCGCAACATCGGCATCAGCATCATTGCCCGCCAGGAAGTGCCGCACGATCCGCAATTGCGGGTGCTGACCCTCGAAAATGCGCCGCAGATTCCCGAGTACCTGTACTGCCTCAAAGAGCGAAAAGGTGCGCGGCTGCCGGCGGCGTTTCTCGGGTTGGCGCAGGAAATGGCCCCGGCGTAGATGATCGTTCCCACGCTCCGCGTGGGAATGCAGCCCGGGACGCTCTGGGTTCCAAGAGCCGAACGCGGAGCGTCCGTTGAAGCATTCCCACGCAGAGCGTGGGAACGATCAACACAGAACCTGAACCCCCAACCCAAATCCCCTAATACCACTATCGGCCGTTTTTGCCTCGTTGCCACATGACGGACGCATTACAAACCTAGGATGGCCCTCATCTGCTTGATGAGGCCTGTCCATGAACCACTCGACTGCAACTGCCCTGACTAACCCTGGCGTGCCGATGAAAGTGCGCGGCGTGCAGAAACGCTTCGGCGCCTTCACCGCGCTGGATAACGTTTCCCTCGACGTCGCGGCGGGTGAGCTGGTGTGTCTGCTCGGTCCGTCGGGCTGTGGCAAAACCACTTTGTTGCGCTGCATCGCCGGCCTCGAGAAGCAGGACAGCGGCGAGTTGTACTTGGGCGATCGCGACGTTTCCCACTTGGCACCTCAGGCTCGGGACTACGGCATTCTCTTCCAGTCCTACGCGTTGTTTCCCAATCTCAGCGTCGAAGCGAACATTGCCTACGGCCTCGCGGGCAGCGGTCGCGATGAAGTGCGCCAGCGTGTCGGTCAGATGCTGGAGCTGGTCGGCCTGACCGGCAGTGAGAAAAAATACCCCGGCCAATTGTCCGGTGGTCAGCAGCAACGGGTCGCCCTGGCGCGAGCCTTGGCGCCGGCGCCGTCGTTGTTGCTGTTGGACGAACCGATGTCGGCGCTCGACGCCCGGGTCCGCGAGCACCTGTGCACCGAACTGCGCCAATTGCAGCGCAACCTCGGCGTCACCACCTTGATGGTCACCCACAATCAGGACGAAGCCATGCTGATGGCCGACCGCATCGCCGTGATGAACAACGGCAAGGTCGAGCAGTACGCCACGCCGCAGGACATCTACGATCGCCCGGCCACACCGTTTGTGGCGGAGTTCGTCGGTCAGGGCAACTGGCTGCCGTTCCGCCGTAGCAGCGACAGTCATGCTCAGGTCGGCGGGATGAAGATGCGCCTGGCCGAAGGCAGCGCTAAAACTGCCTCGGGCCGTTTGTTCTGCCGCCCTGAGGCGATCAACGTCAACCCGCCGGTGCATGAAGAAAACCTGTTCCCGGCCAAGGTTCGCGAAATCACTTTTCTCGGCAACCGCTGCCGCATGAGCTTCGAACTCGATCAGCTGCCGGGCCATGCACTACTGGCGGAACTGGCGCCGGAAGCCATGCCGCGTTTAGGCGCGCAGCAGATCATGGTCGCCTTGCCGCCGCGCAGCCTGCAGGTGTTTGCCTGATGAGCGTGAACGTCGCGCTGCCGATACCGCACAAGCAGGTTCGGCAGGCCTCCCGTGCCGAGATCGGCGACCGGCTATTCGTGGTCGGTGGCAAAGTCCTGCTGCTGGTGTTGCTCGGCGTGGCGGTGTTGATGCCATTGCTGGCGATCTTCTGGCGCGGCTTCAGTTCCGAAGCCGGGCAGGGCGGCGGTCTGCTGGCTGCCAGCGAACTGCTGAGCAGCGCCAATTTCCACTGGTTGCTGGGCAACAGCCTGAAAGTGTCTGTCAGTGTCGCGGCCATCGTCGTACCGCTGGCTTATCTGTTTGCCTACGCGCTGCAACGTACATTGATTCCCGGTAAAGGCATCTGGCGCGGCATGTCGTTGTTGCCGCTGATGGCGCCGTCGATGCTGCCGGGTATCGCGCTGGTTTACCTGTTCGGCAATCAGGGCATGCTGCGCGGTTTGCTTTCGGACAATATCTACGGCTTCTGGGGCATTGTTCTGGGCGAGGTCATCTACACCTTCCCACACGCCTTGATGATTTTGCTGTCGGCCCTGTCCCTGGCGGATGCGCGATTGTTCGATGCGGCTTCCAGCATGGGCGCCAGTCCGGCGAAAGCTTTCCGTAGCATCACATGGCCGGCGACCCGTCAGGCGGTGTTCGCGGCGTTCTGCCTCGTCTTCACCCTGACCATCACCGACTTCGGCGTGCCCGTGGTGGTCGGGGGCGACTATCAAGTGCTGGCGCTGGAGGCCTACAAAGCCGTGGTCGGCCAGCAGCAATTCGGTCGCGGCGCATTGATTGGCATGCTCCTGCTGCTGCCGGCGCTGTTCAGCTTTGGCGTCGACGCCTGGCTGCGTCGGCGTCATGGCGATTCCATGAGTGGTCGGACGCAAGTGTTTCAACCGGCGCCATCGATGCTGCGCGACAGTTGTTATCTGGCCATCGTGCTGTTGATCTGCGCGGTGTTGCTGCTGGTGTTCGGTATGGCGGTGTACTCATCACTGGTGAAGTTCTGGCCATACAACCTGTCGTTGTCACTCAACCATTACCAGTTCAACGACACGGCGGGCGGTGGCTGGCTGGCCTACGGCAACAGCGTGAAGATGGCGTTGTGTACGGCGTTGATCGGCAGTGTGCTGATCTTCACCGGGGCTTACCTGATGGAGAAAACCCGTGGCCAGCGCGGACTGAATCTGACCCTGCGCATGCTCAGTTTCGTACCGATGGCGGTGCCGGGGCTGGTGCTGGGCCTGGGTTACGTCTTCTTCTTCAACTTCAGCGGCAACCCGTTGCATGTGCTCTACGGGACCATGACCCTGCTGGTGGTTTGCACCATTGCTCACTATTTGACCACCGCACAAATGACCGCCACCACCGCGCTGCGTCAACTCGATGCCGAATTCGAAGCCGCCGCGCTGTCGCTCAAGGCGCCCCTGTACCGGCATTACCTGCGAGTTACCGTGCCGATCTGCCTGCCGGCGCTGCTGGACATCGTGCGCTACCTGTTCGTCTCGGCCATGACCACCGTCTCGGCGGCGATCTTCCTCTACAGCCCCGACACCATCCTCGCGGCGGTGGCGGTGTTGAACATGGACGATGCCGGCAACGTCGGCGGCGCGGCGGCGATGTCGACCCTGATTCTGTTCACCTCGGCGGGGGTGTCCCTGCTGCTGGCCTGGGCTTCGCGCGGTTTGTTGCGCCGCTCCCAGGCCTGGCGGCAGACCGCGCCCAGTCATTGATTTGCCCCCCACACCTCAACTCAAACAGGAAAAGATCATGTTCAAGCCTTTGGCCCTGGCCGCTGCTGTCCTCACCGCTTTCAGCCTGAACGCCTTTGCGGCGAAAACCGAGTTGACGGTGTACACCGCCCTCGAAGCCGAACAACTGAGGACCTACAAAGAAGCCTTTGAAAAGGCCAACCCGGACGTCGAGATCAAGTGGGTGCGCGATTCCACCGGCATCATCACCGCCAAACTCCTGGCCGAAAAAGCCCGCCCGCAGGCTGACGCCGTATGGGGCCTGGCGGCGTCGAGCCTGGCGATTCTCGACCAGCAAGGCATGCTGCAACGCTACGCACCGAAAGACCTGGGCAAGATCGGTGGCAACTACCGTGACGCGGCCAACCCGCCAGCCTGGGTCGGCATGGACGTCTGGGCGGCGACCATTTGCTTCAACACCATCGAGGCCGAAAAGCAGGGTTTGAACAAGCCCGTGAGCTGGCAGGACCTGACCAAGCCTGAGTACAAAGGCAAGATCGTCATGCCTAACCCGGCCTCGTCCGGCACCGGTTTCCTCGACGTCAGCGCCTGGCTGCAAACCTTCGGCGAGAAGCAGGGCTGGCAGTACATGGACGACCTGCACCAGAACATCGGCCAGTACGTTCACTCCGGTTCCAAGCCGTGCAAGCTTGCGGCCGCCGGTGAATTCCCGATCGGCATTTCCTTTGAATACCCGGCTGTTCAATTGAAACGCCAGGGCGCGCCGCTGGACATCATCCTGCCGAAGGAAGGCCTGGGCTGGGAGATCGAAGCCACCGCCGTGATCAAAGGCACGCCCCATGAAGACGCGGCGAAGCAGCTGGCGGACTTCTCTGCAAGCCCGGCGGCGATGGAGCTTTATAAAGAGAACTTCGCCGTGCTGGCGCAACCGGGTATCGCCAAGCCGCAAACCGAACTGCCAGCCGATTACGAGCAGCGCCTGATCAAGAACGACTTTGCCTGGGCCTCGAAGAATCGTGACCAGATCCTCACCGAATGGCGCAAGCGTTATGACGGCAAGTCCGAGAAAGTGGCGGCCAAGTAAGCACCACCGATCGTTCCCACGCTCTGCGTGGGAATGCAGCAAAGGACGCTCCGCGTCATTGGAGAACTCCATGACTCATCACAACGACATGCTGATCGTCGGCGCCGGCATCCTCGGTCTGTCCCACGCCTATGCCGCCGCCCGACGCGGTCTGAAAGTCACCCTTTTCGAACGCAGCGAAACCCCTTTGGGCGCCTCGGTGCGCAACTTCGGCCAGGCACTGGTCACCGGCCAGCCTCCCGGCCCAATGCTTGAACTGGCCAAGTCCAGCCGCGACATCTGGAGCCAATGGGCCCAGTTCGCTGGCTTGCAACTCAAGCGCAACGGCTCGTACCTGTTCGCCCGCACCGAAGCCGAAGAACACCTGTTGGAAGCCTTCTGCGCCGGCCGCGCCGTGCAGCATGGTTATCGCGTCGAACTGCTGCGCGGTGCGCCATTGCGTGATCTGTACAACGGCCAGTTCAGCCATCACCGCGCCGCGTTGCACGGCATGGACGATCAGCAACTGTATTCCCGCGAAGCCATTCCAGCGCTGATCGACTACCTGCGCCGCGAACTCGGCGTGACGTTTCACTTCTCCACACTCGTGCGTGACATCGAGCCCGGCCGCTTGCACAGCACCGCCGGCACCTTTAGCGCCGAGCAGATCATTGTCTGCTCCGGCCACGATTATCAGACGCTGCTGGCCGAGCCGATTGCCGAACTCAATCCGCAAATCTGCCGCCTGCAAATGCTCCGCGCCCGCCCGCGGATCAACCTCAACCTGCAACACGCGCTGCTCACCGGTCTGAGTTGCGTCCATTACGGCGCCTTCGCCGATCTGCCGGAAGCCGCCGCGGTGCAGGCGCAGATTCTGCGCGAGGCACCCCATCTGCATGAAAACGGCATTCACCTGCTGATCAGCCCGACGCCTTACGGTGAGTTGATCATCGGCGATTCCCACCATTACGGCAGCGATCCATCACCATTCAATGCCGAGCAGGTGGATGACTGGATGATTGAACTGGCCGAGCAGACGTTGGGCTGCAAGGTGCAAGTGGTCGAACGCTGGCAGGGCGTCTATGGTTCACGCGGACCGGGGCCGTTCTCCTTTTTGCGTCCGATGCCAGGGGTGAGCGTGGCGCTGATGCACACCGGCGTCGGCATGAGCGTCGGGCCGGCGATGGCCGAACGTAACGTCGCGTCTTTATTGGGAGACAGTTGATGGACCGCCATGAGCAGGTGATCGCCGAAGTATTCGGTCTGTACGAGCGATTTGGCGGCAACGATTACATCGGTGAACCGGTATCACAGATCGAGCACATGTCGCAGGCGGCGGAACTGGCGATGGCCGAGGGGTTCGATGATGAAGTGGTGCTGGCGGCGTTCTTTCACGATATCGGGCATCTGTGTGATAAGGGTGCCGAGAGCATGGGTGGCTTTGGAGTGGTCAGCCATGAGCGTTTGGGCGCCGATTATTTGCGTCGCGCCGGCTTCAGCAAACGCCTGGCGCAGTTAGTGGAATACCACGTTCAGGCCAAGCGTTATCTGACGCTCAAAGCGCCCGGGTACTACGAGCGCTTGAGCGAAGCCAGTCGGCGGACGCTGGCGTATCAGGGCGGGATGATGACGGCTGCCGAGGCCGAGGCGTTCGAGCGAGATCCGTTGTGTGCCGTCAGCTTGCGGATGCGCCAGTGGGATGAATTGGCCA
Source organism: Pseudomonas sp. Tn43 (assembly GCF_014192635.1). Taxonomy (NCBI): domain Bacteria; kingdom Pseudomonadati; phylum Pseudomonadota; class Gammaproteobacteria; order Pseudomonadales; family Pseudomonadaceae; genus Pseudomonas; species Pseudomonas sp. Tn43. The sequence goes on from NZ_JACHYG010000004.1 coordinate 482,039, forward strand.
AGCAGAAGTGGCTGCCGGTGATGGATCTGGGCATCTTGAAGGCAAAGGCGTTGCGGCTGCTGGCTGAGTAAAGTTCGATAACCCAGTCGCGCCCATCGCGGGCAAGCCCGCTCCCACAGGTTGAGTGATACAGAGATCGTATAAACACCGAAGATCCCTGTGGGAGCGTGGCTTGCCCGCGATGAGGCCAGCGCTGACACCGCAGATTGCGGGTCTTTAAAGTTGCTGCGCCAACACCTCAACCTGTTCTTGGCGCTCCGCCTGACTCAACTTCGAATTCGGGTTGAGCGACGACCACTGCGGATGGGCCCGGGCCTTGTTCAGCGCTTCGGGCAGTTTGCCTTCGCGCCAGGTTTTGTCCTGCGGCGTGGCGACCTGAATGCTGTCCATCGCTGCGTGGCCCCGGGAACTCAGTGCTTGTAGCAATTGCCGCTGACGTAACGCCAACAGCCGCAGAACGCTGTCGTCGACGGTCAGTTCTCGCTGCCCCTTTATCTTGCCCAGCAATCGGCTGCCGTAACTGCGAGCGGTTTGCAGGGCGCCGCCGGCAATCGCACCGGCCAGCGCCGCCGCGCCGAGGGTCAGGCCGCCCACCAGCAAGTCAACACCGGCCCCGGCCGCCGCGCCGGCTGCGATACCGCCGCCCACCCGTACACCGAGCTGCCTCAACGTTTCCGGGTTGAACAGGTCATCGCCCCAGCGACCATCGAGCAACGGCAAGTCACTGGCCGCCGCATCCTGCGGGCGGAAAGCGTAAAGCTTGAGCAGCGCTTCGACACAGCGTTGTTCGCGTTGTCGCACCGCTTTGCGCAGTTCGTTGATCGCTTGCTGTTCTTGCGCCGCCTCGCTGACCACACTGCGGCGACAGGCGGCGCAATCGATCAATAAATCGGCAATCAGCCGTGCTGCACTCTGCTGACGGGCCAGGCGTTGGGCCTGCTGATCAGCGATCAAACGCTCCAGTTGTTCGCGGGAGTTTTCCAGCAGCAGCGCCAGGCTTTCGTAGAGTCGACGTTCGCCATCTTCCGGTGGCGCGACGCTGTCGAAACGTACCAGCGCATGCAGGCCCAATCGCGCCAGGGCTTCACGCCAGTCAGGTTCGCGATGCTGGGCGCTGCTGACAAAATTCAGCACCGGCAGCAGCGGTTTGCCGCAACTGGCCAGCACCTCCAATTCGTCGCGGTACTTGGCCAGCACCGGCTCCCGGGCATCGATTACATAAAGCCCGGCGTCCGAGGCGAGCAGTTGCCGCAGCACCTTGGCTTCCTGTTCGAAGCGCTGCCTGGCTTCGCTGCTCTCCAGAAAACGCGCCAATCGTGCCGGGCCGTCGAGGCGTTCGCCGGGTCGTTCCAGGCGCTCGAGGTAGTCGAGCAGGGCGATGGCGTCTTCCAGGCCCGGCGTGTCGAACAGATCAAGTAACGGCTCGCCGTCCACCGACAGGCGCGCGCCCTCGACATGGCGTGTGGTGCTGGGGCGATGGGACACTTCGCCGAAGCCGACGTCCCGCGTCAGCGTTCGCAGCAACGAGGTTTTGCCGACGTTGGTGTGGCCGACCACGGCGAGCTTCAACGGCTGTTTCCAGGCATCAGTCATGACCCGTCTCCAGCCAGTTCAACGGCGCGCAATCGGCGAAAGGCAGGTTCAGTTGTTGTAGCGCAACATGCCAGTCGCCCAAGCGCTCGGCATCCAGCGCTTCGCCAGGCGGCGCTTGCAACAACCACACACGGGTGGCGCTGGCGCTGCGGGCCAGTTCGGTGATCAGCGCCAGGCTGCCACGGTCTGGCGAACGCCGTGGATCGCAGGCGATGGCCAGACGGGCCGGTGGGAAGCGACTCAGTTGTTCGAGCAGCTTGTGCCGGGATTCGCGGCTGTCGAGGACGCCGGCGTTGTTGACGTTTTTCGGCAACGGCGGCGGCCAGGGACGTTGATCGTCCAGCTCGATGGCCACCAACAGTGCGCCATCGCTTTGCAGATCGCTGGCAGCGTTTTCAAGCCGATGCAGTTGCGCAGGCGCGACGTCGCTGATGCCCAGGCGTTCGCTGGTGGGCATCAACCGTTCGCGCAGTTGGGCGTAGCCGGGCAGGTTCAAATCCAGATGCAGGGCTGCTTGTCCGGTTTTCCAGCGCCACAGGCAGAATAATGCGAGCAGCAATCGCGGCAAAACGCCGTACACCAGCAGCACCCCCACCAGCCACGCCGCCCAAGCCTGGCGGGCACTTTCGATGTTCAGCGCGGCATCGCCGCTGGCGCGGATCATCTCCACACCGGGCACACTGAAACCGAGCAAGGCCGGCAGGGCGCCGAGGGCTTGGGTCATGGCGACAAAGGTGTTGCCGCCCAGAATGGTGGTTTCCCAGACGAAACCGTAGCGCCGGGTCGCCATCAGCGTCAGCACCATCACCAAGGCGCTGAGCATCGCCACCAACCACAACCCGTTGACCAGCACGCCCAGCGCCCAACGATTGAGTTTGTGCCGTTGCAGCAACAGCAACAGAGCCGGCGCCAGTTGCGCGGCATTGGCGTCGCGGGCGAGTTTTTCACTGAGCCACAGCCATAAGCGCCCGAGGGCGGCGCCTTGTTCACCGGCGAACACCAGGCCCAGGGCCCAGCTCAGCAAAAGAATCAGATTCAGCCCGAGCAGGCTGCCCAATGCCCAGAACACATTGACCGGGCTCTGGCCGTCGCCCAATGCGGCAAACGCCAGGCCGGCGCCGCTGATCACGGCGAGAACGGCCAGCACTATCAGCGCAAGGCGCGCGCCTTGCAGCCAGTGTTTGAGGGCGAGGGCCTGTCCATCACGCTCGGCCAGCCACAAGGCGCGGCGGTGAATGCGCATTGGCAGGTCGCCGCCGGCGCTGCGGGCGATTCGATTGGCTTCCAGATCGTCCAAGGGGCCGGCGTGTTCTTCACGCAGGCGTATGGTTTCACTCAGCCAGAGGTTTTGCAGTGGAGTCAGTTCAGTCACGCGGCTTCCCGTCGCTTAATTGAGCGGTGAGCATAACCGCTGTGACGCTTATCGGGGTAAGGGAGGCTCTGGTATCCTCGCCGACATGACTAAATCACTCCCCCTCAGCCTGATCGCAGCCCTCGGTGAAAACCGTGTGATCGGCGTCGACAACAGCATGCCCTGGCACTTGCCGGGGGACTTCAAATACTTCAAGGCCACCACCCTCGGCAAACCGATCATCATGGGTCGCAAGACCTGGGATTCCCTCGGTCGTCCGCTGCCCGGCCGCTTAAACATTGTGGTCAGCCGTCAGGCGGATCTGCAACTGGAAGGCGCGGAGGTTTATCCGTCGCTGGAGGCAGCGGTGGTTCGCGCGCAGCAATGGGCGAACGAGCAGGGCGTTGATGAAGTGATGCTGATTGGCGGGGCGCAGTTGTATGCCCAAGGGTTGGCACAGGCTGATCGGCTATACCTGACCCGCGTGGCGCTCAGCCCTGAAGGGGATGCATGGTTTCCGGAATTTGATTTGAACCAGTGGAAGCTGGTGTCGAATGTTCCGAATCCGGCGGAGGGCGACAAGCCGGCGTACAGTTTCGAGGTTTGGGAGCGCACGTAGATCGTTCCCACGCTCTGCGTGGGAATGCAGCCCGTGACGCTCCGCGTCACTGGACGCGGAGCGTCCCTTGAGGCATTCCCACGCGGGAGCGTGGGAACGATCAGTACGGGTCAAGCGTGAGCCAACTCCGAATGCTCATCCGCATCCAGCAACGCTTTATCCGTCTGCTGCATCATCTGGCTGGTAATCGCACCCGCCGTGATCGAACCACTCACGTTCAACGCCGTACGACCCATATCGATCAACGGCTCAACCGAAATCAGCAACGCCACCAGTGACACCGGCAAACCCATCGCCGGCAGCACGATCAACGCGGCGAAGGTCGCGCCACCACCCACCCCGGCCACACCGGCCGAACTCAGCGTCACAATCGCCACCAGCGTCGCGATCCACAGCGGGTCCAGCGGGTTGATGCCCACGGTCGGCGCGACCATCACCGCCAGCATGGCCGGGTACAGACCGGCGCAACCGTTCTGGCCAATGGTCGCGCCGAACGAGGCAGCAAAACTGGCGATGGATGGCGCAATCCCCAAGCGGCTGGTCTGGGCTTCGATACTCAGTGGAATGGTGGCGGCGCTGGAGCGGCTGGTGAAGGCAAACGTCAGCACCGGCCAGATCTTGCGGAAGAAGCGCAGCGGGTTGATCCCGGCCGCCGACACCAGCAAGCCATGGACCACAAACATCAAGCCCAGGCCGATGTAGGACACCACCACAAAACCGCCGAGCTTGAGGATGTCTTGCAGGTTGGAGCCGGCGACCACTTTGGTCATCAGCGCCAATACGCCGTACGGGGTCAGCTTCATCACCAGACGCACCAGACGCATCACCCAGGCTTGCAGGGTGTCGATGGCGTTGATCACTTTCTGACCTTTCTCGACATCATCCTTGAGCAGTTGCAGCGCTGCGACCCCAAGGAGCGTGGCGAAGATCACCACGCTGATGATCGAGGTCGGCTTGGCGCGAGCGAGGTCGGCGAACGGGTTCTGCGGGATGAACGACAGCAGCAACTGCGGCACATTCAGGTCAGCAACCTTGCCCGCGTAATCGCTCTGGATGGTTTGCAGACGAGCCATTTCCTGGGTGCCGGCGACCAGGCCTTCGGCGGTCAGGCCGAACAGGTTGGTCAGGCCGATGCCGATCAACGCTGCGATAGCGGTGGTGAACAGCAGTGTGCCGATAGTCAGGAAGCTGATCTTGCCCAGCGACGAAGCGTTATGCAGGCGTGCCACGGCGCTGAGGATCGAGGCGAATACCAGTGGAATCACGATCATCTGCAGCAACTGCACGTAACCGTTGCCCACCAGGTCGAACCAACTGATCGAGGCTTTCAGTACCGGGTTGCCCGCACCATAAATCGTGTGCAGAGCGACACCAAATGCCACGCCCAGGACCAGCGCCAGCAGCACTTTTTTGGCCAGGCTCCAGGTGGTGTGACGGGTTTGCGCCAAGCCAAAGAGCAAGGCGAGGAACACCAGCAGATTGAGAATCAGCGGCAGATTCATAGAAGCTCCATAGACGTGTGCCAGCCACCTTCGTGTGTGACTGCGAACCGGCAAGCCTAACAGCTTGAAATGTAATGAATTAATATCAAAAACAGCGGTGGACTGTCGTTTTTGGAATAAGCCGATGCCGCTGTGAGGAATGCAGTTGGCGGAATCAGGATGCAAGCGGTCGCGGGGAAGCGGGGACTGTCATACGGATTTGTTAGCGTCGATATCTTTAAATCAGGGAGAAACGCCGATGAAGCTCGCACCGAAATTTCTGGCTGCCGCACTGAGTTTGGGACTGGGCCTTGCCGGCCAGGTTTTCGCCACGGATTTGAAGCACTGGCCAGCCGATCAGGCCAAGGCGCTGGACGCCATGATCGCGGCCAATGCCAACAAAGGTAACTTCGCGGTGTTCGACATGGACAACACCAGTTATCGCTACGACCTTGAAGAATCGTTGCTGCCGTTCATGGAAAACAAGGGCCTGATCACCCGCGAGAGCCTCGATCCCTCCCTGAAACTGATGCCGTTCAAGGACACTGCCGACCACAAGGAAAGTTTGTTCAGCTACTACTATCGCCTCTGCGAATTAGACGACATGGTTTGCTATCCATGGGTCGCCCAAGTGTTTTCCGGCTTCACGCTTCAGGAACTCAAGGCCAACGTTGACGAGCTGATGGCGTCAGGCAAACCAGTGCCTAGCACTTATTACGACGGCGATGTGGTCAAGACCATCGATGTCAATCCACCGAAAATCTTCACCGGTCAGAAAGAGCTCTACACCAAGCTGATGGAGAACGGCATCGAGGTCTACGTGATGACCGCCGCCTCCGAAGAACTGGTGCGCATGGTCGCCTCCGATCCGAAGTACGGCTACAACGTCAAACCGCAGAACGTGATTGGCGTGAGCCTGTTGCTCAAGGACCGCAAGACCGGCGAGCTGACCACTGCACGCAAGCAAGTCACCGCGGGCAAGTATGACGAGAAGGCTAACCTGGGCCTCGAACTGACGCCGTATCTGTGGACTCCGGCAACCTGGATGGCCGGCAAGCAGGCGGCGATCCTGACCTACATCGATGAGTGGAAAAAACCGGTCCTGGTGGGCGGCGACACTCCGACCAGCGACGGCTACATGCTGTTCCACAGTGTCGACGTGTCCAAGGGCGGCATCCATTTGTGGGTCAACCGCAAAGACAAATACATGACCCAGATTAACGGCATGATGGCCAAAAACGCAGCAGCCCAGGCGAAAGAAGGGTTAGCGGTGACGGCGGACAAGAACTGGGTGATCGTCAAGCCTGAAGAGATTCAGTAAGCGCTGCGATGATCGTTCCCTCTGCGTGGGAATGCAGCCTGTGACGCTCCGCGTCACTGGACGCAGAGCGTCCCTTGAAGCATTCCCACGCGGGAGCGTGGGAACGATCAGCCCCGCACCTGGCGGGGCATTTTTTTGTTCGACGGTTAAGGATTACAAGCCGTCGAGCATCGCCTTGTTACGTACCGCACCCTTATCGGCGCTGGTGGCCAACAGGGCATAGGCTTTGAGCGCCGTGGTCACTTTACGCGGGCGCACTTCCACCGGTTTCCAGCCTTTCTTGTCCTGCTCGGCACGGCGCGCGACCAGTTCTTCATCGCTGATCAACAGGTTGATCGAGCGGTTCGGAATGTCGATCAATATTTTATCGCCATCCTGCACCAGACCGATTGCGCCGCCGGCAGCGGCTTCTGGCGAAGCATGGCCAATGGACAGGCCCGAAGTGCCGCCAGAGAAACGGCCATCGGTGAGCAGGGCGCAGGCTTTGCCCAGGCCTTTGGATTTCAGGTAAGACGTCGGGTACAACATTTCCTGCATGCCCGGGCCGCCTTTCGGGCCTTCGTAACGAATGATCACGATGTCGCCGGCCTTCACTTCATCGGCGAGGATGCCGCGTACGGCGCTGTCCTGGCTTTCGAAGATCTTCGCGTTGCCTTCGAAGACGTGGATCGACTCGTCGACGCCGGCGGTCTTCACCACGCAGCCGTCCAGAGCGATGTTGCCGTACAGAACGGCCAGGCCGCCTTCTTTCGAGTAAGCGTGTTCGACACTGCGGATGCAGCCGTTTTCACGGTCGTCGTCCAGGGTTTCCCAACGGGTCGACTGGCTGAACGCAGTTTGCGTCGGAATGCCCGCCGGGCCGGCCTTGAAGAAGTGATGCACGGCTTCGTCGGTGGTCTGGGTGATGTCCCATTTGGCGATACCTTCGGCCATGCTTTTGCTGTGCACGGTCGGCAGGTCGGTGTGCAACAGACCGCCACGGGCCAGGGAGCCGAGGATACTGAAGATCCCGCCGGCACGGTGCACGTCTTCCATGTGGTACTTCTGGATGTTCGGCGCGACTTTGCACAGTTGCGGTACGTGACGGGAAAGGCGGTCGATGTCGCGCAGGTCGAAATCGATCTCGGCTTCCTGGGCCGCGGCCAGCAAGTGCAGGATGGTGTTGGTGGAACCGCCCATGGCGATGTCCAGGGTCATGGCATTTTCGAATGCCTTGAAGTTGGCGATGTTGCGTGGCAACACCGACTCATCGTTCTCGCCGTAATAACGTTTGCACAGCTCGACGATGGTGCGGCCGGCCTGCAGGAACAGCTGTTCGCGATCACTGTGGGTGGCCAGGGTCGAACCGTTGCCCGGCAATGCCAGGCCCAGGGCTTCAACCAGGCAGTTCATCGAGTTGGCGGTGAACATACCGGAACAGGAGCCGCATGTCGGGCAGGCGCTACGCTCGTACTCGGCGACTTTCTCGTCAGATGCGCTGGAGTCGGCGGCAATCACCATGGCGTCGACCAGGTCGAGACCGTGACTGGCCAGTTTGGTCTTGCCGGCTTCCATCGGGCCACCGGACACGAAGATCACCGGGATGTTCAGGCGCAAGGAGGCCATCAGCATGCCGGGGGTGATCTTGTCGCAGTTGGAGATGCAGACGATGGCATCGGCGCAATGGGCGTTGACCATGTATTCGACGGAATCGGCGATGATCTCGCGGCTCGGCAGCGAATAGAGCATGCCGTCATGGCCCATGGCGATGCCGTCGTCCACGGCGATGGTGTTGAATTCTTTGGCGACGCCGCCGGCCCGCTCGATTTCGCGAGCGACCAGTTGCCCCAGGTCCTTGAGGTGCACATGGCCCGGTACGAACTGGGTAAAGGAGTTGGCAATGGCGATGATCGGCTTCTTGAAGTCGTCATCTTTCATCCCCGTGGCGCGCCACAATGCGCGGGCACCGGCCATGTTGCGGCCGTGGGTGGATGTTTTCGAGCGGTAATCAGGCATGAAGCACTCCGGGCGGCTAATCAGGTATCAAAAAGGGAAGTGAGCTTCTATTGACGTCTGGAACACTCAGAAATGGCCGTGTGTCCGGAAGTTGCCGATAACTTTGCGGGATCGCCGCGCGCTTCAGCTTGAGCTCATAAACCCGCCGGGGGATGACTGGCGATGAATCTCGCGATTCTACACCGCTGGCGTCAGGAGGGAATGCCGGAAAACGTTGATCCAGCGCTGATGAAGCGCATGGGGTGACGATCGGCGGCGTTATTCGATGCCCGGGTTGGCTTTTGGGCTTTTGGCTCGTTGATTGATACGACGGTTGAGCACCAGCGCCACGCTGCTCAGGATGACGAAACTGTATCCAAGGGTGGATTGCAGGTTGCCCGGCCCCAAGCTGATAAGGGCACTGATCAACCCGCCGCAGATGAAAATCACCGTGCTGCCGGCCGACGCCGAGGTTCCCGAATTTTCGGGGAACAGGCTCATGGCTTTGGACGTGGCGGCCGGTCGGACAATGGTAGTGCCTGCGGTGCAGATGAGCATCGGTACCAGGACGGTGACCGGTGACAGTGCAACATGCTTTGAGAGGTAAAGCATGATGAGACCGGACACCAGGATCAGGCTCAGCCCGCTGATGATCTGATGACGGGGGCTGATATGTTGGCCCAGCATAACCGCAGCCATGCCGCCGACGATGTAGGCGCCGCCGTATACCAGCAGGATCAGCGCATAGTCATGGGCCGATAACTGGAGTTGGTCCATGAAGATCAGCGGCGAAATCACGATGAACGAGAAATGGCAGGCGAACGCAAAGCCTGAAATCAACCAATAAGGCAGGAAGTCGGCATCCTGCAGGACCCGACGGTAGGACTGGAGGATGTTTGGTCGCGGGCGGGTTGCTGGCGGACGGGTATTGTCAAGAAACAACCAGGCTTTGAGCAGTACCACGCCGGCCAATGCGGTAAACACCCAGAAGCTGCCTTGCCAGCCCAGTGTGGCTTGCAGGAATGCACCGGCCAACGGCGAAACTGAAATGAAAATGCCGGTGGCGGTGACCATCAGAATCCGCAACCGGTCACATTCCTCACCCCTGAACAGATCCTGAATCAGTGCTTGTGACAGCACGAAACATCCGCAGCCGAACGCCTGAACGACACGCAGCAGCAGAAAATGGACATAGTCGGTGGTCAGTACGCAGCCCACCGCGCCCAGCATCGAAACGGTGATTCCGGCGAGCAAAAGCCCTTTGCGCCCGATCACATCCGACAGCGGCCCGATCAGCAATTGAGAGGCCGCGATACCGACGGCAAACAGACTGATCGACAGCGCAATGTCGGCGGGCGGGCTGCGAAAGTGTTCGGCCAGTGCAGGGAATGAGGGAAGCAGGACATCCAGCGGGAATACGCCAAGCAGCACCATCGCCAACAACAGGCTGACCGCCCCACGACGCTGTCTGGCAGTTGCCGCAGAATGTCCTTCATTCATCGATAAGTCCTGCCTTCACGAACAGCTGCTGGTTGTAGGGCAGGGCGAAGAATCCGGCTTTTTTCAACGCATCGAGTGTCGCGCCACTGCCGGCTCGGGCACGCTGAAGGGTGGCTTGGCGGCTGGTCAGTTCTCCGAGAATTTCTATGACGGCGGTCTCGTTAACACCCGCGCTGTGCAGGCTTTCCCGCAACCATCGCTCATCGGTTTCGAAGAAAATCCGCATGCTGTCCAGCAGGAGCCTGCTGGCGAACGTGCGTTGGCGGCTGTTCAGGGTCAACCACAAGTAATGGAACACTTCAGCGAAATAGCGGCTGTGAAGCGCCTCGTCCGAAAGATGATCCCTGAGCATTGCCTGGACGCTGGACACCAGCTCATCACGGCAGATGTCGAGCAGCTCCTTGGCAATGATCGTCTCCGACACGAATCCGATGAGAAACCAGGCCAGTGCCCTGTTTTTTTCAGGTGTGCGGTCGAGCAAGGCGTTCAATCGCGTGATGCGGTGAGGCATGGCTGGGCGCGAACTGATCCCGTAAACCCCGGCAACCTGTTCGGCAAGACTGTTGGAGAACAGGGCGTGATAACCCTCGTCGGTATAAAGCTGAAGTGCGGCGGTCTTCATCCGTGGGGAGACGTAGGCCTTCAGCTCGCCGTGGATGATGGTTTCCACGGATCGGTTGACGATGCGGTGTTCGAGCAAGGTGGTGTAGTCGAGGAAATACACCAGGTGATTGGCCGACAGCCGATGAATGACGGTTTGGCCCAGCGCTTCGATCGCCGGGTGCTTCAGATAAGCGAGGAAGGCCGGGGGAAACCAGTGGCGTGTTTCCAGTTGCTGTTCCAGGTCTGGCGGCAACAGATAGTCGTGCTCGCTGGTTCGCACCGAAGCGCGGGCATTCCAGTCGCCGAGGGTGAAACGCAGGGCCCAGGAGACGGGGCGCTCCGAGGGCTCGATGATGGCATTCATTGCGCCAGCTCCTGGCTGCTGAGCAGCGCCTTCAATTCCTTGCACATGACCTGACCGTCGCTTTTGCCACAGCCGACAAAAAACAACGGTTGCTCTGCACTGTCTTCAAGCCCCAGCAACGCCTCGACCTGATCATCTGCCAGTGCGCCCGTCAGCCAGGTGTTCAGCCCCAGCGCAGTGGCTACCAGCTGGAATGTCTGGGAAATGTGCCCCGCTTCCACGAAGGCCATTCGGTAGGCTCGCGAGTGTTGATACTTCCACCACAGCTTGTCGAATCGACTGGTGATGAACAGGCCCACAGGCAGGTTATTGATGAAGTGCTGCCCACACAGCAATTGGCCCAGTGACGAATCAAGTGCCGGGTTGACGAAACTCAGTGCGTGGTCGACAGGATGATAGGCGTAGAACCCGGGCTCAAGGCCGCTGACGTTTCGTATGTGAAGAAAGCCTTCACAGGCATTCAGCCCGCCACCGGAGGGGCTGCTGCGCCGGGCATCGAGACCTTCGACGAGGCCATCATCGACGTCATTTTCCCGTTCATGCAGGTAGCCCAGGGACAGGTAAAGCAGTGTGCCAAGATCTTCCAGTGAAACCGCTGCATCTGTGAACGTGCGGCAGGTTTTGCGGCCGATCAGCACGTTGGCAAGCGAGCCTTGCGGCAGACAGGAGGGTTTTGGCAGGACAATCAGCTCCCGTGCCCGGTATTCAGCGGGCCTGTTGTCCGGCGCGGGTGTTGCCAGTACTTCGCTGCAATGGTCCAGATAGTGCTTCGACCATTCATGAACATTCTGAGGGACATGTTCGCAGGGAATGTTCTTGGTGCCGATATGGAATATCTTCGACAGTTCGTCCCAGCCCCATTCAACAGTGTTTTGTTTAGAGTGGGTTAATATTCCGGAGTTCAGAAGTTGGGTGTCTACGCTGTTGCTGTTGTTATACAGTTTGGGGTTGTTGATAAGTTGTGCGAGCCGGGTTGAATATTCCAGATCAAGTTCAAATTGTTTGTGGTTTTTATAATCCCATACTATTTGACCTGGCGTACGGGGAAGTATGAATAAATATGGATTTATCTGCATGATGGACAGTTCGCTCTGGGTAATGCCATAGAAAACGCTGGGTAGCCGGCACTCCCCAGCGCTTCATTTACTTAGCGGGTTTTTGGCGCAACCAGAAAAGCCAGGTTGGCGATTTTGTTTGTTTCCAGAGTAATTGCTTTCATGTTTTTGACTCCTTGTCATTGATAGTGAGTGTCACTTCGCGGTGACAACTCAATCATAGGCGGTAATGAGTTCTTATCAAGGGGATATTAAGTAGGAATATTCTAGTAATTTTGTCGGAGCGATCTGGCGCTGGGGGAAAGTTTGTAAGTTATATTCTTTTAAGTAAGAGGTGCAGGGAAACGTCCTGCAAGTTTGTAGGACCGCAAGAGTAAGAAGCAGAGCCAGAAGAGAGGATGTTGTGGCGTTGAAACGGCTGACGGAGAGCCTTGGCTCCCCGTCAAACCGGCGTACTCAGCTGTTTGGCAGCAGACGGCAGGTGATGCTCTTGATGTAGCGAGTCTCGGCAATCGCTGGGTGTACCGGGTGATCCGGGCCCTGACCGCCACGTTCCAGCATCTGGATGTTGCGGTCCAGGTGACGGGCGCTGGTCAGCAGAATGTTCTGCAGATCATCTTCCGGCAGGTGCATCGAGCACGAAGCGCTGACCAGGATGCCGTCCTTAGTAAGCAGGCGCATGGCTTGCTCGTTCAGGCGACGGTAGGCGCCTTCACCGTTTTTCATGTCTTTCTTGCGTTTGATGAAGGCAGGAGGGTCGGCCACGATGACGTCGAAACGCTCTTCGCTGGCTTTCAGCTCCTTCAGGGCTTCGAACACGTCGCCTTCGATGCAGGTCATTTTTTCGGCGACGCCATTCAGTGCGGCGTTGCGCTCGACCCCGTCGAGGGCGAAGGCCGAAGCGTCGACGCAGAACACTTCACTGGCGCCGAACGCCGCCGCTTGCACGCCCCAGCCGCCAATGTAGCTGTACAGGTCGAGGACACGCTTGCCTTTGGCATAAGGTGCCAGGCGCGCGCGGTTCATGCGGTGGTCGTAGAACCAGCCGGTTTTCTGCCCCTGGATAACCGGCGCTTCGAATTTCACGCCGTTCTCTTCCAGAGCGACCCATTCCGGCACCAGGCCGAACACGGTTTCGACGTAGCGATTGAGGCCTTCGGCGTCACGGGCGGCGGAGTCGTTCTTGAACAGAATGCCGCTTGGCTTGAGCACTTGGGTCAGTGCCGCGATCACGTCGTCTTTGTGAGCTTCCATGGTCGCGGAGGCAATCTGCACCACCAGGATGTCGCCGAAACGGTCGACCACCAGGCCTGGCAGCAGGTCGGAGTCGCCGTAGACCAGGCGATAGAACGGCTTGTCGAACAGGCGATCGCGCAGGGACAGGGCAACGTTCAGGCGGTGCACCAGCAGCGACTTGTCCAGCGGCAACTTGATATCGCGCGATAGCAGGCGGGCGCAGATCAGGTTGTTCGGGCTCATGGCAACGATGCCCAGCGGCTTGCCGCTGGCGGCTTCGAGGATCGCCTGGTCACCGGCCTTGAAACCGTGCAAAGGCGTAGCGGCTACATCGATTTCGTTGCTGTACACCCACAGGTGGCCGTTTCGCAGGCGACGGTCGGCGTTGGCTTTGAGGCGCAGGCTAGGCAGGGACATGACGTCGCTCCGGAAAAAAGAGCGGGAGTATAGCGTGTTGAGATCCCGGATAGGCCGGCGAGTGGACATGTGGCGAGGGGGTTTACCCCCGTTCGGCTGCGAAGCAGTCGTAGATTCGCCCAATGCGGCTTGTCTGTTGAGTCTTTCAAGGCCGCTTCGCGCCCCAACGGGGGTAAACCCCCTCGCCACCAGGGCGCGTCCCTGTCTGACAATAAATGAAATGTCGATGGCTCACCGGCAGATGTGTCAGACCCATCTTCTTAAAGGTTAGAATCCCCGCCTGACCCGGAGTGTGCACTTATGTCCCAAGAGTTGACGACCGAACAGATTCAACAGTCCCTGCAAGGCATCAGTGTGCCGCCCCAACCACAGATCATGGTGGATCTGCAGATGGAGCAGTACATGCCCGACCCGGATCTGGAAGTGATCGCGAAGCTGATCTCCCAGGACCCGGGCCTGTCCGGCGCCTTGCTGAAAATCGTCAATTCGCCGTACTACGGCTTGAGCAACAAGATCACCGCAATCCAGCGAGCCGTGAATCTGTTGGGCAGCCGCTCGATCATCAACCTGATCAATGCGCAGTCGATCAAGGGCGAGCTGAGCGACGATGCCATCGTCACACTCAACCGTTTCTGGGACACGGCGCAGGACGTGGCGATGACGTGCCTGACCCTGGCCAAGCGTGTCGGTGTCCAGGCCGGTGATGAAGCCTATGCGCTGGGCCTGTTCCACGATTGCGGCATCCCGTTGATGATCAAGAAATTCCCCGACTACATGAGAGTGCTGGAACAGGCCTATGCCAATGCCAGCGTCGAATGCCGGGTGGTGGATACCGAAAACAGGCAATACAACACCAACCATGCCGTGGTCGGGTATTACACCGCCAAGTCCTGGCGCCTGCCGGAACATGTCACCCAGGCCATTGCCAACCATCACAACGCCCTGGCCATTTTCAGCGATGAATCGTCACGCAACACGCCGCTGAAAAACTTGCTGGCGATCCTGAAGATGGCTGAACACATTTGTGCCTCCTTCCGGGTGTTAGGCAACCAGTCCGAAGACCACGAGTGGAACAGTGTCGGGCCCCTTGTGCTCGATTACATCGGTCTATCGGAATACGATTTCGAAACCCAGAAACAAGAGATTCGCGACCTCGCCACGCGTTGAGTGTCGAACCTCGCCTGATTCGAGAGCCCCATGCCTGAACTGCCGGAAGTCGAAACCACCCGCCGCGGGATTGCACCGTACCTGGAAGGCCAGCGCGTCAGCCGGGTGATCGTGCGTGAGCGCCGTCTGCGCTGGCCGATCCCCGAAGACCTGGATGTGCGGCTGTCCGGCCAGCGCATCGTGTTGGTGGAACGACGCGCCAAGTACCTGCTGATCAACGCCGAAGTCGGCACGCTGATCAGTCATTTGGGGATGTCGGGCAATCTGCGGCTGGTGGAAGCCGGCCTGCCGGCGGCCAAGCATGAGCATGTGGACATTGAGCTGGAATCGGGCCTGGCCCTGCGCTATACCGACCCGCGACGGTTTGGCGCAATGCTCTGGAGCCTGGACCCGTTGAACCATGAACTGCTGATTCGCCTCGGGCCAGAGCCGTTGACCGACCTGTTTGACGGCCAGCGGCTGTTCGAGCAATCCCGCGGGCGTTCCATGGCGGTCAAACCGTTCATCATGGACAACGCGGTGGTGGTCGGCGTCGGCAATATCTACGCCACAGAAGCATTGTTTGCGGCGGGCATCGACCCGCGCCGCGAAGCCAGGAGCATTTCCCGAGCACGCTATTTGAAGCTGGGAATCGAGATCAAGCGCATCCTTGCCCATGCCATCGAACGTGGCGGCACTACATTGCGGGACTTTATCGGTGGCGACGGACAGCCGGGTTACTTTCAGCAGGAACTGTTCGTGTACGGCCGTGGTGGTGAGCACTGCAAGGTCTGTGGCACAGGGCTGCGGGAAATCAAGCTTGGGCAGCGCGCCAGCGTTTTTTGTCCGCGTTGTCAGAGCTGATACCGGCTACGGTCTATAGTCAGTGTTCTCACTGCCTTGCCGAAGGACCGTGCCATGAATCTGTTTCGAACCCTTGTTGTTGCGCTGCTGCTGAGCGTCGGTGCATCCGCGCTGGCGGCTGAGAACGGCAGCGGCGATCCGCGTTACACCATCCAGAACCCACCGGCCTACGCCATGCTTGGCGACTTGCTGATTGCTCGACCTTTGTTAGTGGCGGCGACAGTTATCGGTGCCGGGGCATTTGTGCTGTCGTTGCCGTTTACCGCACTGGGCGGCGGCATTGGCGATGCGGGGCAGGCGTTGGTGGTCGATCCTGCGAAAGCCGCATTTGTGCGGTGTTTGGGGTGTATCGGGGAGGGGTTTGAGCAGCGGGAGTGAGGCAGAATCAAAAGATCGCAGCCTTCGGCAGCTCCTACTGGTGTACGCATTCCAGGGTAGGAGCTGCCGAAGGCTGCGATCTTTTCAGGCTTTCAAGCCTTACCGGTAATCTTGCGGTACTTCGCCATCAACTGTTCTTCAGTCTCTGGATGAGCCTCGTCCAGCGGGATGCAATCCACTGGGCAGACCTGCTGGCACTGCGGTTCGTCGTAGTGGCCGACACATTGTGTGCACAGGTTCGGGTCGATCACGTAGATCTCTTCGCCCTGGGAGATGGCGGCGTTTGGGCACTCGGGTTCGCAGACGTCGCAGTTGATGCAATCGTCGGTGATGATCAGGGACATGCTAACTCCAGCCAGGGCGACAGGCCCGGGCGCAATAAATCAATGCGCACAATTGTGCCGCATTGGCGCCCGCAGTGCACGCGGGCGCGATCAAGTGCAGCCTTCGGCAGCTCCTACTTTTTAAAGCGTAGGGTGAGGGCGTCGGCCACCGCCGGGTGGACGAACTTGGTGATATCGCCGCCCAAGGCTGCGATTTCACGAACCAGCGTCGAGGAAATGAACGAATAACGCTCGGACGGCGTAAGAAACAGGCTTTCCACATCCGGCGCCAATTGACGGTTCATGTTGGCCAGCTGGAATTCGTATTCGAAGTCCGATACCGCGCGCAAACCACGCAGGAACACGTTGGCGTTCTTCTCTTTGGCGAAATGCGCGAGCAGCGTCGAGAAACCGACGACTTCAACGTTCGGCAAATGTTTAGTGACCTCGCGAGCCAGCTCCACACGTTGTTCCAGAGGAAACAGCGGGTTTTTTTTCGGGCTGGCGGCGACGGCGATGATCACATGATCGAACAGGCGCGAGGCGCGTTCGACCAGATCGCCATGGCCCTTGGTAATAGGGTCGAAGGTACCTGGGTACAACACTCGGTTCATCGCGTCGTCCTGGCGGGAGTCCGTTGGGGAGTCGGATGGTATCGCAGCCTTCCCGGTCGGCCAAGTCGCCTGTTGGGTAAGAAAGCACTATAGACGATGGGAATATTCCGCCTTTTCATGGGTTTTTCAAACGTTCGGCCAGCGAAGTGGCCAATTGCGCCGTCAGCCCGTAGACCGACAATTGCGGGTTTGCGCCAATGCTGGTGGGGAAAAGCGAGCCGTCATGAATCGACAAGTTGGTGAGCTGGTGATGTTGGCCGAGGCTGTTGGTCACGGCATTTTTCGGGTCTTCACCCATGGCACAACCGCCCATCACATGGGCACTGCCCAGACGTGTGCGATACAACTCAAGGCTCAGGCCATCAATCAGTGTGCGTGCTTCGGCCAGGGTTTTCACGTAGCGCGCGTCGGCGTGCACCGGCATCACGGCGTTGGCGCCACCGGCGAACTGGATCTCGGCCATGCTGTGGAAAGCCCGGCGCAACCCGTCCCAGGCATACGGTGAAACCTGATAGTCGAGCACCGGTGTGCCGTCACCGCGCAATTCAACGCTGCCGCCAGGGCTGTCCGGGTGAAAACCGTCCCGCAGCAATGCCAGCATGGCGTGGGTGTGCGGCAGGTTTTCCATATGCCGGGCGTTTTGCGTGCCAAAGCCGCCAAGCAGGGTGCTGGCCAGTGCCGGGTGCAATGGCGGGACTTCCAGTTTGTAGGACATCTTGCCGGTGGTGCCATCCTGCCACTGGAAATGGTCGCAATAGATCGATTGCGGTGCGCCGTAGAACGGATTGATTACCTCATCGAACAATCCGGCGGACATGTTCACCAAGTGCAGGAAGGTCCGTTTACCCAGCCGCTCGTGAGGATCAGGCGCCTCGGAGCGCAATAGCAGCGCCGGGCTGTTGATCCCGCCGCCGGCCAGTACGTAATGCCGCGCCTTGACCGTAATCATGCGTCCGGTGGGTGCAACGCAACGCTCATCCATAGCTACACATTGCAGCTGCGTAACCCTGCCGTCTTTGATCGACAGCTTTTCGGCGCGGGCCAGATAGAGCAGCTCGCCACCTCTTTCCAGGGTTGCCGGGATGGTTGTGACCAGCATCGATTGCTTGGCGTTGGTCGGACAACCCATGCCGCAGTAGCCGATGTTCCAGCAACCGCGCACATTGCGCGCAATCACATGCCAGGCGTAACCAAGTTTTTCGCAGCCCTTGCGGATGACGTCGTTGTTGGCATTGGGCGGCACCCTCCACGGGGCGACACCCAGGCGTTGTTCCATGTTCTCGAACCAGGGCGCCATCTCGGCGGGCGAGTGGCCGATGACGTCGTGCTCTTTGGCCCAATGTTCCAGCGTTGGGTCCGGGGTGCGAAAGCTTGAGGTCCAGTTGACCAGCGTAGTGCCGCCCACCGCCCGACCCTGAAGGATGGTAATTGCGCCGTCCTTGCTCATGCGCCCGATGCCTTCCTGATAGAGGCTGGTGTAGGCCTGGTCTTCGAGCATATTGAAGTCGCTGCTGGTCTTGAGCGGGCCTTCTTCGATCAGCAACACCTTGTAGCCGGCAGCGCTGAGGATCTCGGCGGTGGTCCCGCCGCCGGCACCGCTGCCGATGATTGCCACGTCTGCTTCGAGGGTCAGGTCCTGGGTCAGGCGGGCGCCATTGAAGGTTTTCCAGCCTCGGGCCAGGCCTTCGCGGAATGGATCGGGTACGGGCATGCTTGGGTTCTCTTATTATTTTTGATTCTGTGGTGAGGCGGCTGACGTCTTCGCGGGCAAGCCACGCTCCCACAGGTTCTGAGATGGACCACCCTTTTGTGAGCGACTCAAAACCTGTGGGAGCGTGGCTTGCCCGCGATAGGGGTCGACTCGGTCTCAAACCGTAGGCGGCCCCGGGTACCCACAATGTGCCCACGACTCCGCCCGGCTGTACCACGCCATCATCACCATTTGCACTAATGAGCTGTGGCCCATGCGCAGCAGGCTCAATGAGCTGTTTTGCCAACGGTCGAGAAAGTGCCGGATCTGGTCGCTGCTGGCGTTCTCCCAACTGCCCCAGATCCCGGTCAGTGGTCCGCGAGTCACGGCCATCCCCAACACATCGAACAATTGCAGGGTCAGTTTGAGCATTTCCGGTGACAGGTGATTCAGGCCGTTATCCAGGCTGTGCAGGGTCTGGGCGACGGCGGTCGGGATTTTTTCGACGGCCACGGCGCCGTCGAGCATCACCGGAATCACTGCCCGCAGAAACAGCAGGTCGTCACTGCGCAGAATTGCGAAACCGCTGGCCGGCGTACTCGATGAGCAGCCGCTGAGGCTCGCGCCGAATCCGGCCGTGACCAGAAAGGCGCTGGCGCCGAGGCTGAATTTGAGCAGGCCGCGCCGTGACAGCGCGGGTGTATCGGACAGGCTTGGGCTCATTATTGTTATTACCCGGCGGTGAGGATGCTTAGCGGATAAACAGCTTCTGGATCAGTTTCTGAATAGCCTTGCCGTAGGGCGGATAGATCAATTTCGCGGCATTGAAGCGTTGTTTGATCAGCACGCCTTTGGCCTTGCTGAAGGTCAGGAAGCCTTCGTGGCCGTGGTAGTGGCCCATGCCCGAGGCACCGATGCCGCCGAACGGCATATCGTCCTGAGCAACGTGCAGCAAGGTGTCATTGAGGCAAACACCACCGGAATGGGTTTCGTGGAGAACGCGATTTTGCTCGCGCTTGTCGTAGCCGAAGTAATACAGCGCCAACGGGCGAGGCCGTTGGTTGATGTAGGCAAACGCTTCATCGAGATCCTTGTACGGCACGATCGGCAGCAACGGGCCGAAGATTTCATCCTGCATCACTGTCATGTCGTCGCTGACATTGAGCAACAGGCTATGGCTCATGCGCCGACCCTGGCCCTTATCGAACAGCGGAATCAGCAACGCGCCCTTGCTGGTGGCGTCGCTGAGGTAGCCATTGAGCCGCGCCAGTTGCCGGTCGTTGATAATGGCGGTGTAGTCCGGGTTGTCGGCCAGGGTTGGATAAAACCCGCGAACCGCTTGGCGATAGGCTTCGACGAAAGAGCCGACGCGGTCTTCCGGCACCAGTACGTAGTCGGGCGCGACACAGGTTTGCCCGGCGTTGAGGGTTTTGCCGAAAGCGATGCGTTCGGCGGCGTCCTTGAGCGGCACATCGCGGGAAACGATGGCCGGGGACTTGCCGCCCAGCTCGAGGGTCACCGGGGTCAGGTTCTCGGCCGCCGCGCGCATCACGTGTTTGCCGATGCTGGTAGCGCCAGTGAACAGCAAGTGATCGAAACGCAACCGCGAGAACGCCACACCGATATCAGCCTCGCCCAGCACCACGCAGACCAGGTCCTGGGGAAAGATTCGCCCCAGCAATTCCTTGAGCAGCAAACCGGTGGCGGGGGTCGATTCGCTGAGTTTGAGCATCACCCGGTTACCCGCCGACAACGCCCCCACCAGCGGCCCGATGGCCAGGAAAAGCGGGTAGTTCCACGGCACAATCACGCCGACCACGCCCAACGGCTGATACACCACTTTGGCCGACGCTGGTTGAAAGGCGAGGCCGACGTTGCGCCGCGAAGCTTTCATCCAGCTTTTGAGGTGCCGGCTGGCGTAGTGAATGCCGTGCAGGCTGGGCATCAGTTCGGCGAGCAGGGTTTCATCGGCGCTGCGGTGGCTGAAATCCTGGCTGATCGCCTTGATCAGGGCCTGGCGCTCATCACTCAACAACGCCTTCAGCGCCTTTAGCCATTGCAGGCGTTGAGCTGCGGGCGGCATCGGGTTGGCGGCATACGCTGCGCGCTGAGCATCGAACAGAGATTGGAGCTCGTCCAGGGGCTGCTGCAGGTTCTTCAGGTAAGCAATGTCAGCAGGCATGGTCGGCACCGGATTTATTGGAATGAGGGACTTTTTAGAGTCTATGCTCTAGAAAGTCAAATGACACTTTGGTGCAGCTTTGTTTTAACCCCATGCGGATAGGTCGTAAGATGCCCCTCATCGCACTCTGAATTAAAGCTCAAGCCATGGCCCCTCGGATCAAAACCAGCGAGCGCATCGTGCAGAACAGCCTGGAGCTGTTCAATCAACAGGGCGAGCGCAGTATCAGCACGAACCACATTGCTGCCCACATGGAAATTTCCCCGGGCAACCTGTACTACCACTTCCCCAACAAGCAGGCGATCATCGCTGTGTTGTTCAGTGAGTACGAAAACCTGGTGGACAGTTTTTTGCGCCCGCCCCAGGGCCGCGCCGCGACGGTCGAAGACAAGCGCTTCTATCTCAAGGAACTGCTCGCCGCCATGTGGCAATACCGCTTTCTGCATCGCGACCTCGAGCACTTGCTCGACAGCGATCCTGAGCTGGCTGCCCGTTACCGGCGTTTTTCCCAGCGCTGCCTGATCCAGGGCACACACATCTATGCGGGTTTCGTTGAGGCCGGCATCCTGTGCATGGACAAGGTTCAGATCGAATCCCTGACCCTCAACGCCTGGATCATCCTCACCTCGTGGGTGCGCTTTCTGTGCACGACGCGGGAAAACTCCAACCATCTGAGTGAACAGGCCATCAAGCGGGGCGTTTACCAGGTGCTGGTGCTCGAGGCTGGATTCGTTACCGATCAGGCTCGCGAGGCAGTGAATGCGCTGTTCCAGGAGTTTTATGTGCCGCTGGCCCAGGCGCTGGAAGAAGTGAGATAAAGCGTGCAGCAGGACAGAAACCGACAACATCACAGGAGCCCGTTATGCCCATTGCGCAATTGATCAGCCCGCAAGCGTTGGACCTGAAAAAGGAGACGCCGGGGCTGGTGATTCTGGATTGTCGTTTTGCCCTGGAAGACCCTGATTACGGTCAGCGCAGCTACGCCGAAGGGCACATTGCCGGATCAAGCTTTGCCGATCTTGAGCGTGATTTGAGCGGGACAGTGGTCAAGGGGGTTACCGGACGTCACCCCTTGCCGAAGCCCGCCGACTTGATCGAACGCTTTCAAGCCTGGGGCATCAATGCCGACAGCGAAGTGGTTTTGTACGATGACGGTCCCGGCGCTTACGCCGCGCGGGCTTGGTGGTTGCTGGCGTGGCTGGGCAAGCGCGATGGCGTGTTCATTCTCGATGGCGGGCTGAAAGCCTGGCACGCCGCCGGATTGCCCCTGAGTCTTGATCCTGCGTCGATCACCCCCGGCACCTTCACCGGGACGCCGGATGCTTCGTTGGTGCTCAGCGCCGAACAACTTCAGCAACGTCTCGGCCAGCCTGCGTTGACCTTGCTCGACGCCCGTGGCTTGCCGCGCTTCAAGGGCGAAGTGGAGCCGATCGATCCGGTTGCCGGGCACATACCCGGCGCACAATGTGCCGCGTTCACCGACAACCTGGGCAGCGACGGTCGATTCCTGCCAGCCGAACAGCTCAAGCAGCGCTTTGCCGCCAAGCTCGGTGATCGTTCGCCAACGGAATTGGTCGCGTATTGCGGTTCCGGTGTGACTGCGTGCCACAACTTGTTCGCCCTGTGCCTGGCGGGTTATCCGTTGGGAGCGTTGTATGCCGGGTCGTGGAGCGAGTGGATCAACGATCCTGCGCGAGGCGTCGCCAAGGGCGAATGAAAGATCAAAAGATCGCAGCTTTCGAGGCTGCGATCTTTTAGCGGCACATTGTTATTCCAGGCCCGATCCACCCCTATCGGTTACTGCGCCCTGTGGTGGCGAGCCATTGGGGAATGCGCCGTTCCAGATAGTAACCCGGCTGCCGGAACGTGCCCTCGACGAAGCCGACATGCCCACCCTTGGCCTGCAACTCGAATTGGGTGCAGGCAGACAATTCGTCGGCTTGCGGCAGGCTATGCGGAAAGACAAACGGGTCGTCGGCCGCCTGGATAATCAGGGTCGGTGTGCGAATCTCCCCAAGGAAATAACGACTCGAAGCGCGGCGATAGTAATCGGCTGCATCGGCGAAACCATTGAGCGGCGCGGTGACCCGGCCATCGAAATCCCAGAAGGTGCGCATGTTCTCCAGCGAGCCCAGCGCCGCTAATGCCGCCAAGCCATCCTGATGCCCTTCATGCTGGAACCTGCGCTGCTTGTTCTTGATGTAGGCGACCATCTCCCGCATGAAATGCGCTTGATAGAATTTGGAGAAACCCTGGCTGATGCGATCGGCGCACTGATCGAGCCGAAACGGCACCGACACCGCCACCGCGCCGAGTACGCCGCTGTTGCTGCCAGTTTCGCCCAGGTGCTTGAGCAACACGTTGCCACCCATGGAATAACCGACCGCGTACAGCGGTGCGAGAGGGCGCTGGGTTCGCAAGTGCTTGATGGTCTCGGCCAGGTCTTCACTGGCCCCGGAATGGTAACTGCGTGGCAACAGATTGGGTTCGCCGGAACAGCCTCGCCAGTTCAACGCAACGCTGGCCCAACCCTGGGCGCCCAGCGCCTTCTGCACACCGGCCACGTAAGGCGAATTCGATGAGCCGGTCAGGCCATGCAGCACCAGCACCAATGGCGCATTCGTGCTGTGGGGCCCGTGCCAGTCCAAGTCAAGGAAGTCGCCGTCCTCGAGCCACAAGCGTTCGCGTTCGCGGTCGATATGCGTGGTTTTGCGCCATAGCGGTCCCCACAAGGTTTGTAAGTGTGGATTGCCCAGGCCGTAGGCGGGGCTGAATTGGGGGGTGAAACGTTCTGGCAGATGGGACACGATTGCTCTCGATGCAGCGGTGCTTACCCGCAGCGTTAACTGACTGAGCTTCGCACCGTTTTTACAGGCCGGACTAACCGGCGATCCCTGCCATACGTTGCCATAACGCGTAGTACACCCGTCCTGATTTTTGCTCCCGATGCAGGCGCCAATTTTCTGGCAAACCCAATATCGACGGTGCCGTTTCGCTTTCAGTGTAGACCCACGCATCGTCACTCAGCCACTGACGCCCCTCGAGCAAGGTGCAAACGGCAGGCAACAGATTCTGATTGAACGGCGGGTCGAGAAACACCAGATCGAACGCCGTGGCCGGTTGGGTTTCGAGATAGCGCAAGGCATCGGCAGTCTGTACCTGACCGGTTGTGCAGCGCAGGGTGCCCAGATGTTCCTTGATGCTCGCTACCGCGATGTTGCTGGCATCCAGTGCCTGGCCCATTGCTGCGCCACGGGACAAAGCCTCGAGAAACAACGCGCCGCTACCGGCAAATGGATCGAGTACCTTGGCCCCGGCGACATACGGCGCGAGCCAGTTGAACAGGGTTTCACGGACTCGGTCCGGCGTTGGGCGCAGACCGGGCGCATCGGGGAAGCTCAGCTTTCGGCTGCGCCATTCGCCACCGATGATGCGCAGTTGGTTCACACCGTTATGCACGTTGTGAACAGGTTTTTTTGGACGCGATGGGCGGGCCATTAGTGCTCCGGAACCCCGAGCGGTTGCTCGGCAGGTTTGTCAGTAGGGGCCGGCAACGGCTTTTGTGGCACGGTCGGGCCAGCGCTGACGATGACCAGTTTGTCCGTGCTCAGGTGTTTGTTCAGTGCGGTTTTGACTTGCTCGACGGTCAGGCTCTGGGATTGTTGCATGAAGTCTTCCAGGTAGCTCAGCGGCAAGTTGTAAAAGCCCATGGCGCCGAGCTGCCCGACGATATCGGCGTTGCTGGCGGTGGACAACGGAAAGCTGCCGGCCAGTTCACGCTTGGCGTCGTCGAGTTCTTTCTCGGTGGGGCCGGTTTCAAGGTAGTCGGCGAGTACGTCCTGCACCAGTTTCAGCGTGCCTTCGCTCATCTCGGCGCGGGTTTGCAGGTTGATCATGAACGGGCCGCGAACCTGCATCGGGCTGAAACCCGAATACACGCCGTAGGCCAGGCCACGTTTCTCGCGCACTTCGCTCATCAACCGGGTGCCGAAGCCACCGCCGCCAAGGATCTGATTGCCCAGCGACAGCGCTGCGTAATCCGGATCGTCACGGTCGATGCCCAGTTGCGCGATCATCAGGTTGGTCTGCTTGGACGGAAACTCGATGTGGCCGATGCTGGGCTTGGGGTCGATCGGTTGTTCGATTTTCGCCAGGGCCGGCCCTTTGGGCAGGTCGGCGGACACTTGTGCGGCAACCGCCTCGGCCTCGGCGCGGGACAGGTCGCCCACCAGTGCAATCACCACGTTACCGGCGGCGTAGGCTTTCTGATGGAAGGCCCGCAACTGCGCCAGGGTAATCGGTGGAATGCTTTTCGCCGTGCCGTCGCTGGAATGCGCGTACGGGTGATCGCCATACAAGCGGTTCATCAGCTCCAGGCTGGCGAGCTTGCCGGGGTTCTGTTTCTGGTATTCGAAGCCGGCCAGCATCTGGTTCTTGATACGGGCAAAGGAATCGGCGGGGAGGGTCGGTTTGCCGACCACTTCAGCAAACAGCTTCAAGGCAGGCTCGCGTTTATCCAAGGCACTGAGGCTGCGCAGCGAGGCAATCGCCATGTCTTTATAGGCGCCGTTGCCGAAGTCGGCCCCCAGGCCTTCGAAGCCCTGGGCGATAGCGCTGACATCCTTGCCGGCCACCCCTTCATTGAGCATGGCATTGGTCAGCAGTGCCAGGCCGGGAGCATCGCCATCCTGGCTGCTACCGGCAGCGAAGATCAGGCGCATATCGAACATCGGCAGCTCACGGGCTTCGACGAACAATACCTTGGCGCCTTCGGCGGTGTTCCAGGTTTGCACGTTCAGCGAGCGATGGCTTGGGGCCTTGCCGTCGAGTTCTGCCAACGATTGCAGTTTCTGGCTGGCCTTGGCCTTGTCGAGGGCTTCGCTGGCGCTGATTTTGTCAGACTGGAAGAAATAGAAGACGCCAGCCCCCAGCAAAGCAATGACGATCAGGCCGATCAGGGCCAGGCGCGATGTTTTACGCTCACTCATGAGTCGTCTCCTGTGGCAGTACATGGGCGACGCTGAGACGTGCGCGAGTGAAATACTGCTTGGCAGCCTTCTGAATGTCCTGCGGGGTCACGCTTTCCAGATCGGCAAGCTCGGTGTCCATCAGTTTCCAGGACAGCCCTACGGTTTCCAGTTGGCCGATGGCAGTGGCCTGGCTGGTGATCGAGTCGCGCTCGTAGACCAGGCCGGCAATGACCTGCGCCCGCACGCGCTCCAGCTCTTCATTGGACGGCGCCGTGGTTTTCAGCTGCTCAAGCAGTTTCCACAGGCCGGCTTCCGCCTGGGCCATGGTTTTCTTTTTCTGGGTGTTGGGCGTGGCCGACAGGGTAAACAGGCTGTCGCCGCGGGTATAAGCGTTGTAGCTCGACGAACCGCCGGACACCAGCTCTTCGCCGCGTTCCAGTTGCGTCGGGATCCGGCCGCTGTAGCCGCCATCGAGCAGCGCGGAAATCAGGCGCAGAGCGTTCACCGAGCGTTTGTCTTCAGCGGTGGCGATACTTGGCACGTTGAAGGCCAGCATCAGGCTCGGCAATTGAGTCTGCACATGCAGGGTGATCTTGCGTTCGCCGGGCTCGGCCAGCTCCAGCGGGATTTTCGCGGATGGCACGGCGCGCTTGGCGATCGGGCCGAAGTAGCGCTGGGCCAGGGTTTTGACTTCGTCCGGGGTGACATCGCCGACCACCACCAGAGTGGCGTTATTCGGCACATACCAGGATTGATACCAGTGGCGCAGTTCTTCGATCTTCATGCGGTCCAGGTCCGCCATCCAGCCGATGGTCGGCGTGTGATAACCGCTGGCGGGATAGGCCATGGCGATGAAACGCTCGTAGGCCTTGGCCATCGGCTTGTCGTCAGTGCGCAGGCGACGTTCTTCCTTGATCACCTCGATTTCCCGGGTGAACTCGTCGGCCGGCAGGCGCAGATTGGCCATGCGGTCCGCTTCCAGCTCGAAGGCCACGCCCAGACGATCACGGGCCAGCACTTGGTAATAGGCAGTGAAGTCATCGCTGGTGAAGGCGTTCTCTTCGGCACCGAGGTCACGCAGGATCAGCGACGCTTCACCGGGGCCGACCTTCTCGCTGCCCTTGAACATCATGTGTTCCAGTGCATGGGACAGCCCCGTCTGCCCTGGGGTCTCATAACTTGAACCGACCTTGTACCAGACCTGGGAAACGACGACGGGCGCACGATGGTCTTCGCGCACGACGACCTTCAGGCCGTTGTCGAGGGTGAATTCGTGGGTGGGTTGTGGATCGGCAGCCAGGGCTGAAAGTGGCAGACAAACTGTGCTGAACAGCAGGCCTGCAGCGCGGCGGGCTAGAGCATTCATTCGTTTTTAAACCTGTTGGGCTGCCCGCTTGGTCTTAGCGTCGGCGGGCGAGAGGGTGCTAGGATACTGATCCGTTTTAGCGGCGGCCACGCCTATCAGGCTTTTGTGCTTGATCAGGCTGTATAGGTTTGCGGCGGAAGGCGTGTGTTTATCAGCTAAACTCTGATTTTTCGCCGATTTTGCCGGTCCAGTCCTTCGTGAAATCGTTTCTTTTGAGGTGCCGTTGGTACCTCGACAAAATGTTGCGCGTGAACAAGCTGGATGAATCGCAGTCTGTTCTGCATCGAATTATTTATTGCCGAGGCGCCCTTTGGCGCGTCGCTACCGTGAGATAGCCGTCCTCCATGTTTGGTTCCAATGACGACAAGAAGACCCCAGCTGCGGCTGGCGAGAAGAAAAGCCTGTTCGGATGGCTGCGCAAAAAGCCGCAGGAACCCGTAGTCGAACAGCCACAACCACTTTCTGAGCCAACACCTGCGCCGGTCGTGGAAGAGGCGCTCGCGCCGATTGCCCTGCCGATCGCCGAGTCGGTGCTGCAACCCGCGGCCGAGCCTGCGCCTGAGCCTGAAGCCAAAGTCGTAGCCCCGTTGCCGCTGACGCCAGCCGCCGAGCCATGGCTGACGTTGCCGGTGGCGGAAGAGCCGGTGGCATTGGTCGAAGATGAACAGGCAGCTCATTTCACGCCGCCGATCCCGGCCCCGACTGCGTTTGCCCCCGAGCCGGTTCGTGCACCAGTGGTTGAGCCGGTGGCTGAACCTGTGTTCGTGGCCGAACCTGCACCGGTTGCTCCAGAACCTGTAGGACCGGCCCCTGTTGCTCCCGCTCCGGTTGCTCCAATTGCCCAAATGCCAGAGCCTGCACCTGCACCTGCACCTGCACCTGCACCTGCACCTGCACCTGCACCTGCACCGGTTATCGCTCCTGTCGCCGCCACGCCTGTCGCGCCCACCGAACCTGCGGTCGAGCCTGTGCGTACCGAAGAGACCAAAGCCGGTTTCTTCGCCCGCCTCAAACAAGGCTTGTCCAAGACCAGCGCCAGCATTGGCGAGGGCATGGCCAGCCTGTTCCTGGGCAGGAAAACCATCGATGACGAGTTGC
Organism: Pseudomonas sp. Tn43; assembly: GCF_014192635.1. Taxonomy (NCBI): domain Bacteria; kingdom Pseudomonadati; phylum Pseudomonadota; class Gammaproteobacteria; order Pseudomonadales; family Pseudomonadaceae; genus Pseudomonas; species Pseudomonas sp. Tn43. The sequence continues at coordinate 510,184 of NZ_JACHYG010000004.1, forward strand.
TCGAAGACATCGAAACCCGTCTGCTGACCGCCGATGTCGGCGTCGAGGCGACCTCGGTGATCATTCAGCGCCTGACCCAGAAAGTCGCCCGCAAAGAGCTGGCCGATGCCAATGCGTTGTACAAATCCCTGCAGGCCGAACTGGCAGCGATGCTCAAGCCGGTCGAGCAACCTCTGAAAATCAACTCGCAAAACAAGCCGTTCGTGATTCTGGTAGTGGGCGTCAACGGTGCCGGCAAGACCACCACCATCGGCAAACTGGCGAAGAAGCTGCAACTGGAAGGCAAGAAAGTCATGCTCGCTGCCGGTGACACCTTCCGCGCCGCCGCGGTGGAGCAATTGCAGGTCTGGGGTGAGCGCAACAAGATCCCGGTCATCGCCCAGCACACCGGTGCCGATTCGGCTTCAGTCATCTTCGATGCCGTGCAGGCCGCCAAGGCCCGTGGCATTGACGTGCTGATCGCCGATACCGCCGGTCGCTTGCACACCAAAGACAATCTGATGGAAGAACTGAAAAAGGTTCGCCGGGTGATCGGCAAGCTCGACGCCGATGCGCCGCACGAAGTGCTGTTGGTGCTCGACGCCGGTACCGGTCAGAACGCCATCAACCAGGCCAAGCAATTCAACCAGGCCGTCGAATTGACCGGCCTGGCGCTGACCAAACTCGACGGCACCGCCAAGGGTGGGGTGATTTTCGCTCTGGCCAAGCAGTTTGGTTTGCCGATTCGCTATATCGGCGTCGGTGAAGGCATCGACGATTTGCGTACTTTTGAAGCAGAACCCTTTGTCCAGGCATTGTTTGCCGAGCGGGAGCGTTCATGATTCGTTTCGAACAGGTCGGTAAACGCTATCCGAATGGTCACGTCGGCTTGCATGAGCTGAGCTTTCGAGTCCGTCGGGGCGAATTTTTGTTTGTCACCGGCCATTCCGGCGCCGGTAAAAGCACCTTGTTGCGCCTGCTGCTGGCCATGGAACGTCCGACCACCGGCAAATTGCTGCTGGCAGGGCAAGACCTGAGTACCATCAGCAATGCCCAAATCCCATTCCTGCGTCGGCAGATTGGCGTGGTGTTCCAGAATCACCAGTTGCTGTTCGATCGCACGGTGTTCAACAACGTCGCATTGCCGTTGCAGATCCTTGGCTTGTCCAAGGCTGAAGTCGCCAAGCGCGTGGATTCGGCCCTGGAGCGCGTGGCGCTCTCGGACAAGACCGATCTCTACCCCGGCGATCTCTCCACCGGCCAGCAACAGCGGGTGGGCATCGCTCGCGCCATTGTTCACCGTCCGGCCTTGCTGCTGGCAGACGAACCGACCGGTAACCTCGATCCGCGTCTGGCGGCAGAAATCATGGGCGTGTTCGAAGACATTAACCGTCTGGGTACCAGCGTACTGATCGCCAGTCACGACCTGGCGTTGATTGCCCGCATGCGTCATCGCATGCTCACCCTGCAGCGTGGCCGATTGATCGGCGACGGGGAGGCTGGCGTATGAGTGCGACACGTAGCCCCAAGGTTTCCGAGCGTGTGGCCCCGAAGGCTGCCGATCCGCAACCGCAGTCACAGAAGAAAAAGCGCGACGATGACGATGGCCCGGACTTCCCGACGCTGTTCCGCGCCTGGATCGAAAGTCATCGCGCCAGTCTGCTCGACAGCTTGCGCCGCTTGGGTAAACACCCGATCGGCAGCTTTTTCACCTGCATGGTGATGGCCGTTGCCCTGAGTTTGCCGATGGGCCTGTCACTTTTGCTAGGTAACGTCGAGCGTCTCGGTGGGTCCTGGCAGCGAGCGGCGCAGATTTCCTTGTACCTGCAACTCGATGCCAGCCCTGAACAGGGCGAGTCGTTGCGCGAGCAGATCAAGGGCATGCCGGGGGTGGCCGACGCCGAATACGTGGGGCGCGACCAGGCACTTGATGAGTTTCAGCAGCAATCCGGACTGGGCGAAGCGCTCAAGGAACTACCGGAAAACCCGCTGCCGGGCGTGGTTCTGGTCACCCCGAACGAGGTCGACAAACCGGCGCTTGAAGCATTGAGACAAAAACTTTCCGAATTGCCGAAGGTACAACAGGCGCAACTTGATCTAGTCTGGGTCGAGCGTCTGGCAGCTATCCTCAAGCTGGGCGACCGATTTGTCTTCGGTCTGACCGTGCTTCTGGTTTCTGCATTACTTTTGGTGATAGGCAATACCATTCGTCTTCATATTGAAAACCGCCGCACAGAGATAGAAGTGATTAAACTCGTCGGCGGCACTGACAGCTATGTGCGCAGGCCCTTTCTGTACATGGGCGCGCTTTATGGCTTTGGTGCGGGGATTCTTTCCTGGGGAGTATTGGCGTTCGGCCTGAACTGGCTGAACGACGCGGTAGTTGGACTGGCCGGTTTGTACGGCAGTGATTTTGCGCTGGCCGGAGTGCCAGTTGCCGACGGTCTATCGCTCTTGCTTGGCGCGGTGCTGTTGGGGTATATCGGTGCATGGATTGCAGTCGCACGCCACCTGCGGGAGCTTGCGCCAAAGTAATATCATTTTGCTCGTATTGACCTTTCAGCTTTTATGGGAACTTGCCTTTTGGTTTCCGGTCAATTTTCGCAGTGCTGAACTGCACGAGTTATGTAAGTCGGAGGTTTTTTCGTATGACCAATTCTTTGCAGCCTGCATATGCTCTGGTCCCGGGTGCGAACCTGGAGGCCTATGTGCACACCGTCAACAGCATTCCATTGCTGACGCCGGAGCAGGAGCGTGAACTGGCCGAGAGTCTCTATTATGAGCAGGATTTGGGGGCGGCTCGGCAGATGGTGCTCGCCCACCTGCGTTTTGTCGTGCACATTGCCCGTAGCTATTCCGGCTACGGCCTGGCCCAGGCTGACCTGATTCAGGAAGGCAACGTCGGCCTGATGAAGGCAGTCAAGCGTTTCAATCCGGAAATGGGTGTGCGCCTGGTGTCCTTTGCCGTGCACTGGATCAAAGCGGAAATCCACGAGTTCATTCTGCGCAACTGGCGGATCGTGAAAGTCGCGACCACCAAGGCTCAGCGCAAGCTGTTCTTTAACCTGCGCGGCCAGAAGAAGCGTCTGGCCTGGCTGAACAACGAGGAAGTCCATCGTGTGGCGGAAAGCCTGGGCGTAGAGCCGCGGGAAGTGCGCGAGATGGAAAGTCGTCTGACCGGTCATGACATGGCTTTCGATCCAGCCGCGGAAGCGGACGACGACAGTGCATTCCAGTCGCCGGCCAACTATCTGGAAGACCACCGGTACGACCCGGCCCGTCAACTGGAAGACGCTGACTGGAGCGACAACTCCAATCACAACCTGCACGAAGCGCTTGAAGTGCTGGACGACCGCAGCCGCGACATCCTCTACCAGCGCTGGCTGGCAGAAGAAAAAGCCACGCTGCACGACCTGGCGCAGAAGTACAACGTGTCGGCCGAGCGTATTCGCCAGCTCGAGAAGAGCGCGATGAACAAGCTCAAGTTGTCGATTGCCGCATAACTTGCGCACCGACAATAAAAAACGCCCCGATCCTTGATCGGGGCGTTTTTTTTTGGTGCCCCGCCTGCACCTAATCCTTGTAGGAGCTTGCCCGCGAAGGCGGTGTGTCATTCAGCAATGATGTGTGTCTGACACACCGTCTTCGCGGGCAAGCCTCGCTCCAACAGGGGGGGGGGCGGGTTCAGGTTCTGCGACGAGCTATTGAGACCAGGGCGCGCGACGTGAATCGTTGAGGCCGACCAGATAACTGTCTCCACCCAGCTGATTCATCTGCTGGCGAATCCACCCGGCTCGTCTTGCAACGTAAGAGGTCGGATGGCTGGCGCTCCACACCCGAGGGTTTGGCAATACAGCCGCCAGCAGACTTGCCTGCTGTCGGGATATCGAGCGAGCGCCCACACCAAAGTGATGTCGGGCCGCTGCTTCGGCGCCAAATACCCCTTCGTCCCACTCGACGCTGTTGAGGTACACCTCAAGAATCCGCTGCTTGGGCCAGAGTACCTCGATCAGCCCGGTAAACCAGGCTTCCAGGCCTTTGCGCAGCCAGCTGCGGCCAGACCATAGAAACAGGTTTTTCGACACTTGCTGGCTCAAGGTGCTGGCGCCCCGAAGCGAGCCGCCGCGCTCGTTATGCGCAAACGCTGCCTGAATCGCACCGATATCGAAGCCCCAATGCTCGGGAAACTTCTGGTCTTCACCGGCTATCACCGCGACTTTCAGGTCGTCGGAGATTTCATCCCAGGGTTTCCAGTTGCGTTGCAGGTCAATGGGTTCACCGTCGAACCAGGATTCGATCTTGCGCTCGACCATCAACGCCGTTCCCGGTGGCGGAACCACCCGGAACAGCAACACCAGCAATACGCTGCCAGCCCCAAACCAGAGCAAGGCCTTCGTGAAACGACGGAAAATTAACTGCAGCATAGAGATGGCTTGGCCGAACCCGTTGAGCCGGCCATTATACAGACCCTGTTGATCGAGTCTGACTGGAGTTCTCATGTTGCGCAGCTTCCTGATGCTGGCTGCTTTTTTCGGCTTCACCGGTGTTGCCTTGGGCGCGTTCGCCGCCCATGGCCTGAAAAGCCGCCTGAGCGCCGAGTACCTGGCGATTTTCCATACCGGCGTCACCTATCAACTGGTGCATACCCTGGCGTTACTGGGTGTAGCGCTGTTGGCCACGCAGATTCCCGGTCGACTGATTACGTGGGCTGGCGCATCATTTGCCATTGGCATTCTGTTGTTTTCCGGCAGCCTGTACCTGCTGACGTTAACGGGTATCAGCAAGCTCGGGATCGTGACGCCCTTCGGTGGCCTGGCGTTCCTGGTTGGCTGGTTTTGCCTGGGGCTTGCCGCCTGGCGGTTGAGCTGACCACGCGGTCCATTTCGTGACGAATGGCTTGGGTCGGCCTGACTGATCGGGCTAGAATGCCAGCCCCTAAAAGTGATGGCGGCATTCGGTATGCGCATTCAATTGAACGGCGAATCCCTTGAACTGCCCGACGGTGAAACCGTTGCGGCCCTGCTGACCCGTCTGGAACTGACCGGACGCCGGGTGGCGGTCGAGCTCAATCTGGATATCGTCCCGCGCAGCCAGCACGCTGAAACCACGCTGAACGACGGCGATTGCGTCGAGGTGGTACACGCCATCGGCGGCGGCTAGCTGCCTGGCCCGAACGGCCACAGAATCATTCTGCAAGAACCTCACCCCTACAGAGGATTTCCCATGAGCATCGTTCGTAGCGACAAGCCCTTCGTCCTGGCCGGTCGTACTTACCAGTCGCGTTTGCTGGTAGGCACAGGCAAGTACCGCGACATGGAAGAAACCCGCCTGGCCATCGAAGCCTCGGGCGCCGAGATTGTCACCTTCGCCGTGCGCCGGACCAATCTGGGTCAGAACCCGGGCGAACCGAACCTGCTCGAAGTCCTGTCGCCGGATCGCTACACCTTCTTGCCTAATACCGCTGGCTGCTTCGACGCTATCGAGGCTGTGCGCACCTGTCGTCTGGCCCGCGAGCTGCTCGGCGGCCACAACCTGGTGAAGCTGGAAGTGCTGGCGGACCAGAAAACCCTGTTCCCCAACGTGATCGAAACCCTCAAGGCCGCCGAAGTGCTGGTCAAGGAAGGCTTCGAGGTGATGGTGTACACCAGCGATGATCCGATCATTGCCCGGCAACTGGCGGAAATCGGTTGCGTCGCGGTGATGCCACTCGCCGGTCTGATCGGCACGGGCCTGGGGATCTGCAACCCGTACAACCTGCAGATCATCCTTGAAGAAGCGAAAATTCCAGTGTTGGTGGATGCCGGTGTCGGTACGGCTTCCGACGCCACCATCGCCATGGAACTGGGTTGTGAAGCGGTGCTGATGAATTCGGCCATCGCCCATGCCCAGCAGCCGATCATGATGGCTGAAGCCATGAAACACGCCATCGTTGCAGGTCGCTTGGCCTACCTCGCCGGCCGCATGCCGAAAAAACTCTATGCCAGCGCCTCCTCGCCGCTGGATGGTCTGATCAAGTAAGAGCCATTGATGATTGAATCAAACGACACGCCTATCCAGATGGAAGAAGGCGAAGAGCGCCAACACCGTCGCATCAAGAGTTTCGTGATGCGCGCCGGGCGCATGACCGAAGGCCAGCAGCGTGGTCTGGACCAAGGAGCGCCGCTGTTCGTACTGCCTTTGGCCGATGCACCGGTGGACTTCGATCAGGTGTTCGGGCGTTCGGCGCCGCGCTCGCTGGAAATCGGCTTCGGCATGGGCCATTCGCTGCTGGAAATGGCTGCCGCCTCGCCGGAGCAGGATTTCATTGGCGTCGAAGTTCACCGTCCGGGTGTCGGCGCGCTGCTCAATGGCGTGTTGACCCAGGGCCTGACCAACCTGCGGGTCTACGATTGCGATGCGATCGAAGTGCTCAACCGCTGCATCGCCGACAACAGCCTCGATCGCCTGATGCTGTTTTTCCCGGACCCGTGGCACAAGAGCCGTCACCACAAGCGTCGTATCGTTCAGGCGTCGTTCGCCGAACTGGTGCGCAGCAAGTTGAAGGTCGGCGGTGTGTTGCACATGGCCACCGACTGGGAACCGTACGCCGAGTACATGCTGGAAGTGATGAACGTCGCCCCGGGCTATCGCAACCTCGCCGAAGACGGCAAGTGCGTGCCGCGCCCGGCCGAACGCCCGATCACCAAGTTCGAACGCCGCGGCGAACGCCTTGGGCATGGCGTGTGGGATCTGAAGTTCGAAAAACAGTCCTGAACGATCATACAAAACAGTCGTAAAACCTGTGGGAGCGGGCTTGCCCGCGATGGCGGTTTGACAGTCAACAAGGATGTTGAATGTTATGGCCTCATCGCGGGCAAGCCCGCTCCCACATTGTTTTGTGTGCTATTCGAATTTAGCGGCGATCAGCGACCACGCCAATCAACACCAGCACCACCAACAACACCGGTGCCAGGCTGTAGTTGTTGAACTGGCTCAGGCCTTTGATGATCCATGGCGTGGCATAGATCAGCGCCACGCCACTGCCGACCATGCACAGCAGGGCCATCAGCGGGACGCGCAAGGCGCCGGCGATGCTGCCCAGGCGTTGGTCGACCCAGCCCTTGATGTCGGCGCCAAACAGCACCAGCAAACAGCCCACCAGCGCCAGCGAGATTTCCGACAGGTTGCTGCGGCTCCAGCGGGACACGGTGGCGAGCAGGTCGAGTACCAGATCCATTCGATTTCCTTATGTCAGAAATTTCTGCAGCAAGTCATTGAGAAAGAGTTGTCCGCGTAGCGTGGCCGCCAGACGTGACGGTTCGACCTGCAACAAGCCACTTTGTTCGGCCTCGCGACGGCCTTCGGCGAGGCTTTCCAGGGGCAGCCCGGTGCGCTCTGGGTACAACCGCGCTTCGACGCCCTCAGTCAGGCGCAAGGCGTTCATCAGGAACTCGAACGGCAGTTCTTCGTTGGTGAGGGCTTTCTCGCCGGCCTGGAAGCTTTTGGCCGGGTTGAGGTAGTCCTTCGGCAGGCGGGTCTTCCAGGTGCGTACGATGCGCCCGTCCGGATGGCTGAGCTTGCCGTGGGCACCGGCACCGATGCCGATGAAGTCGCCGAAACTCCAGTAATTGAGGTTATGCCGCGCCGCACGACCGGGCAGGGCATAGGCCGAGACTTCGTATTGCGCGTAACCGTGTTCGGCCAACAATGCCTGACCGGCCTCCTGAATGTCCCACAGGGTGTCGTCTTCCGGCAGCGTCGGCGGCTGGTTCCAGAACACCGTGTTCGGTTCCAGCGTCAGCTGGTACCAGGACAGGTGCGTCGGCTTCAGGGCAATGGCCTGGCGCAGGTCGTTCAGGGCATCGTCCAGGGACTGATCGGGCAAACCATGCATCAGGTCCAGATTGAAGTTGTCGAAACCGGCCTGGCGGGCCATGCCGGCGGCACGCACGGCTTCATCGCTGTTGTGAATCCGCCCCAGGGCCTTGAGTTTCTCTTCCTGAAAGCTCTGGATGCCGATCGACAGGCGATTGATGCCCAGCCCCCGGTAAGCGCGGAATTTCTCCTGCTCGAAGGTTCCGGGGTTGGCTTCCAGGGTGATTTCAATGTCGCTGGCAAACGCAATACGTTGCTCGACACCCTTGAGCAGGCGGCCCAAGGCCTTGGCGCTGAACAGGCTCGGCGTGCCGCCCCCGAAGAAGATCGAGCTCAGCTCACGGCCATAAACCGCATGCAGGTCCTGATCGAGGTCGGCCAGCAGAGCGTCGACATAGTCTTCTTCCGGGAGCACGGGGCTGGCGGTGTGGGAGTTGAAGTCGCAATAAGGGCATTTGCGTACACACCACGGGATGTGGATGTACAACGCCAGGGGCGGCAGCACGGGCAGGGCCGCTCGAGGCGATTGTGCGTCGCCGCCGAAAATCAGCGGCGATGCGGACGAGTCATGGGTCATTTGAGGCTCAGACGCTGGCGCAGCAGATCCATTGCTCGGGCGCGGTGGCTGATCCGGTTCTTGTCGCTCGGGCTCAATTCGGCGCTGGAGCACTCGCGCTCCGGCACCCAGAACAGCGGGTCGTAGCCGAAACCGTGTTCGCCGCTGGCCTGGGTCAGGATGCGCCCATGCCACAGGCCTTCACAGAGAATCGGCAACGGATCGTCGGCATGACGCACCAGCGCCAGCACACAGACGAACTGCGCGCCGCGCTCGGCTTGCGGCACGTCTTTCAAGACGTCGAGCAGTTTGGCGTTGTTCGCCGCATCGCCTTTACCGTCGGCGTAGCGGGCCGAATAAATGCCCGGCGCACCGCCGAGGAAATCCACCGCCAGCCCCGAATCGTCGGCCAAGGCCGGCAGGCCGGAAATGCGCGAGGCATTGCGTGCCTTGAGAATGGCGTTCTCGACGAACGACAGGCCGGTTTCTTCAGGCTCGACGCTGCTGAACTCGCCGATCGAGCGCAAGTGCACCGATTCGCCGAGCATGGCCTGGAGTTCCTTGAGTTTGCCGGCGTTATGGCTGGCCAGTACGAGTTGGGTGAAATTCATCATTGGCCGGGGAAAAGCTCTTGTTGGAAACTGATGGTGTTGGTTTTGTCGCCGGTCTGCACTTTGATGTCAAAGGTGCGGATTTCCTGCTGATCCACCGGGAACTGGGCGATGTAGTACACCGCGCCTGTTTCGGTGATCTGTTTGAACTTCAGCGGGATGCTTTGGCTGGTCAGGTCTTTGACCGTGCCGCTGACCTGAGCCGTCTGTGGTTTACCTTCCTTGAGGACCGAAACGTTGATCACGCCCTGGTTCTTGCTGCGGGTCAGCTCGGCCGCTTTGGCGATCTCCGGCGTCAGGAAGGTGGAATTGAAGGTGTTGTAATGCACCGTCACGTCGCCAAAGGTTTCTTTGCGCTCGCCCTTGATAACGTCGGCGGCCATGGCGGTGACGCTCAGGCAGGCAGTAAGTAAAAACAGCGCTAGACGACCCATGCTCGTTCTCCTCGAAATGTCGTGATTCAGACCGCGACCTTGTGGTCCGGCAGGCCGGGGCTGCTGACGCGGTAGATGCCGATCTCACCTAACAGATTAGGCCATAGCTTACTGGCCCACCCATGCCGATGCTGTTGATCCACGGCAAGCCGATCAATGACCTTGGCTTCACGTTCGCGACACAGCGCTTCAAAGTCTTCGAAAGTGCAGAAGTGGATGTTCGGCGTGTTGTACCAGGTGTATGGCAGAAACTCCGAAACCGGCATCCGGCCCTTGCTCGCCAGGTACCAGCGGCAGCGCCAGTGACCGAAATTGGGGAAGGTGATGATGCACTGGCGACCGACGCGCAGCATTTCGTCGAGGATCCTGTCCGGGTAGTGCACCGCTTGCAGGGCCTGGGTCATGACCACGATGTCGAAGCTGTTGCTGGCGAAGTTGCCCAAGCCCTTGTCCAGATCCTGCTCGATGACGTTGATGCCCTTGGCCACGCACTCGGCAATGTTGTCCGGGTCGTTTTCCAGGCCATAACCGGTGACTTGTTTGTTATCGCGCAGCCAGGTCAACAACTCGCCATTGCCGCAACCGAGGTCGAGCACGCGGCTGCCGGCGGGGATCCATTCCTGGATGATTTCCAGATCGGCTCTCATGTCTTCCTCAAAGCGCTATACGGTTCATGTAATTGCTGAAGGCCTGCAAATAACGCGGGATCGGAATCAGGAAGGCATCGTGGCCTTGCGGAGCGTCGATCTCCAGGTAGCAGACGTCTTTCCTGGCCGCCATCAGCGCGTCCACCAGTTCCCGCGAGCGGGCAGGGGAGAAGCGCCAGTCGGTGGTGAAAGACATCACGCAGAATCTGGCCTGGGCATTGGCGAAAGTTTTCGCCAGGTCATTGTCGAAATTCGCCGCCGGATCGAAGTAATCCAGTGCCTTGGTCATCAGCAGGTAAGTGTTGGCGTCGAAACGTCCGGAAAACTCCTCGCCCTGATAGCGCAGGTAGCTTTCGACCTGGAACTCGACGCTGTGGAAGTCGTAGTTGAGCTTTTCGCTCTTCAGGCCGCGACCGAATTTCTCGCCCATCGAGTCGTCGGACAGATACGTGATGTGCCCGACCATCCGCGCCAGCATCAGCCCGCGCTTGGGGATCACACCCGCTTCCTGGAACGAGCCGCCGTGGAACTCCGGGTCGGTGAGGATCGCCTGGCGTGCGACTTCGTTGAACGCAATGTTCTGTGCCGACAATTTCGGTGCCGAGGCAATCGCCAGGCAGTGCCGCACGCGGTCCGGGTAGGTGATGGTCCACTGCAAGGCCTGCATGCCGCCGAGGCTGCCGCCAATCACTGCCGCCCATTGGTGGATGCCGAGCAAATCAGCCAGGCGCGCCTGGCTGTGAACCCAGTCTTCCACGGTCAGGACCGGGAAGTCGGCGCCGAATGGCTTGCCGGTTTCCGGATTGATGCTGCTGGGGCCGGTGGAACCATTGCACCCGCCGAGATTATTCAGGCTGACCACGAAGAACTTGTTGGTGTCGATCGGCTTGCCGGGGCCGATGCAGCTATCCCACCAACCGGGTTTGCGGTCGTCGGGGCTGTGGAAGCCGGCAGCGTGATGGTGACCGGACAACGCATGGCAGATCAGCACGGCGTTGCTCGCCATAGCATTCAGCGTGCCGTAGGTTTCGTAGATCAGGTCATAAGCGGGCAGGGAACGTCCGCAGGCCAAGGCCAGGGGTTCACTGAAGTGCGCCACGTGCGGCGTCACCAGACCAACAGAATCGGGGGGGAAGGCAGCTGGCATCGACCCTGCTCTCATTGAATTGAGGCGTAAGTCTAAAGACCGCTGACCCTAGCAGCAAGCTAACTTCCCCACCGTTAACGATCGTTCCCACGCTCTGCGTGGGAATGCCTCGCTGGACGCTCTGCGTCCGCTTCGGCTGGGACGCGGAGCGTCCCGGGCTGCATTCCCACGCGGAGCGTGGGGACGATCAGGGGAGGGTGAGATCCGGCAAATCCGGCAGCTTCTTCGGCGAACAGATCCGTACCCGTTTCTGCCGGTTCAGCTCTCCGCTGATCAAACTCACCTGGCTCTTGGAAACCCCGAACGCCTTGGCCAGAAACGCCATCAGGTACGCATTGGCTTTGCCTTCGACCGGCGGTGCGGTCAGGCGGATCTTCAAGCGATCACCGTGCAGTCCGCAGAAATCATCGCTGCGGGCCGCCGGTTGCAGGTGACATTCCAGAATCAGGTCATCACCGTCCCAGCGAAAGTAGCTCATCAGATCAGGCCGAGCAGCCCCTGCGGCATGAGGGCGTAGTACGCAAGTCGCGGGATCAGCCAGCTTTGCAGTAACTGGATCGCGATAAACGCGAAGATCGGCGAGATGTCGAGGCCGCCCAGGTTCGGAATGATACGGCGGAACGGGGCGAGTACCGGTTCAGTGATCTGCTGTACCAGCTCTGCGCCCGGGTTGTGGCTTCCCGGGGCGACCCAGGACAGAATCACGCTGATGATCATCGCGTAGAACAGAACACTCAGAAACAGCGAGAAGACTGCGATCAGTGCCCAAGGCACCAACAGCAGCACGTCGACCTCGAAGCCTTTGAGCAGCAGGATGACCGCTATCAGCACCATCTGCACCATCAGCGCCAGTACCAGTGACGACATGTCCAGCCCGAACATGCTCGGGATGATCCGGCGCAGGGGTTTGAGCAGCGGTTGAGTGGCTTTGACGATGAACTGGCAGAGCGGGTTGTAAAAATTCGCCCGAACCAATTGCAGGATGAAGCGCAGCAGCACGATCAGCAGATACAGGCTGCCCAGGGTTTTGATGATGAAAATGGCAGCGTCATTGAGTCCGAGCATCATTGATTCCTTTGTAGGGGCTGATTAGCGGCCGAGTTGCTCAGCCATCTCGGCCGAGCGGTGCGCGGCGGCGCCGAGTGCTTTTTCCACCAGGGCTTCGAAACCACCCGCCTGGAACGACTTGATTGCAGCTTCGGTGGTGCCCGCAGGCGATGTCACGCGACGACGCAGTTCAGCCGCGTCGACATCACTGGCGACCGCCATCTGTGCAGCCCCCAAAGCGGTTTGCACGGTCAGGCGGGCGGCGATGTCCGCTGGCAGGCCCAGCTTCACGCCCGCGGCGGTCATGGCTTCGATCAACAGGAAGAAATACGCCGGGCCCGAGCCGGAAACGGCGGTGACCGCGTCCAGTTGCTGTTCTTCGTCCAGCCACAGGGCAATGCCAACCGCCGACAGCAGCTCTTCAGCTTGCTGGCGTTGTTCGGCGCTCACTTGGCCGGTGGCGAACAAACCGCTCACGCCCTGACGCAGCAGCGCCGGGGTGTTGGGCATGCAGCGCACGATAGGCTGGGCGCCAAGCCAGTTGTTCATGCTGGCGCAGGTGATGCCGGCCGCGATCGAGACCACCAGTTGATTCGGCGCAAGGCTTGGGCGAATGGCTTCGCATACGGCTTTCATCGCCTGGGGTTTGACCGCCAGCACGATCACGTCCGCGCCCTGAATGGCTTCGGCGTTATCGGCAAACACTTCGATGCCGTGTTCGGCATGCACGCGGGCGCGGGTTTGTTCGCCCGGATCGCTGGCGCGGATCTGTGCGGCGTCCAGACCTTTGGCGCGCAGGCCGCCGATCAGGCTGGCGGCCATGTTGCCGGCTCCGATAAAGGCAATACGTGTCTTGCTCATGTCAGGTCCTTATAAAGAGAGAGGTCCGCCATCTCACGGTTGACCGTAATCACGGGCACCAAACAGGGCCGTACCGATACGGACCCAAGTGGCGCCCATGGCAATGGCCGACTCGAGGTCGTGGCTCATGCCCATGGAAAGTGTGTCGAGTGGCAGGTTCAGGCTGGCTTGCATGCTTTTGATTAAGTCGCGCACGGCAGCGAAAGCCGCGTCCTGGGCGGCGCGATTATCAGTCGGCTCTGGAATTGCCATCAGCCCGCGCAATTTCAGGCGCGGCAGAGCGCTGATGGCATTGGCCAGGGCGGGCAGGTCGGCCGGGGTACAGCCAGACTTGCTGGCTTCACCGCTGACGTTGACCTGGATGCAAATGTTCAAAGGAGGCAAATCGGCCGGGCGTTGTTCGGACAGGCGTTGTGCGATTTTCAAGCGATCCACGGAGTGCACCCAGTCGAAATGCTCGGCGATAGCGCGAGTCTTGTTCGATTGAATGGGGCCGATGAAGTGCCAGATCAAGGGCAGGTCGGCCAATTCGAGCTGTTTGCCCAGGGCTTCCTGCAGGTAGTTTTCGCCAAAGTCGCGGACCCCGGCGGCGTAGGCTTCACGCAGGGCTGCGACGGGTTTGGTCTTGCTCACGGCCAGCAGCTGGATGCTGTGCTCGTTGCGCCCGGCGGCGAGGGCGGCAGCACGGATGCGTGAACTAACCTGAGCGATGTTGTCTGCTATCGTGGACATCAAGAGGCGCCAGCGGTCTGAAGGTTCGCGGCATTCTACTGGAATTGAGGAGCGCTATGGATATCACTGAGCTGCTGGCTTTCAGCGCCAAACAAGGCGCGTCTGACCTGCACCTGTCCGCCGGCCTGCCACCAATGATCCGTGTCGACGGCGATGTGCGGCGTATCAACCTGCCGGCCCTGGATCACAAGGAAGTGCATGAGCTGATCTACGACATCATGAACGACCTTCAGCGGGTGGATTTCGAGAAGCATCTTGAAACCGACTTTTCCTTCGAAGTGCCTGGCGTGGCGCGGTTTCGGGTCAATGCCTTCAACCAGAACCGGGGGGCGGGCGCGGTATTCCGGACCATTCCGTCCAAGGTGCTGAGCATGGACGATCTGGGGATGGGGGAAGTGTTTCGCAAGATTACCGAAGCCCCCCGGGGCCTGGTGCTGGTGACCGGGCCGACCGGTTCGGGCAAGTCCACCACGCTGGCGGCGATGATCGATTACCTGAACAATCATCGCCATCACCACATCCTCACCATCGAAGACCCCATCGAGTTCGTCCACGAATCGCGCAAATGTCTGATCAATCAGCGCGAAGTTCATCGCGATACTCGCAGCTTCGCCACGGCGCTGCGCTCGGCCCTGCGCGAGGACCCGGACGTGATTCTGGTGGGGGAGATGCGTGATCTGGAGACTATTCGGCTGGCGTTGACTGCCGCCGAGACCGGTCACCTGGTCTTCGGCACGCTGCACACCACGTCGGCGGCGAAAACCATCGACCGGGTGGTGGACGTGTTTCCGGGGGACGAAAAATCGATGGTGCGCTCGATGCTCTCCGAGTCCTTGCTGGCGGTGGTGTCACAGACATTGATCAAGAAAATCGGCGGCGGGCGAATTGCCGCCCACGAAATCATGATCGGCACTTCGGCGATCCGTAACCTGATCCGCGAAGACAAGGTGGCGCAGATGTATTCGTCGATTCAGACCGGAGGGTCGCTGGGGATGCAAACCCTGGACATGTGCCTGAAGGAACTGGTGACCAAGGGGGTGATCAGCCGCGAGCATGCGCGGGAGAAGGCGCGCTCGCCGGATAACTTCTGAGAAGAGCAGCGCGGGACCTGTGGCGAGGGGGCTTGCCCCCGTTCGACTGCGAAGCAGTCGCAAGTTCGGGCAATGCGGTCTTTCTGATAAAGCTTGGTGGCAGGTATTGGGGCCGCTTCGCAGCCCAACGGGGGCAAGCCCCCTCGCCACAATCAAATCAACGCTGAACAACCCGCAATGCGTTCTGTTCTTTGGGCAGAACCCGCTTGGCAACCACGTAGTGGTTTTCCCAGTACGGTTTCTTCAGGGTATCGATGGTCACCGACTTGCCACGGCGGGGTGCGTGGATGAAGCGGTCGTTGCCCAGGTAGATGGCAACATGATTGACCCGACGGCTCTTGATGTTGAAGAAAATCAGGTCACCTGGCTTCAGATCGTTGCGATCGACCTTCTCGCCATGACCGCTGGCCATGGCGTTGGAGGTACGTGGCAGATCAAACGTGGCGTCGTTGAACGCGTATTTCACCAGCCCGCTGCAATCGAACCCTTTGCTTGGGCTGCTGCCGCCCCAACGATAAGGCGTACCGAGCACGTTTACCGCGCGGCTCAACACGTTGCTGCTTTCCTTGCTGGCCATTGGCGGTACCAGCTTGCGGTTAGCGCTACTGAGTTGGGTGGAGCGTTTTACTGTCTGTTTGTTGTTTTTGCTTGAAGGAGCAGAAACATGGGATTTGGGGGTGTAACCATTAACGTTGGGAAGACGTTGCTCACGATTGGTGGCGTGGGCGGCCAGGGGCAATAATAGGCAAATGGTTAGCCATGTCTTGAAAAATGGACGCATTAGGCAGGGCTCGTAAGGGGAACGCGCAACTTTATAACAGCTTTTTTTGCCCTTCCGAGGCCGTTTGTCGATTCAAGCGGCGGGGCACGGAACTAAAAAGCGACAAAATTGACGTGAGCTGTCGGATAAAAGTCAGGAATTACAAGGCTTTGCCCGAAATGAGCGTAATAATTGCCGTATGTCGGCCGCCTGTAAAAAAGTCACAAAGAATTCAAGAATATTTCTCTATCGTGTGAGTCGAGGTCATCAATGAACCCCTATCAACACCCCGTTTCAAAGCAAGACACACACAGCAAAGTGATTGGTTATCTGTTGTGGATTTTCGGTTTTACCGGGGCTCACCGCTTCTATTACGGCAAACCGGTGACCGGGACGATCTGGTTTTTTACCTTGGGTTTGCTGGGTATCGGCTGGTTGATCGACCTGTTTCTGATCCCATCCATGGACCGCGAAGCGGACCTGCGCTTTACCGCTGGACCCATCGAATACAACGTGGCGTGGATTCTGCTGACGTTTCTCGGGGTCTTCGGTGTGCACCGGATGTATCAGGGGAAATGGATCAGCGGGTTGCTGTACCTGGTGACAGGCGGGTTGTTCTTTCTGGGAGTGTTGTATGACTTCTGGACGTTGAATGACCAGGTGTCTATTCGCAATGCGCAGAACCGCTGATTAATTGTGGCGAGGGGGCTTGCCCCCGTTGGGCTGCGAAGCGGCCCCATTATTGGCAACCGCATTCCTTCAGACAGAACTCCATTGCTGATTTGCGACTGCTACGCAGCCGAACGGGGGCAAGCCCCCTCGCCACAGGTTTACGCCTGGTGACTGATCCGTCCATCCACCAGGGTGTAACGCACCACACCCGGCAAGCTATGGCCAATGAACGGGCAGTTTTCGCCCTTCGACAACCAGTTTTCACCGGCCACGGTCGAGGCCGCAGGGTCGAACAGCACGATATCTGCCGGCCCTCCCACCGCCAATTTGCCCGCTGGTAAACGCAACGCGTCGGCAGGGCCGGTGCTCAAGCGTGCGAGCAGCGTTGGCAGATCCAGCAAACCGTCTTCCACCAGGGTCATCGCCAGCGGCAGCAGCAGTTCAACACTGCTGATACCCGGCTCGGTCGCACCGAACGGCGCCAGTTTGGCATCGCGCTCATGGGGCTGGTGATGGCTGGAGATGGCCGACACCACCCCCGACTTCACCGCTGCCCGCAGGCCGTCGCGGTCGGCGCGGGTGCGCAGCGGCGGCTGCACGTGATAGAGGCTGCTGAAGTCGATCAGCGCTTCGTCGGTGAGGATCAGTTGATACAACGCCACGTCCGCCGTGACCTTCAGGCCACGGGCCTGGGCCTGAGCGATCAGTGCCACACCGCGAGCGCTGGTGAGCTGGCTGAAGTGCGCACGCACGCCGCTTTGCTCGACCAGCAGCAGATCCCGGGCCAGGGCCACGGTTTCAGCGGTTTCCGGAATGCCCGGCAAACCGAGGAAACTTGCCGTCGGGCCTTCGTGAGCCAAGCCACCTTCTGCCAGATCATGGTCTTGCGAGTTGAAAATCACCGTCAGGTCGAACGTCGCTGCATATTCCAGCGCCCGGCACAGGGTGCGGGTGTTGCGAAAGCTCTCCAGACCGTTGCCGAAGGCCACGCAGCCGGCATCGCGCAAGGCGACCAGTTCGGCCAGCTGTTCGCCGTCCAGGCCTTTGCTCAAGGCGCCAATCGGGAAGACCTTGGTGTTGCCGGCTTCGCGGGCGCGGTCGAGGATCAATTCGGCCACGGCCGAGGTGTCCAGCACCGGTTTGGTTTTCGGTGGGCAGCACAGGCTGGTCACGCCACCGGCCGCCGCTGCGCGGGTTTCGCTGGCGATCGAGCCTTTGCGGCTGTAACCCGGCTCGCGCAAGGCGACGTTCAGGTCAACCAGGCCGGGGGCGGCCACCAGACCTTTGGCGTCGATGGTGTCTACTGCAACGAAACCCGCTGGAGCGGCGCCGAGGGCGACGATCTTGCAGGCTTCAACGTGGATATCAGTCACTTGATCCAGGCCGCTGGCCGGATCGATAACGCGTGCGCCGAGAATGCTGAGCTTCACTGGGCGTTCTCCTGCTCGAATTGGCGCTGGGCTGTTTGCCCGCTCATGGCCATGGACAGCACAGCCATACGAATCGCGATGCCGTAGGTCACCTGGTTGAGGATCACCGAGTGTGGGCCATCGGCCACCGCCGACTCAATTTCTACCCCGCGGTTGATCGGCCCCGGGTGCATGACGATGCAATCGGGTTTGGCGCCGGCCAGGCGCGCGGTGGTCAGGCCGAACAGGCGATAGAACTCGCCTTCGCTCGGCAGCAGGCCGCCGGTCATGCGTTCACGCTGCAGGCGCAGCATGATCACCACATCGACGTCCTTCAGGCCTTCGGTCATGTCGGTGTAAACCTTCACACCGTATTGCTCGATGCCGATCGGCAACAGGGTTTTCGGCGCAATCACGCGAATGTCCGGGCAGCCAAGGGTTTTCAGGGCCAGCATGTTCGAGCGCGCTACCCGCGAATGCAGGATGTCGCCGACGATGGCCACCGAAAGGTTTTCGAAGCCGCCCTTGTGCCGACGAATAGTGAGCATGTCGAGCATGCCCTGGGTCGGGTGGGCGTGACGGCCGTCGCCGCCGTTGATGATCGCCACCTGCGGGCAGACATGCTCGGCAATGAAGTGCGCCGCGCCGGAATCCCCGTGACGCACGACGAACATGTCGGCGGCCATGGCTTCCAGGTTGCGCAGGGTGTCGAGCAGGGTTTCGCCCTTGCTCGCCGACGACGTGGACACGTTCAAAGTGATCACATCGGCCGACAGCCGCTGGGCCGCCAGTTCGAAGGTGGTGCGGGTGCGGGTGGAGTTCTCGAAGAACACGTTGCACACGGTCTTGCCGCGCAGCAACGGGACTTTCTTCACCGCCCGGGCGCCGACTTCGAGGAACGAGTCGGCGGTGTCGAGGATTTCCGTCAGCAACTCGCGGCGCAAACCGTCGAGCGAGAGGAAGTGGCGCAGCTGGCCCTGATCATTGAGCTGCAGCGGGCGCTTGGTTTCTAGAGGCGTCATCGCGAGGGGGACTCTCAATAGGGCGAATTAAAGGGCGAGGTCTTGAAGCTCGAGCTTGAGTTCCGGGCCGGACAGTTTCACGCGTTCGTGGGCCGCCAGCGACAGCGTCGCGCCGACCACGTTCGGGCGGATCGGCAGCTCACCGGCGTCCAGGTCCAGCAGGCATACCAGCGTGACGCTGGCCGGGCGACCGTAATCGAAGAGCTCGTTCATCGCCGCGCGGATGGTCCGACCGCTCATCAGCACGTCATCGATCAGCACCAGGTGCTGGCCTTCGATCTCGAACGGCAGCGCCGATGGGCGTACTTGTGGATGCAGGCCGTTCTGGCTGAAGTCGTCGCGGTAGAACGAAACGTCCAGCGTGCCCAGTGGCGAATCGCTGCCCAGTTCATCGAGCAATGCCTGCGCGACCCAGACGCCACCGGTCCGAATACCGATATAGCGCGGTTCACTGATGCCACGGTTTTCCAGATAAGCCTTCAGACGGATCGCCATCTGGCTGATCAGTTCGGCGGGATTGGGCAGGCTCATGGTTTGCTCCTTCTTTGTCCCCAGCCAAATGCTGCTTGAGAGGTGGCTCGGGTTGTCGCTAAGGGAGTCGCCGCAGCGGCTCTTCAGAATTAGGTGCGGTCAGGATTCGAACAATGCGCTGTTTTCGTCAAGCCAGCCCTGCAACAGCAGAGCGGCGGCGATGGCATCGACCGGGTTGTCGCGGTAACTGCCTTTCTGGCCGCCACGGACCAGGCGTTCGCCCTTGGCCTCGAAGGTGGTCAGGCGCTCGTCATGGGTATAAAAGGGCAGGTTGTAGCGGCCGTTCAGGCGTCGGGCGAACTTCTCGGCCCGCAGGCACATGTCGCTCGGCGTGCCGTCCATGTTCAGCGGCAGGCCGACCACCACGGCGTCGGGTTTCCACTCTTTAATCAGGGCTTCGACCTGATTCCAGTCCGGAATGCCGTTTTGCGCCTTCAAGGTGCACAGCTCACGGGCCTGCCCGGTAATCACCTGGCCGACCGCAACGCCGATCTGTTTGGTGCCGTAATCGAAACCCAGAATCAGCCGCAGGGCCATCAGGCGTGCCCTGCCTGGCTGGTGAGCAGACTGAGATTGATGCCCAGATGCCTGGCCGCCGCTTCAAGGCGTAATTCGCTGCTGGTATTGAACAGGATGTCGGCGTTGAACGGGCAGGTCAGCCAGGCGTTGTCGGCCAGTTCGGCTTCCAGTTGCCCGGCTTCCCAGCCGGCGTAGCCGAGGGTGATCACACTTTTCGTGGGGCCAACGCCGTCGGCAATGGCGAACAGCACATCCTGCGAAGTCGACAGCGACAACTCGCCGTCCAGATCAACGGTTGCCTGATAGGTTTTTCCCGACGGGTGCAGGACAAAACCGCGATCGGTTTGCACCGGGCCACCCATGAAGATGGGCACATGCTGGCAGAGTACCGGCGGTTCGATTTCGGGGCGCAATTGCTCGAGGATATCGGCCAGGTTCAAGTCCTGCGGGCGGTTGACCACCAGCCCCATGGCTCCATTGGCCGTGTGCTCGACGATATAGGTCAAGGTGTGCGCAAAGTTCGGGTCGGCCATGTGAGGCATGGCGATCAGGAAGTGATGCTTGAGGTAGCTGGGGCTGACGTTCTTCATGAGCGCTAGTGTGGCGTTGGAGGGGCAAACTGACAAGCCGAAGCAAGTCAAAAGATCGCAGCCTTCGGCAGCTCCTACATTGAAATGTGTACATCTGTAGGAGCTGCCGAAGGCTGCGATCTTTTGATTTTCGGTCAATTACTGGACAACCGGTCCCCACGGGCAAACTTCCACGTGCGAATGATTTCCAGACGATCAATGTCCGACAGATCCCCGGTGAACGGTGCAAACGGCGCCGCGAGCCTTACGATGCGCTGCGCCGCCTGGTCCAGCAGCGGCTGGCCGGACGATTCCAGCACCAGCACTTCATACAACGAGCCGTCGCGATTGATCGAGACCATCAGTCGCAAATTGCCGTAAATCTGTTTGCGCCGGGCTTCATCGGGATAGTTGAGGTTGCCGATGCGCTCGACCTTTTTGCGCCATTCATCTTTGTACCAGGCACCCTTGTCGCGCATGGTCGACGCGGCGCTCAAACGGTGAATGCGCGGGCGCTTGGCATACAGCTGTTGTTCACTGGCCAGTTCCGCCTCCAGGCTGGCGATGTCGCTGGACAACTGCGCGCTGTCGAAGGTAGGCGCCACGACCTTGGGTTTGGTCTCGGTCTTGATCTCTTCGCGCTTGGTCGCGGTTTTTTTCGGTTTCGGCGCGACAGTCGTCACGGCTGCCTTGGGGGCGGCTTCCGGCACTGGCGGCGTGGCGGTTGGCGGTGGGGTGACTGGCTGCACCTTGTTGTCCTGGAAGGGCGCGACCTCGGTGGTCTTGGGCGTCGCCTTTTTTTCCAGGGTGCCACTGCCTTCCTGATTTTCCTGGGCGAGAAAGTCAGCTTTCGCAGGCTTCTTTTCGCTTTTGAACGTGGCGAGGGTAATTTCCAGGGTTTTGCTGATTTGCTTGGGTTCGACCATGGAGAACCCGACGCCCAACAGCAAGGCCAGGTGAATCAGCGCCGCCAGAAACAGGGTGAAACCGAGGCGATCAGCCGGACGCACGCCACGGTAGGCGAGTTCAGGGGGCAGATCGGACGGAAGTGTCATAACCAAAAACCAACATAGAGTTTTTCACGAGCCCGGCATGATAACGCAATGTTGGTTTTTAGCTTCAAGCTACAAGTTTCAAGCGACAAGCTGTATGCCGCGTACTTCAAGCTTGCGGCTTGAGGCTTGCAACTTGCAGCTTTTTCTCTATGGCATCCATCAGAAGGCCACCAATGTCGGTGCCGAACGCGTTATCGATCTCGCGAATACAGGTCGGGCTGGTGACGTTGATTTCGGTCAGATGCTCACCGATCACGTCGAGACCGACGAACAGCAAGCCCTTCTCACGCAGGGTCGGGCCGACTTGCGCGGCGATCCAGCGATCTTTCTCGGTCAGCGGTCGGGCTTCGCCACGACCACCGGCGGCGAGGTTGCCACGGGTTTCACCGAGCGCGGGAATCCGGGCCAGGCAGTAATCCACCGGCTCGCCGTCGATCATCAGGATGCGCTTGTCGCCATCAACGATCGCCGGCAGGTAACCCTGGATCATGATTTGCTGACGGCCATGCAAGGTCAGGGTTTCGAGGATCACCGACAGGTTCGGGTGGCCCGCGGTGTGGCGGAAAATCGATGAGCCGCCCATGCCGTCCAGCGGCTTGAGAATCACATCACCATGATGATCGGCGAATTCACGCAACACATCCGGACGACGGCTGACGATGGTCGGTGGCGTGCACTGCGGGAACAACGTGGCGAACAGCTTTTCGTTGCAGTCACGCAGGCTTTGCGGCTTGTTGACCACCAGTACACCCGCATTTTCCGCTTGTTCCAGCAAATACGTGGAGTAGACGAACTCCATGTCGAACGGCGGATCCTTGCGCATCAGGATCACGTCCAGATCGCTCAGCAGCGCGTCGCTTTCGGCGCCCAGCTCAAACCATTTTTCCGGGTTGGCGAATACCTTCAGCGGACGCATCCGCCCGCGAGCCTGGCCTTCGGCCTGATACAAATCGCGCTGTTCCATATAGAACAGTTCCCAGCCACGCTTTTGCGCGGCCAGTAGCATGGCCAGCGAACTATCCTTTTTATAGGAGATGCTGGCGATAGGATCCATGACAATCCCGACGCGAACGCTCATGGGGTTTTCCTCGAAATTGGGGTGAAAAGCGTTGTGAAAAAGTGGCGTCAGAGTGGCGCTGAGCGGGTTCCCGGTCAAGGAAAAACCACCGCCAGGGTCGCCCGATAGATCGGATGGGGAGACTGTGCTAAAAAGGCTGGCATGTCGTGCTGGCCCTTGATCAATAAGGGTTTCGAGCCCTCGACTGCCCGTAGAGGGACAATTTGATTCACAAAGGCGACGGTAGAGCCACTATGGAACAGCATTCCAGCGCCTTGAAGGTCATGGTGATCGATGATTCGAAAACGATTCGTCGCACCGCCGAAACGCTGTTGAAAAATGTGGGCTGTGAAGTCATCACCGCAATCGATGGTTTCGATGCCCTGGCCAAGATTGCCGACAATCACCCCGGCATCATCTTTGTCGACATCATGATGCCGCGTCTGGATGGTTATCAGACCTGCGCTTTAATCAAGAACAACAGTGCGTTCAAGTCCACGCCAGTGATTATGCTGTCGTCCAGGGACGGGTTGTTCGACAAGGCCAAGGGACGGATTGTCGGTTCCGACCAGTTTTTGACCAAGCCTTTCAGCAAGGAAGAACTGCTGAACGCGATTCAGGCCCATGTTCCGGGCTTCACCGCCGTTTCGCCGCAGTAAGACACGCACAGTGATGCTCGGCCATGGGGCCTGGTGTCGACAAGAAATGGGGAAGACCATGGCACGTATTCTGATCGTCGATGACTCGCCGACCGAAATGTACAAACTGACCGGCATGCTCGAAAAGCACGGTCATGAAGTGTTGAAAGCTGAAAACGGCGCCGACGGCGTGGCCCTGGCCCGCCAGGAAAAACCCGACGCAGTGCTGATGGACATCGTCATGCCCGGCCTTAACGGTTTCCAGGCGACTCGTCAGCTGACCAAAGACCCGGAAACCGGGCACATTCCAGTGATCATCATCACCACCAAGGATCAGGAAACCGATAAAGTCTGGGGCACGCGCCAGGGCGCCAGGGACTATCTGACCAAACCGGTCGACGAAGACACCCTGATCAAGACCCTGAATAACGTGCTGGCCGGTTGATCGTTCGGCCATGACCGAGTCGCTGACGGCTTTCGAATTGCTGCTGCAGATAGACCAGCGCTGTCGTCTGCTGGCGGCGGACTTGCCGTCCCAGCCGACCCGACAGGACCGCTGGAGCGGCATCGGCTTTCGTTTGGGTGAGCATTGGTACGTCGCACCCATGCGTGAAGTCAGCGAAGTCCTGCACGAACCGCGCGTTACCCAATTGCCGGGGGTCAAGCCCTGGGTCAAGGGCGTGGCGAACCTGCGGGGGCGCCTGCTGCCGATCATGGATTTGCATGGCTTTTTTTATGGCTACGAGCCCGGCCATGAACGGCCTTTGCGCAAGCAACGGCGAATATTGGTGGTGGAACACAACGACGTGTTTGCAGGGCTGATGGTCGATGAGGTCTTCGGCTTGCAGCACTTTGCCCAGGACAGCCTGGAACCGGCAGATACCTTGAACGGCGCGATTGCACCGTTCATCCAGGGCCGGTTTGAGCGTGAGCAGAATTGGCAGGTTTTCAGCCCGTTTGCGTTGGCGCAGTCGCAGAGCTTCATGAACGTAGCGCGGGGCGACGCTGCAATCCTGTAGGAGCGAGGCTTGCCCGCGAAGAATGATAACGCGGTGTTCCTGCGGGACCGCAGCGCCTGCTTCGCGGGCAAGCCTCGCTCCTACAAGGGCATTGGGTGAATTAAGCAGGGCAGGCGAGGACCGATGATAAAAGCAAAGACAGACAAGCCAGAAGGGTCGCGCAGCCGGGCGCAGATCATTGCGCTGTTCATCGCATTGATCGTCTTCATCATGCTGCTGTTCGCCAACTTCGCGTACCTCAACACCCAGGCGAATTACGACAAACAGTACATTGGCCACGCCGGTGAGTTGCGCGTGCTGTCCCAACGCATCGCCAAGAACGCCACCGAAGCCGCCGCCGGCAAGGCCGCGGCGTTCAAGTTGCTCAGCGATGCACGCAATGACTTCGCCCAGCGTTGGGGCTACCTGAAGAAAGGCGATCCCTCCACCGGCCTGCCGCCGGCACCGTCCACCGTGCGCCCGGAAATGCGCGCCGTACAGCTGGATTGGGAGCGTCTGCTGAAAAATACCGACGCCATCCTCTCCAGCGAGCAGACCGTGTTGTCCTTGCATCAAGTCGCCGCGACCCTGGCCGAAACCGTGCCGCAGTTGCAGGTCGAATATGAAAAAGTCGTCGAAACCCTCTTGCAACGTGGTGCCCCCGCCACTCAGGTGGCGGTGGCCCAGCGTCAGACGCTGCTGGCCGAGCGGATTCTTGGTGCGGTGAACACCGTGCTGTCGGGCGATGAAAATTCGCAGCAGGCGGCCGACGCTTTCGGTCGCGACGCGGCGCGTTTCGGCCTGGTGCTCAACGGCATGCTTCAAGGCAACGCGGCGCTGAAAATCAGCCAGGTCGAAGACCGCGACGCGCGCGCCCGGTTGACCGAGATTTCCGAGCTGTTCGAATTCGTATCCGGTTCGGTGGATGAAATCCTCGAAACGTCGCCGCAACTGTTCAAGGTCCGTGAATCGGCCACCAACATTTTTACCCTGTCGCAAACCCTGCTCGATGAGGCTTCGCAATTGGCCAGCCGTTTCGAAAACCTCGCTGGCGGGCGCAACACCGGCACGATCGGTGGTTATGTACTGGCCTTGCTGGCGCTGATGTCGATCATCCTCATCGGCCTGGTGATGGTGCGTGAAACCAACCGTCAACTGCGTGAAACCGCCGAAAAGAACGAGCGCAACCAGAACGCGATCATGCGTTTGCTGGACGAAATCGAAGACCTTGCCGACGGCGACCTGACCGTGACCGCCTCGGTGACCGAAGACTTCACCGGGACCATCGCGGATTCGATCAACTATTCCGTCGACCAATTGCGCGATTTGGTGGCGACCATCAACCTCACCGCCGGGCAGGTCGCCGCCGCCGTGCAGGAAACCCAGGCCACCGCCATGCACCTGGCCCAGGCCTCGGAGCATCAGGCGCAGCAGATTTGCGAAGCCTCCACGGCCATCAATGACATGGCCCGGTCCATCGATCAGGTCTCGGCCAACGCCGCCGAATCCTCTGCGGTGGCCGAACGCTCGGTGGAAATCGCCAACAAGGGCAACGAAGTGGTGCACAACACCATTCATGGCATGGACAATATTCGCGAGCAGATCCAGGACACCGCCAAGCGCATCAAGCGGTTGGGTGAGTCCTCTCAGGAAATCGGCGACATTGTCAGCCTGATCGATGACATTGCCGATCAGACCAACATCCTCGCCCTCAACGCGGCGATTCAGGCCTCCATGGCTGGCGATGCCGGGCGCGGTTTTGCGGTGGTAGCCGATGAAGTCCAGCGTCTGGCCGAGCGTTCGTCCGCGGCGACCCGGCAGATCGAAACGCTGGTGCGGGCGATTCAGGCCGACACCAACGAAGCGGTGATTTCCATGGAGCAGACCACCACCGAAGTAGTGCGCGGCGCACGTCTGGCGCAGGATGCCGGGGTGGCCCTGGAAGAAATCGAAGGTGTATCGAAGATCCTTGCGGCATTGATCCAGAGTATTTCCAATGCCGCGCAGCAACAGACTTCGTCCGCCGGCCAGATTTCCCTGACGATGAACGTGATCCAGCAGATCACTACGCAGACCTCGTCCGGCTCCACCGCCACCGCCGAGAGCATTGGCAACCTGGCGAAGATGGCCAGCCAGCTGCGACGTTCGGTGTCCGGTTTCACCTTGCCGGCCAAGTCTGCGGACAACGCTTGAACCGCCTCTGGGCGGATGCATCTTGATTGGAGTGGTTATGGGTGATCGGCACGACTATGTGGCCCTTGAGTGGGTCAAAGGCGAGATTGCCGAAACGCTGAAGCAGGCTCATCAGGCAATCGAAACCCTGATCGACGACCCGCAGGCGACGCAGGCGCTGAGCGAGTGTCTGGCCTGTGTCCATCAGGTTCACGGTAGTTTGCAGATGGTCGAATTCTACGGCGCGGCCCTGCTCGCCGAAGAAATCGAGCAGTTGACCGGCGCCGTGCAGCAGAACCGCGTCAGCCATCGTGACGAGGCGATCCATCTGTTGTTGCATGCCCTGGGGCAATTGCCGACGTACCTGGACCGGGTGCAGGGTGCCCGTCGCGATTCGCCTCTGGTCGTGTTGCCGTTGATCAATGATCTGCGCAGTGCCCGTGGCGAAAGCCTGTTGTCGGAAACCAGCCTGTTCAACCCGCAACTGCCACAGCTGGCGCCCCTGAGCCAGGAAGCCCTGGCGCTGCTGGAACCGGCCGATTTGCCCAATGTGCTGCGCAAATTGCGGCAGATGCTGCAGATGGCCCTGGTCGGTTTGTTGCGCGAACAGGATGACGAAACCCACTTCGGTTATCTGGCCCGGGTGTTTGCGCGCCTCGAAGCGCTGTGCGCCAATGCGCCGCTGAGCCCATTGTGGCAAGTCGCTTCGGCGCTGGTCGAGGGCATGCGCAATGGCTCGATCGCCAATAGCCCGGCGTTGCGCAGCCTGTTCAAGGACACCGATAAAGAGCTCAAGCGTCTGCTCGAGCACGGCATGCCTGGTATCAATCAACCGGCACCGCCGCAGCTGCTCAAGAGTTTGTTGTTCTATATTGCCAAGGCCGAACACCCCACCGGGCAGATGCTGACCATGAAAGATCGCTACTCACTTGACGACGCGCTACCCGACGGCGCGATGGTCGATGAAGAACGGGCACGGCTGGCCGGCCCTGACCGCGACGCCATGCGCTCGGTATTGTCGGCGCTGTGCGAAGAGCTGGTGCGGGTCAAGGAGCGCCTGGACTTGTTCGTGCGCAGCGACCGCCAGCACGCCTCGGACCTCGAAAGCCTGCTGGCGCCACTGCGACAAATCGCCGACACCCTGGCGGTACTCGGTTTCGGCCAGCCACGCAAGGTCATCATCGATCAACTGGCGGTGGTGCTGAGCCTTGCCCAAGGCCAGCGTGAACCCAACGACGCGACCCTCATGGACGTCGCCGGGGCTTTGCTCTACGTCGAAGCGACCCTGGCCGGCATGGTCGGCACCGTGGAGCCGCAAAGCCAGGAAGACAGCCGTCTGCCGACCACCGACCTGACACAGATCCACCAGATCGTGATCAAGGAAGCGCGCATTTGCCTGCAACAGGCCAAGGACATGATCGTCGACTACATCGACGCCGACTGGGATCGCCAGCATTTGCAACCCTTGCCGGCGTTGCTGACCCAGGTGCGCGGTGCGTTGGCGATGATTCCGCTGGCCCGCGCGGCGAGCCTGGTCGAAACCTGCAACGGCTTTATTCGCGAGCATCTGCTGGTGGACCCGGGCCAACCCGGCTGGCAGCAACTGGACAGCCTGGCTGACGTCATCACCGGCATCGAGTATTACCTGGAGCGCCTCAGCGATGACCCCGAAGCGCCGGGGGAACACCTGCTCGATGTTGCGGAAAAAGGTCTGGCCTCACTCGGTTTCTTCCCCATTGAACAGCAGGTGCCGATGCTCAAGGATGTGCTCAGCCCCAGTGAAGCGCGGGTCATGCAGGACATACAGGAACTCGACGACCCCGAAACCGTTCAGTCTCTGGCCGATGTACTGGCCAGCCCGCTCTCGTCCGTCAACCCGCCGGCCCTGACCACGCCGGGTAGCCTGTTACCGCCGCCCGCCGGTGAAGAACCGGTGGACGATGACCTGCGGGACGTGTTCCTCGAAGAGACGGACGAGGTGCTGGAAATCCTCGAAGAGTATTTGCCACGCTGGTCGGCCAGCCCCGACAGCACATCGGTCTTGAGTGAATTGCGTCGTGCCTTCCACACCCTCAAAGGCAGTGGCCGGATGGTCCGCGCGCTGGTACTCGGTGAGTTGGCCTGGGCGGTGGAAAACCTGCTCAATCGCGTACTGGAACACAGCGTTGCGCCAGGGCCTGCGGTGCAGCAACTGGTGGGCGATGCGCTGAAGCTGTTGCCGGAACTGGTGGCCGAGTTTGCCGCCAACGCCCAGCGCCAGCGCAGCGATGTCGATCAGTTGGCCGCCCGCGCCCATGCCCTCGCCAAGGGTGACAAGCCGGTGTCCGATGAGAACGTGCAGGACGTCACGGGACTCGACCCACTGTTGCTGGAGATCTTCCGCAACGAAGCCGAAACCCATTTGAGCAGCCTCAATCGCTTCCTTGACCAAGCCGCCGAGCATGTACCGCTTCAGGCCAGCGACGAGTTGCAGCGGGCGTTGCACACGCTCAAAGGCAGCGCCTCGATGGCCGGAGTACTGCCGATCGCCGAGCTGGCGGCGCCCTTGGATCAACTGGCCCGGGAATACAAAGCCCACCGAATAGCCTTTGATCTGGACGAAGTCGAATTGCTGCTGGAAGCCGAAGGGTTATTCCGGCTTGGGCTGCGACAGCTCAAGAGCGATCCGCTGGCCGAAATACCCGACGCTCGCTCACTGGTCGAGCGAACCCAGGCATTGCTGGCCGAGCGTCTGCAAAGCCTGTTGAGCGCGCCCAATACGAAGCTGCGGATCAAGCGCGATCCGCAACTGATCAACAACTTCCTCGCCCAGGGCATGGACATCCTGCTGGACGCCGAAAGCCTGTTGCAGCGCTGGCAGCAACATCCCGGCGAGCGACAGGAACTCAGCGCGCTACTGGACGAACTGACCACCCTGGGCGAAGGCGCGCACCTGGCCGATCTGCATCCGGTGGATGAGCTCTGCGAAGCCTTGCTCGACCTGTATGGCGCGGTGGAAGAAAGCAGCCTGGCGGTCAGCGACAGGTTTTTCCACGAAGCGCAAAGCGCCCATGAAGCGCTGATCAACATGCTCGACGAACTGGCCGCCGGCCAGGAAGTCACGGCGCAACCGCAGCGGGTGCGTGCCCTGCGCGGCTTACTCGATGAGAGTCTCGATCCATCCTCCATGGGCCTGATCCGCAGTGACGGCAGTCGCACCTTGAGCATCCGCGAACTGGGCAGCGTCACCGCCGAGCTGGAGCAGAGCACGACACAGGTGGAGCTGGACGACGAAATCGTTTCGATCTTCCTTGAAGAGGCGGTGGATATTCTCGAGAACGCCGGTCAGGTTTTGCAGCGCTGGCTGAATGAACCGGACAACGCCGCGCCGCTGTCGTCCTTGCAGCGCGATCTGCATACCCTCAAGGGCGGTGCGCGAATGGCCGAGGTCGAGCCGGTCGGCGATCTGGCCCATGAACTGGAAAACCTTTACGAAGGCCTGGTGGACCGCCGTTACAGCCACAGCGAAGCGCTGGTGCCATTGCTGCTACAGAGCCATGACCGACTGGCCCTGTTCCTTGATCAGTTGCAGCACAACCGTCCGTTGGGTGATCCGGGTGAGTTGATCGCGGCCATTCGTGAATTCCGCCAGGGCAATGCCGGCAGCGCCGAGATGATCGAGCCAGCGGTCAGCAATGACTCCACGGGCCATGACCCCGAGCTTCTGGAGATCTTCCTCGAGGAAGGTTTCGACATCATTGAAAACTCCGGCGCGGCCCTGTTGCGCTGGCAGGCCGAGCCGTCGAATCGCCAGGAAGTGGAAACCCTGTTGCGCGATCTGCACACCCTCAAGGGTGGCGCACGAATGGTTGAAATCGCGCCGATTGGCGACCTGGCCCACGAACTGGAATTTCTCTACGAAGGCTTGTCGGCAGGCGTGCTGCAACCCACCGCCGAGCTGTTCTCGCTGTTGCAACGCAGCCATGACCGACTGGCGCAGATGCTCGACGCCACCCGCGCCAGTCAGCCATTGCCGCCGGCCGATCGGCTGATCGATGCGATCAAGAATTTCAGCCATCCGGCAGCGCCCCAAACATTGGCCCCCGTGGCCCTGCCCATAGCGCCCAAGACCGAGCCAACCGCGCTGCAACCGGAAGGCACCGACACGGTCAAGGTCTCGGCGGAGTTGCTCGACGACCTGGTTAACCTGGCCGGGGAAACTTCAATCTTTCGCGGGCGCATCGAGCAACAGGTCAACGATGCGCGGGTGGCGTTGAGCGAGATGGAAACCACCATCGAGCGCATGCGCGACCAGTTGCGCCGCCTCGATACCGAAACCCAGGGGCGGATTCTCAGCCGTCAGCAAGTCGAAGCCGAGCGCCTGGGTTACGAAGAGTTCGATCCACTGGAGATGGACCGTCACTCGCAGCTGCAACAGCTGTCGCGAGCGCTGTTCGAATCCGCCTCCGACCTGCTCGACCTCAAGGAAACCCTTGAGCGGCGCAATCACGACGCGGAAAACCTGCTGCAACAGCAGGGCCGCATCAACACCGAATTGCAGGAAGGCCTGATGCGCACGCGCATGGTGCCGTTCGAGCGGATGCTGCCGCGTTTGAAACGCATCGTGCGGCAGGTCGCCAGCGAACTGGGCAAGGACGTGGACTTCGTCGTTGGCAACGCCGAAGGCGAGATGGACCGCAACGTTCTTGAACGCATGGCAGCGCCCCTGGAACACATGCTGCGCAACGCCGTTGACCATGGGCTGGAATCGGCCGAGATGCGAATCGCGGCGGGTAAACCGGCCCAAGGCAAGATCACCCTGGATTTGTCCCGAGAGGGTGGCGACATCATTTTCGACATCCGCGACGACGGTGCCGGTGTGCCGCTGGATGCTGTGCGGCGCAAGGCGATCAAGCGCGGATTGCTCGACCCGGACAGCGACATCAGCGACCGCGACGTGCTGCAATTCATCCTGCAACCGGGGTTCTCCACCGCCGAAAAAATCACCCAGATCTCCGGGCGTGGCGTGGGCATGGACGTGGTTCACGAAGAAGTCCGGCAGCTCGGTGGCAGCATGAGCATCGACTCTGTGCCGGGGCAGGGCGTGCATTTCCGGATTCGCCTGCCGTTCACCGTGTCGGTCAACCGCGCGCTGATGGTGCACTGTGGGGAGGATCAATACGCAATCCCGCTGAACACCATCGACGGCATCGTGCGGGTACTGCCCAGCGAACTCGAAGGGCATTACCGGCTCGATCCGCCGACCTATGAATACGCCGGGCAACGTTATGAGTTGTGCTATCTCGGTGAATTGCTGAAAACCAGCTCCCGTCCGAAACTGCTGGGCCAGAGCCTGCCGTTACCCGTGTTGCTGGTGCAATGCAATGAACGGCACGTCGCGGTGCAAGTGGATGCCATGGCCGGCACCCGGGAAATCGTGGTCAAAAGCCTTGGCCCGCAGTTCGCTGCGGTGCAGGGTTTGTCTGGCGCGACGATTTTGGGCGATGGCCGGGTGGTGCTGATTCTCGACTTGCTGGCGCCGATCCGCGCCATGCAAGCGCGAATGCCGCAACAACCGGTGACGCCGGACGTAGAGCCTGACTCGCAACGGCCGTTGCTGGTGCTGGTGGTCGATGATTCGGTCACTGTGCGCAAGGTCACCAGCCGTTTGCTGGAACGCCACGGCATGAACGTGCTGACGGCCAAGGACGGTGTCGACGCCATGTTGCTGCTGGAAGAACACAGGCCCGACCTGATGCTGCTGGACATCGAAATGCCGCGCATGGACGGCTTCGAAGTGGCGACTCAGGTGCGCGCGGACGAGCGCTTGCGGCATCTGCCCATCATCATGATCACCTCCCGCACCGGCCAGAAACACCGCGACCGCGCCATGGCCATCGGGGTCAACGACTACCTCGGCAAGCCGTATCAGGAATCGGTTCTGCTCGACAGCATCGCCCGGTGGAGCAAAACCCATGCATGAACACCGCTCCAGCAACCTCACAGGGCTTTTATTGCCCTTGGCTGATCGCAACCTCATCCTGCCCAACGTTGCTGTCGCCGAGCTCATTGATTACCAGTCCGGCACCTTCGACCTCGACACACCGCCTTGGTATCTGGGGCGGGTGACGTGGCGGGAGCGGCAAATTCCATTACTCAGTTTCGAGTCGGCGTGTGGCAACAAAGTGGTGATCGGTGAGCGAGCACGGATTGTCATCCTCAACGCCCTCGGCGGGCGGCCTGAGCTGAAGTTCATTGCGTTGCTGGTGCAGGGGATTCCGCGGTCTTACAAGCTCGACAGTCAGTTGAGTTATGTCGATGTGCCGTTGTGCGCGCTGGAGCAGGCGGCGGTGCAGGTGGGTGAGCAAGTGGCCAAGGTGCCGAATTTGTTGGCGTTGGAAGAGTTGCTTGTTACAGCAGGGTTAGCCCATTGATCGTTCTCACGCTCCGCGTGGGAATGCCTCAACGGACGCTCCGCGTTCGGCTTTTTGGGACGCAGAGCGTCCCGGGCTGCATTCCCACGCGGAGCGTGGGAACGATCTTCGGCGTTAAACGCAATGGCGCAAGACCAACGCAAAACCGCACCAGTCGGCGGGTTCCGGCATTGCTGTAGGCAGCGACGCCAGGCTGCGTAGCCTCTCACTGTTCCTGCGGACAAACTTTTAAACACAAAACCCCAAGCTGTCGGACCTTCCAACAAGCCCTTGCCACAAAGGTTTCTGCATCAGGTTGAAGATTCCCAAAAAGGGACCTATCGTTCCTTTTTTGGGACTTATCGGTGGTTGCCGTGAAAAACCTGTCACTAAGCGAAGCCTTGTTCACCACCACCCAGCAAAAAGTGCTTGGCCTGCTATTTGGTAAACCCGACCAAAGCTTTTACGCCAACGAGATCGCCCGCTGGGCTCAAGTGGGTAAAGGCAGCCTCATGCGCGAGCTGGATCGGTTGCAGCGGGCAGGCGTGCTGACCATGAGCCGTCAGGGCAATCAGACCCACTATCAAGCCAATCCCGACTGCCCGATCTATGTGGAACTGCTGGGCATCGCCCGCAAAACCTTTGGTATTGCCGAGCCTCTGCGTCAGGCGCTCCAACCTTTTGCCAAACAGATCACTTGGGCATTTGTGTACGGCTCTATCGCCAAGGATCAGGCAAACGCATCCAGTGACATTGATCTCATGCTGATCGGCGAGGGCCTGCACTACAGTGAAGTGATGGAGCGGCTCATGCCGATGGAAGAGCAGTTGGGCCGCGTCCTCAACCCGACGCTCTACACCCCCGACGACTGGGCCGCAAAACTGGCGGCTGAGAATAGTTTCGTCGTGCGGGTAGCGCAGCAGGACAAGATCAATCTGATGGGGGGAAACCCTTTGGAGTCCAAGGATGGGCAGCAACGAGAACCTGGAAAACCTGTTACGTAGCGGTGGACTGAAAGCCGAACCGCCGGATCACAAGGAATGCGAAGGACTGATGCGTTCGGCAGTGGACCGATTGAAAGACGCACAAACGTCTTCGCTTTCCTTCGCGAGTCGTTTCGACCTGGCTTACAACGCTGCCCATGCCCTTGCACTGACGGCGCTTCGCTTGTGCGGCTACCGTTCAGACAAGCGATATCTGGTGTTTCAGTGCCTCGTTCATACCGCTGATGTTGGCAAAGTACAGGTTCGGCTATTCGCCCTGTGTCATGAGCGACGGAACCTGGCGGAGTACGAAGGCTATATGGATGAAGATCCGGCGTTGTTGGCGCAGCTATTGGAAAGCACCGCGCAGCTAAAAATTCGTGTGCAGCAGCAGATGACCGGACTGTAATGCTCCGTCATTGAAACTGCGGGGATTGTGTATGGCCCCATCGCGAGCAGGCTCGCTCCCACAGGGGGGCGCGTTCCAATGTGGGAGCCTGCTCGCGATGGCGTCGGCACGGCCAACCATTACCCTGACCTGTTCTGAAACATTGCGCTTTTAGTCTCAAGGCTTGAGCCTTGCGTGATGCGGCAACAAATTTCGAGGTGAGCAACACATGTATCACGGGGAAAGATTGAACGCCTGGACGCATCTGGTCGGGGCGGTGGCGGCGTTTGTCGGGGGCGTGTGGCTGCTGGTGATTGCCAGTATGGATGGCAGCCCGTGGAAGATCGTCAGTGTGGCGATTTATGCGTTCACCTTGCTGGTGCTCTACAGCGCTTCGACTGTGTACCACAGCGTACGCGGGCGCAAGAAAGCGATCATGCAGAAGGTCGATCACTTTTCGATCTACCTGCTGATTGCCGGCAGCTACACTCCGTTTTGCCTGGTGACCCTGCGCGGGCCGTGGGGCTGGACCTTGTTCGGGATCGTCTGGGGGCTGGCGCTGATCGGCATCCTGCAAGAGATCAAACCCCGCTCGGAAGCGCGGATCCTGTCGATCGTGATTTATGCGGTGATGGGCTGGATCGTGCTGGTGGCGGTCAAGCCATTACTGGCGGCGTTGGGGCCTGTCGGCTTTGCCTGGCTGGCGTCGGGCGGGGTGCTGTACACCGTGGGGATCATCTTTTTTGCCCTCGACCATCGCCTGCGACATGCCCATGGGGTCTGGCATTTGTTTGTGATTGCCGGGAGCGTGCTGCACTTTGTGGCGATTCTGTTTTATGTCCTCTGAGGCCATCACGGGATTAAGCGATCCAACTGCGCCTGCGCCTGTCGGCTGAACACCTGCAACAAATCGTTCAAGGTGTGAGGCGGTGATTCGTCGGCGCGGGTTACCCCGTACAGCGTGATGGGCAACGCCGGCGTCAGCGGTCGAATCGCCGTGGTGGCGGCAGACGCGCCGAGTGCGGTGAACGGGTCGATTACCGCCAAACCGGCCCCGGATTCCACCATCGCCCGCGCCAGCGAATAGGTCTGCACCGCGATGCGGATCTTTGGCGCTGGATTGACCGCTTCAAGGTAGCTGTCGAGTCGGGCGGCCAGCGGGTCAGCGCTGGACAGGCCGATCAGCGGTGCGCCGGCCAGTTCGCTCAACGGCAGCGGCTGGCTCAGGACGTCATCGCGCCAATAGCCCAACGGTGCCAGCGCTACCAAAACCCCGCAGGCCAAAACCTGGGCCTTCAGGCCAGGATGATCCGGCAGTTGCAGCGTCAGGGCGAGATCCACTTCGCGCATCAGCAGGTTCTGCATCAGCTCGCGGCTGTGGGCGCTGGACAGTTCGCAGGCGATTTGCGGGTAGCGTTGCGTCCATTCGTTGATCGCCGGCGGCAGCAGCGACAAGGCCAGCGCCGGGATCGCACCGATTCGTACACTGTGGCCCGGCTCGCGGCGCAGGCTCTGGGCCAGACGTCGCACGCCTTGCAGGCTTTCGCTGACCTTGTCGACCTCGCGCTCAAGCTCCAGGGCTTCGGGCGTCGGCTGCAATTTACCGCGCACCCGCAGGAATAATGGAAAGCCCAGTTGCTGTTCGGCGTGTTGCAGCACTTTGCTCACCGCCGGCTGCGACACGTGCAGCAATTGAGCGGCGCCACTGACCGAACCGGTCTGGCGGATGGCCTGAAAAATCTCGATGTGTCGCAGTCGCATGACAAGTCCATAACCTTTGTTTATGGGTAAGGCATCTTTATGCATTGTTCAACGGCTGTCACCTGGTCCTAACCTCAAGTACGTTCCAACAACGCTTAAGGACTGACATGGCTCAGCGGGTTTGCATCATCGGTGGCGGCGTCATCGGGCTGACGACGGCTTACGCACTGGTGCGCGACGGCATCGATGTGACGCTGATCGAGGCCAGGGATTCGTTTGCCAGCGAAACCAGTTTCGCCAACGGCGGCCAGTTGTCCTACCGCTATGTCGCGCCACTGGCTGATGCCGGCGTACCGTTGCAGGCGCTGGGCTGGATGTTGCGCGCTGATTCGCCCTTGAAACTGCGTCCGCGCCTGGACCCGGCGCAATGGCGCTGGATGGCGTCCTTTCTGGCGGCCTGCCGGCGTTCGGTGAATCAGCGCAACGGCGCACACCTGCTGCGCTTGGCGCTGCTGAGCCAGGCCACGCTGCAAGGCTGGCGCGACGAAGATCGCCTCGACGGTTTTAATTGGCGGCGCAACGGCAAACTGGTGACGTTTCGTGAAGCCGCAAGCTTCGAGCATGCGCGCCACAGTCTGGCTGATCCGCAACAGCAACAGGTGTTGTCCCGGACCGAGTGCGCACAGCTGGAGCCGGCACTCGCCGAGGCGCCGTTTGTGGGCGCGATCTACACGCCCGATGAAGAAGTCGCCGATTGCCATGGGTTCTGCCTGCAACTGGTGGCCCGGCTCAAGGCGTCGGGGCGTTGCGAGTTTTTGCCGGGGCACACGGTCACCGGCATTCGCCACGGCGACGGCGCGGTGCAGGCCATCGAAATGGGCGCGCAGGTATTAC
Organism: Pseudomonas sp. Tn43; assembly: GCF_014192635.1. Lineage (NCBI taxonomy): Bacteria > Pseudomonadati > Pseudomonadota > Gammaproteobacteria > Pseudomonadales > Pseudomonadaceae > Pseudomonas > Pseudomonas sp. Tn43. Next base: position 546,903 of record NZ_JACHYG010000004.1, read on the forward strand.
CGGTCGAGCAATTGGTGATCGCTGCCGGTCATCGCAGCCCGGCGCTGGCGTTGCCGGGTATGAACCTGCCGCTGTACCCGCTCAAGGGCTACAGCCTGACCCTGCCGATCCGCGCCGAACACCGCGCGCCAGAGCTGAGCATCACCGATTACAACCGCAAAATCGTTTACGCCCGCATCGGGGCACAACTGCGGGTGGCGGCAATGGTCGACATTGTCGGCTTCGACCCGGCGCTCGATCCCAAGCGTCTGGCGCTGATCAAACGCCAGGCCCAGGAAACCTTGCCCAATGCCGGCGATTACGACGCTGCCATTGAATGGGCCGGCATGCGCCCGGCGACCCCCAGCGGCGTGCCATTGATTGGCGCCACGGCGTACCGCAACCTCTGGCTCAACCTCGGGCATGGCGCCCTGGGTTTCACTTTGGCCTGCGGTAGCGCGCGGCTGCTGAGTGAGTTGATTGCCCAACGCGCGCCCTCGATTGAAATGCAGGGGCTCGGCCCCGCTCGCTGCTAAACGCTTAACCCACAACGGAGAATAACAATGCAAACAATCACGTTGATCGGCTGCACACTCGGCCTGCTGCTCACCAGTCAGGTCCAGGCCAATGAAGCGCCGCTGACCGGCACGCTGAACAAGGTCGCCAATGCCAGGAGCATCACGCTGGGCTATCGCGATGCATCGGTGCCGTTCTCTTATGTGGGTGATCACACGGGGCAGCCGATGGGCTATTCGGTGGACCTGGCGAGCAAGATTGTCGAGCGCATCAAGCAGAAGCTTGAACTGCCGGATTTGCAGGTGAAGTACACCCTGGTGACCTCGCAAACACGCATTCCACTGGTGCAGAACGGCACGGTCGACCTTGAATGCGGCTCCACCGGCGTGACTGCCGAGCGCATGCGGCAAGTGGCGTTTTCCTATGGGTTCATCTACGTGAAGGGGCAGTTGCTCACGGCGAAGGACAGCGGCATCAAGCGCTTCGCCGACCTGCGCGGCAAGAACGTGGTGACCACCGCCGGCACCACCAATGAGCGGTTTCTGAAGAGCTACAACGTCGATCACAAGATCGACATGTTCGTGATCAGCGCCAAGGACCACGGCGAAGCCTTCCAGATGCTGCAGTCAGGGCGGGCGGCGGCGTTCTACATGGACGATGCATTGCTTTACGGTGAGCGCGCCAAGGCCCACGATCCGCATAAGTGGGTGGTGGTGGGCGAGGAGCAATCACGGGAAATCTACAGTTGCATGGTGCGCAAGGGCGATCCGCAATTTCTCGAACTGGTGAATTCGACGCTTGCTGATTTGTATAGCTCAGGGGAAATCAACAGTATCTACAACCGCTGGTTCCAGCAGCCGATTCCGCCTAAAGGTTTGAATCTTGAGTTTCCGATGACCAGCGAGTTGAAAGCGATCATTGCGAAGCCGGTGAGTGATCCGGTGCAATAGTTCCTGAAAGATCGTTCCCACGCTCTGCGTGGGAATGCCGCTACAAACGCTCCGCGTTCGGCTTTTGATGGGGCGCGGAGCGTCCCGGGCTGCATTCCCACGCAGAGCGTGGGAACGATCAAACCTAGAAGTCGCCCCACAACTGTTGAGCCACCGCCAACGCGACCACCGGCGCGGTTTCGGTGCGCAATACGCGAGGGCCGAGGCGGGCGGCGTGGAAACCGCCTGCCTTGGCCTGCTCGACTTCAGTGTCGGACAACCCGCCTTCCGGGCCGATCAGAAACGCCAGTGTCGCCGGCTTCGCATGGCTCACCAGCGGCTCGGCCACCGGGTGCAACACCAGCTTCAATTCGGCTTCCGTCTGCTTCAACCAGTCGGCCAACAGCAGCGGTGGGTGAATCACCGGCACCGATGAACGCCCGCACTGCTCGCAAGCGCTGATCGCCACCTGACGCCAGTGCATCAGGCGTTTGTCGGCGCGCTCGTCCTTGAGGCGAACTTCGCAGCGGTCGGTGAAGATCGGCGTGATTTCGCTGACCCCCAGTTCGGTGGCTTTCTGAATCGCCCAGTCCATCCGCTCGCCACGGGACAAACCCTGGCCGAGATGGACCGCAAGCGACGACTCGACCTGCCCGGCAAAGCGTTCATCGATTCTCACCACGACGCGCTTCTTGCCGACGTCCGCCAGCGTGCCGCGAAACTCATGGCCCGAACCGTCGAACAATTGCACCGCATCACCCTCGGCCATGCGCAGCACGCGGCTGATGTAATGCGCCTGAGCCTCGGGAAGCTCGTGTTCGCCGATGCTCAAGGGGGCGTCGATAAAGAAGCGGGACAGTCTCATCAATGGTCTCTGTAATTCGTCTGAACTGATCGTTCCCACGCTCTGCGTGGGAATGCCTCACCGGACGCTCCGCGTCCGCTTTTGGGACGCAGAGCGTCCCCGGCTGCGTCCCCACGCAGAGCGTGGGAACGAGAGAAACTAGCCCGGATCACGGTAGCCCGGATGAAAGTCCTTTGGCACTGCCACGCTGATGCTGTCACGGGTGGCGAGGTCGATGCCTTCGCTGGCCACTTCGGCCAGAAAATCGATCTGCTCGGGGGTAATCACGTACGGCGGCAGGAAATACACCACGCTGCCCAGCGGCCGCAGTAATGCACCACGCTCCAGTGCATGCTGGAACACCCTCAAACCGCGACGCTCCTGCCACGGGTAAGCGGTCTTGCTGGCTTTGTCCTTGACCATCTCGATGGCCAGCACCATGCCGGTCTGACGCACTTCGGCAACATTCGGGTGGTCAACCAGGTGCGCGGTGGAGGAGGCCATGCGTTGAGCCAGGGCCTTGTTGTTCTCGATGACGTTGTCTTCTTCGAAGATATCCAGCGTCGCCAATGCCGCCGCGCATGCCAGCGGATTGCCGGTGTAGCTGTGGGAATGCAGGAAGGCGCGCAAGGTCGGGTAGTCATCGTAGAAGGCGCTGTAGACCTCATCGGTGGTCAGCACCGCCGCCAACGGCAGGTAACCGCCGGTCAGGGCCTTGGACAGGCAGAGGAAGTCAGGACGGATGCCGGCCTGTTCGCAGGCGAACATCGTTCCGGTGCGGCCGAAACCGACGGCGATTTCATCATGAATCAAGTGCACGCCATAACGATCGCAGGCGTCGCGCAGCAACTTCAGGTACACCGGATGATACATGCGCATCCCACCGGCGCCCTGAATCAGCGGCTCCAGAATCACGGCAGCCACGGTGTCGTGGTTGTCGGCCAGGGTCTGCTCCATGGCGGCGAACATGTTGCGCGAGTGTTCTTCCCAGCTCATGCCCTCGGGGCGCAGATAACAATCGGGGCTCGGCACCTTGATGGTGTCCATCAGCAGGGCTTTGTAGGTTTCGGTGAACAACGGCACATCGCCCACCGCCATCGCCGCCATGGTTTCACCGTGATATCCGTTGGTGAGGGTGACGAAGCGCTTCTTGTTCGGCTGGCCGCGGTTGAGCCAGTAGTGAAAGCTCATTTTCAGCGCGACTTCGATGCATGACGAACCGTTATCGGCGTAGAAGCACCGGGTCAGGCCTTCAGGCGTCATCTTCACCAGACGCTCCGACAGTTCGATCACCGGCTGATGGCTGAAACCGGCGAGGATCACGTGTTCCAGCTGATCGACCTGATCCTTGATGCGCTGGTTGATCCGCGGGTTGGCGTGACCGAACACATTGACCCACCAGGAGCTGACTGCGTCGAGGTAGCGCTTGCCTTCGAAGTCTTCCAGCCAGACGCCTTCGCCGCGCTTGATCGGGATCAGCGGCAGCTGTTCGTGGTCTTTCATCTGGGTGCAGGGATGCCACAACACCGAAAGATCGCGTTGCATCCACTGATTATTCAGGCCCATGTTCAGTCTCCTCGAGGCAGCTCGCTTGGTGCGCGGGCAAACAATCGCGCAAGCCTATGCAATGCGCGTCATCGGGACAACCCATTGTGTCAATTGAGCTACTTTGTATAAGGCGGTAGACGTGGCTGGCGGCGTTTTGATGGCTGACGTATTCTTCGCGGTCCTTTGAGTCGTCTGACTCGTAAAACCGCTATTTCCTCATGTATTTCCGGAGTTCGCTGAATGTCTGCTGGTTGGCTGCGCGCCTGTGCGCTGGTGATGTTGGGGCTGTTCAGCGTTTCGGCGCTGGCCAAGGATAAAACGGTGATCGTGGTCGGCGGCGGGCTTTCGGGCCTCACCGCGGCGTACGAACTTCAGAACAAAGGCTGGCAAGTCACCTTGCTGGAAGCCAAGCCGACGTTGGGCGGTCGCTCCGGCATGGCCACCAGTGAGTGGATCGGCAACGACAAGACCCAACCGGTGCTGAACAAGTACGTCTCGACGTTCAAGCTGACCACCACGCCCGCCCCTGAATTCGTGCGGACCCCGAGCTACCTGATCGACGGTGAATATTTCACCGCCGCCGATCTGGCGACTAAACAGCCGGCCACCGCCGAGGCGCTGAAACGCTACGAAAAAACGCTGGATGAGCTGGCGCGTTCGATCGAAGATCCGCAGAACCCGGCCGCCAACAGCACATTGTTCGCCCTGGACCAGATCACCGTGTCCAACTGGCTCGATCGCTTGAGCTTGCCAGCCACTGCACGTCAGTTGGTGAATCAGCAGATCCGCACCCGCTATGACGAACCTTCGCGTCTGTCGCTGCTGTACTTCGCACAGCAGAGCCGCGTCTACCGTGGCGTTGCCGACCGTGACCTGCGGGCCTCACGTCTGCCCGGTGGCAGCCCGGTGCTGGCCCAGGCCTTCGCCAAACAATTGAAAACCATCAAGACCAGTTCCCCGGTTTCGTCCATAAGCCAGGACAAGGACGGCGTCACTGTCAAAGTCGGCAGCGTTGGCTATCAGGCCGACTACGTTGTGCTGGCCGTGCCATTGCGTGCATTGAACAAGATCCAGATGACCCCGGCGCTGGACGCCCAGCACCTGGGCGCTATCAAAGGCACCAACTACGGCTGGCGTGACCAGATCATGCTGAAGTTCAAGACGCCGGTGTGGGAAAGCAAGGCGCGCATGTCCGGCGAGATCTACAGCAACACCGGCCTGGGCATGTTGTGGGTCGAGCCGGCCCTCAAAGGCGGCGCCAATGTGGTGATCAACCTGTCTGGTGACAACGCACGGGTGATGCAGGCCTTTGGCGACAAGCAGATAGTCGATCAGGTACTGATTCGCCTGCATGCGTTTTATCCACAGGCACGTGGTTCGTTCACTGGTTATGAAATCCGTCGCTACAGCACCGACCCGTCGATGGGTGGTGCATACCTGGCCTTCGGCCCGGGCCAGATCAGCAAGTACTGGCGTCTGTGGGAGCGTCCGCTGCAACGTGTAGCCTTTGCCGGCGAACACACCGACGCCTTGTACCCAGGCACCCTGGAAGGCGCATTGCGCACCGGTCAGCGTGCAGCCAGTCAGGTAGAAGACCTGGCGGCGGGCAAGTCGTTTGAACCGGCGAAAGTTGTTCCGGCGGCGAGCGCGGCAGCGGCAGGTGCCGTGGCAGCGAAGAAAGGCAATTTCTTCACCAACCTGTTCGGCGGCTCAGACGACAAACCGGCACCGGCCAAGGCACCAGCTCCGGTGACCCCGGTGGCTCCGGCACCCGCCCCGGCACCTGCACCGACTCCAGCGCCAGCACCGGTCGAGGCGCCGAAACCTGCGACACCCGTGAAAGCAGAGCCTGCCAAGAAAGCGCCAGTGAAAAAGCCTGCTGCCAAGACCGAAGCCAAAAAAGCCCCGGTCAAGGCGACGGCGAAAAAGCCTGAGCCGGTGAAGAAGCCAGCGGTCAGTACTGCTGCGAAGACCCCAGTGACGACTGAAACCAAAACGCAGTAAGTTCTGGAATCAAAAAAAGCGCGGCAGTGATGCCGCGCTTTTTTTATGTCTTGCATAGGTCGCTGCTGATTTTTCTTTGACGCTAAGCTAGATCGACACTATGCACTTCGTCGCTTTGGTAGTCGCTGACGTAGGCATGGTTATATTGATCAAGCACCATGTCATACGGTTCGCAAGCACCAGGGATGGGCACCCGGCGCATAATTTCATGCGTGGCGGTATTAATTTCCACGACCTCTTTTTTGATTTGATCAACGGCATAAGCGTTTTTTTCGCCGAACACTATTTTCCCTTCGCAGGTCACAAAATCGAAATGTCTGGTGGTCGATAACCTGGGGTCCAGTACGGTCAGTTTTTGAGCGTCCAGACACACGACATACACTTCTTTGTCGTCGGGACTGACGGTAACTGCTGACGGATACCTTTGGGTTTTGATGATATCGAGGACTTTGAAAGTCTTGCTGCTGATGATCGTCAATGCGTCCTGATAAGGGCCATCAGGAGAGTTTGTGCTGGAAATATAAAGACGCGAATCGTCCTGGCTGATATCCACGCTTATGGAGGGGGAGGGTAATCCTTTTACTCTGCTCACCGCATAAGTGCGGGTGTCGATAATTGCCAGCCACTCTTCATTTTGTCGAACGGTGACGTAAACATGCTTCCCGTCTCGGCTCACGACGAGTCCCCGAGGGTATTTTCCCACCGTGACGTTACCCACCGCATAGGTTTCAGTATCAATAACCGAAACCGAACTTGACCCGTAGTTGGTCACATAAGCTCTTTTCCCTCCATGGGCAAGGATGATGTTCTGGGGATAATGCTCGACGGCGATGGTGCGGATTACCTTTCTGTTACGGGTGTTGATCACTGACACATTGCCTGAAATGTAATTGCAAACAAAAACCCGGGATCCATCGTCGTTGATGGCTATCCCTCGCGGTCCTTCCCCTACGGGTATCGAATTGGATCGGTTACGCGTAATGACGGGAAATGAACTCGAATGGTGACTCATGGTAGAACTCCTGTTCAGACGCTCGGACAATCGCCCGAGATCAGGTTCATCAATGACCTGTGATGTGGCTACTGTCAGATATGACAGTTCTGACGAGTGGTAAAGGTTTTTTTTAAGTGGGAATGGGACGGCGTCTGTAGGTTTTTTCGTTTGGTTAACACTCTCTTAACCTCTCGACCGCAAGGTCTTCATCGTATTTCTCGATATTTCAGAGCGAAATTTTCCGCTTTAAATCGATAGATAACTCGATAGTCTTGGACGCAGTTCTTACAGGATTTGAGCAATGCAATTACGTAACTCGTCTTCCCGCTACGGTTGGATCAGCCTCTTCATGCATTGGGGTGTGGCGCTCGCGGTCTATGGTCTGTTCGCGTTGGGGTTGTGGATGGTGGGTCTGGACTACTACAGCGCCTGGCGCAAAGATGCGCCGGACCTGCATAAAAGCATTGGCCTGCTGTTGTTCGCGGTCATGTTGCTGCGGGTGTTGTGGCGCTTTATCAGTCCACCACCGCCGACCCTGCAAAGTTATAGCCGCATGACGCGTCTTGGTGCCGTGTTCGGCCATGCCTTCCTTTATCTCGCGCTGTTCGCTGTGATGATTGCCGGTTACCTGATTTCCACCGCAGACGGTGTCGGGATCCCGGTGTTTGGCCTGTTTGAAGTGCCTGCATTGGTGTCCGGACTGCCGGACCAGGCAGACACCGCCGGTGTGATCCATTTGTACCTGGCTTGGGCGCTGGTAATTTTTTCCGGCCTCCATGCGTTGGCAGCATTGAAACACCACTTTATCGATCGTGATGCGACCCTGACCCGAATGCTGGGTCGCAAAGCCTGATGTTCAACCTCGACTCCAAAGGAATAGAAAGCATGTTGAAAAAGACGCTCGCCGCTCTGGCCATCGGTTCTGCTCTGCTGTCCGCTAACGTCATGGCGGCCGATTATGTTGTCGACAAAGAAGGCCAGCACGCCTTCGTTGATTTCAAAATCAGCCACCTGGGTTACAGCTACATCACTGGCACCTTCAAGGACATTGACGGCAAGTTCAGCTTTGACGCAGCCAAGCCTGAAGACAGCAAGATCGAGTTCAATGTGAATACCGCCAGCGTGTTCACCAACCATGCCGAACGCGACAAGCACATCGCCAGCAAAGATTTTCTGGATGTGGACAAGTTCGGCAAGGCGACCTTTGTTTCCACCAGCGTCAAATCCACTGGCAAAAACGCCGCTGGCAAAGACACTGCCGACGTAACCGGTAACCTGACCTTGCTGGGTGTGACCAAGCCAATCGTGGTCAAGGCTACCTTCCTGGGTGAAGGCAAGGATCCATGGGGCGGCTACCGTGCCGGCTTCGAAGGCACCACCAGCATCAAGCGTTCCGATTTCGGCAAGCAGAAAGACTTGGGCCCAGCGTCCGACGCCGTCGAGTTGTACGTTACATTTGAAGGTGTGAAAGCGAAGTAATGCTGAGACGTAGGAGCTGCCGCAGGCTGCGATCTTTTCAGGATCACCGCTGATAAAGGCAAGATCAGAAGATCGCAGGCTTCGCCAGCTCCTACAAAAGCAGTTTGCAGCGCCCAAAAAAATGCCCCGGATCGCGAGAGCCGAGGCATTTTTCATATCAGCGATAAATCAGCGATTGCGTGTCAGCAAGGCTGGTTTTTCTCCGCGTGGACGGCCTGGCAGTTGATCCAGTTGCTCAGGTGTCGGGAAGCGATCGCTTTTTGATTCCTTGTGAATGATCCTCGGTGCCGGGCTGCGCGGGTTCTGCACGGCCGGTTCCGAACGAGACTGTTCGTCACGGGCCGGGCGGCGGTTGCGAGACTCTTCGCGGCGGGCCTGGCCGTCACGTGGGGCACCGTTGCGTGGGCCGCTGCGCTTGGCCGGCGGGGTGCCGGTGGATGCGCCGCTGCTGTTGCGCGGACCATTCTGGCGACCTTGTGGCTGACCGGTGCGCGGAGCACCTGCGCCTGCGCCTTGTGCCGGAGCGCCCGGACGGCGACCACGGCCCTGAGCCGGTTTGGCTTGAGGCACATAATCGACGCGGTTACCGAAGTTATCGATATCGTCGTCCAGGAACTCGTCCGGAGCACGATCAGCGGCGGCGCGAGGTGCCGGACGCTGAGACTCACGGGCCGGGGTGCCTTCGCGAGGCTTGCGTTCGCGGGCCGGGCGATCACCACGGCCAGCGGCAGCAGGTTTTTCCTTGCCCTTGTCCTTGCCTTTGTCTTTGCGACCGCCACCACCGCCGCTGCCGTTCGGACCGTCGCCGCGCGGGCCACGTGGGTTGCGCGGGTTACGCACATCCGGACGCTCGCGGACTTCAGGTTTCTCGGCTTCCACAGCGCTGGAATCGAAGCCCATCAGGTTGCCGTCGGCAATCTTCTGCTTGGTCATGCGTTCGATGCTTTTGAGCAGCTTTTCTTCGTCTGGAGCGACCAGCGAGATCGCCTCGCCCGAACGCCCGGCACGGCCGGTACGACCGATTCGGTGCACATAATCTTCGTCAACGTTGGGCAGTTCGAAGTTGACTACGTGAGGCAACTGGTCGATGTCCAGGCCGCGAGCGGCGATGTCGGTGGCGACCAGGATGCGCACTTCACCGGCCTTGAAGTCGGCCAGGGCTTTGGTGCGGGCGTTCTGGCTCTTGTTGCCGTGGATGGCGACGGCGGTGAGGCCGTGTTTGTCCAGGTACTCGGCCAGGCGGTTGGCGCCGTGTTTGGTGCGGGTGAATACCAGCACTTGTTCCCAGGCACCGGCGGTGATCAGGTGCGCCAGCAACGAACGCTTGTGGTTGGCTGGCAAGCGGAATACGCGCTGTTCGATCCGCTCGACCGTGGTGTTCGGCGGCGTGACTTCGATGCGTTCCGGATTGTGCAGCAGCTTGCCGGCGAGGTCGGTGATGTCTTTGGAGAATGTCGCCGAGAACAACAGGTTCTGGCGTTTGCCCGGCAGGCGGGCGAGGACCTTTTTCACGTCATGGACGAAGCCCATGTCGAGCATGCGGTCGGCTTCGTCCAGCACGAGGATTTCCACGTGGGACAAATCGACACTGCCTTGGCCGGCGAGGTCAAGCAGGCGACCGGGGCAGGCCACCAGCACGTCGACACCGCGGGACATGGCCTGGACCTGTGGGTTCATGCCGACGCCGCCGAAGATGCAGGCGCTGACGAATTTCAGGTCACGGGCATAGACCTTGAAGCTCTCGTGCACCTGGGCCGCGAGTTCGCGGGTTGGGGTCAGGACCAGTACGCGCGGTTGGCGCGGGCCGTGACGCTGGGATTTGTCCGGGTGACCGTTGGGGAACAACCGCTCCAGAATCGGGAGGGCGAAACCACCGGTTTTACCAGTACCTGTCTGTGCCGCGACCATCAGGTCGCGACCTTGCAACACGGCGGGAATGGCCCGCTGTTGCACCGGAGTAGGCTCGGTATAGCCCGCAGCCTCGATGGCGCGGACTAAAGCCTCGGAGAGACCGAGGGAAGCAAAGGACATGAGTAATCCTGTTTTAGTTAGGGCTTGGCCCAATGGGAGTCTTGCCTGGCGCGAATCGCGTTTAAGAGGACGCAATCCCGTCCGGTCCTGCTGGGCCTCGAAGGCTCGTCTGGAGCGCTCGCGCGGGCTGAAAAGCTGCGCTGTAGCGGGGTCGAGATGCCTTGAACAAGTCCGAGCGTCCGGGCGTGAGCCTGGCGGGAAGGCCGGAGTATAACAGAGCAATCACTGCGCGCCGCTTTCCTGCTGCTCAACGGTTTTTCCGCCAGCTGCGGTGCTGTTGGCAGGCCGTGCTTCGGTGGCCGGGCTGGCACCATAGCGGGCGCTCAGTTCAGCGTAGGCTGGTTCGCGCTTGAAGCGTTTGAGCTCGGCACCGAAACGCTGCACCAACAAATCCATCCCGGCATTGCGGCGTACCGCCAGAAACTGGCTTTGCTGGCTGATGATGAGCGGGTTCTCGGTGATCTTGTCGCGGATGTTCAGTTGATCGAGCAAATGCTGGCCCACCCGGCGATCGGTGATCAGCAGGTCGATGCGCCCGCGCACCAGTTTGCCGAAGTTGGCTTCATGGGTGGGTGCCGGCTCCTGGGTGAACAGCGTCGATTCGCTGAAGTCCTTGCTGTACAGGTAGCCCGGCGAGGTTCCGATGGTCAGGCCTTTCAGGTCGTTCAGGGTACGGAACGGATACGGTCGCTCGTTGGCGTAGAACATCACGAACTCGACTTGCGAGAGTGGCTCGCTGGGGTAGAGCAGGGTCGCGTCGCGTTCAGCGCTGTGGAAAATATCCAGCACGCCATCTGCCTGGCCTTGCTCAAGCATCGACAGGCAGCGTTTCCATGGCAGGAACTGCCATTCCACGTCGATTCCAAGGCGTTTGAAGACAATGGCGGTGGTTTCATAGTCCAGCCCCAAAGACTTGCCGTTTTCCTCATACACGTAAGGTGCCCAGGGTTCGGTGACAATACGCAACTTCTCGCCCCGAGCAGTGAGGCTCAGGCAAGTGAACAGAAGCACGGTCAGTAACTGAGCGATCAGAGGCATGGGGTTGAGATTACGACGAGAAATCATAAAGAGCCAGAAACCGGGTCCAGAAGCTCTGCTTCAGGGTATGGCTGCACAATAAAAGGACACCACAAAGCAAAAGATCGCAGCCTTCGGCATTTCCTACAGGGGCATACATACCTCTGTAGGAGCTGCCGAAGGCTGCGATCCTTTGATCTTGCTTTAACGACGATTAACGCGGCAACTTCAGGTTATTCCACACCGCCAGGCTCGGCTCAGCCTGGTTCAGCGTATAGAAATGCAGCCCTGGAGCGCCACCCTGCAGCAGGCGTTCGCACATCTGGGTGATGACTTGCTCACCAAAGCCTTGAATGCTCTGGGTGTCGTCCCCGTAGGCTTCCAGTTGCTTGCGGATCCAGCGCGGAATTTCCGCACCGCACGCATCGGAAAAACGCGCCAGCTTGCTGTAATTGGTGATCGGCATGATCCCCGGCACGATCGGGATGTTCACGCCCTTGGCCTGCACCCGCTCGACGAAGTAGAAATAACTGTCGGCGTTGAAAAAGTACTGGGTGATCGCACTGTTGGCGCCGGCGTTAGCCTTGCGCACAAAGTTATTGAGATCGTCTTCGAAGTTGCGCGCTTGCGGATGCATCTCCGGGTAAGCAGCGACTTCGATGTGGAAATGATCGCCGGTTTCTTCACGAATGAATTCAACCAGGTCATTGGCGTGACGCATCTCGCCGCTGGCCATGCCCATGCCCGAGGGCAGGTCACCGCGAAGCGCAACGATGCGCGTGATGCCGGCTGCCTTGTACTGGCTCAGCAGGCCGCGCAAATCGTCCTTGCTGTCGCCCACGCAAGACAGATGCGGTGCGGCAGGGACTTTGACTTCGCTTTCAAGCTGCAACACGGTGTTGAGGGTGCGATCACGGGTCGAACCGCCAGCGCCGTAGGTGCAGGAGAAGAAGTCGGGGTTGTAGCTCGCCAGATGACGGGCAGTGGCGATCAGTTTTTCATGCCCAGCATCGGTCTTCGTCGGGAAGAATTCGAAACTGTAGCGACGTTCTTGGGACATGGAGGGGACCTCCAGCGGCAAGTTGCAAGCTTCAAGCTGCAAGTGGGCGGTGCGCCGATTCTCGCGTTTGAAGCTCACAGTTCACTGCTGTGTTAATTACCATGAAGAGACAAGCCCAAGCCCAGGCTGCAAGTAAACACAACCGCCTTTACTTGCAGCTTGAAGCTTGTAGCTCGCAGCTGCTGTCAGTACCGGTAAGCGTGCGGCTTGAACGGGCCTTCGACGGTGACGCCGATGTAGTCAGCCTGTTGCTTGGTCAATTGAGTGACCACGCCACCGAAACCGCGGACCATTTCCAGGGCCACTTCTTCGTCCAGTTTCTTAGGCAGTACTTCAACGGTCAGGCGCTCGGCTTTCTGGGCTGGCGACAGGTCGGCGTACTTCTGGCCGAACAGGAAGATCTGCGCCAGAACCTGGTTGGCGAACGAACCGTCCATGATGCGGCTTGGGTGGCCAGTGGCGTTGCCCAGGTTAACCAGACGGCCTTCGGCCAGCAGAATCAGGTAGTCGTCGTTCTGAGCGTCGAATGCGCCCGGGCCGGTGCGGTGAACCTTGTGAACCTGTGGCTTCACTTCTTCCCATGCCCAGTTCTTGCGCATGAAAGCGGTGTCGATTTCGTTGTCGAAGTGACCGATGTTGCAGACCACAGCGCGCTTCTTCAGGGCTTTGAGCATGTTTGCGTCGCAAACATTGACGTTGCCGGTGGTGGTCACGATCAGGTCGATCTTGCCCAGCAAGGCTTTGTCGATGCTGGCTTCGGTACCGTTGTTGATACCGTCGATGAACGGCGAAACCAGTTCGAAACCGTCCATGCAGGCTTGCATGGCACAGATCGGGTCGACTTCGGACACTTTAACGATCATGCCTTCCTGACGCAGGGACTGGGCCGAGCCCTTGCCCACGTCACCGTAACCGATGACCAGCGCTTGCTTGCCGGACAGCAGGTGGTCGGTACCGCGCTTGATCGCATCGTTCAGGCTGTGACGGCAGCCGTACTTGTTGTCGTTCTTGCTTTTGGTTACCGAGTCGTTGACGTTGATGGCCGGGATTTTCAGCTCGCCCTTGGCCAGCATGTCCAGCAGACGGTGAACGCCGGTGGTGGTTTCTTCGGTGACGCCGTGGACGCGATCCAGCACCTGCGGATACTTCTTGTGCAGCAGCTCGGTCAGGTCGCCGCCATCGTCGAGGATCATGTTGGCATCCCAAGGCTGGCCATCTTTGAGGATGGTTTGCTCCAGGCACCACTCGTACTCTTCTTCAGTCTCGCCCTTCCAGGCAAATACCGGGATGCCGGCAGCGGCGATGGAAGCGGCGGCCTGGTCTTGAGTCGAGAAAATGTTGCAGGACGACCAACGCACTTCGGCACCCAGGGCAACCAGGGTTTCGATCAGCACGGCAGTCTGAATGGTCATGTGGATGCAGCCGAGAATCTTCGCGCCTTTGAGCGGCTGCTCGGCGGCGTATTTGCGGCGCAGGCCCATCAGGGCTGGCATTTCGGATTCGGCGATGATGGTTTCGCGACGGCCCCAGGCAGCCAGGGACATGTCGGCGACTTTGTAATCGTTAAAATCTGCAGGCGTGATAACAGCGCTCATGATGAGCCTCCATTCGTAATGTATGCGAATGGGCGCCGTTGTGCGTTTAGTGTCTGGCCGTCGCCAGTCAACGCCCCATCCGAGCCTGACAGGTCAAACCTGCTGCAGCGCCCCTCGGACAGGTGGCGGGAAAACGGTAGGAGCCGTTTTGAAATCGGCGGTGATTATAGCTTTCTTTATCCGGCTAGTGGCAAGTGACAAGCTACAAGCGGCAAGCAAACGCAGATCGGCTTTTAACTTGCAGCTTGTCGCTTAAAACTTGAAGCTGGGGCTATAACCCTATCGCCCAAACAACTCAACCTCGGAGCCCCCATGAATTTCCACACCCGCAAATGGGTAAAACCTGAAGACCTCAACCCCAACGGCACGCTGTTCGGCGGCAGTCTGTTGCGCTGGATCGACGAAGAAGCGGCGATCTACGCCATCGTCCAGCTGGGCAATCAGCGCGTGGTGACCAAATACATTTCCGAAATCAACTTTGTCAGCGCCTCGCGCCAGGGTGACATCATCGAACTGGGCATCACTGCCACCAAGTTCGGTCATTCCTCGATCACGCTGACTTGCGAAGTGCGCAACAAGATCACCCGCAAGAGCATCCTGACGGTGGAGAAGATGGTTTTCGTGAACCTGGGCGAAGACGGCCTGCCCGCGCCGCACGGCCGGACCGAGATCAGGTACATCAAAGACCAGTTCAAGGATGATGACATCGGCGAGTGATTGCCGCTCTGTGGCGAGGGAGCTTGCTCCCGCCCGGCTGCGAAGCAGTCGTAAGCCGACAGTGAAGTCTGTCTGAAAGAACCCGGCAGGTTTTAGGGCCGCTTCGCGCCCCGAAGGGAGCAAGCTCCCTCGCCACAGGTTTGCTTCGTTTCGCCAGGTAGTGAACAGCCCCGATCCCCACGTGTCGTAGTTAAACGACCCACCCTTGGTTCAGGAGCTTTATGCAGACGCCTCAAGACGGCAAGACCCCGGACCTTTCGGCGCAAGAGCAGCGCGAAGTCGACAAGAACCAGCCACCGCGCGCGGCGGTGCTTCATGAAATCATTCGAACCCAAGGTAATCAGGAACTCGAGCGTAGCGTAGCGGCGCTGTGGTGGTCGGCCCTGGCTGCCGGCCTGACCATGGGGTTGTCACTGATGGGCATGGGGTTGCTCAATTCGCGCCTGCCGGACGGCGAAGGCTTCAAGGTGATTGCCAGTTTCGGTTACTGCGCAGGTTTTCTCGCCGTGATTCTTGCCCGTCAGCAGCTCTTTACCGAGAACACCCTGACCGCCGTACTGCCGATCATGAGCAAGCCTACGCCGGGTAATTTCGCTCGGTTGTTTCGGCTGTGGTCGATCGTGCTGGTGGGTAATCTCTGCGGCACTCTGCTGGTGGCCTATGTGATGCTGCACCTGCCGATTTTTGATACCAAGACCGATCTGGCCTTCCTCGACATCGGGCGCAAGGTCATGGAGAACGACGCGAGCAAAATGTTCGCCAAAGGCATCATCTCTGGCTGGATGATCGCCACCATGGTCTGGATGATCCCGTCCATGGAAAGCGCCAAGATGTGGATCATCATCCTCATCACCTATTTCATGGCCCTGGGAGATTTCACCCACATCGTGGTCGGATCGGTCGAGGTCTCGTACCTGGTGTTTGCCGGCGAGTTGCCGTGGAAGGATTACTGGCTGGTATTCGCAGGACCCACGCTGGTGGGGAACATCATCGGCGGCAGTTTTATCTTCGCACTGATCAGCCATGCACAGATTCGTAGCGAAAGCGGGCCGCCGAAGAAAAGCACGGATCAAACGCCGGATCCACGCCAGCGTAAAGATGAGTGAAGTGAGGTGCATCGCGGTGGTTTCATCGCGAGCAGGCTCGCTTGTATATTTAGATTTGAAGGGGTGGGCGGGAGAAAAACAAGGAGTGTGCCGTGCTTGCGACGGTTCTGGTGTTGGTGGCGGCGCTGTTGCACGCAGCGTGGAATACCCTGATCAAATTCAGTGCGGAGCGGCTGTTGGTGGTGGCCTGCATGGACAGCGTGGCGCTGCTGTTTGTCGCTCTGATGCTGCCCTTCGTGGCGCTACCGCCACTGGATATCTGGCCGTGGATTCTCGCGTCAGCGGTATTCGAGTTGCTCTATCGGTACCTGTTGATCCAGGCCTATCGGGTCGGCGATCTCGGTTTGGTCTATCCGTTGATGCGTGGCCTGTCGCCGCTGGTGGTGCTGGCGCTGACGCTGATCTACGCCGGGGAAGTGCTGACGACTCAGCAGATCTTGGGCATTTTGCTGATTCCGTTCGGCATGTTGTGCCTGCTCTGGCAGGGCGGTGGCGGGGTGCGTCTGCCATGGTCGATGCTGCCGGTGGTGGTGCTGATCGGGTTGTGCATTGGTTGCTACACCTTCATCGATGGCCAGGCGCTACGGCGCTGGTCCCATCCGTTGGACTACCTGGTGTGGGTCACCTTGCTCAGCGCTTGGCCGTTTCCGCTGTTGGCACTGATGAGCAAGCGGCCGGCGTTCATGCTGTTCTGGCGCGAGCAGTGGCGATTGGGGTTGGCGGTCGGGTTCTGCGTGCTGTTCAGCTACGCTCTGGTGCTGTGGGCGATGCAGCTCGGTTCGATTGCCGAAGCGGCGGCGTTGCGCGAGATCAGTGTGATTCTGGTGGTACTGTTTGGGATGCGCTATCTGAAAGAACCTTTCGGCAGACCCCGGCTCTTAGCCTGTGGGCTGGTGCTGATCGGCATGTTGGTGATGAAGTTTTAGCCGCCGCTGATGGAATTCGATTTTCTATAATTTGAAGAAGGGACTGCGTTATGACGGTTGCTCTGTGGTGCATTTTGATTGCGATCTGCTTGCCGTATCTATGCACAGGCGTCGCCAAGTTCAGCGGCGGCAAGTTCGGGCTGAAAGAGAATCACGATCCGCGGGCGTTTCTGGATTCGCTCCAAGGTGTGGCCAGGCGTGCGCATTCGGCGCAGTTGAACAGCTTCGAAGTGACACCGGCGTTTGCGGCGGCGGTGATCGTCGCGCACTTGGCCGGCAATGCCGAACTGGTGACGATCAATGTGCTGTCGGTGTTGTTCATCACCAGTCGGCTGCTCTACATCATTTGCTATCTGGCGGACTGGGCGATTCTGCGGTCGTTGGTGTGGGCCATTGGCATGGGCTTGATCGTCAGTTTCTTTGTGGTGTCGGTTTAAAGAAGATCAAAAGATCGCAGCCTTCGGCAGCGCCTACAGGGATCGATGTTCATCCGCGATATTGCGGTGCACGCGGTCAATGTAGTTGCTGGCGAAGCCTGCGATCTTTGCTTTTAAAGCGAGTCCGCTACCTGCGGCACTTGCGGCAACGCCGCCCCCTTGGGCCAAAGCATCCAGATCTGCCCCTGCTGTTTCATATCACCGGCCAATTGCCCGGCGGCATCCCCGGTGCCCCAGAACAGGTCCGCGCGAACCTCGCCGGCAATTGCGCCGCCGGTGTCTTGGGCGGCCACCGGGCGTACCAGTGCGCTGCCGTCCGGGCGTGTGGTCGATAACCACAACAAGCTGCCGAGTGGAATCACCTTGCGGTCCACCGCCGCGCTATACCCTGCGGTCAGCGGGACATTCAACGAACCGCGGGGCCCTTCGTTACTGTCGGGGTTGCGGGTGAAAAACACGTAGCTGGGGTTGCTGCCGAGCATTTCGGGAATGCGCGTCGGATTAGCCTTGGCCCAAGTGCTGATAGCCCCCATGGTCACGTCTTCTTTTTTCAGCTCACCCTGGTCCACCAGCCAGCGGCCGATGGGCCGATAGGGGTGGCCGTTCTGGTCGGCGTAGCCGATGCGTAACTGACGACCGTCATCAAGACGGATGCGACCCGAGCCCTGGATTTGCAGGAATTGCAGGTTCATCGGGTCGGTCAGCCAGGCAATTACCGGCGCGTTCACACCTTTGGTTTCGATGGTTGCCGCATCATCGTATGGCTTGAGTACGCGACCTTCGAGCCGTCCGCGCAGGCGTTTGCCTTTGAGCTCCGGATAGATGCTGTCCAGCGAGACGATGATCATGTCCTCGGGCACGCCGTACACCGGGATGTTGGCTTCCTCGGTCTGGGTCAGGCTGCCGGGGTACACCGGTTCGTAGTAACCCGTGATCAGCCCGTTGGGGTTGTCATTGGCGGCGCGCAAGCCATAGACGTCGAGGTTCTGTTTTAGAAAGCTGCGGATGTCTTTGGCGGTTGGCTGCACATTGGCGGAAGCCGCACAGGTGCCGCCCCACACCGGATCGGCCTTGAGCCGGGTGCAAGCGCTGCGCCACGAGCCGAAGCCGGCGACGAGGTCGTTGTCGGACACTGCCGGAAGCGCTTCCCAAGTGGCGCTGGAGTAGGTCGCCAGTGCGTGGGTTTTCGGTTTGCTGCTGTCGCCGCCGGTGCAACCTGCCAGTACGGCCACCATCGGAAGGGTCCAGGCCAGATTGTGACGCCATGCCTTGAAACGGCTGTTCATGGAGTAATTCCTTTGCCGGTTGCCTGAGTGCTCCATGCGCTCAAACAACCCGTATTGATAATAGGGCTATTGGTCTTTGCCGGTGACGCGAGGATACTGGCTGCCGTTTCCAGTGACCTGAAGCCACCATGATGCTTAAAAGACTTTCCATTGTATTGCTGGCCTGCCTGAGCTTATCTGCCTGCGGTGGTGTCGATCCGAACTCGCCCCTGGGTCAGCGCAAGGCGATCTTCAAGCAAATGCTCAAGATTGGCGAAGACCTGGGCGGCATGTTGCGCGGACGTATTCCGTTCGATGGCCCGAAATTCGTCGATGGCGCGGTGAAGCTCGACGCGTTGTCCCGTGAGCCGTGGAAACATTTCCCGCAGGTGCGCGAAGAGGATCACACCAGCGCCAAGGACGATGTCTGGCAGAAGCAGGCACGCTTCCAGGAAATGGCCCGCACCCTTGAAGGCGCCACCGGTGAACTGGTGATTGCCAGCAAGGTTCAGCCCTACAAAATCAGCAATCTGGGGCCGGCGGTACAGAAAGTCGAAGATGCCTGCAGTGCATGCCATAAAGAGTTTCGGGATCATTGATTGGCGGCGCTCTCCTGTGGCGAGGGGGCTTGTCCCCGTTCGACTGCGCAGCAGTCGCAATCCAGCTAATGCAATCGACAGATTGATTGCGGTTGCAATTTTGGGGCTGCTTCGCAACCCAACGGGGGCAAGCCCCCTCGCCACAAAAGTGCCTTGTTCAAGCCAGACTATTTATCCAGTTCATCCAGTGCTTCCTGCAACTCCTTGCGCGATTGAGCCAGTTTCTCTTTGCGCTTGTTGATTCTCTCGGCATCGCCTTTTTTCATCGCCTTCTCGAGGTCGGCCTGACGCGTGCTGACTTCGTGTTTGGCGTCGAGCACCCTGTTTTCCCGTTCCTTCTTCAAGGAAGCGTCGGTGCAATGGGCAGTGACTTCGCTCAGGGCAGTTTCCAGGCCAGCCTGTTGATCGGCGTTGCCGCGGGACTTGGCCAGTTCGATCTGGTTAATGATGCCTTGTTTTTTGGCGGCGCAACCGGTCAGGCCGGGGGCGTCTTCGGCGGCCATCAATGGAGCGGCCATCACGCTGCACAGGGTCAACAAGGCAAGCGGTGAAAGAAGTTTCATAAAAGCTCCAGGTGAAAAATTCGATATGGCAATGGGCTGTTTGAGCGCATCGGTCCTGTGGGGTTCCCGGTTCTCAGGCAGGGCTGACGTCTAGAAACCGTCAATCCCGGCAGTACGTAAAGCTTCACTCAAGGCCAGGACCTGCGGATCGCGGAAAAATGCGCTCAATTGTGCTGCGCGCCCCGGGCCGATGCCGTCTTCGGCCTGCCATTGTTCGGTGTTCCGTTGCGCCAGTGCCTGCCAGGAGCCAGCGAGGCGCGCCTGACCGATGGGTGGCAAACCCAAGGCTTTGAGCCAGCGAGCGAAAGGACGTTGCCGGGCACTGTTAAAACTATTCCAAAGACGAGTACTGCTGCGCTCGCCGAAGCCGTCAATCTTAGCAAGCTCTTGCTCATCAAGGGTCAACCAATCGACCAGGCTGTCGAGGCGTTCGGCCTTGAGCAGTTTCTCCCAGGTGCCCGGCCCGACATGAGGCAAGGCCAGCCCCTGTTTGCCACTGAGCCAGCTCAGGCGTGCGAGGAATTGGCTTTCGCATCCGGGTGTGGGCTGCCAGCAGCTTAAAGAATGAAAGTCGGCCGTCAGCGGTATGTTCAGTTCCGGGCGTTCGGTGCTGCGCAATACGACCCCATCGAGCCTGGGAATGGTCAGCCCCGCCAGACTGATGGCAACCTGATCGCCCGGGCGAATATCCAGCGCTTCCCAGCGTTGCAGGGAGCTGACACTGACGCGCCTGATCTGCCGGTCATCGAGCATTACCGGTACCAGTTCCAGCACCGGTGTGATGCGGCCGGTTCGTCCGATTTTGAAGTGGACTTTACGTACCTCGGCCAGCGCCTGGGCAAAAGGGTATTTCCAGGCGACGCTCCAGTAAGGCGTTTTCGCCTGCCAGCGCTCGGCCGGTGGGCGCTGGTCCTGGCGCAGCACGACTCCATCGCTGGCAAAGGGCAGCGGCGAGCGATACCAGTGCTTGCGCCAGCGTTCGGCATCGGCGAAGGCCTTGATCGGCTGACTGTAGGGAGCGGTACTCGGGAACCCCAACTTGTCCAGAGCTGCCGCCCGGTCGGGCAGGCTTTTCGGGCCCTGCGGCCAGTCCCAGACAAACAACCCAATTCCGGCGGCCTGCTCGGTGCTCAGCGCCTTGCGTGCCATCAACCCGGCCACCGTGGCGCGGGCATTGAGGCTGCCGGCCTCGGCTTGTACGTGTTCGGTCAGGCGCCAATAGAGTTCGCCTTGCACCAGCAAGTCCAGCGACTGCGTAAGTTTTTCAGGGATGACGGCGATCTGGCGTGCCGCGGCTGTCCAGTCCTGGCCTTTTACCCCGTCCCCACGACTGATCGCCCGGTGCAGCCAGCCGTTGCGGTAAATCAGCGTCACCGCCACGCCGTCAACCTTGGGCTGAATCCACACCTCGCCCCGATCTTTCAGCCAGGCTTCGACGGCGCGCCCATCGCGCAGTTTTTCCAGGCCGGTATGGGCGACGGGGTGAGCAATTGTGCCGCCGGCGGTACGCAATGGTTCTGGGGAGGGGCCTGAATCAAAACACTCACGCCATTCGGTCAGTCGCGTCCGGGACTGGTCATAGAGCTCATCGGCGATCAGCGATTGGCCTTCACGGTGGTAGCTGTCGTCCCAGCGATCGATTTGCAGTTGCAGGGTGGTGATTTCGTCCTGTGCGCGGGCGGGCGGCCAATCGGGGCATTCGGTGGCAGTGGCGGTCTGGCTGGCGAGGGTCAGCAGGAAAGCAAAAAACAGGCGCAGGTTGGGCAGCATCGAGAGCATCCTTGCTCAGTGGGGATGCTTTCAAGGCTAGTCAGTTTTCGGGTGTGGGTTGCGAGGGTGTAATTCTGCGTGTTTCGAAGTGCGATCTTTTGATCTTCCCCATGAAAAAGCCCCGCACGGCGAACCGTGCGGGGCTTTGGGTACCGCGGAAAAAGTCTTACAGGCCAGCAGCGACACGCAGGTCGTCGGCGCGATCGGTTTTTTCCCAGGTGAAAGTGGTGAACGTATCGTCGCCCACAGTCTTGGTGCCCGGGGTGCGACCGAAGTGGCCGTACGCAGCGGTTTCCTGGTACATCGGGTGCAGCAGGTCGAGCATGGTGGTGATTGCGTATGGACGCAGGTCGAACACTTCGCGAACCAGTTTGACGATCTTGTCGTCACTGATTTTGCCGGTGCCGAAGGTGTTCAACGAAATCGACGTAGGTTGTGCAACGCCGATCGCGTAGGAAACCTGAATCTCGCAACGCTCGGCCAGGCCGGCAGCCACGATGTTCTTGGCCACGTAACGACCGGCGTAGGCCGCCGAACGGTCAACTTTCGATGGATCCTTGCCGGAGAACGCGCCGCCGCCGTGACGGGCCATGCCGCCATAGCTGTCGACGATGATCTTGCGGCCGGTCAGGCCGCAGTCGCCCACCGGGCCACCGATGATGAATTGGCCGGTCGGGTTGATGTGGAACTGGGTGTCCTTGGACAGCAGCTCGGCAGGCAGTACGTGCTTGACGATCAGCTCCATCACGCCTTCGCGCAGGTCTTTGTAGGACACGTCAGGGTTGTGCTGGGTCGACAGTACAACTGCGTCGATACCGACAACCTTGCCGCCTTCGTAACGGCAAGTCACTTGCGACTTGGCATCCGGGCGCAGCCAAGGCAGCAGGCCGGATTTACGGGCTTCAGCCTGACGTTGAACCAATTGGTGCGAGAAGGTGATCGGTGCTGGCATCAGCACGTCGGTTTCGTTGCTGGCGTAACCGAACATCAGGCCCTGGTCGCCGGCGCCCTGATCTTCAGGCTTGGCACGGTCAACGCCCTGGTTGATGTCGGGGGACTGCTTGCCGATGATGTTCATCACGCCGCAAGTGGCACCGTCGAAGCCGACATTGGAGCTGTTGTAGCCGATGTCGAGAATCACGTTACGGACGATGTCTTCCAGATCGACCCAGGCCGACGTGGTGACTTCACCTGCGATGATTGCCACGCCGGTTTTGACCAGGGTCTCGCACGCTACACGGGCGAATTTGTCTTCAGCAATGATGGCGTCCAGCACCGCATCGGAAATCTGGTCGGCGATTTTATCCGGATGCCCTTCAGACACGGACTCGGAGGTGAAGAGGGAGTATTCGCTCATCTCGATTTTTTCCTGAATTTACCGATGGTGAGTGTCGCCAGTCGGTCGCTGAAAATGGCGGACCTGAATCTGGAAACCATTACGTAAGCCTACATAGAGGCTTTCCCCGGGAACGAGTCCCGCAGCGGTGGCCCAACGGGCCAGATCGTCCTGTTCAAACCCCAACCACAGATCACCGCAGGCCTCCCTGGCCCAACTCTGGTTGTGGCTACATAACTCTGTCACGAGCAGGCTTCCGCCCGGTTGCAGCAGGTCGGCCATGCGCTTGAGGGCTTCGGCCGGCGCGGCAAAATGGTGCAGCACCATGTTCAGTACAACGCAATCAGCCTTGAGGCTTACACCGTTCAATGCATCGGCCAGTTGCAGGCTGACGTTAGCCAGCATTTCACGTTCGCAGACCTGGCGAGCCAGATCGAGCATCGCCGGGCTGTTGTCCAGCGCTGTGACTTGAACGAAACGATGCGCCAGCTCCGGCAGAAAACCGCCATCGCCGGGGCCCACTTCGATGGCTGTGGCGCCCGGGTCGAAGCTCAGCTTGTCGAGCAGTGCCACCACGCTTTCGCGGTATTGCGCCAGGCCGGCGATCAAGTCTTGCTGGGCACGAAACTTCTCTGCGACCCGTGAGAAAAAATCCTGGCTGGCCGCTGCTCGTTGCCCATGGACCTGACCGATCCGCGCCTGCACATCGGCAGGCAGGGTCAGGTTGTCCACTTCTTCCAGCAACGCGGCATGCAGCTTGCCGCCCAGCAGATCGGTGTGGGGCAGCGCACGACGATAGAAAATCGCATTGCCTTCACGGCGGGTCGCCACCAGGTCGGCCTGGGCCAACACTTTGAGGTGATGACTCATGCCGGACTGACCGATGCCGAAGATCTGTGCCAGTTCCAGTACGCCAAACGAATCGTTGGCCAGCGCGCGCAATACATTCAGTCGCAGAGGATCACCACCGGCCTTGCACAGGGCCGCCAGTTCATCGCAATCGTCATGTTGAATGGAAGGCACGCGTAAATTCATAAGGCCAGCAGTCTAGTGAGGGTCAGAAATCATCGCAAGGGCAATATCAAAAAGTTTTGATATTGCTCGATAGATGGCGCTTTTCCGCGTTAGGTTCAGTCAGCAAACGAACAGCGGAAAGGTTTCACCAGTCGAATACGCTGTTATCCATTGGAAAAACGCCTTCGGATGACTATCTGTCATTGCCCCGAAGGCGGTCGGTGAGGGAAAATGCTCGCCTTTTTTCCGTTTCGTTTTATTAACTCAATATCCGCAGGAGAACAGCGATGCCCAGCCGTCGTGAGCGTGCCAACGCCATTCGTGCCCTCAGCATGGATGCCGTGCAAAAAGCCAACAGCGGCCATCCCGGTGCCCCTATGGGTATGGCGGATATCGCCGAAGTACTTTGGCGTGACTACCTCAAGCACAACCCGAGCAATCCATCGTTCGCCGACCGTGACCGCTTCGTGCTGTCCAACGGTCACGGTTCGATGTTGATCTACTCGCTGCTGCACCTCACCGGCTATGACCTGTCGATCGATGACCTGAAAAACTTCCGCCAGCTGCACAGCCGCACTCCGGGTCACCCGGAATACGGCTACACCCCGGGCGTCGAAACCACCACCGGTCCACTGGGGCAAGGCCTGGCCAACGCCGTAGGTTTCGCCCTGGCAGAAAAAGTCCTGGCGGCGCAGTTCAACCGTCCCGGCCATAACGTCGTCGATCACCACACCTACGTATTCCTGGGTGATGGCTGCATGATGGAAGGCATTTCCCACGAAGTCAGTTCCCTGGCTGGCACCTTGGGCCTGGGTAAGCTGATCGCCTTCTACGATGACAACGGCATTTCCATCGACGGCGAAGTCGAAGGCTGGTTCACCGACGACACGCCGAAGCGTTTCGAGTCCTATAACTGGCAGGTGATCCGCAACGTCGACGGTCATGATCCGGAAGAAATCAAGATCGCCATCGATACGGCGCGCAAAAGCGAGCAGCCGACGCTGATCTGCTGCAAGACCACCATCGGTTTCGGTTCGCCGAACAAGCAGGGCAAGGAAGACTGCCACGGTGCCCCGTTGGGTGATGCGGAAATCGCTCTGACCCGTGAAGCACTGAAGTGGAACCACGGCCCGTTCGAAATCCCGGCCAATATTTATGCCGAGTGGGACGCCAGGGAATCCGGTCGCGCTGCCGAAGCTGAGTGGGATCAGCGTTTCGCTGCTTACTCCGCGGCCTTCCCGGAGCTGGCCAACGAACTTATTCGTCGTCTGAGCGGTGACCTGCCGGAAGACTTCGCGGAAAAAGCAGCTGCTTACATTGCTGAAGTCGCGGCCAAGGGCGAAACCATCGCCAGCCGTAAAGCCAGCCAGAACGCCTTGAACGCGTTCGGCCCGCTGTTGCCGGAACTGCTGGGCGGTTCGGCTGACCTGGCCGGTTCCAACCTGACCTTGTGGAAAGGTTGCAAAGGCGTCACCGCCGAAGACGCCAGCGGTAACTACATGTACTACGGCGTTCGCGAGTTCGGCATGAGCGCGATCATGAACGGCGTGGCCCTGCACGGCGGCCTGGTGCCGTACGGCGCGACCTTCCTGATGTTCATGGAATACGCCCGCAACGCGGTGCGCATGTCGGCGCTGATGAAGAAACGCATCATCTATGTGTTCACCCACGACTCCATCGGTCTGGGCGAAGACGGCCCGACTCACCAGCCGATCGAGCAACTGGCCAGCCTGCGTTGCACGCCGAACCTCGATACTTGGCGTCCAGCCGATGCCGTTGAATCGGCAGTGGCCTGGAAATGCGCACTGGAGCGTGACGAGGGTCCGTCGGCACTGATCTTCTCCCGTCAGAACCTGCAGCACCAAACCCGTGATGCCGTGCAGATCGAGTGCATCAATCGCGGTGGCTACGTGCTGAAAGACTGCGCAGGCGAGCCTGAGCTGATCCTGATCGCCACCGGTTCGGAAGTCGGCCTGGCCGTTCAAGCCTTCGACAAACTGACCGAGCAAGGCCGCAAGGTGCGTGTTGTTTCGATGCCGTGCACCAGCGTCTTCGAAGCCCAGGACGCCAGCTACAAGCAAGCTGTTCTGCCATTGCAGGTCAGCGCGCGTATCGCCATCGAGGCCGCTCACGCGGACTACTGGTACAAGTACGTGGGCCTGGAAGGCCGTGTGATCGGCATGACCACCTACGGCGAGTCGGCGCCTGCGCCTGCGTTGTTCGAAGAGTTCGGCTTCACCCTGGAAAACATCCTGGGTCAGGCTGAAGAGCTGCTGGAAGACTAAGTCCAGGTGATGTATTGCCTGTTCTGACGCTATCGCGGGCAAGCCCGCTCCCACAGGGATTTACACCGTCCATGTGGGAGCGGGCTTGCCCGCGATGGCAATAGAACATTCAACGCAACACTGACGGATTCACCACGGTAATCGAGAACCCCATGCCTCAACCGCGTCCTTACAAAGTTGCACTCAACGGCTACGGCCGGATTGGTCGTTGCGTCTTGCGTGCGTTGTTTGAGCGAGGCTCGACGGCAGGGTTTGAAATTGTCGCAATCAATGATCTGGCCGACATGGCCAGCATTGAATACCTGACACGCTTCGACTCCACACACGGGCGGTTTCCCGGTGAGGTGAGGGTCGAGGGCGATTGTCTGCATATTAAAGGCGACTGCGTGAAGGTCCTGCGCAGTGCCACCCCCGAAGGCATCGATTGGGCGTCACTGGGCGTCGATCTGGTGCTGGAGTGTTCCGGCGCTTATCACACGCGTGCCGATGGCCAGCGGTTCCTCGACGCCGGTGCGCCGCGGGTGCTGTTTTCCCAGCCGATGGCCAGCGAGGCGGATGTCGACGCCACCATCGTCTATGGCGTGAACCAGGATTGCCTGACCGGCGACGAACTGCTGGTGTCCAACGCCTCCTGCACCACCAATTGCGGCGTGCCTTTATTGCGCTTGCTGGACCAGGCGATTGGTCTGGAATACGTGTCGATCACCACCATCCACTCGGCGATGAACGATCAGCCAGTGATCGACGCTTATCACCACGAAGACCTGCGCCGTACACGTTCGGCGTTCCAGTCAGTGATTCCGGTGTCCACTGGTCTGGCGCGAGGCATTGAACGCCTGCTGCCGGAACTTGCCGGACGAATTCAGGCCAAAGCTGTGCGGGTGCCGACGGTTAACGTGTCCTGCCTCGACATTACGATGCAGACCGTAAGCGATACCGACGCCACCGAGGTCAACCGGATTCTGCGTGAGGCCGCCACCCATGGCCCGCTCAAGGGCTTATTGGCCTACACCGAGTTGCCTCACGCCAGTTGTGATTTCAATCATGACCCACATTCGGCCATCGTCGATGCCAGTCAGACCCGCGTTTCCGGCCCACGGTTGGTGAACATCCTGGCCTGGTTCGACAACGAATGGGGTTTTGCCAATCGAATGCTGGACGTTGCAGAACACTATTTGCAAACAGCTGCACCACAATCAAAAACTGCTCTCTAAAACAGCTATCCAGGAAATGCGACCCATGACCGTGTTGAAGATGACCGACCTCGATCTGCAAGGTAAGCGCGTACTGATCCGCGAAGACCTCAACGTCCCAGTCAAGGACGGTGTTGTCACCAGCGATGCGCGAATCCTGGCTTCGCTGCCGACCATCAAGCTGGCCCTGGAAAAAGGTGCTGCCGTGATGGTCTGCTCGCACCTTGGCCGTCCGACCGAAGGCGAGTTCTCGGCCGAGAACAGCCTTGCGCCGGTGGCAGATTACCTGAGCAAGGCGTTGGGCCGCGAAGTGCCGCTGGTGTCCGATTACCTGGGCGGCGTCGACGTGAAAGCCGGCGACATCGTGTTGTTCGAAAACGTGCGCTTCAACAAGGGCGAGAAAAAGAACGCTGACGAACTGGCCAAGCAATACGCGGCCCTGTGTGACGTGTTCGTGATGGACGCCTTCGGCACCGCTCACCGTGCCGAGGGTTCGACCCATGGCGTGGCCAAGTTCGCCAAAGTCGCCGCCGCTGGTCCGCTGCTGGCCGCCGAACTGGACGCGCTGGGTAAAGCCCTGGGCGCCCCAGCGCAGCCGATGGCCGCTATCGTTGCCGGCTCCAAAGTGTCGACCAAACTCGACGTGCTCAACAGCCTGAGTCAGATCTGCGATCAGCTGATCGTCGGCGGTGGCATTGCCAACACGTTCCTGGCCGCTGCCGGTCATCCGGTCGGCAAGTCCCTGTACGAGCCGGACCTGCTGGACACCGCCCGGGAAATCGCCGCCAAGGTCAGCGTTCCGCTGCCGGTCGACGTGGTGGTTGCCAAGGAATTCGCTGAAACCGCGACCGCGACCGTCAAACTGATCGCTGACGTGGCCGCCGATGACATGATCCTGGACATCGGCCCACAGACCGCGGCGAATTTCGCCGAGCTGCTGAAGTCGTCCAAGACCATCCTGTGGAACGGCCCGGTGGGCGTGTTCGAATTCGACCAGTTCGGTAACGGCACCAAAGTGCTGGCCCAGGCCATCGCCGAAAGCTCGGCGTTCTCCATCGCTGGCGGCGGCGACACTTTGGCGGCCATCGATAAATATGGCGTTGCCGAACAAATCTCCTACATTTCTACCGGCGGCGGCGCGTTTCTCGAATTCGTCGAAGGCAAAGTGTTGCCGGCCGTCGAAGTCCTGGAAAGCCGGGCCAAGGCCTGAGGCCGCGCATTTGGCCAGGCAAAGGAGTGTTCACATGGTCAGGTCCTTAATGCTGTTGATCGCCGCGGGTATGCTGGCGGCTTGCGGGAGTAACCCCAAAGCCACGCCGGAACCCGCGCCGCAAACACAGGAAAAAGGTTGCTACCAGGCCGACTGGCAAGCGGAAACCAACCCGGTGATCAACAAGCGTTCCGGGCCCGATGGCCTGGACAAATACGAGACACAGGTCCCGGCCAAGGAACATGGTTGCCCTTGAGGGGTCTGACTCTTTATTCAAGGCTGGCGGCGTGTGCCGTCAGTCGAGGAACATGGATGAAACGCTTTATCGCCGCTACGGCCCTGGCATTGCTGGGAGGTTGCGCCAATCTGAACCTGTTCAACGCTGCCGAGCCCACGCAAAGCTGGAACACCTGGACCTGCGACAGTCAGGCCAAAGTACTCTGGCGCTACACTGACATTAACCGCAAGGAAGTCGATGTTCGTCTGGGCGGTGCCGATCAGGTCTACCGCTTGAAGCTTGAACCGGGCGCCGAAGGTTCTCTGTACAGCAACGACATGCTGGCGTTTCACGTAAAAGGTGAGGAAGGCCTGGTGTACTGGGTCGCCACCAATGATTTGATCGGCCGCGGTTGTAAAGCCGAGTAACAGAGATCCACAGATGGCAGCGGGCTTTTGTGGCGAGGGGGCTTGCCTCCGTTGGAGTGCGAAGCGCTCCCGAAGCCAGCGGGCGCGATGCTTCAATTAGACCGCGTCGTCCGATTTGCGACTGCTGCGCAGCCGAACGGGGGCAAGCCCCCTCGCCACAAGGTTTCAGCGACACAGGTTTTTTGTTGTACCGAATTCGCAGCCCGGGCCAGTTCCGATCTGCAATAACTTGAATAGCCGCCGCCGCTACGGCAGGCTGGCACGATTAACGACCCTCAACCGGGAGAGACACACACAATGGCACTTATCAGCATGCGCCAGATGCTGGACCACGCAGCCGAGTTCGGCTACGGCGTTCCAGCCTTCAACGTCAACAACCTTGAGCAGATGCGCGCCATCATGGAAGCCGCTGACAAGACTGACTCCCCGGTGATCGTCCAGGCTTCGGCCGGTGCTCGCAAATACGCAGGCGCCCCGTTCCTGCGTCACCTGATCCTGGCGGCGATCGAAGAATTCCCGCACATCCCGGTGTGCATGCACCAGGACCACGGCACCAGCCCTGACGTCTGCCAGCGCTCCATCCAGCTGGGCTTCAGCTCGGTCATGATGGACGGTTCCCTGGGCGAAGACGGCAAGACCCCGACCGACTACGACTACAACGTCCGTGTTACCCAACAAACCGTAGCCATGGCTCACGCCTGCGGCGTATCGGTAGAAGGCGAGCTGGGCTGCCTGGGTTCGCTGGAAACCGGCATGGCTGGTGAAGAAGACGGCATCGGCGCCGAAGGCGTTCTGGATCACAGCCAGATGCTGACCGACCCGGAAGAAGCCGCTGACTTCGTCAAGCGCACCCAGGTCGATGCCCTGGCCATCGCCATCGGCACCAGCCACGGCGCCTACAAGTTCACCAAGCCACCTACTGGCGACGTGCTGGCCATCGACCGCATCAAGGAAATCCACAAACGCATCCCGAACACCCACCTGGTGATGCACGGCTCGTCTTCGGTTCCGCAAGAGTGGCTGGCGATCATTAACCAGTACGGCGGCGACATCAAAGAAACCTACGGCGTACCGGTTGAAGAAATCGTCGAAGGCATCAAGCACGGCGTGCGCAAGGTCAACATCGACACCGACCTGCGCCTGGCCTCCACTGGCGCCATGCGTCGCCTGATGGCTACCAACCCAAGCGAGTTCGACCCGCGCAAGTTCTTCGGCGCAACCGTGACTGCTATGCGTGATGTGTGTATTGACCGTTATAACCAATTTGGTACAGCGGGCAACGCTTCGAAGATCAAGCCGATCTCGTTGGAAGCGATGTACCAGCGTTATCTGAAGGGTGAGTTGAACGCTAAGGTTAACTAAGTCAAAAGCGGTTTAGTTGCATAAAAACCCGCCGAAAGGCGGGTTTTTTGTCGTTAAAAATTTAAGTAGATTTTTCGATTGTCGATAGCGTTTAACTTGTACGGCCGCCATTTTTATAATGGTCCCAGATCCATTCAGGTGTGTCATCTCCATCTGGCTTCTTGATATAAGCTGGTGGGGGAGAAGTATTAACAGATTCTGGGTTGCATTCGAACTTAATGTTTTCTTTTATTGATTCCTCAAGCATTCAGCTTGATTTATCGTCGAGGCGACCATAATAGGAATCAAAGTTTTCTCGATTTATTATGAAATTGTATGGTTCGTAGTTTCCAAAGTCGATTGGTGATACATGGTTGTTTTCAATTAGCTGAATAATGTCGGATGCAAACAGTTCGTCAAGATCAATAGTGGAATTCATTTTTTCTCCATTACCGTTCGGTTTTCAGAAAAGGGGTCCAGAAAAAGGTGATGGATTCATTCATGTGCCCTGTCCCGTCCTGAATAAGGTTTACACCTTCTGATCTATTCTCAGGAGGGTGTAATGGGTCGGCAAGATTGGAGCCCAGGCACATACATTGGCTCGCCGAGGATGGGGTCTATGCCTGATAAAAACCGACCATTAACGCCAGAGCAACGCATCAAAGAGCTTGAAGAGCAGTTAGCTCTGTCCAATAAGAAAGCGCAGTTTTTCGAGGCGGTCGTGGATGTCTTGAAGAATGACTATGGTCTTTCTGTCGTAAAAAAGCGTCCCGGCAAGTCCTCGCGAAAAAACGAATCAAAAACCTGAGCATCAGCAGGGCTTGCCAGTTCATGGGGATAAGCCGACAGGCTTACTACAAACGCAATCGCGCCTACGCTGCTCGTCTGGTTCTGAATCAGAAAGTTGCCGATTTCGTTCAGCAAAAACGTCAGCGGCAGCCGCGTTTGGGCACCCGAAAGCTGCATTATTTGCTGCATTGCCAGCCTCAACTTGAGCTGCAAGTGGGTCGAGATCGGCTGTTTTCGATCCCGCGGGAAAGACGTTTATTGGTAGCTCGCAAGCGGGCTTATCACAAGACGACTGACAGCCATCATCGCTTCCGACGCCACCCGAACCTGCTCAAGCCAGATCCTGATCAAGTTGTTCCAAGCGGCCCGGAACAAGTCTGGGTGGCTGACATCACCTATTTGCCAACGCAGGAGGGTGTGGCCTATCTGAGCCTGGTGACGGATGCCTTTTCGCGAAAGATCGTGGGCTATCACGTCCATGAAAGCCTGCACACCGAGTCGGTAGCACACGCACTGCGCCGGGCAGTAAAGCACCGTCGAACGGAGCAGCCGTTGGTGCATCACTCGGACAGAGGCAGCCAGTATTGCTCGGGAATGTATCAGGAGCTGCATGCGAAACACGGCATTCGATGTTCAATGACGGACGGCTATGACTGCTACCAAAACGCCTTGGCAGAGCGGGTCAACGGGATATTAAAGACAGAGCTTTTGCTCCAGCGACCACAGGATTTAACGCAGGCGAAGAAGATGGTGAGTGAGTCGGTATCGATCTACAACCGCGAGCGTCCGCACCTGTCTTTGAAATACAAAACGACCGATGCGGTGCATCGGGCGTTCGGGTGAAACAGGTGTAAACCTATTTCAGGACTAGACAGCCGGTCATAAAAACTCCTCGATAGATGCATTTTCTACCTATAGAGGTGTCCGGGGAAATTAGACCACTGCACTTGAGTCAAGGCTAATGGATGCCCCCAATTTTAGCCTCTGTGTTGGTTGTTTATTTCTACTCGTGAAGAGTGGGTGAAAAGGCACCTCTTTCGATTATTGTGCACTGAAATTTTGTACCTGTGGCGCCTCGTTTTGCCAAAATTGGCGCACAGTAGAAATTTTTGTTAGCCTCCCATGTTGTCTTTTCTCCAACTATCAATTCGCTATTTTTTAATATTAATGTAAGTTCGAATGTATTTTCTTTTATGTCGTTCAATAGAACAATTTTATCGTTTACTTTTAATTGGAAGAAGCTGACATTATTTGGGGAGGCAACAACCTTTCCTGCGTCGTCTTTGACGTATAAAGGCTTGCAGTAGTTGAATTTTTTGTCTGCACTTTTTAGTGTGTACGTGGTATCTTCTGCATAATAAAAATAAAGTAATACAGCAGTGCTGTTCGGATAACTGTTTATACATAAGTTATCGACTGTCTTTAACTCGTAGTCCGGAATTTTTGCTCCCTTATCGTAAAGGCTATTGTGTGCATGTACGTAAGCTTTGTCTATTGCCGTCTCAAAACCTACGTAGCCAGGAATTGGAACATTCCCGACCTGATTGGGGATTGAAAGTTTCGCTGAGAAACAAAGTGATGGGTAGGATGCTTCTGCGGTGGTGGGCATGATTTACCTCCAAAAGATAACATTACTTAGCTGTTGGCTAATTTTTTAGTTGATATATCAATTTCATGTGGCGTGTGAAATTAGTCGTTAGTTTAGGAGGGCTTTGCAAGCTTAGGTACTGTGAAAAATGATAGTTTTTCATGACTTTTTGCTATATTTGTTATTATGTATTCGATAGGTGTAGGACGGGTTGCGTAGCTCAAGATCAAAAGATCGCAGCCTTCCGCGGGTCCTACAGAGGGCGGTGGGGATGCCACTTTTTGTGGCTAGGGGCTTACCTCGTTTGGCGGCGCGGCCGTCGTGAACCGGGCGGTGCGGTGTGTCTGGGGAATTGGGTGGCAGGGCTTGGGACTGCTTCGCCGCCCAGCGGGAGCAAGCTCCCTCGCCACAGTCGGAGCAGCCCTACGACTTTTGCAGATGCCCGGATCGTTATGTCCGTAGCAGCTGCCGAGCCTGTGAGGCTGCGTTCGGCTGCGCAGCAGTCGCAAGATCAGGCTCGACGTTTTTTCAGGTAAAACGTATGTGCCGGACGGCGACCGCTTCGCGGCCGAACGCAGTCTCGCGGGCTCGGCAGCTGCTACAGGGGATCGAGTTGCCTCAGGTATCGTGATCAATATCCAGCCTGCTGAAGTTCACTTCCCCGCCTTCAGTGGTATAGCCAGTGTTGTCCTGTACATAGGCGCCGGCCTTGAAGTACAGCGGTTTGTCACGCCACATCGCGCTGATGTCGGTGTCCCACTGATAGCCCGCGGCACTGATGCCCAATGCGCCGCCGGGGCTGAGGTGGATGAGGTAGGAGAATTCCTGATCGAGCTTTATGCCAGTGGCAATGGTAATGACCCGGGCGGTGTCGTCGTCGGGGTGCATGCGGACTTTGGCGACGATGTTTCCAGTCGCGCTGTAGTCTTTATATTGATACTCGAGTTTTACCATCGGCTTTTGGCTTTTGAAGGCGTGGATCTGGCCAATGACGATCTTGCCCGTGCTGGGTACCTGGTTGACTGTAAGGGTCGCCCGCAAAAAGTTATCCGCATCGGGGTAGTACCAGTTTTTCAGCGTGCCATTGCTGTAGGTTTCGCGGAGTTCGGTACGGGGGTAAATCGCGTTTTCTGTGCGGGTGCCGGTCACCGGGGTCCAGAAAAACAAGGTGCCGGTATCGGAATGGAAGTATTGATCCTTGAAGCCGTCCACCAGTTTGGTTGTTTCGACGGTGTACGGCGGGCTGCCGACAGGAACGCTGAGGTTCCAGGTTGCGAGATCGATCATATTCAAGCTTCCACGTTAAGCTGTACGCGCGTGCCAGAAGCTCTAGCCCGCGCCTTCGGGCTGTCTTTATAAGCGTAGAACAGGTGTTTGTTAATGCCCGTCTGGCAGATGGTTGACGTCAACATCCTGTCGAAATGCCATCTTTCCCGGATTCCGGGGCCTGCAGGACTGACCGTTAGTCGGCTATCTGAAACTTTACTGAAGTGATGGCGCACCGGTAGCTTCTGCTTTTGCGGATCCGGGTCTAGAGTGAAGTCGCATTATTTGTCCGGTTTTCACAAGAGACCGGCCTGAGGTCCCGAACAAGAGATGCAGCATGGAATGCGCACTACCTATGCCAGCTGAAGGCAACTCAATCCTTTTAATTGTTGATGATTACCCCGAAAACCTGATCAGCATGCGCGCGTTGTTACAGCGCCAGGACTGGCAGGTCATCACTGCCGCTTCCGGGTTTGAAGCGCTCAGCCTGCTACTCGAATACGATGTCGACCTGGTGCTGCTGGATGTGCAGATGCCGGGTATGGACGGTTTCGAAGTGGCGCGCTTGATGCGTGGCAGCCAGCGAACCCGCCTCACGCCGATCATTTTTCTGACTGCCAACGAGCAATCCCAGGACGCCGTGATCAAGGGCTACGCCAGTGGCGCGGTGGATTACCTGTTCAAACCATTCGATCCGCAAATTCTCAAACCCAAAGTCCAGGCCCTGCTCGAGCATCAGCGTAATCGCCGCGCTTTGCAGCAGTTGAGCCATGACCTGGAAGTCGCTCGTGCTTTCAACGCCTCGGTGCTGGATAACGCCGCCGAAGGCATTCTGGTGGTGGGCGAGGACGGGCTGATTCGCTTTGCCAATCCGGCGATGTCGCGCTTGCTCAACGCCACGGTGCATGAGCTGCAAGGCAAGGAGTTTCTGGATTTCCTGCAAAAACCGCACATCCCGATCTGGGCCGATTCGGAATTGTTTGCCGGCTATAAACGCGGTGAAACCCTGCGTCTGCACGACGCATTGCTGCGTACCGCGCCTGGTCAGCAGGTGCCGGTGGCGTTGTCCTGCGCGCCGTTGCCCACCGAACAACGTGCCATGGTGGTGACGGTGCTGGACATGTCAGTGGTGCGCCATCTGCATCAACAGCTGGAGTTTCAGGCGGTGACTGATCCGCTGACCGGCCTGCTCAATCGCCGGGGTTTCTATCAGACCTCTGAAAACTTGCTGCTGCGTGGCGAACGTTCCGACAGCACGTGGGTGCTGTTGTACCTGGACCTGGACGGCTTCAAGCGGGTCAATGATTCCCTCGGCCACGATGCGGGCGACCGGGTGCTGCGATGGGTGTCCGAGCAGCTGAAGGCGTGTTTGCGGCCCTTCGATATTCTGGCGCGGATGGGCGGCGATGAGTTCACCGCGCTGCTGGATCTTGAACTCCCTGAGCAAGCAGCAAAGATTGCCGAGAAACTTATCGAGCGGGTATCGATCTGTCAGCAAATCGAAGGCATGGACATCGCCTTGGGCGCCAGTATCGGCATCGCCACTTACCCCGATTGTGGGGCTAATCTCGATGGGTTGATGCGTGCATCCGACATCGCCATGTATGAAGCCAAACGCGCGGGGCGTCAGCAATATCGCTTCTACGATCACGAAATGAATGGCCGGGCGCGTTCACGGCTGATGCTTGAAGAGAGCGTGCGCACGGCCATCGAGAACCGCGATTTCAATCTGGTGTATCAGCCTCAGGTGGCCATTGCCGACGGGCAGATTCGCGGGTTCGAGGCGTTGTTGCGTTGGCAGCATCCGAGTGTCGGCGACGTACCTCCGGGGCTGTTTTTGCCGTTGCTGGAAGAGGCGCGGTTGATCAGTCGGCTTGGCAGCTGGATTTATCACCGCAGTGCCAAACAGCGAAAAGCCTGGGATACCTTGTTTGCCGAGGATCTGGTGCTGGGCGTCAGTTTGAGCAGCACGCAATTCGGTTTGCCCAATCTGGTTACCGAGCTGCGCCAGGTGCTGGAGCGCCATGGTTTGAAACCGCGGCAGCTGGAGGTCGAGGTCACGGAAGAGGCCTTGATGCTTAACCCCGACGAAACACGCAAACAGCTGCGTTTGCTGCGCAATCTGGGCGTGCGAGTGGCGCTGGATGATTTCGGTTCCGGGGCTTGTTCGCTGGCGCACTTGCGTGACCTTGAACTGGACACGCTCAAACTCGACCGGCATTTGATCGCCCGGTTGCCGGGCTCCGAGCGGGATGCGGCGCTGGTACGCGGAGTCATCGATTTATGCAAACAGTTCGGCCTGTTAGTCATCGCTGAAGGGGTGGAGACCGTGGCGCAATATGAATGGCTGCAAGCCAACGGTTGCCAGTACGTGCAGGGGTTTCTGGTCGCGCGGCCGTTGATGGCCGAGGATACCTGTCACTTTGTCGAGCCGTTCGACTGGAGCGCGCTGACGAGTTGAATTCGTTACACTGGCGACCTTTTCGAGACTCGTGTTGCCGCCCCAATGACCGCGTTGAAATACCTCCAGGCCTATCCCGCCGCATTGCAGGACCAGGTGCGCCAGCTGATCGCTGAAGGTCGGCTGGGCGATTACCTGAGCCAGCGCTATCCACAAAAGCATGAGGTGCAGAGCGACAAGGCGCTGTACACCTATGCCCTGGACCTCAAGCAGGAATACTTGCGCAACGCCCCGGCGATCGACAAGGTGTTATTCGACAACCGCCTGGACCTGACCCACCGCGCGCTCGGCCTGCATACCACGATCTCGCGGGTGCAAGGCGGCAAGCTCAAGGCCAAGAAAGAAATTCGCGTGGCATCGTTGTTCAAGGACGCGCCCTCCGAGTTTCTGAAAATGATCGTGGTGCATGAATTGGCGCACTTCAAAGAGTCGGATCACAACAAGGCGTTCTACAAGCTGTGCGAACACATGTTGCCGGGTTAT
The DNA here is from genome assembly GCF_014192635.1 of Pseudomonas sp. Tn43. Lineage (NCBI taxonomy): Bacteria > Pseudomonadati > Pseudomonadota > Gammaproteobacteria > Pseudomonadales > Pseudomonadaceae > Pseudomonas > Pseudomonas sp. Tn43. The sequence goes on from NZ_JACHYG010000004.1 coordinate 583,893, forward strand.
CACCAGGTGGAGTTCGATTTACGGGTGTACCTGACGTGGCGGGAGATGCACTGAAGGATCAAGATCAAAAGATCTTCTATAAGGAGCGCATGGATGGACGTGAGCAAGACCAAAAGCAGCTTCTACCGCCGGTTGTACGTGGCGTACCTGATCGACAGCGGGCTGGCCAGCAGCGTCCCGGCGTTGACCGAAGTCACCGGCATGCCTCGGCGCACGGCCCAGGACACCATTGCGGCATTGGCAGATCTGGATATCGTTTGTGAGTTCGAACAGGAAGAAGGCGCGCGCAACCATGCGGGGCGCTACCGGATTCGCGAGTGGGGGGCGATTGATCGGGGGTGGATCGAGCGCAATCTGCGGCAGATCAAAGCGGTGTTGGAGTACCCCTGAGTATTTGCGGCGTCGGTGCTGACGGCCATCGCGGGCAAGCCTCGCTCCTACAGGGGCGGCGGTGGCCGACACATAACCTGTAGGCGCGAGGCTTGCCCGCGAAGGGCCCTCAGGAACGACGCATCCCGATATGCGGAATGTCATCCTCCAGGTATTCCTCACCCACCACCACAAACCCGTACCGCCCGTAATACCCCTGCAAATGCGCCTGGGCCGAGAGGTAGATCGGCACGTCGGGCCAGCGTTTGGCGGCCTGTTTCAATGCCTGGCTCAGCAACTCATGACCAAGCCCGGTGCCGCGTGCGGCGGGAGCGATGATCACACGGCCAATCACCACGTCGCCACCCTGTAGTTCCGGGTCGAGCAAGCGCAGGTAAGCCACCAGACGATCCCCGTCCCAGCCCATCAAATGGCAAGTGTCACCTTCCAGGTCCTGGCCGTCGATGTCCTGGTAAAGGCATTTCTGCTCGACGATGAACACCTCGGCGCGCAGCTGCAAAATGGCATAAAGCTGCTCTTTACCCAGATCGCTGTGGTGTTTGCAGACCCAATGGATTGTCATCTTCAGATTCCTTGAACAACGTGCTCCGATACTAAGCGCCCTGAGGCGGGATGTCTTTATGGCAAAGAAATCTGTGACAAGGACCAAAATGCCATCATTCATTTCTCGCCAGATTGCCTTCTTTGTGTAATCTGCGATGCAGCACTGCGCAATGTCGCCGATACGCTACTGTCAGGACCCGGTTTCGCCGGTAGAGGGGCCTTGGAGTTTTGGCTGAAAACACGTCGGGCAACCCGCCCGTTAAGGATTTCTGGCATGCCGCGATTGCATCAAGCGTTTGCTTTGATCGGATTGCTGTTGCTGGCACAGGCTGCGGCAGCGCAAAAGCTGCGTCTGGTAGCCGATGCCTGGCCACCCTTTACCGACGCCACGCTGGTCAATGGCGGATTGGCTACGGACATCGTCAGCACCGCACTGGCCCGGGCCGGTTATGCCAGTAATTTCGAACAGGTGCCCTGGGCGCGTGCCTTGTTTGGAGTGGGCGAGGGGCGTTACGACGTGCTGGTCAACGCCTGGTACACCGAAGAGCGCACGAAGCTGGGGCAGTTTTCCGGCGAGTACTTGCTCAATCGCGTGCGCTTTCTCAAGCGCAAAGACACGCCGATCGAATTCAATAATCTGCATCAACTGCACACGTTCCCGATCGCGGTAGTGCGCGGTTATGCCTATTCCCGGGAGTTCGATGACATTGTGTCGTTGCAGAAGGTACCGGTGCATAACTTCGCCATGGCGGTGCGCATGGTCGCGGCCGACCGGGTCAAGCTGACCCTGGAAGACGAGTTCGTCGCCCGGTATTACCTTGCTCGGGAGTCACCCAAAGTACGCAACGCCGTGGAGTTCTTGCCCAAGCCGTTGAGCGAGAACAGCCTGCATATTCTGGTCAGTCTGAAGAACCCGCAGCATGAGCAGATCGTTGCCGGTTTTGACCGTGAGATTGCGGCGATGAAGGCTGATGGGAGTTATGAGAAGTTGCTCAGGCAGCACGGGATGTGATCTGAACGGTCTGCGGTGTCTGAGCTGACGTTTTCGCGGGCAAGCCTCGCTCCTACAGAATCAGTGTCGGCCACGGGAATTGTGCAAGACACCTAATCCGTAGGAGCGAGGCTTGCCCGCGAAGAGGCCCGCTCAATCACCACGAATCTCAAGCCTCACTCGTATCCTTGATCAAATGCGCCGCCAACGTCCGCAACGGCCCCAGCTGCCGGCAGATCAACGCCAGTTGTGTCTGCACCAACCGCTGCCCTTCATCGATCTCATCCGGCATCTGCTCCAGCTCATTGGCCAGGGCTTCTTCCTCATCGCTCTGAATCGCAATCGGCTGTTTGCTCGCCAGGCCCTGAGCGATTTCGTCGAGGCTGACGGCCAGATTTGCGCCGGCGCCGTCAATCAGATGCTCGCGCACCTCCGTTGGTAATTGCGTTTCGCGGTGTGCTCCCAGCCCCGACAAATAGCTGAGCAAGGTGTGCGACAGCACCAGGAATCGAAACCCGACGTCCGCATCCTTACGAAAGTGCCCCGGCTCCATCAGCATGTTGGCCAGCGTCGTCGACAACGCAGCATCGGCGTTGTGCGCATTGCGCCGGGCCAGGCGATACGCCAGGTCATCGCTTTTGCCGGCGGCGTATTGCTGCATGATCTGGCGCAGGTAAATGCTGTTGCAAGTGAGGGTGTTGGCCAGCACTTTATTCAGGCGTCGACCTTGCCAGTCCGGCAGGAACAGGAAAACCGCCAGCCCGGCGATGAGGCTGCCGAGTAAGGTATCGAACAGTCGCGGCAGAAGCAGCCCATAACCATCGCCCACCTGGTTGAAGCAGAACAGCACCATGAGCGTGATCGCGGCAGTCGCCAAGGTGTAGCGGGTGGTGCGATTGGTAAAGAACACCACCCCGGCAACAATCGCGAAGCTCGACTGGATCAACGGGTTCGGGAACAGATCGAACAACGCCCAGGCCACGGTCAGGCCGATGGCGGTGCCGATGATCCGCTGCCCGAGTTTGCGGCGGGTGGCGCCGTAGTTCGGCTGACAGACAAACAGCGTGGTGAGGATGATCCAGTAACCTTGCGATGGGTGGATCAAATGCACCATGCCATAGCCAATGCTTAACGCCAGGGGCAATCGCAGGGCATGGCGGAACAACAAGGACGTCGGCGTCAACTGCGTGCGCAAGCGTGTCCAGACATCCTTGAGGCTGCGTGGTGAACGGTCGAGCAGGCTGCTATCGGTGGCGTCTGCGAGCGCATCGGGGTTGCTGGCATCGCTGAGCAGGCGGTCGAGTGTGCCAAGGTTGGCGGCCAGCGCTCGCAATGAACGCAGCAGACCGCGCCAGGCCGGGTTGCTCTGGATCCGCAGGTGTTCGAGGGAGGCGTGCAGGTCGTTCAGGGCCTCGGCGAAGCTTGCGTCATAGGTGAACGGCTGGCGCATCTGGATCGATTCGGCCAGGGCGCGGCAAGCCTTGCCTTGCTGACGCAGCAGGCGCTGACAGCGGAACAGCACGTCGCTGTGGAAGAACGCTTCGGCCAGCGCGTTATAGGGGTAGTGCGAGGAGCTGGCGCGCTCGTGAATGTCCTGGGCGAGGAAGTACAGCTTCAGATAACGGCTGACTTTCACGCCCGGCCGCCCATCGCCGACCCGATGCAGAATGATTTCCTTGGCGGCGTTCAGGGCTGCCACCACCCGACCGTTCTGCTGGGCCAGTTCCAGCCGCTGCGCTTGCACGTCCATCTGCCGGATCGGTTCGAACAGTGACGATTTCAGCTTCAGGTAATAACCCAGTTCACGGAACAACCGCGCCAGGCTTTGCTGCACCGGCTGGTTGGAAAACAGCGCCTGCCACAACACCGAGAGCAAGCCATACCAGGCCGCGCCGGCCACCAGCAGCACCGGCTCGTGCCAGAAATCAGTGACCGCGCCGCCGCGTTGATCCACGCCAATCATGGTGTAGACCGACAGAATCAACGTTGCCGAAGCAATCGCGCCATACCGTTCGCCCAGCGCGCCGAGCATGGTCAGGCAGAAGCTGGCCAGGGCAAAGGCGATGATAAAAAGGACGGGGTAAGGGAAGAGCAGTTCGACGGACAGGGCCGCGACCATGAAACACACTAGCGTCACTGCGAGCGCATTGAGGCGACCTTGCCAACTGTCGTCGGTCTCGGCCAGGGCGCTGGCGATGATCCCCAGGAACAACGGGATCAACAGCCCCATTTCATCCTGATACCAACACAGCGCCATGGTGCCGGTCAGGGCGATGAAAACCCGCACGCTGTAGCTGAATTTATCCAGCGCCCAGAGGCGACGCAGAGACTGCCGAAATGTGGTCGATGACATGAAGTGCGAAGGCCTTCCGAGGCAATGACGCTAAACTGAGCCACTAATGACGTCGACGCAATGGCGCCGATCACATCTGACAGCAAAATCTGTTCCTTGCGCACTCTATGTTGCCTGTCGGGACGCCTTCGCGGGCAAGCCTCGCTCCTACAGATTGTGTGTCGCCTCAAAAATCCCGTAGGAGCGAGGCTTGCCCGCGAAGAAAGATAACGCGGTCCATCAGACGTACTGCGCGGCGGCGTATCCGGAAGCCCAGGCCCACTGGAAGTTGAAACCTCCCAAATGCCCGGTGACGTCGAGCACTTCACCGATGAAATACAGGCCCGGGCTTTTCAGCGATTCCATGGTCTTGGACGACACTTGGCGCGTGTCGACGCCACCCAAGGTCACTTCGGCGGTGCGGTAGCCTTCAGTGCCGGCTGGCACGACTTTCCAGTTCGCCAGTTTGTCGGCAATGCCCGCCAGTTCGGCGTGGGTGTACTGCTTCATTGGTTTGGAGACGAACCAGTTGTCCGCCAACAGGTTAGCCATCTTCTTGGTGAAGATTTCCCCGAGCAGGGTTTTCAACTCGCTATTGGGACGTTCGGCCTGCTGCTGTTGCAGCCAGGTCGGCACGTCGTGATCCGGCATCAGATTGATGTCCACCGTGTCCCCGGACTCCCAGAACGACGAAATTTGCAAGATCGCCGGTCCGCTGAGACCGCGGTGGGTGAACAGAATGTTTTCGCGAAAACTCTGGTCGTTGCAGCTCACCAGGCAATCCACCGACGTACCGGACAGCTCGGTGCAAAGCTCCTTGAGCTGATCGGTGATGGTGAATGGCACGAGGCCGGCGCGGGTCGGCAGCAAGTCGTGACCGAACTGTTTGGCCACTTGATAACCGAAACCGGTGGCGCCCAGGGTCGGAATCGACAAGCCGCCCGTGGCGATCACCAGGGATTCACAGGTGATCTGGCCCAGCGTGGTATCCAGCAGATAACCGCTTTCCAGCTTCTCGATGGTCTGAATCGAGGTGTCCAGGTGCAGGCTGACGCCGACCTGATCGCACTCGGCGAGCAGCATTTCGAGGATGTCGCTGGATTTGTTATCGCAGAACAACTGGCCGAGCTTCTTCTCGTGATACGGCACGCCATGTTTGGCGACCATGCCGATGAAATCCCACTGGGTGTAGCGCGCCAGGGCAGATTTGCAGAAGTGCTCGTTCTGCGAGAGAAAATTGCCCGGTTCGGTGTACATATTGGTGAAATTGCAGCGGCCACCGCCCGACATGAGGATTTTCTTGCCGGCCTTGTTCGCATGATCGAGCAACATCACCTGGCGCCCGCGCCCGGCGGCGGTCAGCGCACACATCAACCCTGCGGCGCCAGCGCCAATGATCACGACTTCGGTAGAGCGCAAAACGGTGTCCTCACACAATGATCGTTCCCACGCTCTGCGTGGGAACGCCGCCATGGACGCTCTGCGTCCGCCGTTGTGTGACGCGGAGCGTCACGGGATGCATTCCCGCGCAGAGCGTGGGAACGATCAGGTTAGAGAATACGCACGCGCAACGAGCGGCCTTTGATTTTGCCGTCGTTCAGGCGCTGCAAGGCTTGCTTGGCGATCCCGCGCTCTACGGCTACATAAGCCTGGAAGTCGAAAATCGCAATCTTGCCGACCTGGGCACCCGGGATGCCGGCATCGCCCGTCAGTGCGCCGAGAATATCGCCCGGACGTACTTTGTCTTTGCGGCCTGCGCCAATGCACAGCGTGCTCATCACCGGCAGCAGCGGCGCGCCACCCTGGGATTTGAGGTTGCTCAGTTGATCCCAGTTCAACGGCGATTTCTGCAGTTGCTCGATGGCCTGGGCGCGGTGCGCTTCGGAGGGGGCGACCAGGCTGATCGCGATGCCTTTCTCGCCCGCACGGCCGGTACGGCCGACACGGTGAATGTGGATTTCCGAGTCACGGGCCAGTTCGACGTTGATCACCATGTCCAGCATATCGATGTCCAGACCGCGCGCGGCGACGTCGGTGGCAACCAGAACCGACGTGCTGCGGTTGGCAAACATGGCCAATACCTGATCGCGGTCACGCTGTTCCAGATCACCCTGCAGACCGACGGCGGAGATGCCTTTGGAGGTCAAGTGATCAACGGTTTCCTGAACCTGCTGCTTGGTGAAGCAGAAGGCCACGCAGGACGCCGGACGGAAATGCGCGAGGACCTTGACCACCGCGTCCATACGCTCTTCCGGGGAGATCTCGTAGAAGCGCTGCTCGATCTGCGTATCGTCGTGGAACGCCTCGGCCTTCACGATCTGAGGGGTGCGCATGAATTTCGACGCCAGTTGCTTGATGCCCACCGGGTATGTGGCGGAGAACAGCAGGGTCTGGCGGCGTTCCGGGGTCTGGGCAATGATTTCTTCGATGGAATCGTAGAAACCCATGTCGAGCATGCGGTCGGCTTCGTCGAGGATCAGCGTGTTCAGGCCATGGAGCACCAGCGAACCCTTGCGCAGATGCTGCTGGATACGCCCCGGGGTGCCGACGATGATGTGCGCACCGTGCTCCAACGAGCCGATCTGCGGGCCGAAGGACACGCCGCCACACAGGGTCAGGACCTTGATGTTGTCTTCGGCACGGGCCAGACGCCGGATTTCCTTGGCGACCTGGTCAGCCAGTTCGCGAGTCGGGCAAATGACCAGCGCCTGGCAACCGAAGAAGCGCGGATTGATCGGGTTCAGCAGGCCGATACCGAAGGCGGCAGTCTTGCCGCTGCCAGTCTTGGCCTGGGCGATCAGGTCCATCCCCTTGAGGATCACCGGCAAGCTTTGCGCCTGGATCGGCGTCATCTGGGCATAACCGAGGGAGTCGAGGTTAGCCAGCATGGCGTCGGACAGCGGCAAAGTATTAAAAGCGGTGGCGATGGTGGTCACGGGACTGGCCTGCAAAACAAAATGTCGCGCAGTGTACCAGTCTCATGGCCATTCGCCCGAAGTTTCCGGACGAGAAGTCGTAGCAGCTGCCGAGGCACGAGGCTGCGTCGGGCTGCGAAGCGGCCCCCCGACGGCGGTCCTGCGGACACGCAACGCAGCCTCGTGCCTCGGCAGCTGCTACGGATCAGTGTTCTATATCGTGCTCGCGGCTGACCCTTCGTCGGCCATCCTTGGGTGAAAGCTGCGAGAAGATCGTTGCGGCCAGCATCGCCATGATTCCGACCGTCACAAATGTCAGCTGGAACGCGCCCAGAACCGTGTCCACGCCGTCATTGCCGATCTCTGCCGTGAAGCCACCGAGCAGGGCGCCGGCGCACGCCACACCGAGGCTCAGGGACAATTGCGCGACCACCGACAGCAAACTGTTGCCGCTGCTGGCGCTGGCGTCGTCGAGGTCGATCAGGGTGACGGTGTTCATCGCGGTGAACTGCAAGGAGTTGATCGCCCCCAGCACCGCCAACTGAGCCAGCAGCAACCAATACGGCGTCTGCGCAGTGACCAGGCCCATGCTGGCCAGCATGATCCCCAACGCCAGTGTGTTGCCAGTCAGCACACTGCGATAGCCGAAGCGTTCGATCAGCGGCCGCGCCACCGACTTGGCGACCATCGCCGCCGCTGCCAGGGGCAGCATGCTCATCCCGGCTTGTGACGGCGAATAACCCAGCGCCACTTGCAGCAGCAACGGCACCAGAAACGGCAGTGCGCCGCTACCCAGCCGAGCGAACAGGTTGCCCAGGATGCCCACGGCGAAGGTCCGGGTCTTGAACAGCGAGGGCGCAAACAGCGGATTGTCGATGTGCCCGGCCCGCAGCCAATACGCCGCCAGACAGGCCATGCCGCCAAACAGCAGCAACATGACCCGCAAGTGCGGCAGGTGCAGTTCGCCGAGGCCTTCCATGGCGATGGTAATCAGCACCATCGCCGCGCCGAACAGCAAAAAGCCCAGGCTGTCGAAGCGTGTGCGTTCGTTGCCGCGCAGGTCAGGAATGTATTTCCACACCGCGTAGCAACCGACGACGCCTACCGGCAGGTTGATCAGGAAGATCCAGTGCCAGGTCAGGTATTGCACCATCCAGCCGCCCATGGTCGGGCCGATCAGCGGGCCGAGCAGGCCGGGAATGGTGATGAACCCCATGATCCGCACCAGCTCCGAGCGCGGATACGCGCGCAGCACCACCAATCGACCGACCGGCAGCATCAACGCACCACCGAGGCCCTGAATCACCCGGGCGCCGATGAGCAGGCTCAACGTATTGGACAAGGCGCAGAGCAATGAGCCGAAGCTGAACAGGAGAATCGCGCCGAAGAAGATTTTCCGGGTGCCGAAGCGATCGGCGATCCAGCCGGAGGCGGGGATCAGTAAGGCGACGGTAAGCATGTAGGCGATGATGACGCCCTGCATGCGCAGCGGGTCTTCGGCCAGGTCCCCGGCCATCGCGGGGAGGGCGGTGTTGAGGATCGTCCCGTCGAGGGACTGCATGAAGAAGGCAATGGCCACAACCCAGGGTACCCAGCGGGCGGTGACGGCATCGAGAGGTGGGCGGTTGGGCATGGGACCTCTTGTGGGCGGAGATGATCGTTCCCACGCAGAGCGTGGGAACGATCTGTGTTACAGCGTCAACGTCAGTCGGCTGACGAGCGCACCGGGCAATAACGCCGAGGCAGTCGCCCGCTGACTGTAGGTGCTGGCCGAAAGCAGCAATTCACGCTCCTTGGTCAACGCTTCCAGCTGCGAACCGAGCAGGCTGTAGACGCTGTCGTCAAACCGCATGGTGCTCACCGGCGCCTGAATCTCGCCGTTCTCGACCCAGAAGGTCGCAAACCGGGTCATGCCGGTCAGGCGCGCCGCCGGTTGGTCCGAGTAGTTGAGGTACCACAGGTTGCTGATGTAAAGCCCGGTGCCGAGGCGCTTGAGGATGTCCGCCTGCGCAAGATTGCCGGCTTGCATGACCAGCGCCGTCGGGTATTCATGGCTGCTGGCGCCGTTGGCAATCAGGTCGTATTCGGCGGCGCTGCGGGAACTGATCAGTCGGGCATTGGCCATGCCTTTGGCGATCAATCCCAGATCATCGCGGGGATAACCTTCGTCGGAAAACGCCGGGCTCAATGAACCGCTGACTTGCTCGCTCAACCCTATGTCAGGGCTGAAACAGGCTTCGTTGGCGTAGAACTTCTGCAACGGGCTCTGCTTGCTGGCAATCGCCTGTGCCGAAAACCCGCCCCAGCTCAACATGCCCATGATTTCTTCCAGCGCTGCCGGCGCCAGGTAGGCGCGGTATTCGCCGGGCGGCAGCGTGCGCAACGGACGCCCCAGAAACGCCAATTGCTCGCGGGCCTGCTGGAAGCGTCTGGCAAAGCCTTCACTGTTCCAGTCGTGCCCGGCATAACTGGCTTTCACCGCCTGACCGTTTTCATGGAACAGGCTGAAATCGAAGTTGAAGCTGTTGGCCTGATGCCAGCCGAACGCGCCCGAAGAGCTGGCGAAACCGCGACTGATCGGCCCGGCGGCATAAAAGCCCACCAGATCCAGCCCCTCGGCAGCCTGGTTGATTTCAGCGACCACTTGCTCGGTGTCCGGCAGCGGATGCTCTTGCACGTTGTTGCTCTGCCAAACGTTCTGGTTAAGCAGCAGGTACGGATCCTGAGGCAACAGTGGCAGGGTTTCGCGCAACTGTTGCAGGCCTTCGGCCAGACGCTGAAGATCGACTTCGTGGTTTCCCGACAACGTGATATTCAAGTCGGCATGACGACCATCGTTAATCAGTTTGAACCCGACACTCGCCTGTTGTACCTGCCCGGCCTGACGGACCTTGGCGTGGTTGAAGCGCACGAAAGCCGAGGACTCGGCGGCGTAGCTGAGGGTGAATTGCTCCGGCGTGCGCAGCGCATCGCGCAGCCAGTTGACCAGCTCCTTGAATGACTCGGCCTGGCTATTTACAGGGCGCGTGGATGTACTCATCAGGCATCTCCCCCAAACACATCAACATGGCTGAACACACAGGCCGGTGACGCATGGCCGACGCGGATCACCTGGTTCGGTTCGCCCTTGCCGCAATTCGGCGTGCCCAACACTTTGACGGTGTCGGCATCGCCGACGGCGCTGAGGCTTTTCCAGAATTGGGCGGAAATCGCCCGGTAGTTCGGGTTCTTCACCACACCCTTGAGCTCGCCGTTTTCGATCAACTGGCCCCATTCGCAGCCGAACTGGAATTTGTTGCGCGCATCATCAATGGACCATGAACGGTTGGTGCTCATCAAAATGCCATGCTCGATGTTGCCGATCAGCTGTTCCAACGGTTGATCGCCGGGCTCGATGTTGAGGTTGGCCATGCGGTCGATCGGCGGACGGTTCCAGCCACACGCACGACTGTTGGCAACGCCATCCATGCCGGCACGAAATTGCGACAACGCACCGCCCAATGGCCGCAGCAGCAAACCTTCCTTGATCAGAAATTGCTTGCTGGCGGCGCTGCCGTCGTCGTCATGGCCGTAGCTGGCGAGTTGCTCGGGGATGTCCGGGTCGAACGTCACGTTGAGCAGTTCGGAGCCGTATTGCAGGCTGCCGAAGTCTTCTGCCTTGACGAAACTGGTGCCGGCATAGTTGCGCTCATCGCCCAGGATGCGGTCCAGTTCCAGCGGGTGACCGATGGACTCGTGGATCTGCAGCATCATTTGATCGGGCATCAGCAACAAATCGCGCGGGCCTTGCGGGGTGTTCGGCGCCAGCAGCAATTGCAGCGCCTGATCGGCGACTTTCGGGCCGGCACCGATCAGGCCGCAACGGCTGATCACATCAAAGCCGCCCTGCTGGCCGAAGTTCTCGCGGCCCAGGCTACGGGTCTGGCTGTCGCTGCCGTCGTAGGCGGTGACGTCCAGGCTGGGGTAGACGAAACGCTGGGCCTGACGCAACTCGGCACCGGCGCTGTTGAGGTAGATTTGCTCGACGTTGGTGATGCCGATGCTCGCCTGCCAGTTGACCAGTCGCTCGTCTTTGGGCACAGCGGCAGATTCGGCGCCGAGCAGTTGGTAGCAATCGCTCAGGGACGGAAAGGGCTGGTCGAAGTTGGGCGAGAAATAGTCGGCGCGGTCGCTGGAGACGGCTTGCTCGCGCAGGTCGAGCAGGGCATGAGGCTTGAGTCGACGGGCTTGTTGCTCGGCTTTATCCAGCGCGGCTTGCAGGCCGGATTGGCTCAGGTCGTTGGTCGCGGCATAGGCTTCGATGCCGTTGACCCGAACGGTCAGCATCGCGCCTTCATCACGGCTCAGGCTTGGCGGTTCGGCGACGTTCTTGCGCACCGACAGGTACTGGCCGGACTCGCGCACATAACGTAGCGAAAAGAATTCAGCGCCCGTGCGCAAGGCAGCAAAACGCTGCTTGAGCTGGGGGTGGAAATCGAACATTCGGGGACCTCCTTGGCATGGAGTTGCGATGCATCGGTATTGCGAGGGGATGAAACGTTTGCGTGGCGCTAGATTAGGCCTGGGTGGGGGGTAGGATCAAGGGCGTTGCGGTGTGGGGAGGGATTGCAAGGATGTGTCAGGTCGAGAGGTGTTGACTGGTCGGGCCCCATCGCGGGCAAGCCCGCTCCCACAGGGATCCAGGTAGATCACACATTTGCAATCCAACCCGAAAACTTGTGGGAGCGAGCCTGCTCGCGATGGCTGCACCACGGTGCAGCGATTACTGCGCGGTAGGGCTCACATCCCGCAACGGTTTGCCACGCACCGGTGCATCACCGGCCACGTAGTAAGCAGCCTTGCTGCGCGGCAATGGCTTGCGACCGCGGATCTTGTCGGCGATTTTCTCGGCCATCATGATCGTTGGCGCGTTCAGGTTGCCGGTGGTGATGATCGGCATGATCGAGGCATCGACCACGCGCAGGGCCTGCATGCCATGCACACGACCTTCGCCATCGACCACGGCCATCTCGTCGGTGCCCATCTTGCAGGAGCAGGACGGGTGGAACGCGGTTTCGGCGTGTTCGCGAATGAACTTGTCCAGCTGCTCGTCGGTTTGCACCTCGATGCCCGGGCTGATTTCGCGGCCACGGAAGGCGTCCAGCGCTGGTTGCTGCATGATCTCGCGGGTCAGGCGGATGCCATCGCGAAATTCCTGCCAGTCCTGCTCGGTGGCCATGTAGTTGAACAGGATGCTCGGGTACTCGCGCGGATCCTTGGACTTGGCCTGGATGCGACCACGGCTTGGCGAACGCATGGAGCCCATGTGCGCCTGGAAACCGTGCTCTTTCACACCGTTGCTGCCGTTGTAGTTAATCGCCACCGGCAGGAAGTGGTACTGAATGTTCGGCCACTCGAATTCCGGACGGGTGCGGATGAAGCCGCCGGCTTCGAACTGGTTGCTGGCGCCGATGCCAGTGCCGTTGAACAGCCACTCGGCACCGATGGCCGGCTGGTTGTGCAGCAGCAGCGAGGGGTACAGCGAGACCGGTTGGGTGCAGGCATATTGCAGGTACAGCTCAAGGTGATCCTGCAGGTTTTCACCGACGCCTGGCAGGTCATGGACCACCGGGATGTCGAGTTTCTTCAGCAGTTCGGCCGGGCCGACGCCGGAGCGTTGCAGGATCTGCGGCGAAGCGATGGCGCCGGAGCACAGCAGCACTTCCTTGCGCGCGCGGGCTTCAATGCGCTCTTCAGCGGCGCCGATCAGGTAACGCACGCCGACCGCACGCTTGCCTTCGAACAGAATCTTGTCGGTCAGGGCGTGGGTGACGATGGTCAGGGTCGAACGCTTCTTGGCGATGTCCAGGTAACCGCGCGCGGTACTAGAGCGACGGCCGTTCGGCGTCACGGTGCGATCCATCGGGCCGAAACCTTCTTGCTGGTAGCCGTTCAAGTCTTCGGTGCGCGGATAACCGGCTTGCACGCCTGCTTCAACCATCGCGGCGAACAGCGGATTGTTGCCGGCTTTTGGCGTGGTCACGCTAACCGGACCGTCACCACCGTGGTAGTCGTTCGGGCCGATGTCGCGGGTTTCCGCCTTGCGGAAATACGGCAGGCAGTCGAGGTAGGTCCAGTCTTCCAGGCCGGGCAGCTTCGACCAGTTGTCGTAGTCCATCGCGTTGCCGCGGATGTAGCACATGCCGTTGATCAGCGAAGAACCGCCCAAGCCCTTGCCGCGACCGCATTCCATCCGGCGACCGTCCATGTGTGGCTCTGGATCGGTTTCATAGGCCCAGTTGTAGCGACGACCTTGCAGCGGGAACGCCAGGGCGGCCGGCATTTGCGTGCGGAAATCCAGACGGTAATCCGGGCCGCCCGCTTCGAGCAGCAGGACGGTGACGCCTTCGTCTTCAGTCAGACGGGTGGCAAGTGTGTTACCTGCGGAACCGGCCCCTATGATGATGTAGTCGTATTCTGTAGTCATGTGTTCTCCTGGGGGAGCTGCAAGCCACAAGCTTCAAGCTGCAAGGAAAAGCAGCGAGCGGTGTCTCTGAAATCGGGTGGTGCGGCAAACGCAAACTGCTTTTACTTGCAGCTTGAAGCTTGCCGCTTGTAGCTGGATCAGCTAATCAAAATACCGAAACGTACTCACCCAGTTCGACTTGCACGGACTTGATGCGCGTGAAGTTATTGAGAGAGCTGATCCCGTTCTCACGGCCCACGCCCGACTGCTTGTAGCCGCCGACCGGCATCTTGGCGTCGGACTCGCCCCAGGCGTTGATCCAGCAGATACCGGCTTCCAGTTGATGGATCACACGGTGAGCGCGGTTCAAGTCTTTGGTGACGACGCCAGCGGCCAGGCCGAACTCGGTGTCGTTGGCGCGACGGATCACTTCTTCTTCGGTTTCGTAGGTCAGGATGCTCATCACCGGGCCGAAGATTTCTTCGCGAACGATGGTCATCTCGTCGGTGCAATCGGTGAACACGGTCGGAGCCACGAACGCGCCTTTGGCGAATTCGCCGTCGGTCAGACGGCTGCCGCCGCACAACACGCGGGCGCCTTCTTCCTTACCTTTGGCGATGTAGCCCAGCACGCTTTCCATGTGGGCGAAGCTGACCAGCGGACCGAAGTTGGTGCTCTCGTCTTCCGGGTTGCCGACTCGAATGCGCGCAACGCGCTCAACGATCTTGGCTTCGAACGCGGCTTTCAGGTGGCTCGGCACGAACACGCGAGTGCCGTTGGTGCAGACCTGACCGGAGCTGTAGAAGTTGGCCATCATCGCGGTGTCGGCGGCGCGATCGAGGTCGGCGTCGTCGAAGATGATCAGCGGGGATTTGCCACCCAGTTCCATGGTCACGTCTTTGAGCGACGAAGCGGAAGCGCTGGCCATGACCTTCTTGCCGGTGTCGGTGCCGCCGGTGAAGGAGATTTTTTCGATGCGTGGGTGTTCGGTCAGCCAGGTGCCGACTTCACGACCGCTGCCGGTCAGAACGTTGAACACACCGGCTGGCAGGCCAGCTTCGGTATAGATCTCGGCCAGTTTCAGGGTAGTCAGGGAAGTGACTTCGCTCGGCTTGAAGATCATCGCGTTACCCGCCGCCAGGGCCGGTGCGGATTTCCACAAAGCGATCTGGATCGGGTAGTTCCATGCGCCGATACCGGCCACGACGCCCAGTGGCTCGCGACGGGTGTAGACGAAAGAGGTGGTGCGCAGCGGAATCTGCTCGCCTTCGATGGCTGGCACCAGGCCTGCGTAGTACTCCAGCACGTCAGCGCCGGTGACGATGTCGACGTAACGGGTTTCGGAGTACGCCTTGCCGGTGTCCAGGGTTTCCAGGGCGGCCAGTTCATCGTTGCGCTCGCGCAGGATGTCGACGGCACGACGCAGGATGCGCGAACGCTCCATGGCGGTCATTGCAGCCCAGATTTTCTGACCCTTTTCGGCGCTGACCACAGCGCGCTCAACGTCTGACTGGGTTGCACGCTGTACGGTTGCGAGGACTTCACCGTTAGCCGGGTTAATGGCTTCGAAGGTGGCGTCGCTGCTGGCGTCACTGTAGCCGCCATCGATGTAGAGTTTTTGCAGTTCGAAACGGGCCATAAAGTCCTCGCAAGTGCATAAGTGGTTGGCGTTGGCCACCGGGCGAGCCGTGTAGCAGTGGCGTCGCGGTCGGTAGCGGTTCAGGTGCTGAGCGGTTCTGTGTGCTCTAACTCACCTGTTTGGCCAGTTGGAAATCCATGTATTCGTAAGCGATCTGGTGCGCCTGCCCGGTGTCGAAAGCATCTCCCGACAACGCGCCGCGCAACCACAAACCGTCGATGAGAGCTGCCAGACCTCGAGCTGCACTGCGCGCATCATCGAGCGGCAATACACGGCGGAACTGGCAGCACAGGTTTGAATACAGACGGTGATCGTTGATCCGCTGCAACCTGTGCAATGACGGGTGGTGCATGCTGGTGGCCCAGAAGGCCAGCCAGGTTTTCATTGCCGGCCCACTGACCTGGCTGGCGTCGAAGTTGCCTTCGATGATCACTTGGAGGTGCGCCCGTGGGCTGTTGTCCTCCAGCGCCTGACGGCGCGCGGTGACGTTCTCGCTGAGGACGCTCATCAGATACTGCGCCGTGGCGGCGATCAGGCCGTTTTTGTCCTGAAAGTAGTGACTGATGATGCCATTCGAGACACCGGCCAAACGGGCGATCAGCGCAATGCTGGCGTCCCCCATGCCGACCTGATCGACCGCCTGTAACGTGGCTTCGATCAATTGCTGGCGGCGGATGGGTTGCATACCGACCTTGGGCATCTTGCACATCTCCTTAGGCCTTCCCGTAGACGAAAAACGGCTACCGGGTTGTGGGCCAGTCTATTTTGTTTTGATTGAACGTTCAATCAACAAAGAATAAGATCTGCGACAAATCGTCGCTACCTACAGGTTTTTCCTACGTGTAGTTGGCGGAAAAACGACATCCCAAAATGCTCGAAACCCACACGCGCAGGCGTTCCAAGGGTTTCGGGCTTTTTTCGGGGTGTCTTTATATCACCCGCCGGTCGGCTGCCAACTAACCGATTGGTCGGGTAACGCGTTGCCTTGTGTCCTTCTCTCGCACTGCCTGGAGCATCTGTGCCATGAGTTCTGCCTCTCTAATAAAGACCCCACCCGAGAAGGTGACGGTCAACGGTTGGGTGTTTTACACCTCTACCGTGTTGATTCTGCTGTTGACCGCCATTCTGATCATCGCCCCGCAAGAGGCCGGCAGAATGCTCGGCATTGCCCAGGCCTGGTTGTCCCGCAGCTTCGGCTGGTACTACATGGTGGTGATCGCCGCTTATCTGGTTTTTGTGGTGGGCCTGGCGTTTTCGTCCTACGGCAAACTCAAACTGGGCAGCAAGGACGATACCCCGGATTTCAGCTACGGCGCCTGGGCGGGGATGTTGTTCTCGTCGGGTATCGGCATCTCGTTGTTGTACTTCGGTGCATCCGAGCCGCTGGACCACTACTTCAATCCGCCGGAAGGCGTGGCCGGCAGCAATCTCGCGGCTCGTCAGGCGGTGCAATTGACGTTCCTGCATTGGGGCCTGCATGGCTGGGCAATCTACGCACTGGTCGGCCTGGCCGTGGCGTACTTCGCTTACCGTCATAACCAGCCGCTGGCGTTGCGGTCGGCGCTGTATCCGCTGGTCGGCGAGCGTTGGGTCAAAGGTGCGGCCGGTCATGCGGTGGACGGTTTCGGCATGTTCGTGACCCTGCTGGGGCTGGTGACGAACCTGGGGATTGGTTCGCTGCAAGTGTCGTCGGGGCTGGAAAACCTGTTCGGCATGGAACACAGCAACACCAACCTGCTGATCGTGATTATCGTGATGAGCACCGTGGCGACCATCGCCGCGGTGTCTGGCGTGGAAAACGGTATTCGCCGCCTGTCCAACCTGAACATCGTGCTGTTCAGCGGTCTGCTGATTTTCGTGCTGCTGTTCGGCCCGACCTTGCACCTGCTCAACGGCTTCGTGCAGAACATCGGCGACTACCTGAACGGTGTGGTGCTCAAGACGTTCGACCTCTATGTGTATGAAGGCGACAGTGAGAAGTCCGACCGCTGGTTGGGCCTGTGGACTCTGTTCTACTGGGCCTGGTGGATTTCCTGGGCACCGTTCGTAGGCATGTTCATCGCGCGTATTTCCCGTGGTCGCACGGTGCGTGAACTGGTGGCCGGCGTGTTGCTGATTCCGCTGGGTTTCACCCTGGCATGGCTGTCGATCTTCGGTAACTCGGCCCTGGACCTGGTGATGAACCATGGGGCGGTGGAGCTTGGGAAGACGGCACTGGAACAGCCGTCAATGGCGATCTACCAGTTACTTGAGCATTACCCGGCGTCGAAGATCGTGATCGGCGTGTCGATTTTTGTCGGCTTCGTGCTGTTCCTGACCCCGGCGGATTCCGGCGCGGTGATGATGGCCAACCTTTCCTGCAAGGGCGGTAACGTTGATGAAGACGCGCCGCACTGGCTACGGATTTTCTGGTCGGCGGTGATTACCCTGGTGACCATCGGTCTGTTGTTCGCCGGTAACTTCGAAGCCATGCAAACCATGGTGGTGCTGGCCGGTCTGCCGTTCTCCGTAGTGCTGGTGTTCTTCATGTTCGGCTTGCACAAGGCCATGCGCCAGGACGTGCAAATCGAACAGGAGCAAGCGCAACTGGCGGCGCGTGGTCGTCGTGGTTTCAGCGAGCGTCTGACCCAGCTGGACCTGCAACCGAACCAGTCGATCGTTCAGCGTTTCATGGACAAGCGCGTCAGCCCGGCGCTGGAAGACGCGGCTGTGCAATTGCGTGCTCAGGGCCTGGATGTGCAGACGTTGCTGGGCAAGGCCAAGCGCTGCATGGGCGTGCGGATCGAGATGGAAGAGGGTAACCCTTTTGTCTACGAAGTGAGCCTGGACGGTTACCTGGCGGCAGCGAGTGACACGGTGTCTGCTGAAAGCGCCGATGAACCGCGCGCACGTTACTACCGCGCCGAGGTGTACCTGCACAACGGCAGCCAGGATTACGACCTGATGGGCTTCACTCAGGATCAGATCACCCGTGATGTGCTCGATCAGTTTGAAAGCCATCGGCAACTGCTTGGCCGGGTTTATAGCTGAGGTTTGAGGAGATGCGGTGCAGTGAATGCGCCGCAGCTCCATTGTGGCGAGGGGGCTTGCCCCCGTTCGGCTGCGAAGCAGTCGTAAACCCGGCCAGCGCGATCTTTCTGAATACCTCGGTGTCTGGTTTTGGGGCCGCTGCGCGACCCAACGGGGGCAAGCCCCCTCGCCACAGGGGGGGCGTTTACAACCAAATATCTGCACAAACAAAAACGCCGCGATCTCTCGCGGCGTTTTTGTGTCTGTTGCTTTTTACCCCAGGTTCTTGCCGAGCAGCGCGTGGTACAGCTCGCTGTCGCCGAGAATCCCGACAACCTTGTTGTTGTCGTGCAGCACCAGCTTGTTACCAGTCTGGTAACGAATCTGCAGCGCATCGCGCATACCGATGCTGGAATCCACCAACGTTGGGCGACGCCCCAGACCTTCAACCGCTTGCCCCGGTATCCAGTTCTGCAGGTCCAGGCTCGAACCGTTCTGGCGTGCGCCTTTGATGGTGTTGCCTTCGGCCAGGTCCAGCCACGAATCGCCGCCCGGATCCAGGCACACCGAACCGTTGATGCGTTTGCAGTTGTCCAGGGTGCGCATCAGGCTGCGACCGCACAATACGTTCAACGGATTGGTGTGGGCGACGAAGGTACGCACGTAATCGTCCGCAGGGTTGAGGACGATTTCTTCCGGCTTGCTGTACTGGATGATCCGGCCGTCTTTCATGATGGCGATACGGCTGCCCAGCTTCAGGGCTTCATCGAGGTCGTGGCTCACGAAAACGATGGTCTTGCTCAGTTTGCGTTGCAGTTCCAGCAGTTCGTCTTGCAGGCCTTGGCGAATCAGCGGGTCGAGGGCCGAGAACGGTTCGTCCATCAGCAGAATGTCGGCGTCCATCGCCAGCGCTCGGGCCAGGCCGACACGCTGTTGCATACCGCCGGAAAGCTCATCGGGTTTTTTGTTGCGCCACTGGGTCAGGCCCACCAGCTCAAGCTTCTCGTCCACCAGTTTGCGACGTTCTTTCTCGGGGCGACCCTGCATTTCCAGGCCGAAGCTGATGTTCTCGCGCACCGTCAGCCAAGGCATCAGGGCGAACTTCTGGAACACCATCGCGATGCGTTTGGTGCGCATCATTTTCAGTTCCGCCGGCGTGCAGGAGGCAATGTCGATCTGCTTGCCTTCATGCTCGACGAACAATTTGCCACGGCTGACGGTGTTGAGGCCGTTGATGCAGCGCAACAGGCTGGATTTACCTGAGCCAGACAGGCCCATCAGCACGCAGATTTCGCCTTTTTCGATGTCCAGGCTGGCCTTTTCGACACCGACGATTTGCCCGGTCTTTTTCAGGATCTCATTGCGCGTCATGCCCTCGTCGAGGAGCTTGAGCGCGGCGCGCGGGTCTTTGGAGAAGATCACGTCCACGTCTTCAAAGCGAATAATGCTCATGCGTCACCCCCTACTTTGGCTTCGGGTTGTTTGCAGATACGGTCGAGCATGATCGCCAGCAGTACGATCGCCAGGCCTGCTTCGAAGCCCAGTGCGATATCAGCAGTGTTCAGTGCGTTGACCACGGGTTTGCCCAGGCCGTCGGCGCCCACCAGTGCCGCAATCACCACCATCGACAACGACAGCATGATGCACTGGGTGATACCGGCCGCGATGCTTGGCATGGCGTGGGGCAGTTCGATTCGCGAGAGCAGCTGACGGCGCGAGCAGCCAAAGGCCTTGCCGGCGTCCATCAGTTCTTGCGGCACATCGCGGATGCCCAGGTAGGTCAGGCGGATGGGCGCGGCAATCGCGAACACCACCGTCGAAATCAGACCCGGGACCACACCCAGACCGAAGAGGGTCAGGGTAGGAATGAGGTACACGAAAGTCGGCACGGTCTGCATCAGATCGAGCACCGGCCGCATCATTGTATAGAACATCGGTTTGTGCGCGGCGACGATGCCCAACGGCACGCCGATCAGCACGCACACCATGGTCGCGAACAACACCTGGGCGAGGGTTTCCATGGTTTCCTGCCAATACCCCAGATTGAGGATCAGCAGAAAAGAGGCGACGACGAAAGCGGTCAGGCCCCATTTGCGTTGAATGAAGTGCGCCAGTAGCGCGATGAGGCCGATCAATGCCAGCGGGTTGAACCAGGTCAGCGCAAAAGTCACGCCGTGGATCATCGTTTCCAGAGACACGGCGATTGCGTCGAAGGTGTTGGCGCCGTGTTGCGTCAACCATTCAACGAAGCCCGCGATGTACTGGCCTAAAGGTATTTTCTGATCAATCAGCATGGTAGTGAACGTCCGCATGCAAGGAAATAAACAGCCCGGACAGCCGAAGCCGTCCGGCGTAAGCGATGCTCCCTAAATCAAGGCTGCGCGAGCTTGGCTTTCACGGCCTCCAGGCCTGGTTTACCGTCAATGGTGGTCACGCCAGCGAGCCAGGTATCGAGCACCTGTGGATTCTTTTTCAGCCAGGCCTTGGCGGCCGCGTCAGGCTTCATTTTGTCGTCCAGGACATTGCCCATCAGTGTGCTTTCCATGTCGAGGGTGAACACCAGGTTCTTCAGCAACTGACCCACGTTGCTGCATTCCTGCGTGTAACCCTTGCGGGTGTTGGTGTAGATGGTCGCCTGGCCGAAATTCGGGCCGAAGTATTCGTCGCCGCCGGTCAGGTACTTCATCTTGAATCGAGTGTTCATCGGGTGCGGTTCCCAGCCCAGGAACACCACGGCGGTGTTGCGGCGCTCGGCGCGATCGACTTGCGAGAGCATGCCTGCCTCGCTGGACTCGACCACCTTGAAGCCGGCGTCCTTGAGGCCGAAGGCGTTCTTGTCGATCATGCTCTGGATCAGGCGGTTGCCGTCGTTACCCGGTTCGATGCCATAGATCTTGCCGTCGAGTTCTTTCTTGAACTTGGC
Organism: Pseudomonas sp. Tn43; assembly: GCF_014192635.1. NCBI lineage: Bacteria > Pseudomonadati > Pseudomonadota > Gammaproteobacteria > Pseudomonadales > Pseudomonadaceae > Pseudomonas > Pseudomonas sp. Tn43. Next base: position 605,080 of record NZ_JACHYG010000004.1, read on the forward strand.
GATGTCGGCGAAATCTTTCAGACCTTTGTTATACAACTCTTCGGGGACGGCGAGTGTGTATTTTGCGTTTTCCAGATTAGCGCGCACCGTCTCGACGGTGCCGGCATCGCGGTAGGCCTTGATGTCGTTTTCCATGGTCGGCATCCAGTTACCGAGGAACACGTCCATGTTCTTGCCGTCGGCCAGCGACTTGTAGGTCACCGGCACGGAAATCATCGTGGTCTTGGTCTTGTAGCCCAAGGCGTCGAGAACGACGCTGGTGGTGGCGGTAGTGACGGTAATGTCCGTCCAGCCGACATCGGAGAAGTTTACGGTGTTGCATTGGGCCGGTTCTGCGGCTTGAGCCAGGAACGGCATACTCAGCATGGCGGCCAACAACAACGACGGGGAACCTTTCATAAGGGGCGACTCCTTGGTGTTTTTTTTGGCAGTGTTCCGACTGGACCACCGCACTTATCTGTTGCGGTTGGATGGCGTTTTGGAGACATCTCTACCACGGCGCCTTGCAATCGAGTCGATACGATCATGTACCAGTGAAAATCTGACGCCTACAGGGTGCGTCGTAACCAGTACAGGGATGGTCGCATCCAGTGTCGGTAACGTCGTTTACAGCTTTTTTCAGCCGGTTCAGCCCCGCTGATCCGCAAAAAAACGGCGAAAACATTGCGTAAGCGGCTTGCGGCGCTAGCGGGCATGAGTGCGTCGGTGTGAGACGTTGAGCGACATGACAAAAGCCTGATGATGCGGCCATCTCGGCGGATTGCAGCTTGAGCGTAGCAGCTCCGCCACTGGGCGCTTTTGCGCCTGGAGCAGGCACATCCAGGAGTTCAGCAGTAATGGCTATCAGCGTTTTCGACTTGTTCAAAATCGGCATCGGCCCTTCCAGTTCGCACACCGTGGGGCCTATGCGCGCCGCGGCGCTGTTCGTGCAAGGTTTGCGTGAACAGGGACTTTTGGAGCAGATACGGCGCGTTGAGGTTCAGCTTTATGGTTCGCTTTCGGCCACCGGTATCGGTCACGGCAGCGACAACGCAGTGATCATGGGCCTGATGGGCGAGTGGCCGGACGCGATCGATCCGTCGCAAATCGGCATCCGCATCGAGACCCTGCGTGAAACCGACACGTTATTGCTCGACGGTCGCTTGTCGGTCCCGTTCATCTGGGCCCGGGACATGCGCCTGATCGACGAGAACCTGCCGTTCCATCCCAACGCCATGACCCTGGTTGCCGAAGGCGATCACGGTGAACTGCATCGCGACACCTACTATTCCATCGGTGGCGGTTTTGTCGTCGATGAGGCACAGGCTTCCAGCGGCGTGGTGGATCTGGACCGCACCGTGCTGCCTTACGATTTCTCCAGTGCCGTCGAGCTGCTCAGTCTCTGCAAGCAGCACAACCTGCGCGTTGCAGAGTTGATGATGGCCAACGAGAAAGTCTGGCGCAGCGAAGAGGAAATTCGCGCCGGCCTGATGAAACTCTGGCGCGCGATGCAAGATTGCGTGGAGCAAGGCCTCAAGCACGAAGGCATCTTGCCCGGTGGCCTGAATGTGCGTCGTCGCGCAGCCAAATTGCACCGCAGCCTGCAAGAACTGAACAAGCCCAACGTGATCGGCTCGACCCTGAGCGCCATGGAGTGGGTGAACTTGTTCGCCCTGGCGGTCAACGAAGAAAACGCTGCTGGCGGGCGCATGGTGACGGCGCCGACCAACGGCGCGGCTGGGATCATTCCGGCGGTGTTGCACTACTTCATGAAGTTCAGCGAGGCAGTGACAGACGCCAACGTGGTCGATTACTTCCTCAGTGCCGCGGCGGTGGGGATTCTGTGCAAGAAGAACGCCTCGATTTCCGGTGCCGAGGTCGGTTGCCAGGGTGAAGTCGGTTCGGCTTGCGCGATGGCGGCGGCCGGGTTGGCGGAAATTCTCGGGGCCACACCGGAGCAATTGTGCAACGCGGCGGAAATCGGCCTGGAACACAACCTCGGCCTGACCTGCGATCCCGTGGGTGGGCTGGTGCAAGTGCCGTGCATCGAGCGCAATGCGATTGCCGCGGTGAAAGCGATCAACGCGGCTCAGATGGCGCTACGCGGCGACGGTCAGCACTTTATCTCGCTGGACCGGGTGATCCGCACCATGCGTGATACCGGTGCCGACATGCACGACAAATATAAAGAGACATCGCGCGGTGGGTTAGCGGTTAGCGCCGTTGAGTGTTGAGACCGGGTTGGCCTGTGGCGAGGGGGCTTGCCCCCGTTGGGTCGCGCAGCGCCCCCTGAAATCTTTACGACTGCTGCGCAGCCGAACGGGGCGATGCGGCGTTCCGACAAGCCCCCTCGCCACCGCGATCTCATTCCCATCAAAACAGTCAAAACTGCGCACCAAGTGAACACTCGCACCAAAACGCGCCACGTTTTGGCGCGTCGCAAACAGGTAAGCCTGTCTGCCCCCGCCAGGGATCCAATTCACGCCTGACCGTCCGTCGCCGTGCTTGCGGTGACACTCTCCCCTGGAGCCTCGCAGCCCTGTTCCCACAAGTGCTACCGATTTGCTCACAGGCAACGGGGTAGCGGGTTTGCGGCCTCTAATGGCACTTATGACCTCTTATCTCTGCGCGCCATATCTAGACGCATCGCGACGTCGTTTTCAGGAGTTATTGAACACGTATTCAATTTTAGGCATGGCAATTGCTCTGTCATTACAAAGCCCGTCTCCCACGCGAGAACGATGGCAATAAAAAGAGCCTCCGCCTGAGGCCATCACCCGCTTTGTGTGAGGAGATACCGCGATGACGACGTTCAACTCCGGGGCTCAACCCCAGAACCGTGCGCCTCAATCCATCGGCTTTTTGCTGCTGGACAATTTCACGCTTATTTCTCTGGCCTCCGCAGTAGAACCTCTGCGCATGGCCAACCAATTGTCCGGCCGCGAGCTGTATCGCTGGAGCACACTCACCGTCGATGGCGGTCAGGTCTGGGCCAGTGACGGTCTGCAGATCACCCCCGACGCCTCCATGCACAAAGCGCCTCCCATGGACACCGTCATCGTATGCGGCGGTATCGGCATTCAGCGCACCGTAACCCGCGAGCATGTGTCGTGGCTGCAAAGCCAGGCGCGTCAGTCCCGTCGTCTGGGCGCAGTCTGCACCGGCAGCTGGGCTCTGGCGTGCGCCGGTCTGCTGGACGGTTTCGATTGCAGCGTGCACTGGGAATGCCTGGCGTCGATGCAGGAAGCTTTCCCTCGAGTGGCCATGAGCACCCGGTTGTTCACCCTCGACCGTAACCGTTTCACCAGCTCCGGCGGCACTGCGCCGCTGGACATGATGCTGCACTTGATCAGCCGCGATCACGGTCGTGAACTGTCGGCCGCGATCTCGGAAATGTTCGTCTACGAACGCATCCGCAACGAGCAGGATCACCAGCGCGTGCCGCTCAAGCACATGCTCGGCACCAACCAGCCGAAGCTGCAGGAAATCGTGGCATTGATGGAAGCCAACCTTGAAGAGCCGATCGACCTCGACGAACTGGCGGTGTACGTCGCCGTGTCGCGTCGTCAGCTGGAGCGGTTGTTCCAGAAATATCTGCACTGTTCGCCGTCGCGTTACTACCTGAAACTGCGCCTGATCCGTGCCCGGCAGTTGCTCAAGCAAACGCCGATGTCGATCATCGAAGTGGCGTCTGTGTGCGGTTTCGTGTCTACGCCGCACTTCTCCAAGTGCTACCGCGAATACTTCGGCATTCCGCCGCGCGACGAGCGTGTGGGGTCCAACACCACGCAACAAGTGGCGATGATGCCGCTGCCGCAAGCGTTGGTGCTGTCGCCATTGTCCGGGCCGCTGTCGGCATTGAGTCAGGCGCGCAATGAGTCGACGTTTGCGAGCGTAAGGCTGTAGACCGCGCGGGCTATTGTGGCGAGGGGGCTTGCCCCCGTTCGGCTGCGTAGCAGTCGCAAAGATTTCAGGGCCGCTTCGCGACCCAACGGGGGCAAGCCCCCTCGCCACAAAGTGTTAACACCCCAGAAATCAGGCGCTACGGCTTTGCTGGTACGCCGCCAACGCCGGCAGCAATTGTTTGTCGATCGCCTGGCGCACGGCCGGCAGGATGGTCGCGCTGCTGGTGTACATCTGCTTCACCATCGTGCGTAGCGTCATCGCCCGCTCATCGTTCAAGCCACGTACCGCACACTCGCAAGCCTGCTCGGCTGTAGAGCCATTCGGCACTTGAAAGCCCAACGATTTCAGCTGGCCCAACAGGTCTTCCTGGTCAATCAAATCGGCGTGCATCATGACGCAATCCTTCTTCTGGGAACGGTGTCGTGGCTCGATTCTGGTAGGGGCTGGGGGTGGCGGCAAGGACGATTTGTCGCAATGGCCGCATTGGCTATGAACATGTCGTTTTCGGCTAACTTGCAAACAAGGAGAGTGGGCACACTGGATTCAGCTGGCTTCACGAAGGTTTGGTCACCCTCGCGCAACAGCTCCTCAACAGTACCCACCTCTGCCCCGATCCTGTCACGGCTTGATCGGGGTTTTTTTTGCCTGTGAATCAGTGATGAAAAGTGTTGATTGGGCTGACGCTTTCGCGGGCAAGCCTCGCTCCTATAGAGTTTTGCGTGATGCCTGTGGGAGCAGGCTTGCCCGCGATGAACGATGACGCGGTCTAGCGTTGCAACACCAGAATTCGCGACAACAACTCATCCCGGTCGACATAACACCCCTGGAAATGCCGGGCGCCGGTCGCGGGGTCGAAAGCGTTGCGGGCGTGCAGGGTGCGGCGGTTGTCGAAGCACCACAGCTCGCCGGGGTTGAGCCGCGTCATCACCCGGAAGCGCGCCTCGCGGGTCATCGCCATGAAGCGTCGGTACGCGCGATAGAACCCGGGCATTTGCTCGACGCAAGCATCGAACGGCCCGCGCAGAAAGTTCGCCATGCGGATTTCCGACACCTGCCCGAAAGCGTCCAGGGCGATGATCGGCGCCAGGCAGCGGTAGTCGCTGTGGCGGTCCTTGTTGCGGAACTCCACGGGGATTTCACACAAGGCCCGAAATGCCTCGGGATCTTCCTGGCGCAAGGCTTGGGCGATGGCAAAACCGTCGACGAAAATGCTCTCGCCACCGTCGGCGTCATTGACCAGGCAATGCAGAAATTGCAGTCCCGGTTGCAGCTCTCGTGTGGGCAGGTCGCTGTGCAGAGGCAGGTTGAAGGCGGTGTAGGCATTGCTGTCGGCATCGGCCCTGGACTGCACGTTGAACAGCACGCCGAAATTGCTCTGGCGGATGAACGAAATCCGTTGGGCAATCAGCTTCAGCGAGCCTGGCTGCGTGGGTACGCCGCGAACCTGGGTCAGGCCGATGTCGCGCACCGCCAATAGCCATTGCAGCAAAGCGTCGTCGTCATCCATCAACGCCTGATAGTCAAACACTGCAAGCTTCAGGTGGCTGTCCCACAACTTGCTTTTCGGTTTGGCGGCCCGGCGTTCGGCGCGGGATTCATCGTCATAGGCGTGGGCTCGCAGCCAGCCCGGGTCGAAGCGGCTGAGGTGGCCGTCCTGCCAAGCGACACACAGACAACCCTCGGCATCGATCTGTGCACTGTTGGCGATCAGATCTTCCGCGACATCAACGATTTCCAGCACTTGCTCGCGGGTCACCGTGTAAACGCACTGCGGGCATGGGCAGTTGTCCCGTAGCCATTGATGATGAAAAGGGCTGACCCGACCGTCCGCCCACTGCACGTGAATGCGGTCCGCCAGGGTGTGCACGGCGGTCAACGCGCTGATTAACGGGTAGGTGCGGAAATCGGCAACAGCGGCGGCGGTGTTCATGACGAGCTCCTTTATTTTTCGGGCGTAGGGGGCGTTCTCAAAGCGATCACTCGGCCAATGAAGGCGGGGGCGGGCAAGTCGGTTTGCTCGGCGACAATGGCTTGCAACTTGCTCAAGGTTTCTTCGCTGAACGGGGCGGATCGAGGTCCGGCGAGGTCGACGTGCAGCAGCATTTGTTCGTTACCCGCCAGCTCCTTGTCAGTGCCTGCCAGATGCAGGCTGTGATACAGATGCAGGCGCTTGCTGTCATGGCCAATGATCTGGGTGTGCACTTCGACGTCGGCGTCGAGCTTCACTTCGTGCAGATAATTGAGGTGCAGTTCGAGGGTGAACAGCGAATTGCCGCTGGCCTCGCGACTGTTGCTGTCCATGCCCAGTCGATCCATCAGCGCGTCGGTGGCGTAGCTGAAAATCAGCAGGTAGAAGGCATCGCGCAGATGGCCGTTGTAGTCGACCCAGTCGGGGATGATTCTGGTTTGGTAGGTGGTGAGGGTGGGCATAGTGAGTGATCCAGAATATGTGTTGACTGTGCTGCCGCTATCGCGGGCAAGCCCGCTCCCACAGTGATTTGAAGTGTAAATGCAATTTATGCCACCCGGTAAATCCCTGTGGGAGCGGGCTTGCCCGCGATGGGGCCAGACCTGCTGGCCCCTGACTTGGGTTACTCGCTGAACGTCATGCCATGTTTGGCCTTGGTGGTCTTCACCGCCTCCAGCACCGCCAGCAAGCAATCATCACGATAGCGCTCCAGCGCCGAGATGCTGTGTTGGCCCAACTGCTCGCGGGTGCCATCCACCACGTCATCGATCAATTGGTCGGTCAGTTCCGGTGCCGGCAGATAGGTCCAGGGCAACTGCAACGCTGGCCCGAATTGCGCCATGAAGTGCCGCATGCCCGCATCGCCACCCGCCAGGGTATAAGTCAGGAAGGTGCCCATGAACGACCAGCGCAGGCCCGCGCCAAAACGAATCGCATCGTCGATTTCACCCGTGGTCGCCACGCCGTCGTTGACCAGATGCAACGCCTCCCGCCATAGCGCTTCGAGCAAGCGGTCGGCGATAAAACCAGGTACTTCCTTGCGCACATGCAAGGGGCGCATCCCTAAGGATTCATAGACTTTCATTGCCGCCTGAACCGCTTGCGGCGCGGTATTCTTGCCACCGACCACTTCCACCAATGGCAGCAGGTAAACCGGGTTGAACGGGTGCCCGACCACGCAGCGTTCCGGGTGGGTCGAGCTCTCGTAGAATTCGCTCGGCAACAGCCCCGATGTACTGGAACCGATCAAGGCATTGGGCTTGGCCGCCGCGCTGATTTTGCTGTGCAGTTCCAGTTTCAGCTCCAGTCGCTCCGGAGCGCTTTCCTGGATGAAATCCGCGTCACGAACGCATTCTTCGATGGTGTCGACAAAGCGCAGACGATCCTGTGACGCGCCGGGTGCCAGGCCTTGTTTCTCCAGTGCGCCCCAGGCATTGGCGACGCGTTTGCGCAGGGCCGCTTCGGCACCGGGCGCCGGGTCCCAGGCCACCACGTCGAGGCCGTGGGCGAGGGCGCGAGACACCCAGCCGCTGCCGATGACACCGCTGCCCAGGGCGGCGAAGGTTTTGATATCAGTGATAAAGCTCATGGCGACGTCCTAAAGAGTTCGGTGATCTTTGCAGGAGCGGGCTTGTGTGGCGAGGGGGCTTGCCCCCGTTCGGCTGCGTAGCAGTCGTAAAACATTGCATGCGGTGTGGCTGACACTCCGCGGCTACAGGTTTTGGGGCCGCTTCGCGACCCAACGGGGGCAAGCCCCCTCGCCACACAAGCCTCGCTCCTACAGGTTTTGTGTGTGGGTTAACCGCGCTGGGTCAGGCCCATTTTCTTGCGGCCTTCAGCCGGGGTCAGAACGCGGGCGCCGAGGCGGCTGAGGATTTCGCCGGCGCGTTCGACCAGTTGGCCGTTGGTCGCCAAAACACCCTTGTCCAGCCACAGGTTGTCTTCCAGGCCCACCCGCACGTTGCCTCCCAGCAACACCGCTTGCGCCGCCATGGGCATTTGCATGCGTCCGATGCCGAACCCGGCCCAGACCGCATCGGCCGGCAAGTTGTCGACCATGGCTTTCATGGTGGTGGTGTCCGCCGGCGCGCCCCACGGGATGCCCAGGCACAGCTGGAACAGCGGGTTGTCGAGCAAACCTTCCTTGATCATTTGCTTGGCAAACCACAAGTGACCGGTGTCGAAGATTTCCAGCTCGGCCTTCACACCCAGCGCTTGAATGCGTTTGGCGCCCGCACGCAGTTGCGCCGGGGTGGACACGTAAATGGTGTCGCCATCGCCGAAATTCAGGGTCCCGCAATCCAGGGTGCAGATTTCCGGCAGCAATTCTTCGACGTGGGCCAGACGGGTCAGCGGGCCGACCAGGTCGGTGTTCGGGCCGAACTCCATCGGGTGCTCGCCCGCACCGATTTCCAGGTCGCCGCCCATGCCGGCGGTGAGGTTGACGATGATGTCGACGTCGGCCTCGCGGATACGCTCCATCAGTTCGCGGTACAGCGCCACGTCACGGCTGAACTTGCCGGTTTGCGGGTCGCGAACATGGCAGTGGACCACGGTGGCGCCAGCCTTGGCGGCCTCCACGGCGGCTGCGGCGATCTGTTTCGGGGTGACCGGCACATGTGGGCTTCTGGCGGTCGTGTCGCCAGCACCGGTGAGTGCGCAGGTGATGATGACGTCGTGGTTCATGGGGCAGGTTCCTTACAGGCGTGATTATGGGTGTGGCTCTGGGCGTGACGATTCCGTTCGCAGCCCGCATCGGGCTGCGAATAGGTGGTTCATTTCGGGTTTATTGACTGGTCAGTTTGAGGTTATCAGCCGCCGGTTTGCCGTCGAAGGTGGTCACGCCTTCGAGCCAGCGTTGCTTGTCTTGCGGGTGATCCTTGAGCCATTGCTTCGCCGATTCGAAAGCGTCCTTGTGATCGAGCAACGGCTGCATCATCCGGCTCTCGTCTTCGGCGGTGAACGTCAGGTTGCTCAGCAGGCGCCCGACATTCGGGCATTGCTGCAAGTAATCGGGCGCGGTGACCGTCCACACGGTGGCCATGCCTTCGTTCGGGCCGAGAGCGTCTTCGCTGCCGGTGAGGTAGGTCATCTGCACGTTGACGTTCATCGGGTGTGGCGCCCAGCCGAAAAACACCACGGCTTCCTTGCGCCGCACGGCGCGATCCACCGCTGCCAGCATGCCGGCTTCGCTGGACTCGACCAGCTGGAACTTGCCCAAGCCAAACTGGTTCTTGGCGATCATCGCCTTGATCTGCGTATTGGCGCCCGAGCCAGGCTCGATGCCATAAATCTTGCCGCCCAGTTCTTTTTCGAATCTGGCGATGTCGGCGAAGGTTTTCAGGCCTTTATCGGCGAGGTAGGTCGGGACGGCGAGGGTGGCGCGGGCATCCTTGAGGTTGGGTGCTTCGAGCACTTTGACCTGCCTGGCATCGACGAACGGGGTGATGGTCTGCGTCATCAGCGGGTTCCAGTAGCCCAGGAACAAGTCCAGGCGCTGGTCGCGAATCCCGGCGAAGATGATTTGCTGGGAGGCGCTGGTCTGTTTGGTGTTGTAGCCGAGACCGTCGAGCAAGACCTGGGTCATGGCGCTGGTGGCGATCACGTCGGTCCAGTTCACTACGCCCATGCGCACGTTCTGGCACGATGCGGGTTCGGCCGCCATGACACTGGCGCTCAAGAAAGCGGTACCGCTGAGTGCAAGAACACAGCTGCTGATCAGTCGTTTCATGTCGGGTTCCTCGGCAGGTCGTTATTGTGGGTCCGGTCATCTTTGTGCGCCGGTGGTGCCAAGTTACGCAGCTCAAGGCCCGTGAAAACGCACTGCGGCGACCAGCTCTTGCACTGCGGCGACCTGAGCCCTTGAATGCCGCTTGCAAGTGGCGTATCAACGTCCACACGCTAGCCGCCCTCTCGTTACCTGGCCTCTTTTTACCTGCTAAGCGAGTGCGCTCCATGCCCCAGGATTTCTACCTCTTGTTGATGCCGGGTTTTTCGGCGATCGGTTTTATCTCGGCCATCGAGCCGCTGCGGGTCGCCAATCGCTTTCGCGGCGAGCTGTACCGCTGGCATGTATTGAGCGCGGATGGTGGGGCGGTTTTGGCCAGTAACGGCATGTCGGTCAACGCCGATGCGGCGCTGGAACCCCTGAAGAAAGGCGCTACCTTGCTGGTAGTCGCCGGTTTCGAGCCGCTGAAGTTCACCAGCCCGGCACTGGAGCATTGGTTGCGCCGCTTGGACAACGAAGGCGTGACCCTCGGCGCCATCGACACCGGCAGCTTCATCCTCGCTGAAGCCGGCCTGCTCGACGGCCATCGCCTGACCCTGCACTGGGAAGCCATCGACGCCTTCAAGGAGTCTTATCCACAGCTGAGCGTTACCCAGGAATTGTTCGAGATCGACCGTCGGCGCATCACTTCTGCCGGCGGCACGGCTTCCATCGACCTGATGCTCGACCTCATCGGTCAGGCCCACGGCCCGGAGCTGGCGATCCAGGTCAGCGAACAATTCGTGCTCGGGCGCATTCGCCCGCGCAAAGACCACCAGCGCATGGAAGTCGCCACGCGTTATGGCATCAGCAACAAGAAACTTGTTCACGTGATCGGAGAGATGGAGCAGCACAGCGAACCGCCGCTGAGTACGCTGGAGTTGGCCGAATCGATCAAAGTGACCCGGCGCCAGCTGGAACGCCTGTTTCGCCTGCACCTGAACGACACGCCGAGCAATTTCTACCTGCGCTTGCGGCTTGAGAAAGCCCGGCAATTGCTGCGCCAGACCGATATGAGCGTGCTGGAAGTGAGTATCGCGTGCGGGTTTGAATCACCGTCGTATTTCACCCGAAGCTATCGGGCGAAGTTTGAGCGGTGCCCGCGGGAAGATAGGCGGCAAAGCCAGAAGGCCTGAAACCGCCCACTGTAGGCGCGAGGCTGTGTGGCGAGGGGGCTTGCCCCCGTTGGGTCGCGAAGCGGCCCAAAAACCTGCAGCTGCGATGTGTCAGCCGCACCCCAGGCAATGTTTTACGACTGCTTCGCAGCCGAACGGGGGCAAGCCCCCTCGCCACACAAGCCTCGCTCCTACATCTATGGTTACCCCCTTTTCTGCAATACTGTTTTTGATGCGTGTTTGGCTTGCTTTCATCTATCCGGCGTCTAAGTGGGGTTTGTG